>NZ_LNAK01000043.1:0-809583 GCF_001445685.1 Rhodococcus sp. KB6 | reverse complement strand
CCAAGGCACTCGCCGAGGAAGACGCATTGGACCCGGTTGCGCTCGTGGCGGCGCTACCGGCGGGCATGCCCGTTCTCACGAGCTGCTCGGACAAGGACATCCAAGTCATTCCCGCCGATGTCGCGGCACTCGACGCCGCGCTCTCACATACAGCGCTGACTTCCGTGCGGATGCGCAACGCCAACTTCGTACTCAAGGACATCGGCGACGAACAGTCCACCGGTGCCGACTACGTCGCGCCGCTTCCGTACTCGGCAGAGTTCTCGGAGCCCTTCACAGCGTGGGTCCGTTCGTTCTCCTGATCACGTACAGACCGAACGTCCTCTTTTTCAGGTAGAAAGTTCCCTCCGCGAACCATCGCGGAGGGAATTCTGCTTTCTACGCCTGACCTGCAATGAAGACTCTTTCAATCCAGCGAACCTGGGGACAGAAGTCACCCGGAGTTTACGTTCGCGGCGCTTTTTATTGGTGCGAACCCTCGATCCGTGCTGTACGGTCATCCATTAACCAGCAACGCCACACAGAAAGGAACGGACATCATGTCGCTACACCCGCACGTCGTATCCGTACCTTCGTGGCGCAGCTGCACCGCAGACAAGCACATTTTTTCGGCCGCAATGTCGGCCAAGCACATGGGCAACAAGCGCGGTGTACCCCGAGAATGATCCCCAGTTTCACCGGATTCGTTCTCGGGCACCCAGGGCAAACGCCTCGGGTGCCTTTTCTTTTACCTTTCACACGCAGGAGCACCACATGAAACTTCGAGTCAACCAACTGTCCATCGCGCCGCCGTATGTCGATCTGCCCGGTGACCTCACCGGATACGCCGTCACCCTGGATCTTTCACACTCCGATGCGGCCCACGAAGCTACCCTCGGCGCATTGATCAGCGAGATCCGCAGTCGCGGAGCCTCACGCGTCGTCATCACCGGCTCACCCCGCGAACTCCAGGGCACCCACAGCAGCGCCGCCTGAAACACCCGGGCGGCCTGAATGCAGAACGGGCCCCGAACTCCCGTTGAGGAGTCGAGGCCCGCTACCGACGCAGGGGTCAGTGCGCGAAGTGGCGCGCACCGGTCAGATAGAGAGTGACACCGGCTTCCTTGGCTGCGGCAATCACTTCGTTGTCGCGAACCGAACCACCCGGCTGCACAACAGCCTTGACGCCGGCGTTGAGCAGCACCTGCAGACCGTCAGGGAACGGGAAGAACGCGTCCGAAGCTGCAACCGAACCTACGACGCGGTCACCGGCTCGCTGAACAGCCAGATGCGCTGCGTCGACGCGGTTGACCTGGCCCATGCCGACGCCGACAGAGGCACCGCCGGAGGCCAGCAGGATCGCGTTGGACTTCACCGAACGGCTGGCGCGCCAAGCAAATTCGAGGTCAGCGAGAGTCTCGGCATCGGCAGCCTCACCGTTGGCGAGGGTCCAGTTGGCCGGGTTGTCGCCGTCGGCGTCCAGGACGTCGCGCTGCTGGAGCAACGTACCGCCGGAGATCGGACGCAGTTCGATTCCGGTAGCGGTCGGAGCGGCTGCCTTCAGAACACGAATGTTCTTCTTACGCTGCAGAACCTCGACAGCTCCGTCTTCGTACGAGGGCGCGATGACGACCTCGGTGAAGATGTCGGCGATCTGCTCGGCCAGTTCGACGGTGACCTCGCGGTTGGCAGCGATCACACCACCGAAAGCACTGACCGGATCGCACGCATGCGCCTTGCGGTGGGCGTCGGCGATGTCGGTGCCGATGGCGATGCCACACGGGTTGGCGTGCTTGATGATTGCGACGGCCGGATCAGTGAAGTCGTACGCTGCGCGCCACGCTGCGTCGGAGTCCGTGTAGTTGTTGTACGACATCTCCTTGCCGTGCAACTGCTCCGCCTGAGCCAAACCTGCAGGCGCAGACGGGTTTTCGTACAGCGCAGCGTCCTGGTGCGGGTTCTCGCCGTAGCGAAGAACAGCGCTGCGGTTCCAGGTCGCACCGACCCAGGCCGGGAACAGCGAACCGTCCTCGTCAGCGGCGATCGTGCTCGTCATCCAGCTCGCAACCGCGACGTCGTACGACGCAGTGTGCTGGAACGCCTGCGCCGCAAGCACAGTGCGCTCACGCAAGGTGAATCCGCCACCGGCAACGGCAGTCAGGACGTCGGCGTAACGAGCCGGATCGACCACGACGGCAACCGACGGATGGTTCTTGGCTGCAGCACGCACCATCGACGGGCCGCCGATGTCGATCTGCTCGACGCACTCGTCCGGGCTAGCGCCCGAGGCAACCGTCTCGGTGAAGGGGTACAGGTTCACGACAACCAATTCGAAGGTCGCGATGCCGAGTTCCTCGAGCTGAGCGAGGTGATCCGGCTTGCGGGTATCGGCGAGAACGCCGGCGTGGACGCGCGGATGCAGCGTCTTCACACGGCCTTCGAGGCATTCCGGGAATCCGGTCAGAGCCTCGACCGGGGTCACGGGGATTCCGGCGTCGGCGATCTTCGACGCGGTCGAACCGGTCGAGACCAACTCGACACCGGCCTCGTGCAGGCCCGTGGCCAGCTCGATCAGACCACTCTTGTCGTAGACGCTGACAAGTGCACGGCGCACAGCCTTGCGTTCACTCACTGGGGATCACGGCCTTTCGTCCATCGGAAACCACTCCGCGCGTAGCAACAGCGGCGATGACGTCCGCCAACAACCGTCGCTCCACAATTTTGATGCGTTCATGCAACGAAGACTCGGTGTCGTCGTCATGCACCGGCACAGCTTCCTGCGCCAAGATCGGCCCGGTATCAACTCCGCCGTCGACGAGATGCACCGTGGAACCGGTGACCTTCACGCCGTACGCCAGAGCGTCGGGAACCGCGTGCGCGCCGGGAAAGGCAGGCAGCAACGCGGGATGAGTGTTGATGATTCGGCCGCCGAAACGCTCGAGAAAGCTGGGGCCGAGGATTTTCATGAAGCCTGCACTGACCACGAGATCGGGTTCGTACTCGGCCACTGCTGCTGTCAGCGCCTCGTCCCAGGCGGCACGATTTTCGTAGGTCTTGATCGAGACCTTGAAGGACGGGATCTTCGAATCCGCAGCGTGCTCGGCGGCGAGGCAGTCACGATCTACACCGACGGCAACGATCTCGGCGGGGTATCCCTCGGCATGCGAAGCGTCGATCAGCGAAGTCAGCAGGGTTCCCGCGCCGGAAGCGAGTACGACTACCCGCGCGACAGAGTCGCGAAATTGGACCCTGTCGGGCATTGTCGGCTGCGGATTGTCGGCCGAGGCAGTCAGCGCACTACTCCTGAGAACTGGAAGATGATGCGGCCGGAGTATCGGCCGCATGACAGCCTAGTCGCTGGACTCCTGCGGCTTCGAGGGCAGGTCGGTCTCCGGCTCGGCCCCGGCTGTGGGGTCCGCCTCGGGTGCCGCGACAACCTCCGCGTCGACTACTTCGATCTCGACGGTTTCCTCTGTCACTACCTGCACGGGTTCGCCTGATTCTTCGACAATTTCGGCTTCGACGACCTTGGTCACTACCACCGCAGATTCCTGGGCGAGCACTTCGTCGGCGTTTTCGTCGTCCTCGCCATCCGTTGTGGCCGCGGCCGTGATCGCAAGTTCGGGCTCGGATGCTCGAGCCGGTTCAGCCGTCGGCGGCGCAACCTCGTCCTTCATGTGTCCGCGGTGCGAGAACCACATCGCGAACAGCGCCGAGACGGTTCCGAACAATCCCAGCCACGCAAAAGTCAGAAGACCGAAGCCCCACCACAGGACCTCGACGGTGCCGAACTGCCCGAGGTCTCCCCCCGCAGCAAGGGCAAGCAGAGCCATGACGACGCCGGCACCGGCAGCTGCCGTCAGCACTGCGAGCACACTGTCCTGCCCGGCGATGCGTCGAGCGCAATCACGGCCGAGCATCACACCCACCGCAGCCGGAACGACCAACAGCACCGGCCAGATTCCGCCGGCGACGCCTTCCGGAACCGCTCCGAGAAGGGGCAAGGGTGGCAGATCTCCACCGATGTTGCCGAACACGCTGATGGAGACGTTTCCGAAATCGGCCGTCGATCCCGTCATCACCGCGGCTGCACCGACCACGAGGTTCGGCAGGTAGAGCAGCGACAACACCGTCAATCCCAGCACGCCGACAAACCCGTTGCCTCGTGCGAGTAGGTCACCGACCGTCGACCACGACACGAGTAGTGACACCACGACGGCCACGGCGCCCGCAGCCAGCAGCGCTGCCGACGCGGCCGCGGCCGGACGAACAGCGGCAGATGCCCACGGCGGAATCTCGGCGACGACGCGATCCCAGTGCGCAGCAGCAACACCGACGGACGCGGCGATCAGGTGAATCCCGGCGACCCAGCCGAAAGCGGCCAACGTGTTGGGGCTCGACAGCGGAATTGCCGCGGAGGCGTCGGCGACAACGGCGAGAGCGATTGCCGTGATAGTCAACGGCCCGGCTACTGCCGCCCCCACCAGGCGGAGGGTGTCGTCACGGGAGTCGGTGTGCACCGCAGTCGACGCGCATCGGCGTGCAACCACCCACATCATGACGGCCGTCGGAAGCAATGGCAGTACACCGAATTGGACGCCGCTGATAGTCGCCGGCACCTGGTGGATGACCAACCAGGTGGTGGCAATGGCGCCGAAGGTTCCGGTCAGGTCGCTGCTCGCCGATACCAAAGTGACCACGACGACAGCCGCGATCAGCAGCATCGTCAGGCCCGACGGTCGGAAGGCGACGGTCAGCAACTTGCGTGCCAGGTCCGGGTTCGGTCCCGGGCGACCGCCGCCGACGCGGCCGCTGCCAGTACGACCACGTCCGGGTCGTGAGGACGTGGGACGGGACCGGGTGCCATCAATCAAAGAACTCATCCCCTCGAGGGTTTCACTCGACAGTGCGCCGCGCACTCAGGCGCGCCGTCGGGCTCACGGAATGTGGCCTCCACCCGCAGCGGGTCGGAGGCCACATTCATGTTCGTGAAACGAAGAAGTACTACTGCTGACGCTCGTCGGGGTTCTGCGAGCCGAAGACCTTGGTCTCGGCCGCGGAATCGCTGCTGCCCTGGTCAGGTTCCGCAGACGGCGTCGGCGCTTCGAAAGTAGGCGGCTCGAAGCCCGTCGGCTGCTCGGTCGAGCCAGTCTGCTGCTGGTTGTACGGCTGGCCGTAACCGCGTGGAGCGGTGAACTGATCCGACGAGTAACTCGGGTTCGGCTGACTCGCGGGCTGAGAGGTCAGCGGATAGTAAGACGACGTCGTCGCGGCCGACGAGTCGGTCTGTCCGGGATTCTGCACAGGGTTCTGACCGTAGGGAGGCGCAGTCTGGCCGTAAGGCTGCGAAGCGGTCGGGTCTGTGGGGGCGGCGTGCGCTCCCCCGTATCCCTGCTGCTGCGCCTGCCCGTACTGCGGATTCTGCTGGTACTGGCCCGGCTGCTGAGCCTGCTGAGGCTGGCCGTACTGAGCCTGTCCGTATCCCTGTGGCTGACCGGGCGCCTGCCCCGGCGCCTGGCCGTAAGGCTGCTGCTGACCGTACTGCTGAGCTACCGGTCGGGGCGCGGGCGCCTTCAGAATTCCGATCTCGAACAACAACGCGGCGACTGCGACGACGGTCTGCACGAACGAGAGGATCAGCACGATGATCAGGCCCCAACCGAGGCTGATGTCGACGTAGTCGCTGGTACCGACGGAGAACGCGGCGAACACCAAAGCGAAGAAACCCGTGAGGGTGAGCGCTGCGGCAATGCCTGCATACGACTGCTTCGGGAGCAGCGAGACGCCTGCAACCACACCGCCGGCGAAAACGAATCCGAGGCCGTAGATGCTCGATTCGAAGAAACTCGAACTGGTATCCAGGCCGCTACCGATGCCGCTGCTGCTTCCACTGATCGACGTGAAGGGCGCAAAACCGAGCAGGAAATTGATCAGGCCGAGTGCCGCGACGGCGATGAGCAGGATGAATCCGAGATTCTTGGTTCCACCGCCCGCTGCCGGCTGATTCGGTGGCCCGAAGCTGGGCCCTTGCGGCGTGAACGTCATGACTTCTCCTCGTAGACGGTCTTCGATGGTTACCAGCGTATGTGTCTCGACTTCGCACGCTAACACCGACAGGAGACAATGGGCAGATGCCCTTCACCCTCGCGCCCGGCGCCGACCACGTCGTCGAAACCGAGGTGAAGCACTCACGATTCATCGCCGCGCTTCACCGAGTAGACGACGCCGAAGCCGCCACGGAGTTCGTCGCGGAGCAGAAATCGCTGTATCCCGATGCGCGCCATCATTGTTCGGCTTTCGTGATCGGATACGAGGCGAACTCACGCGTCGAACGTGCACACGACGACGGTGAACCGGGCGGCACTGCCGGGGTGCCGATGCTTCAAGTTCTCAAGTCTCGAGATCTGGTCGATGTGATTGTTGTCGTCACGCGCTATTTCGGCGGAATCAAGCTCGGCGCCGGTGGATTGGTCCGCGCATATTCGGGAGCGGTCTCGGTGGCTCTCGATTCGGCCGAGCTTGTGGCCAGGGAGAGAAAGATCCTGCGCACTTTGGCGATCCGGCACTCAGAGGCCGGTCGGGTGGAAGCGGAGCTGAGAGCGCGGGGCGTCTCGGTGCTCGGAACTACGTATGGATCGAAGGCGGTGATGACGCTCGCCGCCGGTGACGCCGACGATCTCGATTCGATCGTCGCATCCATCACATCCGGTGCGGGGCAGTTGGAACCTGCCGGGTCGATGTGGGTCGATACCACTGTGCGTGGTTAAGGAGTCCGGAGACTCCCTAACCACGCACGGGGGCGAAGCCCCTTACAGGGACTGAAGAATCTCGCGAGCGAGAGCAGCGGTGGCGGACGGCGTCTTGCCGACCTTCACGCCTGCAGCTTCGAGAGCTTCCTGCTTTGCCTGAGCAGTTCCCGAGGAACCGGAGACGATGGCGCCGGCGTGGCCCATGGTCTTGCCTTCGGGAGCGGTGAAGCCTGCCACGTAGCCGACGACCGGCTTGGTGACGTTGGCCTTGATGTAATCGGCTGCACGCTCTTCCGCGTCGCCACCGATTTCACCGATCATCACGATGACCTTGGTCTCGGGATCCTTCTCGAACGCCTCGATGGCGTCGATGTGGGTGGTTCCGATGACCGGGTCGCCGCCGATGCCGATGGCGGTGGAGAAGCCGAAGTCACGGAGTTCGTACATCATCTGGTAGGTCAGGGTGCCCGACTTGGAGACCAGGCCGATGGGGCCGGTGCCTGCAATGTTGGCGGGCGTGATGCCGACGAGGGCCTCACCCGGGGTGATGATGCCGGGGCAGTTCGGTCCGATGATGCGCGTCTTCTTGCCCTTGGACTCGTTGTACGCCCAAGCGTAAGCGGAGTCCTGAACCGGGATGCCCTCGGTGATGACCACGAGGAGCGGGATCTCCGCGTCGATGGCCTCGACGATGGCGTCCTTCGAGAAGGCCGGGGGAACGAATGCGATGGAGACGTCTGCGCCGGTCTCCTTGATTGCCTCTTCGACCGTCGCGAAGACGGGGAGCTCGACAGGGGAACCGTCAGCTGCAACGTGCGAGACCGTGGTGCCGGCCTTGCGAGCGTTGACGCCGCCGACGACCTGGGTGCCGGCCTTGAGCATCAGAGCGGTGTGCTTGGTGCCCTCGCCGCCGGTGATGCCCTGGACGATGACCTTTGAATCCTTGGTGAGGAAGATTGCCATTGTTCTGTGAGTCCCTTACTTCGCTGCGTGAGCGAGTTCGGCGGCCTTGTCGGCGGCCTCGTCCATGGTTGCGACGACCGTGACCAGCGGGTGGTTGGCCTCGGCGAGGATGCGACGACCCTCTTCGACGTTGTTTCCGTCCAGGCGAACGACGAGCGGCTTGTTGGCCTCGTCACCCAGGGTCTTCAGTGCGCCGACGATGCCGTTGGCAACTGCGTCACACGCGGTGATGCCGCCGAAGACGTTGACGAACACGCTCTTGACCTGTGCATCGTTGAGGATGACATCCAGGCCGGCAGCCATGACTGCAGCGGAAGCTCCGCCGCCGATGTCGAGGAAGTTGGCGGGCTTGACGCCACCGTGGTTCTCGCCGGCGTATGCGACGACGTCCAGCGTGGACATGACCAGGCCTGCGCCGTTGCCGATGATTCCGACCTCACCGTCGAGCTTGACGTAGTTGAGGTCGTTTTCCTTGGCCTTGAGCTCGAGGGGATCGGTAGCGTCGCGATCCTCGAATGCCTCGTGGCCGGGCTGACGGAACGCTGCGTTCTCGTCGAGGGTGACCTTGCCGTCGAGGGCGAGGATCTGATCGTCAGGCGTACGAACGAGGGGGTTGACCTCGACGAGGAGTGCGTCTTCGCCGATGAAGACCTCCCACAGCTTCTGGATCGTCACGGCCGCTGCGTCGAGCACCTCTGCGGGCAGCTTTCCTGCCTCGGCGATGCTGCGCGCGAACGCGAGGTCGACGCCCTTGACTGCGTCGACGGGGATCTTGGCGAGAGCGTCGGGGTTCTCCTCGGCGGTGACCTCGATCTCGACGCCACCCTCTACCGAGCACATGGCCAGGTAGGTGCGGTTGGTGCGGTCGAGCAGGAAGGAGATGTAGTACTCCTCGGCAATGTCACTTGCCTCTGCGACCAGCAGCTTCTTGACGACATGGCCCTTGATGTCCAGGCCCAGGATTGCCTCGGCGTTTGCCACTGCGGCATCCACGTCGGGCGAGTACTTGACGCCACCGGCCTTGCCGCGGCCGCCTACCTTGACCTGTGCCTTCACCATCACGGGCTTACCGATTTCTTCGGCAATCTCGCGTGCGCCGGCGACTGTGTCTGTAACACGTCCAGCCGAAGTCGGCACTCCGTGCTTGGCGAAGAGTTCCTTCGCCTGGTATTCGAAGAGATCCATCTGCTCACCGTCTCGTCTGCGTTGTCACCCGCTCGAGGGGTAGGAGCGGGTCTGTTCTGGACTTTAACCAGTTGCCGCGTTCGGTTTGCGCCCGCATTGATGCTATGTGGCCCAAGTCACGCGCAATTGCCCGATGAGGCACGCCTCACCGATTCGGCAAGGTGGCCACACCGAATTTGTCAAGCATCAGTCTCACTGATTCTTGCGCTCGAGAACGCTGCAACGAGAAGCAACACTATGCCCGTGGCCGCTGTGATCGCACCCACCCCCACGGTTGCGTCCGATATGCGCGATGACGTGAGTGGCCACTCACCGACGTACACCAGAGCTGCCACGGCAGATCCGATCAGCAATGCCGCGCCCCGCGACGGCCGCGCGGACGCTGCGATCACAGCGGCGATCACGACGGTGACGCCGACGAGCAGTTGACCCCAGACGTCAATTCCCCACGGCCACTCCAGAACTGAGGCCGCCGTATAGGCGTCGCCCTGATAGAGGGGAAGCGCGGTTCCGATCAGGACAGCGACGGCGCCGATCCCACCGACGATAAGCACCAGCCCTCGCGAACCGCCACCTACCGACGTGTCGACATCCTCACGCTCGGCGCTTCCCGCCAGCCAGACGAGCAGTCCCGTCGCCGCAGCGAGGAAAGCCGCGCCGCAGAGCACGAAGGCACCGGCCCCCAACCCGACGCCCGGTACGTCCGTGGCGATGACAGCCGACTGCATGACAGCGGCGACTCCCATCACGACCGTGGTCCACAACACGCCGACGGCCGGCCGCACCACCGCGGCGCGGCCCGGGGCGAACAAGCCCAGACCGGCGACCAGCAGTACAGCAGCCGCGAGCAGGACAACTCGAGACGAGAGCATGGACGGTTCGGGGATGTTCTCCGGCAACGACAGGACCGGAAGTGCCACCCCCAGGGCCGCCACTGCTGCGGTGACAACTGCGCCGATACCGGCAACGCGGTGAAGTCTGTTCACCCGCGCTTGCGCCGCCCGGGACTGAGCCACCATCGCCGCTTTCAGCGCACCCTTTGTCGTCTTCGCGGGTGCGCGAACCACACTTTCAGCGGGAATCGCATCTCTTTCACGCCTGGATGCGAGGTAGGGAGCTGAAACTCCGATCACGGCGATGACCACGGCGGCCAGCGCCCCGACCACCGATCCCGAACCGACGCCGATCCGATCGCCGGCCGCGAACCCAGCCATCACCCTGGTTCCACTGACTGCGAGTGCGCCGAGACCGACACCGATCAGGGCGCCGCAGCCCACCGGTAGCGAGATGGACGTCAATGCCGCCGCGACCGCAACGAGTACCGCGACGCCGACCAATCCCGTACCGACGGCGGTGGCCGCCGCCGAGTCGACGAGCGGTTTGACCAGAAAGATCGGATCCTGCGAACTGAAGGAAGGACCGAACAGGGAGAGCACGAACACCACCGCGGCCAGAATCAGCAGCGCTGTCGGCCACCCACCGATCCGCCCGCCAACCGATCGCCCGTCGAATTCCGCGGCGCGAGCGCTGCCGTATCCGTCCCGCTCCGATTCACGATGGACGACCATGAAGCCGAGGACACCGGACACCACAAGAAGTCCGTGGCCCGCGAGCGCGAGATAAGCGCCCGGACCCGCATCGATCGAACCCGCCGAAATCGGACGGAAAAGGTCCAAGCGGTTTGCATCGATTGCGTCGACGAACAACTGAACGTCGAGGATCGCCGCGCCGAGGGACACCGCGCCGATACCTGCCAGGAGTCCACCTGCGAAGGCGGGCCTGCGCCCCGAGGTGAGCACCGCAACCAGCGGCACGACGATCGTGCAGACGGCAGCGAAGAGAGCGGCGGAAGCAAGAGCCCCCGTCGTGTCGACCCCGCGGCCACTCCCGACTCCGACGACGGGACTGGCTGCCACTCCGACGGCACCGAGCAGTCCGATTACCGCCGCGAGTGGCGCCCCGGACTTCACTCCGGGGTCGTCGATACGCGCCTGCGACGTAGTTCCAGGTGTTGTGGACACTCGATCGACGGTAGTGCCTGAATGGACCGGTGATCCGGTTGTGACACGCGCGATCACGAAACGAGATGATTCGTCCGTTTTGCCCGGATCGACATATTCCCAGGTCAAGCTGTGAGGCACGTCACATAATCGGACAGGTTTCCGCTACGGCTTGCGCCCATCGCAATCATTTCGTTACCGTCAGTCGGTCTAAGTCACGGGCTGATCACGAACTCGAGGAGAGAACCGGCATATGCATCACCGCAGCCAGTTCACCGCTAGTAGGTTCTCGAACTCAGCTCCAGACGAGGTCACGACCACTTATCCAACGCACTCGGCCAGGCGTTACACCGAGACCAAAAGTTCTGAGATCTCTACCGATATGTTCACTCGAAATTCATCCTCCACGTCGTCAGATTCCGACTCTCACGAGTTCGTCGAGTCCGACGTGATCAGCACCCCCACTTACGCCTCCTCCGCACCGACAGTCGATGTCGAATCTCCGGTTCGCCGCAGCGGTGCTCACCGACTCCCCACCCCTCCCTCCGCTCTCAAGGGCCGCGCCGCCGTTCTGGCAGTTGCAGCCGGCGCGGTTGTCGCCGCGGGCCAGGCAGTTGTCAACGACGGTTCCTCTTCTGCCGCCGACCACTCGGAAGTTGCACTCGCCAACGAGTCCTCCGCGATCGGTACCACCGCAGAACCGCAGGCCGCTCAGTTCGCTCCGGCCACCTCCACGGCAGCCACCACCGAGGCCGACGCTCCGCAGGTCCTCAACGTCGCAGCGCCGACCGACCTCTCCCAGTTCAGCAACCTGCTTGCCAAGGGCCAGCGTTTCAGTGACGAGCGCGCAGCACGCGAAGCCGCTGCCCGTCGCCCGCTGTTCGTCCTGCCGGCAGTGGGCACGTTCACGTCCAACTTCGGCACCCGCTGGGGCACCCTGCACGCCGGCGTCGACATCGCCGCCCCGATCGGGACGCCCATCGTCGCCGTCGCCGACGGCAAGGTCATCGATTCAGGTCCGGCTTCCGGGTTCGGCATGTGGGTACGCCTACAGCACGCAGACGGAACGATCACCGTCTACGGCCACATCGACACGTCCACCGTCACGGTTGGTCAGCAGGTCATGGCCGGCGACCAGATCGCCACTGTCGGCAACCGCGGCTTCTCCACCGGCCCGCACCTTCACTTCGAGGTTCATCTCGCCGGCGAGAACAAGATCGATCCCCTCCCCTGGCTCGCCTCACGCGGCATCAGCCTCGGCGTCGAGCAGGACTGATCGCAAGCCCAACGCTTCTGATGAAAAACTTCCGGCCCGCACCTTTCCAGGTACGGGCCGGAAGTTTTTGCCTGTCTTCTACAGCTTGACCATCGGCACACCGCCGATGAGCATCAACCGCACCTTGCCCGCGCTACCGAAGTCGATGGTGACCGTCGCGGTGGGGCCAGTGCCCTTGGTTTCCAACACGGTGCCCAGACCGTACTTGTCGTGACTGACGCGGTCACCCGTGGCGAGGACCAGAACGTTGTTGCGGCCACGCGCGGCCCCGAAACTGGGAGTCGACGCGGCCTTGCCGGACCCTCCCCCGTAGTTCTGCCCGCCGCCGTATCCCTGGCCGCCCTGGCTGCCGTAGCGGCTTCCGCTGCCGTAACCCGGCCTGCCGCTTCCGAATCCGCCACCGGTGCCCGGATCCTCACGGCGCCAGTTGATCAGGTCCTCCGGGATCTCCTGGATGAACCGCGACGCCGGGTTCTGGATCGGTTGCCCCCACGCCGAACGCATGATCGCGCGCGTCAGGTACAGGCGCTGCCTGGCACGGGTGATGCCGACGTAAGCAAGTCGACGCTCTTCGGACAGCTCCGCCGGATCGCCGAGGGCGCGCATGTGCGGGAACTGCCCGTCCTCCCAACCGGTGACGAAGACGACCGGGAACTCGAGGCCCTTGGCGGTGTGAAGCGTCATCATGGTCACGACGCCGTCGTCGGAGTCCGGCAGTTGATCGGCGTCGGCGACAAGCGATACCCGTTCGAGGAAGGCGGCAAGCGAACCCGGATCGGGTTCACCTTCACGCATTGCTGCGGTTTCCTCGTCGTCCGGATCGATCAGCCCGGCCGCGTTTCGCGCGTCGGAACTGAATTCCCTTGCCACGCTGACGAGTTCGTTCAAGTTGTCGAGTCGCGCGCCATCCTGCGGATCGCTGCTCGCCGCAAGCTCGGCGCGGTAGCCGGTGCGCTCGAGCACCGCCTCGGCAACCTCACCGATGTCACCGAGCTCGAACGGTTCGTCCTCGTCGGCGGCCGCTGTCGGTAGCAGGGCCCGCAGCCCGTCCATCATCTCGAGGAACGACGCGATGGCCTTCTGTGACCGCGTATTGAGCAGCGCCACTTTGCCTTCCGCGCCGTCACGGAGAGCGGCGGCGAAGCTGATGTTGCGATGCTCGGAGTGCACGGCGACGCAGGCTTCGGCTCGATCACCGATACCGCGTCGGGGCGTGTTGAGAATGCGTCGCAGGCTCACGGTGTCGTCCTCGTTGGCGAGGACGCGCAGATACGCGACGATGTCCCGAACTTCCTTGCGCTCGTAGAAGCGAACGCCGCCGACCACCTTGTACGGCACTCCGAGTCGAATGAAGATCTCCTCGAGCGCGCGCGAGGAGTTGTTGGTCCGGTAGAACACCGCGATGTCGGCGAACTTGGTCTCGCCCTGGTCCACCAGCCGATCGATCTCCGAGGCGACAAACGATGCTTCGTCGTGCTCGTTGTCTGCAACGTAGCCGACGATCAGTTCGCCTTCACCCGAATCGGTCCACAGACGCTTTTCTCGTCGGCCGGTGTTCTTGGAAATCACGGAGTTGGCCGCAGACAGAATGTTCTGCGTCGAACGGTAGTTCTGTTCGAGAAGGATGGTCCGAGCATCCGGGTAGTCGCGTTCGAACTCTTCGATGTTGCGGATAGTGGCTCCGCGGAACGCGTAGATCGACTGATCGGCGTCACCGACGACGCACAGTTCGGCCGGGGCAACGGCGTGGTCGGACTCGCCGGCTCCACCGACCAGTTCACGCACAAGCATGTATTGCGCGTGGTTGGTGTCCTGGTACTCGTCGACGAGCACGTGACGGAAGCGGCGGCGGTAGTACTCGGCGATCTGTGGAAACGCCTGAAGAAGCGCGACGGTCTCACCGATGAGATCGTCGAAGTCGAGTGCGTTCGCCGCACGCAGCCGCTGTTGGTAGTGGCCGTAGACCTTGGCGATCAGTCGCGGAAGTTCGGCCGGATCCTGATCGGCTGCGACAACCGCCTCTTCCGGTCCGACGAGTTCGTTCTTCAGATTGGAGATATGCGTAGCGAGAAGCCGCGCGGAGAATCGTTTGGTGTCGAGCTCGAGGTCCTTCGAGATCATCGTCAGCAGTCGACGCGAATCGTCGGAATCGTAGATCGAGAAATTCGAGTTCAAACCGGGTAGGAGCGCCGCCTGTGCTCGCAGAATCCGCACGCAACTGGAGTGGAACGTCGAGACCCACATGGCGTTGGCACGCGGTCCGACAAGAGCTGCCACACGCTCGCGCATCTCGGCCGCAGCCTTGTTGGTGAACGTGATGGCCAGGATCTGACCGGGGGTGACACCCCGTTCGGCCAGCAGATAGGCGATACGACGCGTCAGCACTGCAGTCTTGCCCGAGCCGGCGCCCGCGACTATCAGCAACGGCGAACCGGCATGGACCACGGCCTCGCGCTGTTGCGGGTTGAGACCCTCGAGGAGGGCGTCCGAACCCGCGTCGTGTCCCCGCGCGCCGCCCCCGTCGTGCTGGGAATGTCCGTCGTGCTCACCGAGTGCTGGGTACGTGTTCATCGCCTGTCCACGCTACCGGCGTCCACCGACACGGTCGTCAGTGCGTCCACCTGCTGGTAGAGGCACTTGGATTACCTGTGTCGAGCATGGCAAACTGGACGCTATGTTCAGCATTTCCGTTCGCGACAACACGGCCGACCCCGTCGGCCCGCTGTGGCGTTACTTTACGTGCCCCGGACCTCGGTGCACGTGATCTGAACAGCTCACCCGCCCCTGGTCCGAATCGGATCCGGGGCATTTTCGTCAGTGTGCCTGGATCGGTAACGACCCGAGCCGAGACCACGATCCACGCAGTAGGAAGAGGAGACGAATAGCAATGAGCACCCAGGCTGCAGCCCCCCATGGAAATACTGTCGATACTGTAAAAACTGCTCCGACAGACGTCGAGATCCCCCAGAGTGAGGCGGAGATCGACGAACTACGGAAAGAAATCGACCGTCTCGACGCCGAGATCCTCGCGGCCATCAAACGTCGCTCCGAGGTCTCCCAGATCATCGGCCGTACCCGGATGGCATCGGGTGGTCCGCGTCTGGTGCACAGCCGCGAGATGAAGGTCCTCGAACGATTCAACGAGCTGGGCCAGGAAGGCCACACCCTCGCGATGCTGCTCCTGCGCCTGGGCCGCGGACGCCTGGGCCACTAGCGCACGACCTGTTCACTTGCGAACGGCCACATCGGATGCCTCTGGCAGTCCCGATGTGGCCGTTCGCGTGTGTATCAGCTCTCGAGCGCGATGTACTTCGTGTTCAGGTATTCCTCGATCCCCTCGGTCCCGCCCTCGCGGCCGAATCCGGATTCCTTCACGCCACCGAACGGCGCTGCCGCGTCCGAGATCACTCCGCGGTTGACGCCGATCATTCCTGATTCCAGTGCATCGGAAACCCGAAGCGCACGGTCGAGATCCCTTGTGAAGATGTACGCGGCCAGTCCGAACTCGGTGTCGTTGGCGGCTGCGATTCCCTCGGCTTCGGTGTCGAAGCCGGTGATCGCGGCGACGGGTCCGAACACCTCTTCTTTCAGAATCCGCGCGCTGGCCGGAACGTCTGCCAACACCGTGGCTGGATAGAAGTACCCTTCACCACCCGGCGCTTCGCCGCCCAGTCGCACCTTCGCCCCGGCATCCACCGCATCTGCAACCAACTCCGCGACCGTGTCGAGTTGGTTCTGGTTGATCAGCGGGCCGAGCTTCGTCTCCGGGTCGGTACCGGGTCCCATCGTGAAAGTCGCCATCTTCTCGGTCAGCTTGGTCGTGAACTCTTCACGCACGGCGTTGGCGACGTGGAACCGGTTGGCGGCGGTGCATGCTTCGCCTCCGTTGCGAAGCTTCGCCAGTACCGCGCCCTCGACTGCCTTGTCGACGTCCGCGTCGTCGAACACCACGAAGGGTGCGTTGCCACCCAATTCCATCGACGTGCGGAGCAATCGCTTCGCGGACTTCTCCACCAGCATCTTGCCGACGCCGGTGGACCCGGTGAAGGTGAGCTTGCGCAGTCGAGGGTCGTCGATGAGAGGGCCGGTCACTTCACCGGATTTCGATGTCGGCAACACCGAGAGGACTCCGTCGGGCAACCCGGCTTCGGCCATGAGCTGAGCAAGCAACAACATCGTCAACGGGGTCTCCGAGGCGGGCTTGACGATGATCGTGCAGCCGGCGGCCAACGCCGGGCCGATCTTGCGGGTACCCATCGCCAACGGGAAATTCCAGGGAGTGATGGCCAGACACGGTCCGACCGGCGCCTTGGTGACAAGGATCCGGCCGTTGCCCGCCGGCGCCGGCGTGTAGCGCCCGCCGATGCGAACGGCCTCCTCGCTGAACCACCGGAAGAACTCCGCCCCGTACTTCACCTCGGCGCGACTTTCGGCGAGTGCCTTGCCCATTTCGAGGGTCATCAGCAGCGCCACGTCCTCGGCTCGCTCGGTGATCTTCTCGAAAACGGCTCGCAGGATTTCACCACGCTCGCGCGCAGGTGTGCTCGCCCACTTCGACGAGACGGCGACGGCTTCGTCGAGAGCGCGCAGCGCGTCCGCGGGGCTCGCATCGGCGACATCGGTCAACGATTTCCCGGTCGCCGGATCCGCCACCGGGAAGGTCGCGTTGTTCTCCGCGGGCACGAACCGACCGCCGACGAACAACTGGGTGGGAACTGATCGAATGAATTCGAATGTGTCCATGGGTTCCATGATGCTCGTCGGAGCCGCGTCCGTCTGCCCGCGAGCGAGACTCACGCGGAAGTTTCCAGCTTGTGCCACTAAAGTCGATGATCGTGAGCACTGACATCACCGGAACCTCAGCCTGGCAGAAACTGCGCGCTCATTACGCCGACATCGAAGGCGTTCACCTGCGAGAACTCTTCCAGGACGATCCAGCCCGCGGGCGAGAGCTGACGATCGACGCCGGTGATCTTCACATCGACTACAGCAAGCATCGCGTCAGCCGCGAGACTCTCGCGCTGCTCGTCGACCTGGCCCGCGAGGCCGGCGTCGAGGCACGACGCGACGCGATGTTCGCGGGCGATCACATCAACACTTCCGAAGACCGCGCCGTACTACACACAGCGCTGCGTCTGCCCAAGGATTCTGCGCTGACCGTCGACGGTCAAGACGTCGTCGCCGACGTTCACGAAGTTCTGGACGCGATGGGCGCTTTTGCCGATCGTGTGCGCAGCGGCGAGTGGACCGGAGCTACCGGCAAGCGCATCCGCACCATCGTCAACATCGGCATCGGCGGTTCCGACCTCGGGCCGGTGATGGTCTACCGCGCATTACGGCATTACGCCGACGCCGGAATCAGCGTCCGGTTCGTCTCCAACATCGACCCTGTCGATCTGGTCGGACAGCTCGACGACCTCGATCCGGAGACGACGCTCTTCATCGTCGCATCCAAGACGTTCTCCACCCTCGAGACCCTCACCAACGCGACAGCGGCAAAGCGTTGGCTGTTCGCCGGTCTGGGCAGCGAAGACGTCTCGGCCGTAGCCAAGCATTTCGTCGCAGTCTCCACCCACGGTGACCGCGTGGCGGAGTTCGGCATCGACACCGCGAACATGTTCGGGTTCTGGGATTGGGTCGGCGGGCGCTACTCCGTCGACTCGGCGATCGGCTTGTCGGTCATGTGTGCCGTCGGACCCGTTCGCTTTGCGGAGTTCCTCGACGGTTTCCACCAGATCGACACGCACTTCCGAAACCAACCGCTCGAGCAGAACGCGCCGGTCCTCCTCGGCCTCATCGGGCTCTGGTACTCCAACTTCTTCGGCGCACAGTCCCGCGCAGTTCTGCCCTACTCCAACGACTTGCTGCGCTTTCCCGCCTACCTGCAGCAGCTGACCATGGAGTCCAACGGCAAATCGGTTCGCGCCGACGGCTCACCGGTGACCACGTCCACCGGTGAGATCTTCTGGGGCGAGCCCGGAACCAACGGCCAACACGCCTTCTACCAACTCCTGCATCAGGGCACCTGGCTGGTGCCTGCCGATTTCATCGGGTTCGCGGAATCCACCGACGATCTGCCTACTGCGGACGGCACGGGATCAATGCACGATCTGCTCATGAGTAACTTCTTCGCTCAGACAAAGGTTCTCGCGTTCGGGAAGACTGCCGAAGAAATCGCGTCAGAGGGCACTGCTCCGGAGCTGGTGCCACACAAGGTGATGCCAGGCAACCGACCGTCGAGCACTATCTTGGCGAAGGAGCTGACCCCCTCGGTCGTCGGTCAGCTGATCGCACTTTACGAGCACCAGGTATTTGTCGAAGGTGCTGTCTGGGGTGTCAATCCGTTCGATCAGTGGGGCGTCGAACTCGGCAAGACACAAGCCATGGAACTGGGGCCTGCGCTCTCTTCCGAAGCAGCACCCGGCGACCTCGGCGACACATCCACAGATGCTCTGGTGCAGTGGTACCGCAGAGAGCGCGGACGGGCCTGACTCACGCGGCCGCCGGGCCGAACCAACTTTCCGTTGTGTACACGCGTCCGGATCGGTCGACGAGCCGAGCCCGAAGCTCTTGCTGTTCAACCCATTTGATGGCGCTTATCCCCCGGATCAACGCAGCTTCGCTCGCGGCGTACGCCCACACCGCGTCGTCAGCAATCACCGAGACCTGTGCCCATTCCGTGGAGGGCCGCTCCTGGTTCGGCTCCCAGGAGGGCAGCTCCAGCGCCCGCGCCGTCGCCATCGCGGTTCCGTTGATCAGTTCGACTTCTTCGCTGTCCGGCACCGGAATCTGCCAGCCACCAGCCGGTGCATGGCCGGCCGTGGCGATCACGTCGCCGATCCGCACAGCAACGCCGCATTGTAATTCGGCGGCGACGATCTGCGCGGCGCGATCGACGGTGTCGGCCTTGGCAACTCCGGTGATGTCGAACGACGCACCCCAGGGCGCGTACACCACGTCTCCGTCGAGCTGTACGTCCTCGAACGTCGGGGTCGGGTGCACCGGAGGGATGGATTCGTCCTCGGAGTAGTTGTCGGCAAGCGGATTGACTGCACCGCCGGTCATACGGGCAGCCCACAGCGCCGACCGCAGCAGAGCCGACATACGTCGTGTCACTTTGACCGGAGTTCCCTGAGCGAGGTTGACGGCGTGAATCTCGGCGTCTCCCCGGCGAAGGTCGCAGACCGCTTCGGTTTCGTCGATGGCAGCTGCGATCAACGCGTGCGCAGTAGGCAGCGCAGCGCCCTCGGTGACGTCCACCTCCACGGCGGAATCCCACATCGCCCACTTCTCGACACTGACCATGTCAGTCCTGCCCTTCGAACACACTGTGTTGTAACCAGTATGCGCCGGTCAGCAACCCCCGTGCCATAAAGCGCTTCCGAGGCCGAGGCACACATGCCGCAGGTTGAGCAGCGCACGGCGGGACTGGATGGTAGATCTGTGCGACAGAATTGCCGCCCGGACTGTCGCCCTCCGTGTGCAAGACGTGTAATCCTCCACATGGTTCTGACATGCACCTGACTGCGACGACGTCGACTACTACTGGCGCAGCGGGCAATTCCGATCCGAAAGACGCAGAGTCGACGCTCGACATGTCCGGCCGGGCCGGCTGCGCTTCGAGCCCGGTCCGCCGCAGCAACACGCCCGGGCGGCGCTGATGTCACCGCATGAACCTTATGTCACCGCATGAAAAAGTGGGGACCGACGAGAAGCGCTGTGTTCCAACGTCGATGACATACCAATCGGCCGCTTTCAATGCGCGTCACTTTCGCAGGTGGACACACCTGAGCGCTCACTCTCGAGTGCAGAAAAATACGGGCCCATCACTGCGCGCGAGCGTCGAGCAGAGCACCGAGAAGAAGTCCCGAACACGCGGCGCGCCAACCGCCGGCACGACGACGCCCGGTGCCCGGCGGCAGCGCTTCGCACGTTACAGACCGAGCAGGAATGCATCGACACAAAATGGATAGGACCGGCTGAAAGAACCTGCAGCACAATGGCGTAACCACCACCGTTCGGCTTATACGCTACCGCCGTACACCTTGGCAAAACGAACGGTCAGTACGCGGCGAAAATCACATACTTTACAAAGTCTTTGGAATTTTTCTGCGCCAAATATCCGCAGGTGAAAGGACTTTCGACCAGAGTCCAGAATAACCGTGTCGTCTACTATGTGAAAACTGCGAAGTAGCTGTGACGCTGGGTCACGCTCGAGGGAGGAATTGTGACCGATTCATTCAAGGACCGTTTGAACGCCTTGTACCCGGCCACAGCACCGAGACTCACCAACGCACAAGTTGTGGAAGCCCTTTCGCAACGTGGATGCAAGATTTCGACACCGTACCTCTCGCAACTCCGGAGCGGTGTGCGCACGAATCCATCGGAGCAAGTCGTTTTGGCATTGGCCGATTACTTCGGCGTGGCAGCAGAGTACTTCTTCGGCCCGACACCTCGCCAAGATCCCGAACTGATTCCGGAAGAAGACCGTTCGGTTGTCGAAGAGTTCCACGACAGCGAATTACGTTCTCTGGCCATAAAAGCGGTCGATCTCTCCCCTGAATCGCAGGACTTGCTCTCATCGATTGCGGAGAAACTTCGCTCGTCCGAAGGACTCCCGGCCGTCCCTCCGGATTGCAGCACGTACACCCCACCGTTCACTCGCGACTAGTCCGCAGCGAAGATCAGCGAGTCAGATCAGCTAGTCAAGCGGCCCAATAGTGCCGAAGCTGTGATGATTCCGAGCAGCGCGGCACCGATCAGCACGCCGAAGTCGACGAGGTAGTCGGTCGGCATTCCGATCAGCAGACCGCGCAGCGCTGACACCTCGTAGCTCAGCGGATTGATGCGACTGAGCCACTGAACCCACGTCGGCATGAGTTCGACCGGGTACAGAGCGTTGGACGCGAAGAACAACGGCATGGTGATTGCCTGCCCGATGCCCATCAATCGATCTCGTTTGAGTACGATCCCCGCGATCGCAACCGACAGACAGGCGAAGAACGCCGAGCCGAGGACAACGACAGCCACGACGCCGAGCAGCTTGATCGGGTTCCACGTCATGCTCACGCCCAGCAGCGCCGCTACAACGACTACGACCACGGCCTGGGCGACCGCACGGATACCGGCTGCAAATGCCTTTCCGGTGACCAGCGCGGCTCGTGGCGTCGGCGTCACCATGAGTTTGGTGAGGACTCCCGCGTCACGCTCCCAGATGATCTGGATTCCGTAGAAGATCGCAACAAAAAGCGCGGACTGCGCAATGATGCCCGGCGCGAGAAAGTCGAGATACGGTACGTCGCCAGTCGGGATCGCTCGGATATGACTGAACGTCTGACCGAAGATCACCAACCAGAGGATCGGCTGGATTGCGCGCGTGACCAATTCAGATCGGTCGTGCCGCAACTTCTGAACTTCCACGAGGCGGAATGTGTAAATTCTCGAGAGCAATCGAGCAAGACTGTTGGTAGTGGGATCAGCCCAAGCGGCGCGCTGTGCGACGGGCACTGCGGACATCGTGGAGACCTCCTGACTTGCCGCCGGTGAGGTCGTCGCCGGTGTAGTGACGGAACACGTCTTCGAGAGTGGCCTCCGGCCCCAGTTCGGCGGCCAACGCGCTCGGCTCGCCCACTGCACGAAGTGCACCGTGATGCATCAACGCAACACGATCACACAACTCCTCGGCTTCTTCCATGTAGTGCGTCGTGAGCAGGACGGTCATGCCGTATCGCTTCTGCATCTCCGCCACTCGCTTCCAGACGGATTCGCGGGCAATGGGATCCAACCCCACCGTCGGTTCGTCGAGCACCAGCAGCGACGGTCGGTTCACCAGTGCCTGCGCAAGTTCGAGCCGTCGCACCATACCGCCGGAGAAGCTCGACGCGAGACGCTCACCTGAATCGAGCAGATCCACCATCTCGAGCGCCTGGTCGACGCGCTCGCGTCGTTCGGACCGCGGAACGTCGTACAGGCGCGCGAACCAGGTCACGTTCTCGCGTGCGGTCAATGCGCTTTCGATCGAGAGCTGTTGTGGCACGTACCCGAGGTAGCGCCGAATGGTCATCGCTTCGCTGCGAACGGAGCGACCGAGAATTCGAATGTCACCCTCTTGCAGAGGAAGTAACGTGTTGAGCAATCTGATCGTCGTCGTCTTTCCTGCACCGTTGGGACCGAGCAGGCCGAAGCATTCCCCCGCGTTGACGACCAGACTCAGGTTGTCCACCGCCCGATGACCGCCGAACTTGTATGTGAC
Organism: Rhodococcus sp. KB6; assembly: GCF_001445685.1. NCBI lineage: Bacteria > Bacillati > Actinomycetota > Actinomycetes > Mycobacteriales > Nocardiaceae > Rhodococcus > Rhodococcus sp. KB6. The sequence continues at coordinate 787,179 of NZ_LNAK01000043.1, read as the reverse complement.
CGAGTCGATCTCGACCGCGGGTGCGTCAGGGTCAGGCATGTGCACTGCTCGGCTCCTCCACCACTGCGTCAGCATCTCACTGCCCCCCGCCTTCCGATCCGGCTGCTGCCAGAGCGCTCGCCAATCGAGACAGGGCCGGTAGAGCAGCCTCGATACTTGCCCTGTCCTCTGCGGTCAGAGTCGACAATGCCTGACCGACAATCACACTCCGGCGATCACGCCACACCTCGACGCGGGCGCGCGCCTCGTCCGCGAGCACCAATCGCGCGACGCGGCGGTCGGCCTCGTCGGCAACGCGTTCGATCACTCCATCGTCGACGAGCTGCCGCACCAAGGTGGACACCGTGTTTGCCGCGACACCCAATCGCCCGGCAGCCTCGGCCACCGACAGACCCGGGTTGCGTCGTAGCAGCCTGACGAGTTCGATCTGGGCGCCGGCGAGCGGTCGTTCCGCAAACGGCCGCCCCGACGCCTTCCTCGTGCCCCGGCGCAATTGTCCGAGCGTCTCCAGGACGTCATCCGCAAGATTTGCTCCGCTTCCATCCACAACCTCACAATAGCTCTGTAACAGAGCTATTGTCGAGGAATCCGGACGCCCGGCGTTTTCAGCTCGTCCGCAACGGGTATCCCCGATTGCTTGTCCCGAGCACTCCCGCCCAGAACGGAGACGTCATGCGCAGACAGTGGTTGTTCGCGACAGTTGCGAGTACCGCCCTGATCCTCACCGGTTGCTCGCCCGACGCCCTCGATTCCGGGGACAGCGCAGACAACGTCACTGCCATTTCGACGTCGCTGTCGCCACCCGCCGCCGCTGATGCACCCCTGCTGAAGACCGCCGACTCCCCACTCGGGACGATCGCCGTCGACGGCGAAGGCATGACCGTCTACGTCTACAACCCGGACGAGGAGAACTCACAAGCCGGGTCGTGCGACGAAGCGTGCCTGCGTTACTGGCCGGCGGTCACCTCGGTCACGGATTCGCCGATCGTCGAAGGAATCGACGCTGTCATCGGTACCATCGACGGGCCGGAAGGATCTTTCCAGATCACCGTCAACGGCAAGCCCGTCTATCGGTACCTCGACGACAAGGTTCCCGGCGACATGCTCGGACAGAGCGTCGGCAGCCTGTGGTGGATGATCGACACCGCCGGAAACCCCGTATTCAAGACCGAGTAACCCTCAGTTGTACGGCTGCCGAGCGGTTTCGGGGTCGCCGTACGTGATTGCCCGTTCCCGACGCGTCTTCGACGCCAGGGTTGCGCCCCAGTTCAGCACCGTGCTGGCGCGATTGCGGAACCCCGCGAGGAACGCGATGTGGATGATTCCCCATGACACCCATCCGATGAACCCGGACAACTGGACCGGCCCTGCCTGAAGCAACGCGTGGCGTCGCGAAATGTAGGCCGCGGTTCCAAGATCGCGGTACTTGAACGGTTTTCGGCTGGGCACTCCGTTTTCCACGGTTGCAGCGATCCGGGCACCGGCGTGCCGACCACCCTGCATCGCGACCTCGGCCACCCCGGCAAGTTTGTCCCGCGACATGAGGTCGCCCACCACGTAGACGTTCGGGTGGCCGGGAACGGTCAGATCGGCTTCCACCTCGATGCGGCCACCGCCGACCTGCTTCACACCCAGCGCCGTGGCCAGTGCCTCGGCGAACGGCACTGCTTCGACGCCCGCGGTCCACAGAATCGTGCGGGTCTCGTACTGCCGCTTCTCTTTTGTCTTCTTGTCCGTCGTCTCGATGCTGGTCTCGCACACGTCGGTGACGTGCACGCCGAGGTGAGTCTCGACGCCGATCCCGTCGAGAGTACGTTTGGCGGCGGCCGAGAGCTTGCGACTGAACGAAGGGAGCACCCGATCGTCGCCGTGGAAGAGCAGTACCCTTGCCTCGTCAGGGTCGATGGACCGGAACTCGTTGGTGAGCGCGTGCATCGCCAATTCGCGGATCTGTCCGGCTAATTCGACGCCGGTGGGTCCGCCGCCCGCCACGGCGAATGTCAGCCACGGTCGACGTTCTTCCGCAGTCGGGAGCGATTCGGCCATCTCGAACGCAGCAATGAGACTGCGCCTGATCGCCAAAGCGTCGTCGAGGGTTTTCATGCCGGGCGCCCATTTGATGAACTCGTCCTGGCCGTGGTAGGACTGGCGCATTCCAGCCGCCACGATCAGGTAGTCGTACGGCAATTCGAAGGTCGACCCGTCGAAGCGACTGGCAGTCAGTATCCCGGCGTCGGCGTCCACCGACTTGGCCTCGCCCAGAACGACGTTCGTGTTCTTGTTGTCCTCGAGCAGATGTCGCAGCGGACTTGCGATCTGCCCTTCGGAGAGCAGACCCGTGGCGCACTGGTATAGCAGGGGCTGGAAGACGTGGCTGGTCCCTCGGTCGATCAGAACCACCTCGACGTCGGCCTTCTTGAGCCGTCTCGCTGCGTACAGTCCACCGAAGCCGCCACCGACGATCACTACGCGGGGCTTACCGTTCGAGATGTGGATGCTCATCAGACAAACCTCGCTGTCACGGAGTTGGGCAGGAATCGTAGGGCCGCATCTATCCCTTGCCACTTGAGGCCGGGTAGCGCCGCTCGTGTGGTTTCCTTCTCGATGGCGTCGACCATGGCACTGACGCCTTCGTCCAGACTGGCCATGAGCGCTGCGTCGTCGCCGGCGCCGGCGGACATGTCGGTCTTGATGAAGCCCGGCAGCAGGGTGGTGACCCGAATAGGTGTGCGCGCCAACTCGATACTGAGCGCCTCACCCAGAGCCGCTACCCCGGCCTTGCTTGCCGAATAGGCCGCTTTTGGCCCGGGTAGCCCCCGATCCGCGCTTATCGAGGACACGAGAACCAGGTGTCCGGCGTCCTGCGCGCGGAAGATCTCGAGCGCAGCTTCACACTGCGACAGCGCGCCGACAAAATTCGTCTGCGCTGTTGCAAGATTCGCGTGCGCTTTTCCGGTTCCGATCTTGGCGCCCTTGCCGAGCCCGGCGTTCACGATCACCCGGTCCAGGCCACCCAACTCGTCGCGCAGCTCACCGAAAACCCGGACGACGGAATCGTGTTCGGTCACATCGAGTTCGCGCACTGCGACGCTGATCGACGGGTACTGCGCCACCAACTCCCCTCGCAGCGTGTCGAGACGATCCGTCCGCCGGGCACACAGCGCGAGGTCGCGACCGGCCGCGGCGAATCTCCTGGCCATCTCCTCCCCCAGACCCGAACTGGCACCGGTGATCAAAATCTTCTGCCGCGTCATGGGTGCAACTGTAGCCACCATCGAGCTCTCGTACCCGGCAGTAACCGAGCGAACTCGGACCGATCCGGCATACCGTGGAGCAATGACCGACGAATTCGATGTCATCGTGATCGGCGGTGGGCCCGCCGGCGAGAACGCCGCCGCATACGCCATCGCCGGAAGTAATCGCACCGCCGCAATCGTGGAACACGAACTGGTCGGTGGTGAATGCTCGTATTGGGCCTGTATGCCCAGCAAGGCACTACTGCGCCCGGGGCAGGTCCTCGAGGCGGCCGACGCCTTGCCCGGGATCCCGGCCGGACCGCTGGACGTCGATGCCATTCTGAAACGGCGCGACTCGTTCACCCACAACCACGACGATTCGTCCCAGGTCGACTGGGCAACCTCCGCGGGCATCACCGTGATCAAAGGCCACGGGGTCATCGACGGCGAGCGAGCAGTGACCGTCGACGGGACCCGTAAGCTCCGTGCCCGCCAGGCCGTCGTACTCGCCACGGGAACGACCGCCACCGTCCCGAAGACACCGGGATTGCGCGAGGCACTCCCGTGGACCTCGCGCGACGCCACCAACCTGCACGAGGTTCCGTCGCGAGTGGCGGTCATCGGCGGCGGAGTGGTCGCAACGGAGTGCGCAACGTGGTTGTCGTCGTTCGGCGCTCACGTGACGTTGCTCGTGAGGGGCGATGCTCTGTTGAAATCAGCAGAACCGTTTGCCGGAACGATGGTGGCCGAAGCACTCGGCGCCCGCGGTGTGGACGTTCGACTGAGCACTGCCGTCAACTCGGTCTCACGCCCCGATGCCAAGGACACCGGCGAAGGTCACATCCACGGTGGACCCGTCAGCATCGAGACATCGTCCGGCGTGATCGAAGTCGACGAGGTCATCGTCGCGGCGGGCCGCGGGCCGACATCTGCCGATCTCGGCTTGTCCGTCATCGGCCTCGAGGACGGCAAGTACGTCACCACTGACGATCACCTCTGTGCCCAAGGTGAGTGGCTCTACGCCGTCGGCGACATCAACGGTCGTTCTCCCCTCACCCACATGGGCAAGTATCAGGCGAGAGTCTGCGGAGACGTCATCGCCGCGCGGGCCGAGAGCCGCGGACTCAGGGGACCTCGGTACACGGCGTCGGCGGACAACGGACAGGTCCCCCAGGTGGTGTTCACCTCACCCGAAATCGCCTGGGTGGGACGCACCGAGAAGAAAGCTCGCGACGACGGCTACGACGTCGAAGTCGTGGAGATCGAACTCGCCGTCGCGGGATCTTCGCTGCTGCGCGACGACTACTCGGGGCGCGCGAAGTTGGTGATCGACAAGGCCACCGACGTGATCCTCGGCGCTACCTTCGCCGGGCCCGAAGTATCCGAGCTGGTGCATGCGGCGACAATCGCGGTCGTCGGCGCCGTACCACTGGAAACTCTCTGGCATGCGGTGCCCTCGTATCCGACGGTCAGTGAAGTCTGGCTTCGATTGCTGGAGGCTCGCCGCTGACGCGCTCCCGAAGTACGTATAGTCGCGACATGGCGTCCGACATACTTGTGACCACGGCCGACGGCACCCTGCGCGGCCGCCGGGTGGGAAAACTTCGTGCCTGGCGCGGAATTCCCTACGCCCGGCCGCCGGTCGGAACACTGCGTCTGACGCGACCCCAGCCGGTCACGCCGTGGACCGGAGAACGCGACGCGACCAGGTTCGGCGACGCGTCTGTCCAACACAAGAAGGGGCTGTTGCTCGCGCCCGGGAAGTACCAGCCGAGCAGCGAGGACTGCCTGACGCTCAACGTGCTCGCCCCCGCGAACACCGGCAATACTCCGCGTCCCGTCATGGTTTTCATCCACGGTGGGGCAAACACCATCGGGACCTCGGCCACCGGCTTGTACTCGGGCGTGTCCCTCGTCGAACACGGCGACGTCGTCTACGTCTCGATCAACTACCGACTCGGCGCTCTGGGCTACCTCGATTTCACCCCGTTCTCCACATCCGAGCGCGTATTCGACTCCAACCTCGGACTGCGCGATCAGGTCGCGGCCCTGCAGTGGGTGCAACGCAACATCGCCGCCTTCGGTGGGGATCCTGAAAAAGTCACGATTTTCGGTGAATCCGCCGGAGCCACCGCCGTCACCACCCTGATGGCGACTCCGGCCGCCAAGGGACTCTTCGCCGGCGCTATCGCCGAGAGTTCGGCTCCGGATCTGGTCTCGAGCACGCAGCGATCGCATGCCTGGGGCGCGCGTTTCGTCGAGATCCTCAATTCCGGCCTACCACCCGCGAAGGCCCTGACCTCGGCGACAGCCGTCGAATTGGGCAGAGCCGGAAGCAGACTGGGCGCCGAGGTACTCGCGAACACACCTGGACTACATCCCTTCGGACCGGTCGTCGACGGCGACTTCCTGCCGCGCTCCCCCTTGGACGCATTCAAAGAAGGATCGGCACACCAGGTGCCGATGATCATCGGCACCAACAGACGGGAGGGGACGCTGTTCCCGAAGGTGCTCGACGCACTTCCGACCAACCCGTCGCGCATCGACACCATGTTTGCCCTCACCGATCCCGAGGCCGGGAAGCGCATCCTCGCGACCTATCCCGGCTACCCGGACGAGCAGTCCGCGATCGACGTCGGCGGAGACGTCACGTTCTGGCACCCGTCCGTGGAGTTGATGCAAGCGCACGCACAATCGGCGCCGACGTACGCCTACCGATTCGACTTCGCGCCGACGATGATGCGCTGGCTCGGCCTCGACGCCACACACGGATTCGAGATGTTTGCAGTCTTCGGCATCGGTGACACCCTTGTCGGGCGCGGCCTCACCCTTCCCGGCGGTCGACGCGGACTGCGCGCAGTCACCGAATCTGTTCAGGGACACTGGCTTCACTTCGCCGAGCACGGCTCGCCGCGCGGATCGTGGCCGCGCTACGAGGGGCAGGAGCGTCGGACCATGATCTTCGACGAGATCGTCCGCGTCGAGAACGATCCCAGACGTGAACAACGCTTGGCCTGGGCGGGATACAGCGGTTACCGTAGCCACGGCACCGACATCTCCCTACCGTGACGAGCCCCCTCGAGATCACTCTCGATTCCGGGGTCGTACGCGGGCGCCTCGATCGAGGACTGCGCACCTGGCGAGCAATCCCCTACGCAACGGCCCCGACCGGTCCTCGGAGATTTCGCGCACCGCAGCCGGTCGAGGCTTGGCATGGTGTCCGCCCGGCGGAAGCATTCGGCTCTCCGTCTCCGCAGCGCAAGAGCAATTTCGACGAGAACTCACTCTTCGTCAATGTCGTGGCTCCGCAGGTACCGTCGGATTCGTTGCGACCGGTCATGGTTTTCATTCACGGCGGCGCGTACAACGGCGGGAATCCGTCGACGCCCATGTACCGCGGAACGAGCCTGGTCGAACGTGGCGACATCGTCTACGTCTCGATCCAATATCGTCTCGGCGCGTTGGGCTACCTCGATTTCAGTGAATATTCCACTGCGGAAAGATCATTCGAGACGAACCTCGGATTGCGCGATCAGATCGCCGCGCTGACGTGGGTCCAACGCAACATCGCCGCTTTCGGTGGCGACCCGAACGCCGTCACCGTCTTCGGTGAATCGTCCGGCGCCAACGCGGTCACCACTCTGATGGCAACGCCGGCGGCACGAGGGCTGTTCGCCCAGGCCATCGCTCAAAGTCCGCCGGCTGCTTCGGCATACGGAAAAGAGCGAGCGCACCGTTGGGCACGCGAGTTCCTCGAGATCGCACAGGCTCCGGACGCCGATCCGGCATCGTGGCTGCGCTCCGCTTCGGTGAAGGACCTGGTCGATGCCGGCGAAGAACTTGCGCGCCGCGGCGCGGACGAAGAACCCGGAACGCGGGCATTTGCCCCCGTGGTGGGTGACGACGTCCTTCCCGAACACCCGCTCGACGTGTTCGCCGCCGGACGCGCCCACCCCGTTCCGCTGCTCGTCGGTTCGAATCTCCACGAGGGAAGAATCTTCCCGCGCGTTCTCGACATCTTGCCTACCGACCCGGTTCGGATCGAGAAGATGTTCTCCCACACCACCCCTGAAGTGAAAGCACGTGCGCTCGCGGCGTATCCCACGTATCCGCACCGGTTTGCTGCCGCAGATCTCGGCGGCGACATCACGTTCTGGGAGCCCGCGATACTCTGCGCACAGGGTCATTGCCAGGTAGCTCCTACCTACAGTTACCGCTACGATTTTGCGCCTCGCCTGCTCAGACTCATCGGCATGGGCGCTACCCACGCCACCGAATTGCTTGCGGTCTTCGGGCGTTCGGATGCACTCACCGCGGCCTTGACCGCGGTCGGTGGGCGCCGCGGACTGACTGCGGTGACCTCCACCATGCAGCGCCACTGGATCCATTTCGCCCGCCACGGAGTGCCGGACCGGGATTGGCCCGCCTACTCCGTACCGGAGCGGCAAACAATGATCTTCGACGAGACGTCCCGAGTGGAGAACGACCCGATGGGTGAGCGTCGACGGGCTTGGATCGGCTACGAGCACAGGCGCTGAAGCCCGATCAGAAGAACTGACCTTTCACGAAACCTGCGAGTAGGACGGCAAATCCGCCCACCTCACCGAGGATCAGCAGAAACATCCCGAGGTGCAGGGGCGGACCGGCGGACTCGAACTGATTGTCGGTGTCCTTCATCGCACCGTGAGCGATGTAGCTGAATATCGCTGCGAGAAAGAAGAACACGACCACTGCGGCACTGGTCAGGTTGATCCACGTCGGCCACGCACTGAGTTCGACGAACACCGCGATCAGCAGCGTCGCAAACGAGTACATCAGGGCAGCGCGGTGTGCGATGTCGACATACGGATGGGCGAGGTGATTGTCCGAAGTGGCCATCTGTCGGTATTTCCAGATTCCCAGGCACAGGGAGAGAAGGAAGATCAGACCGGCAGCGAGAAGCGTCAGTGTCGTGTCGATCCCCAGCGTCATCTGCCCACCCCGCAGTGCGTTTCCAGCGAGTCACCGCTGGGTGATCCAGCCGAAGGCTTGTCGTAGACGACAACCAGCACCACCGCACGATCCGCCGACACCGACCGCATCCGGTGCGGCGTATTCGCGTCGAAGTACAAGCTGTCGCCGGCGTCGAGGTGCATCGTCTGCCCGGGGATTTCGAATTCTACGGATCCGGAATGCACGAACACGAACTCCTCTCCCGTGTGGTCCATGAACTTGGGACCCATCACCGAGGCCGGATGAACCACGAACGGCTGCATGGCCTTTCCGACCAGTGAGGGCGCGATCGGATCGTAGACGGAAGACTGCACGGAGTTGGCCGGGTCGATCACGCGGTCCTTCGCGCGCACGATCGTCATGGCATTTCCCTCCATACTGTCCGAGAACAGTTGCCCCACATCGGCGTCGAGCACACGCGCAATCTTGAGTGCCACCGCGATCGACGGGGTACTGATACCCCGCTCGACCTTGGAGAGATAGCTCTTCGTCAGACCGGTCTGCTCGGCCAGGCCCTCGAGCGTCAGACCGGCGCGACGCCGATGTGTTCGCAAAAACGCTGCCATTCGGTTCCCCTCACGAGACTTTGTGTCATCACCTTACCAATACATTGACCTGCGGCGATCAGCGATGCAGGAATCGAAGGTTGCACATTTCCGTCCTATATGACACTTTGTGTCTTATAGGTGACTGAATGTCATTGATTTCCGGGTCCCGAGAAAGGCACACCCCATGACCGACACGATGCATGCGAGCAAGCAGGAACTCATGGCCACCGCCGAGACGAAGATGCTCACCGAAGTAACGACAGGTAGTTGGACTCTTCGACAGAAGATCGCACTGACCTGCCGGGCACTGTCGGACGCCGGCCACGACTCCGGCCTTGCCGGACAGATCTCCGCCCGCGGTGGGCAGCCGGGAACGTTTGTCACACAGCGACTCGGCCTCGGGTTCGACGAGATCACCGAGGACAACCTCCTGCTCGTCAACGAGGATCTCGAAGTCCTCGACGGGGAGGGCATGCCGAACCCCGCCAACAGGTTCCACAGTTGGATCTACCGCGCACGACCCGACGTCAACTGCATCGTCCACACACACCCACTACATGCGACGGCGCTGTCGATGCTCGAGATTCCCCTCGTCGTCTCCCAAATGGACATCGCGCCGCTCTACGACGACTGCGCATTTCTCGCCGACTGGCCCGGGGTTCCCGTGGGAAACGAGGAGGGCGAGATCATTTCGGCTGCACTCGGCGACAAGCGGGCAATTCTGCTCGCCCACCACGGCCAACTCGTCGTCGGCAACACGGTCGAAGAGGCATGCTCTCTCGGGCATCTGATCGAGCGAGCGGCCAGACTGCAGTTGCTGGCGATGGCTGCCGGAGACATCAAGCCGCTACCGCCTCGCCTGGCGAAGGAGGCACACGATTGGACACTGACTCCTCGGCGCAGCGAGGCGAACTTCGCTTACTACGCCCGTCGCGCTCTCCGCAATCATCCCGACACACTGACCAACTGACTTTTGTTTCCCACCAACAGAACTGAGAGCCTCATGAGCAGCACCATCAAGGGAATCGTCGCCTATCCCATCACCCCGTTCGACCGGGACACCGGAGCATTCGACCCCAAGCCGCTACACACGCTCCTCGACAGCATGATCAGCAGTGGTGTCGACGCGATAGCCCCACTCGGCAGTACCGGCGAGAGCGCCTATCTCGACGATGCAGAGTGGGAGACGGTCGCTCGGGAGACTGTCGACTACGTCGACCGCCGAGTCCCCACCGTCGTCGGAGTGTCGGATCTGACGACGGCGGGAGCACTCCGCCGAGCATCGATCGCGGCAGACGCCGGAGCCGACGCAATGATGCTCCTCCCCACGTCGTACTGGCATCTGGGTGAGCAGGAGATTCGTGAACACGTCACCGCGGTGGCCGATTCCGTCGACATTCCCACGATGATCTACAACAATCCGGCCACCACCGGGATCGACATGTCGCCGGAGTTTCTCGTCGATCTCGTCTCCACCGTCGACGGCATCACGATGATCAAGGAATCCACCGGCGACATCACCCGGATGAACCGCATCAACGAACTGAGCGGTGGCACGATCCCCTTCTTCAACGGCAGCAATCCTCTTGCACTGCAATCTTTCTCTGCCGGTGCAAGCGGATGGTGCACGGCAGCCCCGTGTCTGGCCCCCGAACAGGTGGTGCACTTCTGGCGTCTACTCGAATCCGGTGATCGGTCGGGTGCCGCCGCTGTGTTCGAACAGATCGAGCCGCTACTGAAGGTCCTCGTCAGTCGCGGACTGCCGTCGACGGTCAAAGCCGGGTTGGAATCTCTCGGCGTCGACGCCGGCCTTCCCCGCCGGCCCCTGCTGTCCCTCGACGACAACACCAGGACAGCTTTGTCCGACGCTCTGTCGGTGGCTCGCGGTGTAATCGTCGCGTCGTGACCTGACGTGGGAGTGGGTTCCGGCAAGATGGGATGCACACCGACCGAAGGAGGGGCACCATGTCCGTAGATTCACGGTCTGCGAGGATCGCCGTCACCGGCGCGACCGGTCATATCGGCGGACTGGCGGCCCGGTCGTTGGCCGACGCCGGTGTCCCACAGCGGCTGATCGCACGGTCGGTCAACCGATTACCGCAGCTCCCCGGTGCCGATTCGGCCGAGACCACGTACGGGGATCAGAAGCGCGCTCTCGCGGCTCTGGCCGGAATCGACACCCTCTTCATGGTCTCGGCGGCCGAAAGCGCAGATCGTCTGGATCAGCACCGCACCTTCATCGACGCCGCAGCGGAGGCCGGGGTCAGGCACATCGTGTACACGTCTTTCCTCGGCGCTGCTCCGGACGCGACGTTCACGCTCGCTCGCGATCACTGGGTCACCGAAGAACATATCCGCGCTTCCGGGCTCGCATTCACCTTCCTGCGCGACAGCTTCTACCTCGATTTCCTACCCGCTCTCGCCGGTGAAGACGGTGTGATCCGCGGACCCGCAGGGGACGGTCTCGTCGGCGCGGTAGCGCGCTCCGACATTGCTGCCGTCGCTGTGTCGGTTCTGCAGGATCTGGATTCTCATGTCGGACAGACGTACAACCTGACCGGACGGGAGGCACTGACGCTCTCCGAGGCCGCGAGCATCATCACCGAAGTCACCGGCAAGCGGACCACGTACGTCGAGGAAACGCTCGAGGAAGCTTACGAATCGCGGGCGTCGTACAACGCACCCGCTTGGGAACTCGACGCATGGGTGTCGACGTACACCGCAATCGCGCAGGGTGAATTGGCGCTGATCACGGGCACCGTGGAGGACCTTGTCGGCCGGCCTGCGCTCACGCTGCGTGAATTCCTCACAGCAGAAACCGCCTGATGCCACCACGCAAAGCAACCACGGCACGCAAGGCTGCCGCAAAGAAGGCTGCACCGCAGAAGGCTGCACCGAAGAAGGCTGCACCCAAGAGGAACACGACCAGAAAGACCGCCCCGAAGAAGACTGTCGCAAAGAAGAGCTCACGCGCGACGATGCCGGATGTGCCGACTGCCGGCCCTGGTGAGAGAGTCTGGCTCCTCGACGTTCCCTTTCGGACGCCGGCGCCTGGTGCGCAGTTCGTCAAGAAATGGAAGAGCTACGCGTGGGTCGGTGCGGAGTTGCCCGTAGAACTCGCTCCATTCAAGGCACTCCCCTTCTCTTATCAGCAGTGGGTAGAGGACGACATCAATGACAGCACCGGTGAACGTCCCGTTGCTGCACCCAAAATTCCTCGGCCCGAGCAGGTTTCGGGGGCTGCAGCCGTCGTCGATGCCGCTCGCGCCGGCAAACGCGGATTTCTGTTGGCAGACAATGCAGGCCTGGGTAAGACGCTGATCGCAGTGATGTCTGCCAAGACGATTGCCGAGGAGCGCGGCGAAACCAACATCCTCGTCCTCGTCGATCGACCCGCACAGATCACCATTCCGCATTGGCGCTATTCCATCGCCTCGGTGGGCGACGGTGGATTCCGCTGGTTGATCATGTCGCCTGACCAATTGAAGAAGCTGATCGCGCGAAACGGCCGCCCCAAGTACACGTTCGGTGTGGTGATTGCCGACGAGGCCCAGCTGTACAGCAACGACACACAGCGCACGGCGGCATTCGAGAAGGTCGCGCGCTTTTCGAATGCTCACGAGCAAGCGCCGTTCGTCCTGTCCGTGACGGCAACACCGGGACACACGCCGGCCGACCAGCGTTACCTGGCACCGCTTTTCGCGCAGCTGCATTCAGAACCTTCGGAGTACTGGTCCGACCTGGGCGCCAGGCTGGTCGAGTCCGGCCTTCCGCTGGACAAGTCCTACGGGAAGTGGACGTGGAGCGCAGAGGCGAAGGAATCACCTACGCTGCAATCTCGCGCGCTCGAGACCGTGCGTGGGTGGATGTCGAACAGCAAACCGCCCTTGATGATTCATCGACCGACTCCGTGGGGACCTGTTCCGCTCGACGGTATGCCGATCGACCTCACCCATGCCCAGCGCGCCGAGTACGAGACGGAGTGGGCCGAGTACGCCTACGAAATGGGATTGGCCCGCAAGAGTCGCAACATCGCGCGCGGCCGTGCGCTGGTTCTGCGCTACCGACAGAAAGCGGGCATGATCCGCGCCGAGTCGACGGCCCAGTGGGCGCAGGCGCAGGTCAAGGCAGGCAAGCAGGTGTTGGCGGCCGTCGAATTCGTCTCCACGGCAGGTGATCCACTGGTCGAGATGATCGAAGACGCCGGGATCTCGGTGGCAAAACTGTTCGGTGCGGTGCCGGACAAGGAGGGTCAACGTCTGCGGTTTCAACGCGGGGACGCACCGGTCATCGTCTTCAATGTCACGACCTCGATCTCGCTCCATGCCAACGAAGCACTCCCGGACGGCACTCACGCGTCCCCGTTGCCACGGACGGGAATCTTTCATCAACCGCGATACTCAGGGATCGCGGCAGAACAGACGTTCGGTCGGTCGCATCGCGACTACCAGACGTGCCCGTGGGTCATACCCTTCGGCGTGGGCACCAAGGAAGAGGACGTCGCCACGGTCATGTTGCGCAATCTCAATTCGGTCACAGGTCTGAAAGGTGGTGATCGATCCGGTCTGCGGTCGCTGTCCGAACTGCTCGGCGTCGAGTGGCTCGAGCCTGATGTCTTGACCTCGGAGGGTTGATCTTCCAACGACCGTCCAACGCGCACAAACGAACGGTTTCGGCGGTATGCCCCAATTCCACTCCACCAAAACCGAATTCGGCTGACCGCTTCATTCCTTTCGGGACCTTGGGACTCAGGTATCTGTGACCTGACGTGGCAGACTCTTCCGAGTCGAGGTGCACCAGCCTCGAAACAGTGCCGAGAATGCGAGGGGTCCGATGCGCAATATCTACCGGTCATTGATGCGCAATGTCGGCCATACACAATGGTTCTCGGATCTCGGCAAGGATCTGGTTCCGCTCGATCGAGCAGTGCAGAGAGTGTCGGGAGGCAAGCTCTCGCTGGTCGGAGAGAACACCGTGACTCAGCTACTGCTCACCACGACGGGCCGTAAGACCGGCCGTTCTCGCACCACGCCACTCCTGTACGCACCCGACGGCGATGCGTTTGTCGTCGTCGGTTCGAACTGGGGGCAGGATACGCATCCAGCATGGACACTCAATTTGATGGCAAACCCCACCGCGATCGTGACAGTGAAGGGCGTCGAAATACCGGTCGGTGCGAGTCTGGCGGAGGGCGCCACGCGTAAGAAACTGTGGGAGCTCGCGACCACCACGTGGCCGCCGTACGAAACCTACGCCGATCGAGCATTCGGGCGCCAGATCCGCGTATTTCGACTCCAACCTGTCAAATAACTGCTGCCGGGCGCAGGATGGGAAGGACCACCCTGCCGATCTCAGGAGCATTCGCGAATGTCCACAGCACTGACTCACGCAGAAGACACACAGATCACAGCTTCCAACGGGCGGATCGCACTGGAGCCGAACCCCCGCCGAATTCGAGCCTTCTTCGCTGGTCACGCCGTCGCAGACACCACTCGTTCGGTATACCTTTTCGAACGCGGCCGCCTGCCGATGTACTACATCCCCCTCGCGGACGTTCGTACCGAATTCCTCGTCCCGACGTCGACGACCACCCATTGCCCATGGAAAGGTGACGCCACCTACTGGACGATCGAGATCGGGGATCGCCGGGCCGAGGACGCCGTCTGGACCTACCCTGAACAGTTCGACGGTTCCCTGGATCTGAGTGAGTACGTCGCATTCTATTGGGATCGCATGGACGCCTGGTACGAGGAGGATCAACAGGTCTTTGTCCACGCCCGCGATCCATACGTACGTATCGACGCACTCCCCTCGTCCCGCCACGTCCAGGTCTTTGTCGGCGACGTACTGGTCGCCGAGACGAGACGACCCAGACTGCTCTTCGAAACCGGACTGCCCACGCGGTACTACATTCCGAGAATCGACGTTCGCAGCGAGTACTTTGCGCCGTCCCCGACCACCACGGCCTGCCCCTACAAGGGCACTGCGTCGTATCTGTCGTTCACCGGCACAACCGAACTCGCTCCGATCGAGGATCTGGCGTGGTTCTATCCGTTCACTACCGCCGAAGCGTCCGGGATCGACGACCACGTGTCGTTCTATCCCGAACGCGTCGGCAAGATCCTGGTGGACGGTGCCGAAATCTGAAAGGTGCTGGAGCCGAGAAGGTGTGGGTGCCTACCCCACTGCAACAGGGGATTCCGGGATTCGCAGTTCAGCCGTCTCCAGTCGGCGATCATGCACCCACACCATCGCCGTTGCAACGGAGAAGACCAACCCGGCGATGCATACTCCGTTCCAGCCGTACGACTTCCACACCACTGACCCCACCGCCGAGCCCACGGCAGCACCGACGAAGTAGGTGGTCATGTACACGGAATTCACACGCGAACGTGCTTCGGGGACAAGGGCGTAGATCACGTTCTGGTTGCTGACGTGCACTCCCTGCAGCGCGAGGTCGGCAAGGACGATGGCAACGAGAAACCACACCACGTGGGTGGCACCGGCAACAAAGGGAAGCCACGACACCAAGAGAATCGCGATGGCGCCGCCGGTCGCCAGCTGACCCAATCCCCGATCGGCCAGTCTGCCCGCCACCGTCGCCATCAAAGCTCCCGCCACACCGAGTAGTCCGACCAAGCCGATTTGAGTGTCGCTGTAGCCGAATTCGCCGGACAGAAGAAAGGCCATCGTCGTGAAGACGGTGCTGACAGCAGCAAAAGCCAGTCCGCCCATGGCCGATCGGGTTCTCAGGCGCGGCAAGGTCGCAGCCAACTTCCCTACCGAAGCGAGCGTTGCGCGGTAGCTTGCCTTCGGGCGATCTGCGGAATCGGAAGGCAGAGATCGCCACAATGCCACGGCCATCACCACCATCAGCACCGCCGCAACCTTGTATACCGTCGACCAACCTCCCAATCCGGAGAGGACGCCGGCAACGCTGCGCGCCAGCAGGATTCCGATCAGCAGTCCACTCATGATCGTGCCGACCACCTGACCGGACCTCTCAGGTTCGGCCAGCGAGGCGGCAAACGGAATCAGCACCTGGGCGGCGACCGAAAAGACGCCAGCGACAGCGATTCCCACTGCCAGCGTGGCAAAGTTGGGCGCAAATCCGCTGACCGCTTGACCGGTCGCCGCCAGCAGCATGAGCCCTACCGTCAGCTTGCGTCGGTCCACCATGTCGCCCACCGGAACCAGAAGTATCAATCCGAGTGCATACGCGACCTGCGCGATGGTCACCGTCGCGGCCGCTGCGGAGGCCGTCACATTCAGGTGATCTGCGATGGAATCGAGGAGTGGCTGGTTGAAATAGTTACCGCCCGCGCACAGGCCCGTCGCTGCAGCCATCAGCAGCACTATCGGTAGTCCGAGCCTCGGACGCGCGTCGCTTGAAATCATGTCGTCAAGCATGACCGCCTACACCGACGCGCGTCCAATAGATAGATATGCATGATCTATCTCCAGAAACGATAGATTGGTGCAATGGAACTACGTCACATCCGCTACGCCCTGGCAGTCGCGGAAGACAGACACTTCAGCCGAGCAGCGTCGCGGTTGCACGTTTCCCAGTCCGCCTTGAGTGCCCAGATCAGAGACCTCGAAAAGGAACTGGGAGTCGAATTGTTCAACCGGAACAGCCGAAACGTCGGCCTGACTGCTGCAGGCGAGGTTTTTGTCGCCCGCTCCCGCGAGGTACTCGGCGCCGTGTCGAGACTCGTCAGTGATGTCTCGGCACGGAGCAACGAGCAAGTGCGGTTGACGGTCGGCACCATCACCTCGGCGGGGCGCGTCGACGTCGGACGCGCGCTGGCAGATCTGACACGGCGCCACCCTGCAATCAACATCACCGCGCGACCGTACGGCAGTGAAGTAGTTATCGAGGGAGTCCGGTCCGGTGCAATCGACGTCGGCATTGTCGGATTGGCCGCAGGTCGCCTACCCAAGAGCTTTGCCGCCGCACCGCTGTGGAGTGAACCCACCGCAGCGTTCGTTGCTCCTGACCATCCCTTCGCCCAGGCTTCGTCGATCAGGCTCGAAGACCTACGCGATCACACTCTCGTGGACTTCGCCTCCGGCAGCGAGGCCCGTGTCCAAACCGACCAAGCCTTCGCCGAATCACAGGTCCCTCGGGGAAAAACACTTGAAGCCAACTCGGTAGACCTGATCTGTTCACTGACCGCCAACGGCCTGGGCGTAGGTTTGCTCCCCCAGTCCATGAGCGCCCTGCACCCCGAATTGGTCTGTATTCCGATCACCGATGCGCCGCATCGGATCGTCCACGCAATCACCGAACCCACCCATTCGTCGGCGCTCGCCCGCGAGTTCGTCGAACTACTCGCAGCGCAGTTCGCTACTTGAGCAGTTTCGACATTCGCCTGTCCGCCAACGGTTTACCGCCGGTCTGGCACGTCGCGCAGTATTGAAAAGAGCGCTCCGCGAACGACACTTCGCGTACGACGTCACCGCACACCGGGCACGGAAGTCCGGTACGAGCATGCACTCGCATCCCCGAGCGTTTCTCACCTTTGAGCCGGGCCGCGTCCTGACCTTCCGAACGCTCGATCGCGTCGGCCAGCGTAGATCGCATCACGGCATACAACGTCGAAATCTGATCCCGCGTCAGCCGCGACGAGGTCGCGAAAGGCGAGAGTTTCGCGGTGTGGAGGATCTCGTCCGAGTAGGCGTTCCCGATACCGGCGATCAACGACTGCTCGACTATCGAGTTCTTGATCCGCGCCGACGTTCCGCCCAGAATCTGTGCGAACTCGGCTTCGGTCACGGCCATCGCGTCCGGCCCCAACCGGGCGATGCCCGGAACCTCCTGCGGATCGTTCACGACCCAGACGGCGAGGCGTTTCTTGGTGCCGGCTTCGGTGAGATCGAATGCCGGCGTCAACCCTTCGGGTGTGAAGAAATGAACGCGCAGCGCCAACGGCCCCTTCCCCGGCTTCGGCGGCGTCGCCGATGGATTGTCCAGCCAGCGCATCCAGCCGGCACGGGAGAGATGCGTGACCAACCACAACCCGTCGCAATCCAGAGCCAGATGCTTCCCGAAGCGGGCGGCGCCCGTGACGTCACGCCCCTGCAGAGCGGTGATCGGCGGATCGAAGGTCTTGAGCACACTCAATGCAGCGATGTCGACGCGTCCCACCACTGCGCCGACCGCGTGCTGACGAAGGAACCCTGCCAGCGCTTCCACCTCGGGTAGTTCAGGCATGGCAACAGACTAACGCCGACCACGGACACTCACAGCGCGCTCAGTCCGTTTCCGTCTGCAGCACCACCGAATGCCCACCGCGTGCCTTCGCGGAGTACATCGCCCGATCCGCTCGCCGCAGCAGAGTCGGGTAGGTGACCAGCGCATCATCCGCTGATTCGAAAGGCCCTGCGATCTTCGCGATTCCGACGCTCATCGCCACCTCGGGATGATCGGGCGAGGTGATCGTCGAACGGAGTAGCTCATGTTCGAGTCGATGGAACGAGCGTTGATCGACCGAATCGACGATGACGAACTCGTCGCCGCCTATCCGTGCGATCAAGGCCGCCGGGCCGGCGCATTCGACCAGTCTCGATCCGACTTTTTCGATCACGGCGTCACCGACGGTATGTCCGTACTCGTCGTTGATGGCCTTGAATCGATTGATGTCGACGGCGGCGACTACCAAGAGCGCCGAGTGCGTGTACGACCGCTCCAGCAACAGTCGCACTTCGTCGGCCAGTCCCCTCCTGTTGAGCAGTCCGGTCAGTGGGTCCAATTGCGAGTTCAACGCGTCGGTGCCGAGGATGGAGAAAATGAACTGACAGGCAAAGGGAATCACGTAGATTGCCGCGCCGACCAGTACTACCAACGCGACCAGAACCGGAGCATCCACATCGTTTTCGACCACCGCCGTACGTGTCACGATGCCGATGACCACGACGAGTACCCACAACATGTGAAGGCTCTGTATTCGAGCATTGTGGAAGAACGCGATGTATCCGCCGATCACCGAGAACATCACGGCGTGTGCCAGTGCTGCAAGTGGATTGGAGTACAGCAGCATTGCGGCCGCTATTCCCACTTCCGAGTAGAGCACAAAGGCGTAAGACCAGGAACGGGAGAGATTGCGCCTCGTCGAGAGGGCGACGGCCATCATCACGGTTATGACCATGATGACTGCGTTCGCGGTGCGCGCGTGCGAAGTGGTCGGTCCCTGTGGACTGAAGCGAGTGAGGAACATGATCACGGTGACCAGCACCAACGAGCAGACGACGAGAAACCGCGAGGCGACGGTCAACCCTTTGTCCGCGAGATAGCGATTGAAGGTGTCGAATTGGTCCGGACGCCGATACCAATCGACAAGTTGAGAAGAGATCAGCCGGAACGCGGGACCCGAGAGCGGTCGTCGAGACGCCACGGCGTCCGAACGCTCAACACTCTCGGCAGATTCCATAGGGTCAGGGTAATCCAGTCAACTCCCCGCAATCAGACAATTTTCACTGTTTGCCGTCCCACATCACAACCTGATCGCCGCCGGCGGCCTTCGCGCGGTACATCGAGGCATCGGCTACTCGAAACAGTTCCGTCAACTCCTCGTCGGAAATAATCGACGACCATTCGGCAGAGGTGATCGCGACTCCGACGCTGGTGGTCACTACCGGATCACGATCGTCGATTCGCAAGTGCCTTCGCAGATTGTCTTCGAACGCAGGCGCTGCGCCGACGTCTATCGTGTCTACCAACACGAACTCGTCCCCACCGAATCTGGCGAAGAGCGCCTTCTCGCCGCCGCACCACCGCAGTCGATCAGCAATCTGGCGAAGTACGAGATCGCCTTCTTCGTGCCCCTGTGAGTCGTTGACGCTCTTGAACGAATCGACATCGACAATCGCGACGACATACGACGACTTGCTCGACGCATGCCCCGTCGCCCCCATTTCGACAACAGCTCGCTGCAGCCCGCGCCGATTCAGAAGCCCTGTCAACGGATCCACGTCCGAACTGTCCGCGTCGGAGCCGAGAAGTGAGAGGACGAACTGGCAGGCGAACGGGATGACCACGATCCCGGTGGCGATGATCAGACACAGTGCGGTGGCCAACGCAGGATCCGCGTAGACCGCAACCTTTCGGCCGACCACTGCCAGAACCACGATGGACAGCGCGATGTGAACCGCCTGGAGTCTCGCGTTGTGAAAGTACGCGATGTAACCACCGATCAGTACGAAGAGCACACACTGGATCAACCCGATGAAAGGGTCGTTGTTCAAGAACACACCGACGAATACGCCGACCTCGCAGTAGGCGACAAAGAAGTACGACCACCGACGCGTGATTTCGGGCAGAAGGCAGAAGAGCACGATCACCGCAATCGTGACGGCGATGATAACGGCGTTGACGACGCTGGTGACGTGGTTGTGCACGCCCGCGTCGCTGAAGCGCAGCAGAGTCATCGCAATGATGACCGTCGTCAGCGAGCCGATGACCAGCAATCGGACAGCTAGCTCCAGGCCCTTCGTGGCGAGGTATCGATTGAAACTGTCGAATTGATCAGGACGCCGATACCACTGAACCAGAAGGTCGAAAGCCGACTTCACAGCTGATTTTTCACGGCCACGCGGCGCGGGCAGAATCGACTGCAGTCGGTCCTGCCCGAACGATGTCATGCGCAGATCATAGGTGCGCAGACCGTCGTTCGGGATCAAGAGTGCAGGATCGAGGCGGCAAATTCAGGGTCGGTTGTCAGCGCCGAACGAGGTACGTATCCATGATCCAACCGTGCTTCTCACGCAACTCCGCCCGGCGAGCGACGATCCGATCTTCGACGTCACGCAGTTTGCCGGAAATCAACTCCTCGTCCGGGGTCCCGAGGTACGCGCCCCACCAGATCTCGGCGTCGTTTTCGCTTACCTGAGTGAAGGTGCAATGCGCGTCGAGCATCACGACGGCATTGTCCACGCCGTCGGGCAATCCCTCGGCCAGTTTGCGGCCGGTCGTGATGTGGATGGGTTCGCCGATTCGGTTCAGGACGATCCGGTGTTGTGCAGCCAGCGACTGCACGCTGGTGATTCCCGGGATGACGGAGTAGTCGAACGAAACTCTCCCGCGAGCGAGCACACGCTCGACGATCCGCAGAGTGCTGTCGTAGAGGGAAGGGTCACCCCAGACGAGAATCGCGCCGACGCCAGGTTCGGCCGCGAATTCCGCTTCGAATTTCGCGGCCCGACGCTCGTGCCAGTCCTCGACAACCCCCTCGTAATCGGTGGGGGTTCGGTCCCGCGGCGGGTCCGTGATCTCGACCACCTTGTAGTCGAGGTGAACGTGCTCGTCGAGAATGCCGGTGCGCAAGTCGACCAGGGCCTGCTTCTCGTCACCCTTTCCGATGATGAAGAAGGTATCGGCCCTGTTCATAGCCTTGATCGCCTGAACCGTCACCTGGTCGGGATCACCAGCACCGATACCGATCACCAAGAGTTCGCGCATGTGCCGAGGCTATATTGCCGTGCGCCTTTATTAACCGCCGGAGGTTAATAAAAGGCGCACAGCAGGGCAGGCCCTAGACTGATTCCCGTGACTGTCTCCACTGCTTACGAAGACCTCCTCCGGCTCGTCATGGAGACGGGTACCGCCAAATCCGATCGAACCGGAACCGGCACCCGCAGCATCTTCGGTCACCAGATGCGTTTCGATCTTGCCGACGGCTTTCCGCTCGTCACCACCAAGAAGGTCCACCTCAAGTCGATAGTCAACGAACTCCTGTGGTTCCTGCGCGGCGACTCCAACGTGGCGTGGCTGCACGAGCACGGCGTCTCCATCTGGGACGAGTGGGCCGACGAGAACGGTGAACTCGGCCCCGTCTACGGCGTCCAGTGGCGTAGCTGGCCCACCCCTTCGGGCGAGCACATCGACCAGATCACGCAGACCGTCGAGACTCTGCGCTCCAACCCCGATTCGCGGCGGATCATCGTTTCGGCGTGGAACGTCGCCGACATTCCGCAGATGGCCCTGGCGCCGTGCCACGCTTTCTTCCAGTTCTACGTCGCCGACGGCAAGCTCTCCTGCCAGCTGTACCAGCGCAGCGCCGACATGTTCCTCGGCGTTCCGTTCAACATCGCCAGCTACGCGCTGCTCACCCACATGATGGCCCAGCAGGCCGGACTCGACGTCGGCGAGTTCGTCTGGACCGGCGGCGACTGCCACATCTACGACAATCACGTCGACCAGGTGACCGAGCAGCTCGGCCGCGAACCGCTGCCGTTGCCGACCCTGAAGCTGAACAAGCGCGACTCCATCTTCGACTACACCTTCGAGGACGTGGAGATCGTCGACTACCAGCACCACCCCGCGATCAAAGCCCCGGTAGCGGTCTGACGATGACCGATCGCACAGTCACCCTCATCTGGGCGCAGGCCCACGGCGGCGTCATCGGCGCCGACAACTCGATCCCGTGGCGCGTGTCCGAGGACATGGCTTACTTCAAACGCGTCACCATGGGCCATCCGGTAATCATGGGGCGGCGCACCTGGGACTCCATTCCATCGAAGTTCCGTCCGTTCAGCGGGCGTCGGAACATCGTCGTCACACGCGATCCGCAATGGCACGCCGAAGGCGCCGAGGTGGTCCGCAGTCTGGACGACGCCCTGGCGTTGCCGGACGGTGACGTCTTCGTCGTCGGTGGCGGGCAAATTTATTCGGCTGCACTGCCATTCGCAACGCATCTACTGGTGACCGAGATCGACCTCGACATCGCCGGCGATGCTTTTGCTCCCGAGATCGGCCCCGAATGGAACCTGAAATCCGACGAGCCCTGGCAGACCTCGGAGAAGAGCGGCCTGCGCTTCCGCTGGTTGGAGTACACGCGCTGACCGACTTCCGCCGATAACGAGGCACCTCGCGAGTGAGTCGGTCATACTCCAAGAAGGACATTCACCGCTTCCGAGAGGTCTTCGATGGACAAGAAGTCACTGACCGCTCTCGCTCGCCAACAGTTGAAACTGGCGGGCTCGGCGACCAGCGGTCGCAGTTCACAAACCGTCTACGGCGGCCACCAGCGCAGCCTGCGACAGACGGTGATCGCGCTGAGCGCCGGCAAGAGCCTCGCCGAACACGACAGTCCGGGCGAAGCCACGTTGTTGGTCCTGAGCGGGAAGCTGAATCTTGTATGTGGGAGCGACCAGTGGAAAGGATCCACGGGTGATTTCCTGACCGTCCCGGCCGACCGGCACAGCGTCGAAGCGCTCGAAGACGTTGCATTTCTACTGACCGTCGCCATGAAGGGCTGAAATCGGTAGCGTCTTCCGCGTGAGCGAAACCGTGATCGAAGTGTCCATCGTCGCAGCCCCGTCCGTACTCTGGCCCGCGCTGCGCGACCCGTCGCTGATTCGACGTTGGTTCGGCTGGGAGTACGACGGACTCGACGACGAAATCACCCAGATCTACTCCACCGCTGAGGCCGACCCCGAAGCGTTGACGCTGAAACTCGGAAACGGCGACCGTTTCTCACTTCGCGAACAGGACGGCAAGACGGTCGTCCGCATCGACCGACCGGCCAAATCTGCCGACGACGACTGGTACAACGACATCACCGAGGGCTGGACGACATTCCTCCAGCTGCTCAGATTCGCAGTGGAGCACCACGGACTGGCCGAGCGTAGAACCATTTATCTCGACGGCCTTCTGCTCCCCGGTGAGAACGTGGCAAGCGTCCTCGGGCTCACCGAAATCGAATTGGAAGCGGGAAGTCGGTACGCGGTGACAATCGCTCCCGGCGACTATTTCGAAGGCGTCGTCGACTACGTCACCGACCACCAATTCGGGTTGACAGTCGAGGATCTCGGCCCTGGCCTGCTGTCTGTCGCCACCCAGTCGGTGACGGCGCAGCGGCCCGACGGAGGCATGTCCATCCTGCTGACCACCTACGACCTGAGCGATGACGAGTTCGACGAGATCAAGCATCACTGGTCGTCGTGGTGGGAAGGTCGCCGCCAGGAGAGCTGACGTTCGGTGAGGCGATATGCTTCGACCATGGTCGAAGCTTCGGGTCACAGTCCGGCACGTACGTTCGGCGAGTTGCTCGACCGCCTGGGCGATTCCAATGCCGACATACCGACACTCCACCGCCTGCTCGAGGCGGTCCTGGTGGTCGGCTCCGGCCTGGACCTCGACCTGACGCTTCAACGGATCATCACCTCTGCGACAACGGTTCTGGATTGCCGCTACGGCGCCCTGGGGGTCGCGGCGCCGGGGGGCGGGCTCTCGGAATTCGTGTACGAGGGAATCTCCGGGTCCCAACGCGCGACCATGGGACATTTCCCCGAAGGTCATGGCGTGCTGGGTGTTCTGATGAATCACCCGCAGACTTTGCGTGTGGCCCATCTCGGCGACCATCCCGAATCGGTGGGATTCCCCGCAAATCATCCACCGATGGAGAGCTTCCTCGGAGCGCCGATCATGATGCGGGGAAAGGTGTTCGGAAGCATCTACCTGACCGAGAAACGGGGACAGGCCGAGTTCACCCAGGAAGACGAGGTCATTCTCGAAGCCCTCGCCATCGCAGCCGGTATCGCTGTGGAAAACGCCCGACTGTTCGAGCAGTCACGAACTCGTGAAAGATGGCTCACCGCAACATCTGCCATCCGCTCGCGGTTGCTGGCCGGTGACTCGCTCGAGGACGGTCTGCAACTTCTTGCCAGTCGCGTTCGGGACCTGACCGGCGTCGACGACGTGATCGTGGTGATCTGCGAGAACGGCTACGCACAGGTTCACGCCGCGGCCAGCGCCCGGACCACGTCACGTGGAGTCAGAATTCCGGCGACCACCTATCCGTTCGACGTGGTGCGGAGCACTCGAAAGCTACAGGTACTCACCACTTTAGGCGCACTCACCGAACTGGTGCCGTCCGCTGGGAGTGCTGTCGTGGCACCGATGTGCGTCGCCTCGGGTGTAGTCGGCGCGGTCATCGTGGCGTCGAATTCCACCAACACACACTGGGATCACGACGAACTGACCCGGATCGAGTCGATGGCCGAACTCGGCTCCGTTGCAATCGAGTTCGACGAGAAACAAAAGGCGCAACGCCTGTTGTCCGTTCTCGCCGACCGCGACCGCATCGCACGAGACCTGCACGACAACGTCATCCAGCGACTGTTCGCGAGCGGAATGAGCCTGCAGAGCACGCTTCCGGACGAGACCCTCCCGGAGTCGGCGCGCGCGATTGTCAAACGATCTCTCGAACAGCTCGACAAGACCGTCCGCGAGATTCGGACAACCATCTTCGATCTGCAGACTCCGACGGCCACCGATTCGTCGAGCCTGCGCCGGCGCCTCCTCGATGTCATCGGCGACGCTACCGCACAGTCCGCTGTGACCCCGAGCGTCCAATTCTCCGGCGCCATCGACACTCTGGTGAATCCCGGGATCCACCAGCACGCCGAAGCCGTGCTGCGTGAGGGGTTGAGCAACGTCCTTCGGCATGCACACGCACGCCACATCACCATCGCTGTCACCGCGGACGTCGAATTTGCGATCACGATCGAGGACGACGGCGTCGGACTCCCCTCCGACTTCCACAAGAGTGGACTGCACAATCTGGAGCGCCGCGCCGAACATTGCGGCGGTACGTGCACGATCGTCAATCACGATCCGAGCGGTGCACGCCTGCTCTGGCGAGTACCGCTCGGTCGCACCAACTCGAATCGACCGAAATCCGGTCGTTAGATCCTAGCGACTGCCGCTACGGATTTCGGTCGCCAGCACCGCAGCCTGAGTACGACGCTGCATGCCCAGCTTCGAGAGCAGACGCGTCACGTAGTTCTTGACCGTCTTCTCCGCGAGGAACAATCGCGCGCCGATCTCCCGGTTGGTGAGCCCCTCTCCGATGAGGTCGAAGACTGCTCGCTCCTGATCGGAAAGTTCGGCCAACGGATCAGCTGTACGGTCGCTGCGGATCCGCTGCATCAGCGCCTCGGTTGCACGACTGTCGAGCAGTGAACCGCCGCGCCCGACTGTGCGGACTGCAGCGACCAGATCGGTTCCGAGAATCTGCTTGAGGACGAATCCCGAGGCGCCCGCCATGATCGCGTCGAGCAACGCCTCGTCATCGGCGTACGACGTGAGCATCAGGCAGCGGAGGTCGGGAAGCATCGAGCGGAGTTCTCGGCACAGTTCGACGCCGTTGCCGTCAGGCAGGCGTACGTCCAGAACAGCGACGTCGGCGTTGCTCTGCGGTACCGCGGCCAGCGCTTCCCCCACGGACGCCGCCTCGCCCACCACCACGAAGTCCTCGACCCCACCGAGTAGGTCGAACAATCCGCGTCTGACGATCTCGTGATCGTCGACCAGGAATATCCGCGTTGTCATCGAACCCCTCCAAAAGACATCTCACGTCGAACGGTACCGGAGACGGTGGACTCAGAACTCATGGAATGCATTCTCTTCACTTGTTGACGTGCCGGACGATGAGAACCGGGCAATCCGCGGTGTGCAGGAGCGCCCGACTGGTCGATCCGAGGAGCATTCCTGCGAATCCGCCGCGCCCGCGACTGCCGACGACTATCAACTGCGCCGTCTCCGCGTATTCGCTCAGGACTCGGACGGGACGGTCACGCGCGACGACTCTTTCGACGACGACGTCCGGGTAACGCTCGGTGAATCCGGCCAATTGCTCCGCGAGGACAACTTCCTCACCCGTCTGGATGCTGCTCCACAGTGGGTCGTCGGGGGTGGCGCCCAACGAGGGCTGCACACTCACGTCGCTCCACACGTTGACGGCAATCAAGGTGGCGCCCCGCGCGGAGGCCTGCTCGAAAGCGTGCTCGACTGCCTCGATGCTGCTTTCGGATCCATCGACACCGACGACGACGGGGCCCTCGGTCGGCGGCCGACCGTCGAGCGTCCGTCCTCGGACAACTGCAACCGGAGATTCGCCGTGCGAGACAACCGAGACCGTCGCAGAACCGACGACCAATCCGGTGAATTCGCCGTGCCCGCGAGGGCCGAGCGCAATGATGTACGCGCCCTTCGACAATTCGATCAGGCGATCGGAGACGCTGCCGTCGAGTAGTTCGGTGACGATCTCGAGGTCGTCGTCGATGCTTTGCCGCGCGAGAATCTGTGCGCTGTCCAGACGAGCGGTGGCAGTGCGCCGCAGTTCGTCCTTGAAGCTCTCGGCGAGGTAAGGCTCGGAGTAGTAGAAGGCTGGGATGTGCACCACCGTCGCGATGTGGAGCGGTCGACCGAGCGCCACCGCGGTCCTCGCCGCCCAGACGACAGCCGACGACGCCGATTCCGAACCGTCTACCGCTACGACGACGGGTTTGGTTGCACTCATGTTCGTCCCTCCACAATCGACCACAGAATCTCTTCGCCCTCACACTATTGCCCAATGACGGCAAAAAGGATTCATCAGCCGACGCGAGTCCCGAATCGGACATTGGGTGTTCGGGTGGACTGCGGCAACGGCCCCGCCAACATCCCTTTCGGGCGTCAACGAGGCCACCGGTGCCGGATTCGCACGCAAACCCTGGCTACTCGATCCACGTTAGGTGAAGAACCCGACCGGTCAGAAGTGAAAAAAGTCCTGTCAACAAGCGCCCAAAATCGGGTTTCGTACGCAGGAGATCCCGAACCACCTGCTCTGCTGTGCGCCTTTGTTAACCGCCGGCGGTTAATAAAGGCGCACAGCAGGGTCAGTCACAAATCTTGCGGAACTTCTCGATCAGCTGCACTCGGCCGTTGCGGTCGGCCGCCAACGGCGTGACGTTGAGCGTCGTGACACCGGCTTCGGCGAAGGCTGCGACGCGTTCCTTGACGTAGCTCTCGGGACCGATCAACGACACTGCGCGAACCAGTTCGTCCGGCACTGCTGCGGCGGCTTCGTCCTTCTTGCCCGCGAGGTAGAGATCCTGGATCTTCTCGGCGGCCTCTTCGTAGCCGTAGCGCACCGCGAGATCGTTGTAGAAGTTCTTGCCCTTGGCGCCCATGCCACCGATGTAGAGCGCAAGGCTCGGGCGTACCCAGTCGAGCATGTGGTCGACGTCGTCACCGATGGCCAGTGCCGGCGACGCGTACACCTGAAGCTCACCGAGGCTCGGATCGCGCTTGGCCTTGCCCTTGGCGATCGGCTCACCCCACACGCTTGCTGCCTTCTCTGGATGGAAGAAAATAGGTTCCCAGCCTTCGGCGATCTCCGCCGTCAGCTCGACGTTCTTGGGTCCGAGCGAAGCGATCAGGATCGGGATGCGCTCACGCACAGGATGATTGATCAGCTTGAGCGGCTTTCCGAGTCCGGTGCCCTTCTCGGCGGGGAGGGGAACCTGGTAGTACTTGCCCTGGTACTCGACCTTCTCGCGGCGCCATACCTGACGGCAGATCTCGACGACCTCACGTGTGCGTCCCAGCGGAGCGTCGTACTTGACGCCGTGGAACCCCTCGATCACCTGCGGTCCGGAAGCGCCCAGTCCCATCACGAAGCGACCGTTGGAGACGAAGTCCAGGCCAGCCGCCGTCATGGCGGTCAACGAAGGGGTACGGGTGTAGATCTGAAAGATTCCCGAAGCGAGTTCGATGGTCGACGTCTTGGCCGCCAGGTAACCGAGCTGGCTGACGGCGTCGAAGGAATACGCCTCCGGGACGAAGGCGATGTCGAGGCCCGCCTTCTCCAGGTCACCGACCTCTTCGACGGTTTCGGCGAACCCGCCGCTGTAGTTCAAACCCATACCGATACGCACGTTGTAACCCCAATCCTGACGATTGCTGCCGTGTGCGACGCGCACACGAGCAGTGGTACTCCCATCGAACACTTACTCACATCGAACACTACGGAACCTGAGTCCGCATTCATGTGACTACCCCGTTCATATTCGATGACCGAAATGAACGGGGTAATGGGAGAGCCTGTCGAGGGTCAGGATTCTTCGGGGCGAACCACCATGACGGGACACTTGGCCGAAGCGATCAGGGTGTTGCTGGTCGAGCCGAGCAACATGCCGCGGAATCCACCGCGACCACGGCTTCCGACCACGACGAGCTGCGCTTTTGCCGACCAGTCCAGCAGCCGTCCGCGTGGGTTGTCGAGGTATACCTCGCGCCGGACCTTCACGTCCGGGTATTGCTCGGACCATCCGGCCAAGCTCTCGCTGAGTACCGCGTGCTCTTCCTCTTCGAGAGACTGCGGGGCAAGCGCAGCGGCCCTCGGGTCTTCGAATGCCGCACTGCCGAGGTCACTCCACACGTGCAACGCCACCAACTCGACTCCGCGGAACGACGCTTCCTCGAAAGCCGCACCGACGGCCTGGGCGCTCAACGCGCTGCCGTCGACGCCGACCACTACGGGTCCTTCCGAGGGCACCGCACCATCGCGGTCCCGAACGACGATGACCGGACACTTGCCGTGACTGGCCACACCGACCGCGGTATTGCCGAGGACTGCTGTCGCCGCCTTGCCTGACGCCGACGCTCCGACGACTACCCGCCTGGCTTGTGCCGAACTCTCGATCAGCCACTGAGTTGCGCTGCCGATGGCGATTTCGGTGTGAACTTCGAGTTTCGGATCGATCTCACGGGCGAACTGTTCCGCCTCCGCCAAGATCGCTTTTCCGGCCTCTTCGACCCATTCGTACACCCCACCCGCGTCGACGTACGGTCCGCCGAAACCGTAAGGCGCGAAGTCGAGAGCGTGGATGATGTCGAGTCGCAATTCGCGCTGGGCGGCGATTTTCGCGGCCTCGCGGAGCGCTGTGGACGCAGTGTCCGAACCCTCGACTCCGACAACAACACTGTTATGTTCGCGTGAACTCATGTGCCCACCTTCCTGAAGAAGTAACCGAGCCACTTTCACTCTAACCATCCCACTTGTCCGGCTTTTTTGGGGTCGCCCCCTCTTCATTTCGGGGACTTAGGTCCCCGAAACTGTTGACGGATAGGAGAATTAGCAGAGCAATCAGGACCAGGTGTGAACAGGATCTCCCGTCCGCATGTTCTCCACGTAACCGCGGAGCATTCCGGTGAGCGCAGTCGAGCGGTCCGCGCCCGAGGCCTCCGCGTGCGCCACTTGCTCGCGTTGCCAGGCGGCACCGGTCTGCCGATTCATGCACCGCCCTTCGATCACGCCGAGGTACCGATCGCGGGCCGCGGCGGACAATCCGAAGTCGGCCAAACCCTCGTCCGCCAACGGCAGCAGCCTTCGCAGGACCAACTCGTCGGCACCGACCCAACCGATCTCCGGCCAGTACAGGGTGGCGTCGAGTCCGTACTTGGCGCCGATGTGCAGGTTCTCTTCGGCCGCATGGAACGACATGTGCGACCACAGTGGCCGCTCCGCGTTCACCAATGCGCGAACGGTTCCGTAGTAGAAGGCCGCATTGGCCATGATGTCGACGACGGTCGGCCCGGCCGGCAGCACCCGATTCTCGATACGCAAGTGCGGCTTGCCATCCGAGCAGTCGTAGACAGGCCGATTCCAGCGATAGACCGTGCCGTTGTGCATCTGAAGCTCGCTCAACTCCGGAACCCCGCCCGCCGCGAGCACTTCCAGTGGATCGGTGTCCGAGACATCAGGGAGCAGCGCCGGGAAGTACCGTGAATTCTCCTCGAACAGGTCGAGAACCGAATGGATCCACCGCTCACCGAACCACACTCGCGGTCGCACACCTTGGTTCTTGAGCTCGAAAGTTCGGGTGTCCGTTGCCTGTTCGAAGATCGGAATGCGTGATTCGTGCCAAAGCGCCTTCCCTGCCAGGAAAGGGGAATTGGCCGCAAGCGCCACCTGTACTCCGGCCAGACACTGCGCGGCATTCCAGTGCGCTGCGAATTCTTCCGGCGCGACGCGCAGGTGCAACTGCATGGACGTACAAGCCGCCTCCGGCACCACCGAATTGGTGTCGGCCCGAAGGATTTCCACGTCGCCACCGGGTAGCGCGACACCTTCGACGTCGAGTTCGATGTCCTCTCCTCGCGCGGCAAAAATTTGCTCGTTGAGCAATTCGTAGCGCGGGTTGGCGGTGATCCACTCACGATCGAGATGCTCGAGCTGCAGTGTCGGCAGCATCCCGATCATCACCATCTCGGCGTCGTGCGCGTGGATTCGCGCGTCTGCGACGTCGAGGGACGCCCGCAGTTTCTTCTCCAATTCGAAAGTCGCATCACCGGTGAGTGGGCCGGGCTCGACGTTCATCTCGACGTTGAACTGTCCGAGCTCGGTTTGGAAAACCGCAGAGTCGTCGATGGATTCGAGCACTTCACGGTTGGACATCGCGGGCGTCATGTCGCCGGTCACGAGGTTGAACTCGATCTCCATGCCCAACAGCGGAGCGGGCTTGTCGACGGCGTCTCGGAAGTCACCACCGTCGAGCATCTGCTTCATGGCGTCGACGCACGAGCGCACCTTCTTACGAAAGAGCCTACGGTCGGCTCTGGTGAATTCTCGCGCCGTGACCTCTGCACCCATTGCGCATTCCCCCTTCGACGATCAACGTCACTGAAGGCTATCCGTCCGGTGTCACCGACAAACGAGAACTGCGGTGGCACCGGGAAGAATTTCCCGACGCCACCGCAGTTCTCCGAAAGTTTCTTCTACGAGTTGTCGACCCAGGTGACAGCTACGCCGCGAGCCTGCAGCCACGCTGCGGGATCGACCTTTGCGCCGTTCTCGGCAACCTCGAAGTGCAGGTGCGGGCCGGTGGACTGGCCACGGTTACCCACGGTGGCGATCTGCTGGCCGGCGTTGACGCGCTGGCCGACGTTGACCTGGTAGTCGTTGACGTGGCCGTACGTGGTGACCGTGCCGTCGTCGTGCTGGACGCGGACCCAGAGGCCGAAACCTGACGCCGGGCCGGCGTCGATGACCTGGCCGTCGGCTGCAGCCAGAATCGGCGTACCGATCGGAGCCGCGATGTCGAGGCCGCCGTGGTGTGCTCCCCAGCGCGAACCGAAGGTGGAGGTCAGCGTTCCGGACACCGGCTGCACGGTACGAGCTGAGGTGCCGGGGTTGATCCCAGCGAGGAACTGCTGTGCCTGCGTGTTGAGGTCGGCAGCAAAATCGGGAAGCTCGGGGATGTCGAGAGCCGGAAGTGCCGCCAATTCAGCCGGAACGACAACGCCCTCGGGAAGCAGACCCTGCGGGATTTCGATGCCGGCGATGGTCTGTGTTGCCGGCGCCGCAGCAGCGGTTCCTGCACCCATCTGGCCTGCACCGACGAGGAGCGCACCGGTAGCCGCAGCTACGACACCTGCCTTGACACCGGCACCAGGGCCAGCCGACGGGGTGCGGTGGCGGCCGCTTGCTGCCTCGGGATCGATCTCGAAGACAACATCGTCATTGCCCGTGCGGTGGTGGTTTCCCACAGTGTGTACTCCGTCAGTCGTCGGCGTGCAGCGTCCTTCTGATGAAGCCCGCTCCTCTGTCTGCCGAAGAATGTAACAGTTTGATCAAGGCGGCCGCCACCGTTACCCGATCTTGACCAAAACTATTTCTCGCCGTTCTGTCGGCTGGCGTCCAGTTCTGACTTGAATGCGTCGTATCGTGCCCGGTGAGCGGGTCGACGCCGGATGATCGCCCACGCGATGCCCAGAACCACGAACCAGATCGGCGTGACGAGAAGTGCCTGCAGGGTGTCGTCCTTGGTTGTCAGTGCCCAGAGAATGAAGACGAAGAACGCGAGCACGACCCAGCACATCACGATGCCGCCGGGCATCTTGAACTTCGACGCCTCGTGCAGGTGCGGACGACGCTTCCGGTACACCATGTAGCTCGCCAGGATGATCGTCCACACGAACATGAACAGCAGCGCCGAAATGGTCGTGACGACGGTGAAGGCCTCGATCACGGAATCGCCCGAGAACAGCAGGATCAACGAAGCCAGCAGGAAGATGCACGAGAACATCAGGGCGTTCGCGGGGACCTTGCGTGAGTTCAGCTTGCCGAGGGCCCTCGGTGCGTCGCCTTCCTGCGCAAGGCCGAACACCATGCGCGAGGTGGAGTAGATACCCGAGTTGGCCGAAGATGCAGCGGAGGTCAGCACGACGAAGTTGATGACAGATGCAGCGATGCCGAGGCCGGCGAGTGTGAACATGGCGACGAACGGACTCTTGTCTGCGCTGATTTCACGCCACGGCGTCACCGCGATGATCACGGTCAGTGCAACGACGTAGAACAGCAGGACACGAATGGGGATGGAGTTGATGGCCTTCGGCAGGTTCTTCTCCGGGTCCTTCGCCTCGGCTGCCGTCGTACCGACGAGCTCGATACCCACGAAGGCGAACACGGCGATCTGGAAGCCGGCGACGAAGCCCATGAATCCGGTCGGGAACATCCCGCCGTCGTTCCAGAGGTTGTCGATACCGGAGGTGGCACCGTTCGGCGCCGTGAACCCGGAGACGACCATGACGATGCCGACGACGATCAGGCTGACGATGGCGATGATCTTGATCAGCGCGAACCAGAACTCGGTTTCACCGAAGGCGCGAACGGTCGGGAGATTGAGGAGCAGCAGCGCCGCGATCGTCAGCAAAGCAGGAATCCACGCCGCGAGCCCTGGCCACCAGTACTTGAAGTACCCGGAAATCGCGATGACGTCCGCGATGCCGGTGACGATCCAGCAGAACCAGTAGGTCCAGCCGGTGAAGAATCCCGCCCAGGGGCCCAGCAGATCCGCGGCGAAGTCGGAGAACGACTTGTACGCCATGTTCGAGAGCAGCAGCTCCCCCATCGCCCGCATGACGAAGAAGAGCATGAATCCGATGATCATGTACACGAAGATCACGGAGGGCCCGGCGAGCGAGATCGTCTTGCCCGATCCCATGAACAGTCCGGTGCCGATGGCACCACCGATGGCGATCAGCTGGATATGCCGGTTGGACAGCTGACGTGAGAGGTGGGGGTCTTCGCCGGACGGCTTCGTCAGGTCTGGTGTATTCGCGTGGTCGGACACGGAGGATCCCCCTCGTCATACGGTTCATCCGGGGCATCGAAATCGTGCCCGTCGGGGGAACCTCGGAAAATGTGCTCTCTCAAAGTACGCGTGCACTGGCTCACATCACGCATCGGAAAGCGGACGCCGATAACCTGTCGAGGTGAACACTGACAGCACGGCCCATCAAGACGGACATATCGCCGCGACGCTGTTCGATTTCTCCGGAACCCTCTTCCGTTTGGAGGAGAGCGACGATTGGACCGAGCACCTCGTCGATCACCAAGGCGATCCGCTCGACGTGCACGCTCAAGCCGAGCTGATGCGTCGGATGACCGCGCCGGTGGGCAGAACCGTGGAGATGGACGAAGCGGGGATCTACGCGTGGGAGAACCGCGACCGGGATCCGAAGTTGCATCGTCAGGCTTACCTCGACGTGTTGAGTAAGTCCGGGGTGCCCGATCCGGTTCGGGCCGAAGCTTTCTACGCCCTGCTGGTCGATCCGGATCAGTGGTCGCCGTACCCGGATACCGGCGAGGTCCTGAAGTCACTGTCGGAGAAGGGCATACGCACTGCCGTCTTGAGCAACATCGCCTTCGACATCCGTCCGGCGTTCGCCGACCGCGGCTGGGACGTCTGGGTCGACGAGTTCGTTCTCTCGTTCGAGGTGGGTGCAGTCAAGCCCGAACCGGCGATCTTCGAGTACGCCCTCGCACAACTCGATGTGGATGCGGCGCAGACTCTGATGGTCGGTGACAGCGACATCGCCGACGGCGCTGCCCGTGACGTCGGTTGCCAGTTCGCACTCGTCGATCCCCTGCCGACGACCGAACGCCCGCACGCGCTACTCGACGCAGTGCGGAAGTTCGGGCTTCTGTAGGGAGCGCTCAGACACCTTCGGTGAGTTCGCGCAACGACGCGTAGCGCTCGCGCACGTGGGGAGCTGGTTCGGCGTCGAATCGTCGCTCTTCCGGTTTCGGCCACACCGGCGGCTGCGTGTCCCCGGACAGTGCCCATGCTGCTTGCCTGCATGCCCCTTCGGCGACGTACTCACCCGGAGCAGGGATCACGACCGGCACTCCGAGAATTGCCGGCGCGATCTCACAGAGAGCGCGCGACTTCGCTCCGCCTCCCACGAGGAGAACTCGCTTCACCTTGACGCCTTGACGAACCAGGTCGTCGACGCCGTCGGCCAAGCCGCACAGGAGCCCTTCGATTGCGGCTCGTGCAAAGTGCGCAGGCGTCGAGTTCTGCAGCCGGAATCCGTGCATGGCCCCCGTGGCGTCAGGGCGGTTGGGCGTCCGTTCACCCTCGAAGTACGGAATCATGACCAGCCCGTCGTTTCCGAGGGGCGCCGTCGACGCCAACCGCGACAGTTCGGCGTGATCGACACCGAGAATGGACGCCGTCGCATCAAGAATGCGCGCGCCGTTGAGAGTGCACACCAGCGGCAAGTGCAGGCCGGTTGCGTCCGCGAATCCTGCCACGTTCCCGCCGGGATCATGCGTGGGGGTGGCCGATACAGCCGAGACGACGCCGGATGTTCCGATCGAGATGATCACGTCACCGGGAACTGCCCCCAAACCCAGTGCGGCTGCGGCATTGTCACCGGTGCCAGGCCCGACAATACCTCCGGAACGTGTACTTCCGATCTTTTCGTTCGGCGATGCAACTCGGGGAACATGCGGGGTTCGACCGCGAAATGCCAACGCCAGCAAATCTTTACGATATTCGCGCGTCGAGGCAGCATAATAGCCGGTTCCACTGGCGTCGCCCGCGTCGGTGGCAAGCTCCTCGATTGAGCCGGACCCACCCAACTTCCAGGACAACCAGTCATGCGGAAGACACACCGCGGCAGTGCGATCGGCATTGCCGGGTTCGTGATCTGCCAGCCATCGAAGCTTGCTTGCCGTGACCGCGGCGACCGGAACTACACCAACTGCGTCGGCCCACGCCTTGGGTCCGCCGAACTCTTCGACCAGATCGGTCGCAGCCTTCGCCGACCGAGTGTCGTTCCACAGCAACGCCGGTCTGACAACCTCGCCGCCACTGTCCAGACACACCATGCCGTGCTGTTGAGCTCCGACCGATACGGCTGCGACGTCGCCGAGCCCACCCGCCGCGGCGATTGCACTGTCCATCGCCTCGAGCCAGCATGCCGGATCTATCTCGGTACCGACGGGGTGCGCCGCCCGCCCTTCTCGTACCAGCTCTCCCGAATCGGCATCACGGACAATGACTTTGCACGACTGGGTAGACGAATCGATACCGGCTACGAGGGTCACACTGGCGTCCTTTCCGAAGGACCGTCAGCTCGCGTTGGCGACCGCGGGCATCCGGTTGCTGCGCTTACGCAGCGATCGCACATATTCTGCGCGCTCGGTCTCCGTCATTCCACCCCAGATGCCGTACGGCTCGTGGACGGAGAGTGCGTGTTCGCGGCACTGCTGGAGTACAGGGCACGTCGCGCAGACCTTCTTGGCGTTGCGTTCACGGTTCTCGCGGGCGTGTCCACGCTCGCCGTCCGGATGGAAGTACACCGCGGAATCGTGCCCGCGGCACGCTCCCTGCAGCTGCCAGTCCCACACTTCGGCGGTCGGGTACGGCATCGGAAGGTGCTTGTGCATGATGGCGACCTCAATTCCTTACTCGGGTGACACGGATTCGGGTGACTCTGGGCTGACGCCGGGTCGGACTTATCTACGCCTGGCCGATTGGCCGAGTCGATGTGCACAGACCGTTGCGAGTTCGCCGGTGACCGGCGGAGTCAGCGCTACGACGCCGTCGTCGAGAATTGCCTGCAGCCTGCGGAAATACTCGTCCGGGGCGAGGCCGAAGGTTACGAAGATCTCTTCGTCAGGTCCACCGTCGAACTGCTGCCACTTACGTGCGAACTCGACGATCTCTTGTGTATCGGTGCGGCTCATCAGGTTCTCCCCTGTTTGTGCGCCCTGCTTCACAGAAACTGCGACTCGTCTCCTCGGACGCCCGTGGCAGTGAGTCAAGACACAGACTATGCCTACTTCTGCTTTTTCACAAGACCTACTTACGTCTTTTTATGAACAAAGTATGCCAACTTTCGCACGCTGAAGTTACCGACGAGGAATGCTTGAATAGGACAATGACCCGACCGTCCACGACTCCGGCTACTGCGGGAGAGGTATTCACGCTGATACGCAGCGGTTCCGCAACCACGCGCAGCGAGATCGGGAAGCTCACCGGCCTGTCCAGGACGGCGGTATCGGCCAGGGTTGCAGCACTTCAATCGCTTGGTTTGATTGCCGATGACGACGAGGGCCCGTCGACAGGCGGTCGGCCGCCGTCCACTCTCACGTTCGCGAACTCGTCCGGCGTGGTTCTCGTCGTGGCAATCGGTCGATCGCGGGCACAACTTGCCGTCACCGACCTGGCGGGCACGATCCTCGCGGCAGAAGACATCGACAAGTCGGTCGGGGTCGGCCCCGACGAACTGATGCCCGAAATTGCCGAGCATCTTTCGTCACTACTGGCCCAGGTCCACCGCGCGTCTACCGAGGTCATCGGAATCGGACTGAGCATTCCCGGAACGGTCGACGTCGCCGCGGGAGCAAGCCTCGACTCTCCGATGATGGCGGGGTGGGACGGAGTCGCGCTTGCCCCCTATCTGGCATCGGTGACCACGGCTCCGCTGTTCGCGGACAACGATGCCAACGTGATGGCTCTGGCCGAATTGAGCGAGCGACGCGAGAGTGCGCCCAACCTCCTGATGATCAAGGCGTCAACCGGCCTCGGCGCAGGAATCGTCATGGGCGGAGTCCTCCAACGCGGTTCACTCGGAGCGTCCGGCGAGATCGGGCATACCAAAACCGCTGCAGCGCGGGGCATGAAGTGTCGCTGCGGCGACGTCGGCTGCGTCGAAACTGTCGCCAGCGGTTGGGCTCTCGTGCACGCCCTCCGAGATCAGGGCCGAAGCGTCGGTCACGTGCGTGATGTCGTCCGCCTCGCCCTGGACGGCGACAGCGAAGCCCGCCGGCTCATCAGAAGCAGCGGCCGACTGATCGGCGACGTCATTTCCGGCGCGGTCAATCTCCTCAATCCCGAGGTCCTGATCATCGGCGGCGACATGGCCGAGGCGGACGAACTCTTCCTCGCCGGGCTTCGGGAGTCCGTCTACGGCAACGCAACGGCGCTTGCCACCCGAAAGCTTCAGATCGCTTCGGTCAGCCACGGCGCACAATCCGGCATCCTCGGTTGTGCGGTTCTCGTCCTCGACCATCTGCTCAGCGCCAGGGAAATCGATCTGCGGATCGCGGCGTCACTCCACACGTGAGTCGCTGACTTCTCGCACGCTCCGCATCAAACAATCAGACTTTTCCGGCATCGCTTGTGTTGACGCTCACACTTCTGCATAATTCATTACCTACCGATCATTCGGTTGTCGATATCGACGATGAGATCGCGCAGGAACGCTCCGAGTCAGCCAAAAGCATGCACCGAGCACACCGGCAACGTCGCAGATCGAACAGCGTTTCTCCCCTGTTCCGACTTCGCAGTTTCACCGTGTCGGTGAACCACGTGACTGGCAGAAAGTAGCTCGATGACCACAACCAGAACTGGCACCAAGCCCGCCGCGAAGGAATACGACCGCGCCGCGATGGCGTCGATGGTCGGCACCACCGTCGAGTGGTACGACTTCTTCATCTACGCCCAAGCTGCAGCCCTGATCTTTGCCGACCTGTTCTTCAAGCCGATGGGCTCGGCAGGCCAGATCGTCTCCTACGTCACGGTCGGCATCAGCTTTGTCTTCCGTCCTCTCGGTGCCATCGTGGCCGGCTATCTCGGCGACAGGCTCGGCCGCAAACGTGTCCTGGTCGCGACGTTGGCGATGATGGGTGCCGCGACGGTTCTCATCGGCGTGCTGCCGACGTATGCATCGATCGGAATCTGGGCACCGATCCTGTTGATCCTGCTTCGCGTCGTCCAAGGATTCTCGACGGGCGGCGAATGGGGCGGGGCCGCTCTTCTTGCCGTCGAACACGCACCCACCAAGCGTCGAGGATTCTTCGGAGCGTTCGTACAGATGGGAGTACCGCTCGGAATGTTGCTCGCCACCGGCGTTTTGGCACTGTGCACGTTCACCCTCACGGACGAACAGTTCACCACCTGGGGATGGCGAGTGCCGTTCCTGCTCAGCGTCGTGTTGATCGGCGTCGGCTTCTACATTCGAAGCAAGGTCAGCGAATCACCCGTATTCGCCGAACTCAAGGAACGCCGCACCGAGAGCAACACGCCTATCCGAACTCTGTTCAAGAAACACCCGAAGCAGGTCGTACTCGCGGCGCTGTCCTTCATCGGCACAAACGGCAACGGCTACATGGTGATCGGCGGATTCATCGTCGCGTACGCAACCAAGACCTATGGCCTGGGTAAGACCGAACTACTGATTGCCACGCTCGCAAGTGCCGTCACGTGGGGCGTTTTCACCATGATCGGCGCCTACTGGTCGGATCGACGCGGCCGCACCACGGTGATGAACGTGGGCAACCTCGCAATGGTCCTCTTCGCGGTGCCGTTCTTCCTCCTCATCGACACCGGGAATCTCGGCTGGATCTACGTGGCGATGATCCTGTTCTCGGTCGGACTCGGGCTGTCGTACGGACCTCAACCCGCGTTGTTCGCCGAACTGTTCCCGGCTTCGATCCGTTACAGCGGTGCGTCGATCTCCTATGCGGTAGGCACCATCTTCGGCGGCGCCTTTGCTCCCACCGTCGCACAGTGGCTCCTCGGCAAGACCGGTGGCACCCTTGCCATCTCGATCTACCTCGCCCTGCTGGCGGCGGTCTCGTTCGTCGCCACGATGCTCATCAAGGATCGATCAGGACGAGACCTGATGGTGTGATCGACCTGAATGTGGACGCCCAACGGCGTCGCGATGCCGGAGTTTGTCAGCCGAACTTTCGAAAGGCGAACTCCGGCAACTTCTTCGCAGCATTCGCTGTACGCACGATCTTGTGGTTCTTGCCTCGCATCAGCGCCAGTTGGATCCGCGATTCGATCCAGAACGCGCCGCGAGGCGAGCGGTTCCAGGTCTTGTGCAGCAACGTCTTCGTCGCTGCGACGGCGTCCGGCGAGCGAACCGCGATCTGCGACAGCAGTTCCTGTGCCGGCTTGATCGGATTGTCGCTGACTCCGCTCACGAACCCCCACTCGAGAGCCTGATTTCCGTCGAACAGTTCAGCAGTCATGGCGAGGCGTTTCACGACGTCCATTGCCGCGAGTTCGCGCATCGTGACCGTTCCGGTCATGTCGGGGATCAATCCCCACTTCGCCTCCATCACCGAGAACGTGCAATCGGGGGTGGTGAATCGAAAGTCTGCGGCGAGCGCCAATTGCAGTCCCCCGCCGAAGCAGTGCCCGTGAACGACCGCGATGACCGGCACGGGCAATTCGCGCCACACCCAGCACGCGCGTTGGAAGAGGTTGGTCTTCTGACCGGGAAATTTCGCGAAGGCCTTCGCCATCCGCCTCGGCTGCTTGCCCGCAGAAGCGAAGTCCAACCCGGCCGAGAATGCGTCACCCGCGCCTTGCAGAACCACGCCCCGAATCGAACGATCAGCTTCGATAGTTCGAGCGGCGTCCACCAGGGCGTCGAGCATGTCCAGATCGAGACCGTTGAGTTTCTCCGGTCGGCTGAGCGTCACGTACGCCACCGACTGCACTACCTCGACACGAACGCGATCACTCACGGCTACTCCTTCGGTTAGACATACCCCCGACGAACTTACCTGAGAGTAAGTTCGTCGGGGGTCCGTCATGCCATCTCCGCAAGAAGTTCCATGGTCACTTTGCCGGCAGGATCCGAATCAGTGGATGAAGGCACGGCCACGACGGAGTCCACTCCCGCCGCTCGGTACGCCTCGAGTTGCTCGCGGGCATCGGCCGGAGTCCCGACGATTCCCACCGTTGCCACCATCGCGTCCGAGACCTGGCTCAAGAGCTCGCGCGGCGCGGCCCCGGCCCTGGCTGCCTCGATCACATCAGCGAAGCCCGCGCGGACGAACATGTCCGAGTACCCCGGAGCAGCCAGATACGGTACGAGCCCGCGTCGAAGTTGATCGATCGACACCTGTGACGGTCCATTCTCGGCGACGGCAGCCGGTGCCCACACCGACACGAAAGGCATGCCGGTTTCCAACTCGGCAGCGATTTCCTTGCACCGTGTGATCAGGCGCCCCGCTTGCTCCGGGCTGACCAGATTGAGCACCAGTTCGTCGCCCAACTCCACCGCGGCCCGAAGCGCCTTGTCCCCGAATGCCGCAACGATCAGCCGGCCGCCCGGCGGTTGAAGTCGCAGCCGGTATCCACTGGTCCGCATCACCGTGCCGGCGACTTCACCCCGCTCGCCGTTCATGAGCGCTCGCACACCGCGGGCGGACTCCGCAAGTGCACGTGCCGCCCCGGATCTGCTTCGCCCATGCCATTTCTCGACCACGACAGTGCTGGAAGTACCCAACGCGATCGATACGTCACGCCCGGTCAGGTCGGATACCGACGCCGCCCCGATCGCGATCATCGCCGGATCACGAACCGTCACCGCGAGCGGGCCGACCACTAGTTCGGAGTGCTCGAATCCGGTGCCGACTGACGTCGCCAGAGCAAAGGCGTCGTACGTCGCCATCTCCCCCACCCACACTCGGCCGAACCCGAGTCTGTCGGCGAGGCGTGCAGTAGCGGTCACCTCCTGCGGCGGACGGTCCTGCCACAACCCCAGGGAGATGTCGATGGTCGGCAAACCTCTACTCGAAGTCGGAGACAAGACCCATTCCCTCCAACAGTGTCGGACGGTCGTAGTACTCGAGCCACTCGGTGATCCGTCCGTCTGCCATGCTGAGGATTCCGACAACAGGAACGACGCCATGGGTACCGTCGAAGTGGAAGTCGTCCACTCGCTGCACAAATACCCTTCCGTCGATCACGCCGAGAGACTCGATCTTCAGTGTGATCCGTTCACACTTGCTTGCCAGTAACGCAATTCGGCCCGCAACGGCCTCCTTGCCGACAAGAGGTTCCTGCATGACGCTGTGGAGCACACCGTCCTCGGCGAACAAGTCGACGACGCGTGTCCAGTCCATGACGTCCCACGCCTGGAACATCTCACGCGCCAACGCAAGCTTGTCACTGTCGTTCATCACACTCATGCCACACTCTTCTGTCGAAGCTCACGCTTGAGGATCTTTCCGGTCGAATTGCGCGGCAGTTCTTTCCGAATCTCCAGCCGCTCGGGAAGTTTGTACGACGCAATGCGCTTGTCCTTCAGGAACGCGACCAGAGCGTCCAGCTCGAGTTCCGTCTCGGGCCGCAGCGTGACCACTGCTGCGACGCGCTCACCGAGTACTTCGTCGGGGTCGCCGATGACGGCCACATCCGCGACGGCCGGATGCTCGGCGATCAATCCCTCCAGTTCGGCTGGGGCGATGTTCATTCCGCCGCGGATCACGAGGTCCTTCCCCCGGTCCAGGTAGCGGAGAAACTGCCCGTGATCACCGGCAATCTCGAAGATGTCTCCGGTGCAGAGGAATCCGCGTTCGTCGAACGGAGACGGCCGATCGCCGAGATAGCCGGCAAAGACCGTCGGTCCGCTGATTCGCAACTCACCCGGGTGCCCGACTTCGGTGATGTCCTCGCCGGTGACCACGTCGACCAAGCGCACGTCCATCCAGTCGGAGATTCTGGTGCTCCAGCGAAAGTTCTCGACACCGAAGCGGGGGAAGTACCGTGCGCGGTCGTCCGGATCCGGCATGTCCGCAGGCGAGGAGAGCAGACTGATGCCTTCGTTGGATCCGAAGAAGTTGATGACTCCGATTCCGTATCGCTCCTGCCATCCCCGGACCATCGGAGGTTGCAGTGGCACCGAACCCGAACCGATCCGAGTCAAGCTCGACAGGTCGACCGCCGCGAGCATCGACTCGTCGGCGAGCAGCATCCACAACAGCGCAGGCGGCGCTACCGTGTACGTCACGCGCTCGGCCTCGATCTGCCCGAGGAAAACTCGAAGATCGAACGGGTGGTGCTGTACCAGTACACATCCCGTGCGGAGCCACGGCAGGAACATTCCGTTGATTCCGGCCATGTTGACCATCGGGAACGGGTTCAGCAAGACGTCGCCGACGCCGATGTCGGGAGCGTCGATCGTGGCCCAGCAGATGGCCAGCCACTCGTAGTGCGAACGTGGGACCCCCTTCGGTTCGCTTTCGGTCCCGGAGGTCCAACAGATCGTCATCGCATCGTTGGGGTCGTTGGGATCTTCGGTGATTCGGACATCCAATTCACTGCGCTGTGTTTCGGTGGCCGCCCGAGGACTCAGCCCCACGACACCGGCCGGCAACTGGGCCGGAAGCTCGGATGCGGGAGCGTAGGCGAACACCGATCTCAGAGAGGGAATCCGGGATCTGATTGCAGCGATCTCCGTAGCAGGGAGTCGGTCACCAAAACTGGGTACGGTGACAAATGCTGCAAACGCCGCCTGGTTTGCCATTCCTTCCACTTCACGTTCGCGGTACTGCATGGGCAATGGCGAGACCACGATCCCCAGAGACCACGCTGCAAGGTAGACCTCGACCAATTCGACGGTATTGGGCATCTGCACGCCCAGAACATCTCCCCGGCCCAAACCCACCTCGGAGAAGCCGGCAGCGAGCGCGATGACTTCGCTCTCCAGTTGGTTCCAACTGAGGCGTCGCGGATCTCCGCCGGACAACTCGCTCCGGTTCGCCGGATCAACCACGGCAAGTTCGTCACCGCGTACCCGCACCTGCGCCCGGAACACCTGATCGATCGTCTCGTCGGACCACCACCCCTTCGAGGTGTATTCGTCCACCTTGACGCGAGGGTGCAATCCCCTGTGTGCCTTGTTCATTCGCGTACTCGTTTCAGTTCTCGTAACGGCCGGAAATGTCGATCACGTCGCCTTGCT
Organism: Rhodococcus sp. KB6; assembly: GCF_001445685.1. NCBI lineage: Bacteria > Bacillati > Actinomycetota > Actinomycetes > Mycobacteriales > Nocardiaceae > Rhodococcus > Rhodococcus sp. KB6. The sequence goes on along the minus strand of NZ_LNAK01000043.1, from coordinate 743,569 downwards.
TCTCGAACGCCTGGGTAGCGGCGTTCCACTCGAACGGCTGGAATGCCAGGATTCCCAATGCATGGTCCGCGGTCATCGTGAATTTGATTCCGTCGATGAACATCGGCGGGTGGTAGTCCTGCGTTCGTGCGGCACTCATGATGCTGGCGCGTGAGAGTCCGTCGGATGACTCAGAGGCCCGAGTGAAGTTGTCCACCAACAGGTCACCGATGGCCCAGCCGTTCACGGTGTAGCTGTTGGTCGGGGAATCGGCACCGTGAGCAGCCGCACCGGCCAGGTAGTCACGTACCGCCGCGTCATCCTTGTAGAGGGCGTTGTTGGGATCCTTGAGCCACACCATCACCTGCTGCCCGTCGGCAGCATCACCGGCGGGCGCATACAGCGTCGCACCGTCGACGCAGTTCGACGGTTGAATCACGGTGTCGGGCTTCCATCCGACACGTCCGATCGCCTGGGTGATCGCGAGGCAATCGGTGGTGACACCGGCCACCACCAATACCTCGGCGCCACTGGCTTTGAGGGTCGATGCCGCCGTCTTGGGGTCGGTCAGCGCCTCTTCGGCTGCGATCTCGAAGTTCGTTCCTTCGATCGCGGACTTGAAGCCGTTGGCGATCCCTTGTCCGGACTCGGTCTGGTTCGTGGCCAAGGCAACCTTGGCGCCGCTCGGATACTTCTTCTTCAGGCTTTCGACCACTACCTCCATCTCGACGCCCGGATCCGGTAGATACTCCGTGGTCCACGGAAAGTCTTCGATCACCCGGAACTCGGGCATGCCTGCCTGCGCGAAGAGCAGTGGAACACAGGCAGTGGTCTGGTCGTCCGCGATGGCGTTCAACTGGCCTGCTCCGAACGTGCCCAGAACGTCGACCTTGTCCTTCTGAATGAACTCTCCGACATTGGCTTTGGCGCGCTCCGGGGAGAAGGCATCGTCCTTGACCACGACGTCGAGCTTGACGCCGCCGACGCCGCCGGCCGCGTTCTCGACCTCGAACCGTGCTCGCATTCCTTCGATCACGTTGCCGACCGCGTCGGCGAGCGGGCCGGACGTCGGCCCACTCCACCCCACCGTGAGTTTGTCGGTGATCGGCGCCGCGGCACCACTGGGATCGCTGCAGTCGTCGACCGATACTGCTCCGGCCGAGGTCGACGTGTTGCTCTCTGCGTCGGAGTTACCTCCGCAGGCCGAAAGGAGTAGTGCCGCAGCGGCGATGACTGCGGGAATCGTGGTCTGCCTTTTCATATCGTCCAGTTCCTTGCTGTGAGTTGAGAGAAACGAGAGTGGGCGAGGGAGACGGCGCTCAGGTGCGGGGTTCACCTTCGCGATACTTGGGATGATCTGCGGGAACCACGAGGACAAACCGTCGGAGAACGCTGTTGATCCGGCCGACGATTCCGTCCGGCATCAAGAACACGATCGCGATCAGCACCGCGCCGAACACCACTCCCGACACGGGGCCGTCGGTGACGCTTCCGGTGTAGTACGGCAGGAACACCACTGCCGTCGCCCCGACGATCGGGCCGAATTGCGTTGCGATTCCGCCCAACACCAGTCCGGTGATGAACTCGATCGACTTCATCAACGAAAAGGACTCGGGTGAGAGCGCGCCGATGTACATCGTGAACAGCGAACCTGCCAGACCGGTGATCGCGCCGGAAAGTCCGAAAGCGAGAATCTTGACCCGCGCGACGTTGATGCCGTTTGCACTCGCCGCAATCTCGTTGTCGCGCACCGCAACCATTGCCAAACCGAATCGACTCTTGACGAGATTGCGGATCAGGAGCATGACCACTGCCAGCGTCACTACCGAAACCCAGAAGATCCAGAGATAGGTGTCCGCGCGGGTCAAACCCGTCCATTTCGGCGGGACCAGAAGATTCGCACGAACGACCATGCCGGCCGCGCCACCGGTGAGATCCCCGGTCTTGCGGATCACTTCGGGAAACGCCACAGCGACGGCGAGGGTAACGAGGGCCAGATACAGCCCTTTGATCCGCAAGGAGGGAAGCCCGACGAGAAGTCCTAGTACGAAACACAATACGACTGCCATCGGGATTGTGGTCAACGGCGAGTATCCGCGATCGACGATCAGAACGCCGGTCGTGTACGCGCCGAGGCCGAAGAAGGCAGAATGGCCGATCGACAGAAGTCCGGTGTACCCGCTGACGATATTCAGTCCGGCGATGGCAATCGCGATGATGAAGACACTCGTGAACTGCCCTACGCGAAACGGCGCGCTCTGCGACACGAGGAGCAGGGCACAGACGGCAGCCACCAGCAGAACCAGTTGGAGTATCCGGTACGACGTCGATCCGGCAACCACCACGCGCGGCTGCCTGACTGCCTTTTCGGCGACCGCGGGTTCATTTCTCTCGGCAAGCGTCGTCATACCCGCTCCAGTTTCTTGGTACCGAACAGTCCATTGGGTCTAACGAAGAGGATCACCACGATGATCAGTAGCGCGGATGTCTGCTGCAGCGAACCGCCGATGACCGAAATGTAGCCGCTGAGCATCGATTCCAGAACACCGATCGTCAACCCACCCCCAACTGCGCCGACAAGACTGTCCAGACCGCCGAACAGCGCTGCCGCAGATGCTGCGATGAAGATCGGGAACATGGTCGTGAGGCCGAGTTGTTGCGGCGAGAGCGGAGTGACCAGGACACCGGCCAGTGCGCCGATCGCTGCCGCAACACCCCAGCCGATTGCGAGTATCCGGCTGGTCGGAACTCCGGCGAGAGTGGCAGATTCGGCATTGTCCGCGACGGCACGCATGTGCAGACCGACTCTCGTCTTGCGAAAGAGCAAGGACATCAACACAAGTAGGACAACGAGCGCAACCAGTACGCCCAGTGCGTCGCCGTACACGCGCGCGCCGCCCACCGAGATGTAGTCGGTGGGACCGTTGGGAAACGGGCTCGGCATGATCTTCGTTTCGCTCCCCCACAGCATTCCGGCCAACGAGTTGAGCCCGGTGAACAATCCCAGTGCCACTATCAGCACTGCCATGTCACTTCTACGTTGAACCGGCCGGATGAGCAGACGCTCCATCAACGCCCCGAGCAGGAAGCCGAGAGCGAGAGCCGCTCCGATCGCGGCCCAGATCGGCCAGGACATCGTTGTGAGCCACCACGCCACGAAGGTTGTGAACAGGGCCAACTCGCCCTGAGCGAAGTTGATCGTGCCGGTGGCACGGAACACCACCACGAGTGCCAGCGCGAGAATTGCGTAGATCGAGCCGTTGGTCAATCCGGAGATGAGTCGTTCGAGAAAGAGTGTCACCGTTTACTCCTGGTACCCGAGATAGGCGCTGCGCACGACGTCGTCCGAACGAAATTCCTCGGGCGTGCCGGCAGCGACGATGGTGCCTACGTCGAGCAGGAAGACCTTCGACGCGAGTTTCATCGCGAGATCGGCATTCTGTTCCACGATCAGCAGTGCAGTTCCGTCGCTCCGGTTGATCGCACCGAGCGTGTCGAACAATTCGGCGATGACGATGGGCGCCAGACCCAGGCTCGGTTCGTCGCACAAAAGAAGGGTGGGACGGCTCATCAATGCCCGCGCGACCGCGAGCATCTGCTGTTCACCGCCTGACAGCGAACCTGCCAACTGTGTGGACCTCCTCGCGAGCACCGGAAATGTCTCACACCACCGCTCGATGTCGGCCTCGATCTCCGCCTTGTCGTTGCGAAGCGCAGCGCCGACGAGCAGGTTGTCACGTACCGACAGTTGACCGAGAGTTCCACGGCCCTGTGGGACAAGGCTGACGCCGGCGGCCACGGCGCGTTCAGGTTTGGATCCGAGCGGCGAACCGTTGAAGGTGATCGTTCCCTGGTGCGGAATCAATCCGGCAAGCGCGCGCATCATGGTGGTCTTGCCGGCACCGTTCGCGCCGAGAACAACAGCGACCCCGCCGGGTTCCACGTCGAGCGACACCCCGTGCAGTACATTGCCTCGCCCGTAACCGGCATGCAGATCATCGACGCTCAGCAGGCTCATGCCGCTCGCCCCAGATAAGCATTGATCACGGCGTCGTTCTGCTGGATCTCCGCCGGAGTACCTTCAGCGATCTTGTGGCCGAAGTTCAGTGCGACAACGTGATCGGAGATACCCAGCACCAATCCCATGTGGTGTTCGACCAGAAGCGCTCCGAAGCCGAAGTCGTCGCGGAGCGAGACGATCAGTTCTCCCAACTCCTTGACTTCGCTGTGTGTGAGCCCGCCGGCGGGCTCGTCGAGCAGAAGCAGCGAAGGCTCGGACATCAATGCTCGTGCCAGTTCGACGCGCTTGAGTGTTCCGAACGGAAGGCCTGCTGCCGGCGCGTTCGCGACGTCGACGAGTTCGAGGCGTTCGAGCAGGTACCAGGCCTTCTCTCGCAGTTCTCGGACTCGGGCGCGCGCTGGAGGCCAGCCGAGAAGCCCGCTCGCCAGTCCGAAGCGGCCCCGAGACGATCCGCCGACCATGGTGTTGTCGAAGACGCTCATGCCGCTGAACAGTGCGAGATTCTGGAAGGTCCGAGCGATCCCTGCAGATGCCAATGCATAGGGCCGCAATCCCAAGAGGTCGGTTCCTTGCCAGGTGATGACACCGCGACTCGGTTCGTAAATCCTTGTGATGCAGTTGAACAGCGTGGTCTTACCAGCGCCGTTCGGCCCGATGAGTCCGCAGATCTGGCCGGCGTGGACGTCGAAGCCGACGTCGTCGAGAGCCGTGACTCCGCCGAATTCGATCGATACATCGGAGAGCGTGAGTACGACCGGGTCATTCGCAGGTTGTGCGGGTGGTGTGTTTCCAAGCATTGGTTTCACCTCCTCGTGACACTTCAATTAACAGTGTGATAGAGATTACTACAGTAAACAGAGGCACTCCGTCAACGTGCGGCCCCCGATCCGGAGCCGAGAAGGGACATCATCGTGAGGTCCAACAACATTCACGCAGTCGACAGCGGCGGGGGCCCAGACGTCAGGGACTACAGCCGGGTCGACGCTCTCGTCGCCAAGCAGGAAATCTACGAGGTTCTGGCTCGTTTCCTCCGAGCTGCCGATCGCGGAGACGTCGAGGACGCCAGGCGGTGTTATCTACCCGGCGCAACCGAAGACCACGGGGGTGTCTTCACCGGCACCGCCGACGACTACATCGACCACATCGCCGGGGCCATCACTCACCCACGGTCACTGACGACCCACGCAATGACCAACGTCCTGATCGAACTCGACGGGGCCACAGCACACGTCGAGTCCTACGTGCTTGCCTTCGCGCGAATCAAGCACTCGGACGGCATAGCCGACACACTCACCGCGGCGCGCCTGATCGACCGCTTCGGCTACGAGGACGGCAGGTGGGGAATCCGCCACCGCGCACTGCGGTGGGACTGGAACCACGACATGGCCACAGCCGAAGGCTGGATCTTCGGGATGCTCGCGCCTGAAACGTCTTTGAAGAAGAGCAAGAAATTTCCCGACGACCTCATCTACACACGGCAGACACAGGAGCACTCATGACAAGGTTTCGCGGAACGCCGATAGAGGGCGCGACTGTCCTCGTCACCGGCGCCAATCGAGGGCTCGGCTTGGCCTTCGTCCAACAGGCGAAGTCGATGGGTGCCGCCAAAATTTATGCAGGGGTGAGAAATCCCGACGAGGCGCCCGCCGAGCTGCGATCCACCGGAGCACACATCGTCGAACTCGACGTGACCGATCCAGGACTCGTCGATGCAGCGGCCAGGGCGTGCGGTGACACCACAGTGGTCGTCAACAATGCCGGACTGTTCACCGGGAATCGGTTGATCGAGGCCGACGACCAAGCGGCTGCGCGAGCCGAGATGGAGGTCAACTACTTCGGGCCTCTGACGATGATCCGCGCCTTCGCGCCGGTACTCGCCGCCCGCGGCGGAGGATCGATAGTCAACGTCCTGTCGGTGGCCGCAATCGCTCCGACCGCCTTCATGGGTGGCTATTCACCGGCCAAGGCGGCTGCTCTGTCGCTCGGCGGCATCGCTCGCGCCGAACTCGAACCGCACGGCATCACCGTCACGTCGTTGATCGTCGGCAGCGTCGATACCCGCATGGCGTCACATGTTCAGGGCCACAAGGAAAATCCTCTGGACATCGCCGCGACCGGACTCGCCGCCACGCAACGCGGTGAGTGGACGTGCGACACAGATTTCATGGCAATCGATGCCCGTGCGCGTCTGGCACGCGACCCGATTCGGTACGAACGCGGTCTGGGCAAGCTCCTCTTCGCCGGCGAACTGACCACTCGATCATGAGCGATCCGATTCGTGTTGCCCAGTGGGCGACCGGTGCCATCGGCAAGACAGCGCTACGCGGAATCATCGATCGTCCCGACCTCGAGTTGGTCGGCCTGTACGTGTACAGCGACGCCAAGGCGGGTCGAGACGCCGGTGACATCGCCAGACGAGCACCGACGGGGGTGATCGCTACACGCGACGTGGACGAGATCATCCGCTCGCGCCCACAGGTTCTCATCCACAGTCCGCGTTTGCAGATTCCGTACGAACGCCACGACGACGATCTGTGCCGTCTGCTTCGCGCCGGGATCAACGTGATCACGACGGCCGGGCAGCACTTCCCCCGCGCACACGGCACCGAACGCGAGCACATGTTCGCCCAAGCATGCAAGGAAGGCGATTCGACGCTCTACGGGGTCGGCGTGAGCCCAGGTGTCATCGGCGAGCGATTGGCGTTGGCGCTGACGGGAACATCGATCGAACTCGACCGAATTACGATCGACGAGGTGCTCGACGCTCGCGGCATGCCTGACCCCGACTTCGCGTTCACCGTCATGGGAATGGGTTCGCCCCCGGAGGAACTGGACGGAACCGGGCCGTTGCCCTCGCTGTACGCGTCGCTGTACCTCGAGACCATCGCGTTCATGTGCGAGCGCCTGGGCGTCACCTACGACGAGGTCGTGTCCGATCACAGGGTCGTTCCGGCACGTACGGATCTCGACGTCGCCGCCGGACGCATCGCCGCGGGAACCGTCGGAACCACCGAATGGCGCTGGCACGCAATGGTCGACGGAAAGCAGTTCCTCACCCTCGCCATCATCTGGACCATGGAACCTGATCGCGACGAATACGCGGGACGGGACCAATGGGAAGTCCACCTCTTCGGCAAACCCGAGATCGTGATGACCGTCAACCTGGTCGAACCACAAGATCCGAACAGTCGCACAACAGCCGGTCAGTTCATCACTGCAGGCCCGGCACTACGCGCCGTCGAGCATGTACTCGCTGCTCCCGTCGGCATTTTCGAACCCCCTGTCTTTGCCCCCTTCAGATTGGAGCATTCAGCATGACAACTCAGCCGACGGCCGTAGGTTCGACTGCCACCCGTGAACCTGCCACCCGTGAACCTGCCGTCCGTGAACCTGCCGTCCGTGAACCTTCCGTGAACGCGCTCCTGCCCGACGGTCGCCCCGTGCAGAATCTGGAAGACTTGCTGCGCAGCCGGGCGATTGCCAGTCCGGAGAGCACCGCCGTCATCTCCGATGACGGGCGTACCAGTTTCCGTGAACTCGACATCGAAACAAATCGTGTCGCGAATGCACTTCTGCGCGATGGTGTTCGACCCGGCGACCGGGTGGCGTACATCGGGGCCAATGCACCGTCTTTCCTCTCCGTCCTGTACGGATCTTCGAAGATGGGCTCGATTCTGACGGCCGTCAACAATCGGCTGGCACCGGGCGAGGTCGGCTACATCCTGAGCAACAGCGAGCCGACCGTCGTCGTACTCGGAGCAGGCGATGAGGGCCTCTCCGACGTCGCCGCGGCGGTCGGTAGCGTCCGGACCGTCGTCACGGTGGATGGCGCCGGAAACTCGATCTCGTGGAACGACTGGCTTTCCGGTGTCGGCGACGACGATCCGGGGTCGTCGCGCCGCCCCGACGACACAGCGCTGATCTTCTACTCGTCGGGAACCACCGGTCACCCCAAGGGAATCGAACTCACCGGCGCCAACCTCGGCCGTGCCCTCGCCACCATGTATCACCTGCTCGATCTCGACACCGACTCCGTGGCTATGTGCCCGGTTCCGTTCTTCCATGTGGCCGGACTGGGTCTCGCCCTGGTCACGACGCTCGGCGGTGGCGCTCTACTGCTCGAGACCATCGCCGGACCTCTCGAACTCGTCGCGCTGATGCAGGAGTACAAAGTCACGCATGCGGTCGCCGTTCCCGCGGTGATCAGCGTCCTGACCTCCCTTCCGGCTGTGCGCGAGGCAGATTGGAGTGCCCTGCAGTTCCTGGTCTACGGAGCCGCGCCGATGCCACTTCCCCTGTTGCAAGACGCGACCGAGGTCTTCGGGTGTAGTTTCCTGCAGGCATACGGACTCACCGAGTCGACCGGCGGCGTCACCATGCTGACCCCGGAAGATCATCGGGCGACCGACGAGTCGACCGCGCATCGGTTGAAGTCCGTCGGGCAGCCGATGTTCGGAGTGCCCATCCGCATAGTCGATCCCGTGACGCTCGAAGACGTCCCGGTCGGTACCCGCGGCGAGGTCGTCATCGGCGGCGCTCACGTCATGAAGCGTTACTGGCGTAACGAAGCAGCAACTGCGGCCACCATGTTGGACGGCGACTGGCTTCGCACCGGAGACGGCGGATCGTTCGACGAGGACGGCTATCTCTACCTCCACGACCGCCTCAAGGACATGATCGTCTCCGGCGGTGAGAACGTCTATCCGGCCGAGGTGGAGAGTGTTCTCTCCGGGCACCCCGGCATCCGCGAGGTCGCGGTAGTCGGCGTTCACTCCGATCGGTGGGGTGAGACTCCCCTTGCCGTGGTCGTTCGAGCTGCTGATTCGGATGCAACCGAAGCGGAGATCATCGAGTGGTCACGCGAGCGACTGGCTCACTTCAAGTGCCCCAGTGCGGTTCGGTTCATCGAGGAGCTGCCACGCAACGCTAGCGGGAAGCTGCTCAAGACTCGTTTGCGACAGGACTTCGCTTGAGTCCATGACACGAATTCGGGGCCGGTCGCTTCGAGCGATCGGCCCCGATTTCTGTCGTTCGATGTGAAGCACGCTCAGCGTGGGTGAATCCGGAATTCCACGCCGCCGACACTCAGCCCGGGCTCGACGGCAGACGCGCCGCTCGACGCCGCCAGATCGATTGCAGTGAGCATCGACCGCTCCCCCGGAACGAACGACACGACGCGTGATCCCAGCCTGATCGAGAGTGGTTGCGCCGAGACCGGTTTCTTTCCGAACACTTCGGCCCACAGCGTCGCCGTCCTGGCCGGATCGGACGAGGACACGTCGACGCCGAGGATGTCGTCGACCCAGGGATCGAGGGAAACCTCCTTCTCCGTCTCATCCCAGAACCACTCGTCGGCGTCGGGAATCTCGTCGAGTTCTACGAGCAGTCCGAGATCACCGGGATGAAGTTGGACGATCCGGTGACCGTAGGCCTCGAGATCTGCCACCGTCCGAACATCGGCCGCAGCTGCACGTTCCAGATAGGGCTCGATGTTCGAAACCTGGATCGAGAGTGCATAGCCGCCCTCCCCTCCGCCCTTGCGGATCCATCTCGCCAGCGAGACCGTCTCGTCGAGCGGCGCGACGATCTCGAGAAATGCCTGCGGCCCGACGGCCAAGGTCTCGTCGGCCAAACCGATGTCTTCGAGCAGTGGATCCGCGAATCCTGGCGCCAGATTCAACGCCTCACGTAATTGTTGACCGGTCTTGTCCAGGTCTCGTGCACCGATCACCACCTGCCGCAGGATCTCCCACGTGCCCCCGTCGTGCGTGCCCGTCACAGTCCGACCGCTTCGGCGGCTGTGTCCGTACTCTGCCAGCGTCGGAGCTCGGCACCCGGCGCCCACGTCGAGTGGGTGCCACTCGAAATCCGTTCGGGAAGGCGAAGTTTGCACAACGGTCCGTCTCCGACGCGGGCAGCGTCGAAGATCAGGCAGAAGGACGCGTCCTCGTTCATGTCGGTGGTCAACGTGATGAGATAGCCGTCGTCTTCAGCGGTACCACCCACGCGCGGCGCCATCGAGGTCTCGCTTCCATACACGCCGTCACCGAAGGAAAATCGTTCCTCGTTCCCCGTCAGCAGGTCGTGTTTGACCAAGCCGTCGAACAGGAACCACGACGGTTTACCCGAAGCCGCATAGGCGTATCGGTACTTCTCGCCGGCGAAATTCCCGTTCATCATCCCGAATTCGGTGATCGAGTCACTGAGTTGCTCTTCACGCGTGGCTCCGGTGACCAGGTTCAAACGCCAGCGGTGAAGCCGGGTCTGCATACGATCGAGAGCGAGGAAACGGAAGGCGCGCTCCCACTGATTGCCCATACCGTTGTCCGACGGTTCCGGATCACCCTGGTAGAAACCGTCCAGAACAATCTCGTCGCCCTCTTCGTAGGCGTTCACGAAGTGCAGGACATAGGTCGGATCGGCTTCGAACCACTTGATGTCAGAGGTATTTCCGCGGCGTGGGACGACTCCGAGACGCAGCGGGATATCGGGATGGAAATTCGCGACGTGCGCGCCCTTCTCCAGCAGAACCGGATCCCAGAACAAGGGGCAGTCGTTGAGGATCGCGTAGTTCTCCGTGAAGGCCATGTCGTGCGGCAAGCGCGGACCGGGAAGTGGGACGTCGACGTAGTGGACCAACTCGTTGGCCGAGTCCACGACGCCGTAGTGCATGTACGGCGCTTCCTTGCTGTAGTTGAAGAACAGCATTTCTCCGGTCTTGTCGTCCACCTTCGGATGCGCGGACACACCCCATTCGAAGGGGAACTTGCCGTTCCAGCTTTCCTTGCCGAGTGTCTCCGCCGACATCGGATCGAGACGATACAGATCTCCGCACTGGTAGAAGCTGGTGAGAGCAGTCCCCCGGTGAACGACGACGTCGGTGCTGGACGCGTCCTTCATTCGGGTGCGCGCACCCTTGCCGCCCTCGGGGCGACTGAGTTTGGGAGACTCGGCAAGCCCGGCCCACAACGCAGCGCCGGCGTCCTGCTCGGCCGCCAAGCCGTCGGTACGTACGAATCGGTTGCGGTAGAACGACTCTCCGTCGCGAAAGCCCACGATGTGAATCATGCCGTCACCGTCGAAGGGGTGATACGCCTTCATCGAGGGATGGAGCGGATTCTCGGTGTTACGCAGGTAGACACCGTCGAGGTCTTTCGGAACCTCACCGAATACGACTTCGAGGTTGTCCGCTTTGAACTCGGTGGTCTGGGGTTGCCACGGGCCGGTGCGATACGGGTGATCGTCATCGGCGGGAAGGGTGGACAACAACTTGCCTACGATTTCGACGTCCATGGAATTCTCTTTTCGACTGATGGGGAAAGGCCGGGCTGCACTTTCAGGAAACTGCGTCGACGACAAAACTGACGGTGGTGGCCGTACTTCCACCGAAGTTGAGCGTCGCAAAGCGGCTCGCACCCTCGACTTGGAAACCGCCGGCCGTTCCCGTCACCTGATGGGCCGCGTCGAGAAGCATTCGAACACCACTGGCACCCACCGGATGACCACCGCCGATCAGACCGCCGCTGGGGTTGATCGGTAGCTTGCCGCCCATGGCGATGTCACCACTCTCGATGGCTTTCCACGACTCGCCGGGCGCGGTCAGACCGATGTGGTCGATCGCGAGATACTCACTCGCCGTGAAACAATCATGTGTTTCGATCCCGTCTATCCCGGCCAGGTCGACTCCGGCCCGGGAGAAGGCACCCATCACCGCATCCCGAACGTGTGGCATCACGTAGGGATTATCGGCGTCGCGGGCCAGCTTCTGCTCGAGACCTAAACCAACTGTCCGGTGACCCCAGCCCGCGATCTGGGCCAGCGGAGTCGCCGCGGCATCAGGATGCTCTCGGAGGTACTTGTCCGTCACCAGCACAACCCCGGCGCCACCGTCGGTCACCTGACTGCAATCGAATCGTCGAACACCACCTTCCACAACGGGATTGGTGGTGTCGTCACCACCCGCATTTCCGAGTAGATCGGGCACCGCCCAACCGCGTGTCTGCGCGTTGGGGTTGTTCTTCGCGTTAGCGAAGTTGATCTGCGAGATCGCGCGAAGGTGAGATTCGTCGATCCCGTAACGCCGCCCGTACTCCTTCGACACACGGTCGAACATGTACGGCCACATGAATTTTGCTTCCTGACCTTCGTGTCCGACCCAGGCTGCAGCGCCCAGATGGCCAGCCGCGTCATCACCCGGAACCGTCTTCTCCAGTTCGATACCCATCACCAGAGCCACGTCGTAGTTGCCGGCGCGCAGGTCTGCCATCGCTGCAAGTACAGCGATACTGCCCGATGCGCACGCCGCCTCGTGCCGAGACGAGGGCACACCCCACAGGTCTGGATGCACGGTGGCGGGCATCGCGCCCAGCTGACCTTGGCCGGCAAACAATTGCCCGAAGGCATTACCGACGTGGATCACCTCTATGTCGGTGGCAGGAACCTTCGCCGCGTCCAGGGTGTGGTTCACCACCTCTTCGGCAAGGTTCGCGAAATCGAGTTCCTCACGGGTGAAGTTCCGTGCGAAGTCGGATTGGTACCCGCCGAGAATCCAAATGTTCGAAACAGTCATGACCTCTCCCCTTGCCGATCCGGCCTCGGTGACGTCACCGAGATACCCGCGCAACGGCGGTTGTAATTTCACCGCAACCGTACTACAACTAGCAGAGTAACTCTACTAATTGAAGGGTTGAAAATGACTGATGCTTTTGTCCTCGACTACGTGCGAACGCCGCGCGGTCGAGCATCGGCGCGAGGCGCCCTCCACGAACACAGCCCAGTCGATCTTGTCGTCCACCTGGCCAAGGCTTTGCAGGGTCGAACGAACCTCGCCGCAGAACAGATCGACGACGTCGTTCTCGGTTGCGCATCGCAGGTGGACGAGCAGGGCGCGAACATCGCGAGAACTGCCGCACTCCTTGCCGGTTGGGGCGACTCCGTCCCCGGCGCAACCCTCAACCGATTCTGCGCATCCGGCGTCGACGCAGTCGGCCAGAGCGCGGCCCGCATTCGCGGCGACGACGTGTCCCTCGTCGTGGCCGGTGGCGTCGAAAGCGTCTCCCGGACTCCGATGTTCAGTGATCGAGGACCGCTGTGGACCGATCCGGCAACTATCGCGCAGATCGGTTCCATCCATATGGGTGTTGCCGCCGACTTGAATGCCACGATCGAGGGGTACTCCCGCGACGAGTTGGATGCGTACGGCGTCGAAACCCAGCACAAGGCTGCCGAGGCCTGGCGCAACGGCGCATTCGAGCGGTCCGTTGTGCCTGTCCCCGGCAGAAATGGTGAAGCCGGAATCGCGCACGACGAACTGGTCAGGGCAGAGACGACGGCAGAGGGACTCGCCGCGCTGCCTCCGGCCTTCGAAGGGCTCGGCGCCGCCGGTCAGGATGCACTCGCGCTCGCCGCCTACCCTGAGGTCGGCAAGATCGAACACCTGCACACCGTCGGATCCTCTCCCGCCATGGCCGACGGCGCAGCGCTCCTACTCCTCGGATCCGAGAAAGCCGCGGCGAGAGCCGGCTTGACCCCTCGCGCACGGATCATCGGATCCGCCTCGACTTCGGTGAATCCGGTCCTCATGCTCACTGCGGGCCAGAGCGCCGTGGAGGCAGTCATCGCGCGAGCCGGGCTTCGTCCACAGGACATCGACGTGTTCGAGTTCGCAGAGGCGTTCTCCGCACTATGCCTACGGTTCCGCCGCGATCTTGACGCCGGGCCGGACCGCATGAACCCCAACGGAGGCACGATGGCGATGGGCCATGCATTCGGCGCCACCGGAGCAATTCTCGTCGGCGCATGTGTCGACGAACTGGTACGGAGCGACGGACGCTACGGTGTGGCCGCGGTCAGCGGCGCCGCCGGTGTCGGAGTCGCGGTGCTCGTCGAACGGATCGCCTCATGACCGTCAGTTCACTCTCCGGCCGCGTTGCCGTCGTCACGGGAGGGGGTAAGGGCCTCGGCCGTGCCGTCGCACTGCATCTCGCGAGCCGAGGGGTCACGGTGATCGTCAACAATCGGAATCGCACACTCGACGGGAGCGGCCGAGGGCCTGCAGATCAGGTTGTCGACGAAATCCTCGAAACCGGTGGACAGGCCGTCGCCAACCACGACGACGTCACCGACCCCGAGGTCGGCCGAAAGTTGGTGGACGACGCTCTCACTCGGTTCGGACGACTCGACTTCTGCATCACCAGCGCCGCGGTCAGCGGTCCACAGATGCTTCATCGCACCACCGCCGAGAACCTCAGCACCGTCATCACGACAAACGTCGTCGGAACCGCACTGGTCGCCGCCGAAGCCTCCCGAGTGATGCGCGAAGCCGGATTCGGGCGCATCGTGATGATTGCCTCGACCGCAGGACTGCACGGAGAACCCACCGTGTCCGCCTACGCCGCCAGCAAGGGTGCCGTCATCGCATTGGGACGCACCGCAGCCGGCGAAGGTGCGAGTCGCAATGTGTTCACCAATGTCGTACTGCCCTATGCCACTACGCAGATGACCGAATCCGGAATGGATCCACGATTCATCGACATCATGGGGGCCGACCTGGTAGCCCCGGTGGTCACCGCCCTCGTCGATCCCGAGTCCACGACCAACGGGCAGGTGATCGTCACGGCAGGCAACGGGGTGCGTTCGGCCGACGCCGTCGAGGGCTCGACCGAATTCTTGCCCACCACCACAGAACTCGATGCCAAAGCGCTCGACGCGCTACTCGTGACCAGCCGACTCGGCGCTCCTCACACCTATCCGAGCGCACAGGAAGCCTTCGCGGACTTCGCTTCCGAACTGCTCGACCACCACAATCAGAAAGCGCGCGCATGACCGACATCCCACTGGGCGACCTTGCACTGAACTTCGGTGTGAGCGCACTCGCCGTCCTCGTCTTCATCGCAGTCGTGATGGCCGTCGCCATCCGGATGAACAATCACTCGATCATCGACATCTGCTGGGGGCCTGGCTTCGCCGTCGTCGCCGTCGTCTCGTACCTGACGTCCATCGGGTCGGACGGCAACGATCTGCGTCGCCTCGTCGTGCTGGCTCTGACCGTGGTGTGGGGAATGCGACTCGGCCTGTACATCGGCTTCCGAAACCGTGGGCACGGGCAGGACAAGCGCTATACTGCCCTGCTCAAACATCAACAGGGACCGCTGGTTCCGTTCCTGATTCGCAAAATCTACGGCCTCCAGGGCGTTCTCATTCTCGTGGTGTCGCTGCCCGTCCAGTTCGCGATGTACGAGTTTCGCGCCCTCGGAGTCCTCGGCGCGATCGGCATCGCGGTCTGGACCGTCGGCTTCGTCTTCGAATCGGTTGGAGACTACCAACTTTCCCGCTTCAAAGCTGATCCGGCCAATGCCGGGAAGGTGATGGACCGTGGGCTCTGGGCCTGGACCCGCCATCCCAACTACTTCGGTGATGCATGCGTCTGGGTCGGACTGTTCATCCTCGCGCTTGGTGATCCATTGGCGCTGATCACGATCGTCTCTCCGATCGTCATGATCAAACTGCTGGTGAGCTACAGCGGTAAGGCCCTTCTCGAACGCGGCATGCGCAAGAGCAAGGGGCAGGCCTACGACGACTACGTCGCCCGGACCAGCGGATTCTTACCTCGTCCACCCCGTCCGGCACGAAACCACGCGTCGTGAGCGCCCCCACGAGTGGTCTCGCCGACGTCTTCGATCTGGAATCGACCGGCCCGGACCGGTGGCAAGGGTCGAACGACGGTGTTCGGCTGCCTCAGCTGTTCGGCGGCCAACTGGTAGCCCAGTCGATTCTCGCAGCCGGGCACACGGTTACCGACGGCAAAGCGATCAGTTCCGTCCACACCCACTTCCTTCGCCCGGGGTCGACGAATCGCGCGACCGAGTTCTCGGTAGATCGCCTTCGGGACGGAAAACGCCTGTCCACCAGAGGCGTCGACGTCCACCAGGACGGACGACTCGTCTGCCGTTCGACGGTCTCTGCCTCCTCGATCGACGAGGGCATCACTCACAGTCGCGCAGTACCCGCCGCACTCCCGCCCGCTGAGTGCGTGACGTTGCAGGAGTTGGCCGAGGCAGACGGTGGGTTGGGAGAGGTGTGGGAGGAGTTCTCCGCCATCGAGATTCGTGTGTCCCCCATCGATTCGCAGTCCCCCACGACGCATTCGGCGGCGCCTCCGCGCAACATCTGGATGCGTTCGGCTCAGCGGCTGAGCGACGATCCACTGATTCACGTGGCTGCTCTCGCCTATGCCAGTGATCTGATGCTGATGGCAACCGCGCTGACTCCGCACGGCTACGACATCGGGCAGGAGCACTCGCTCGACACGGACTGGACTGGTGTGTCCCTCGATCACACGATGTGGTTTCAACGCCCTGTGCGGGCGGACGAGTGGCTGCTCTTCGAGCACTCGACCCCCACAGCTCACACCGGCAGAGCAGTAGTGAATGCGGCGGTCTTCGATCGATCCGGACTCCAGATCTGCCAGATCACTCAGGAAGCGTTACTCATTGCCCGCACCGAGTGATTCCCGACTCTTTCTGCAGACCATTCGGTACGGTCTCGCGGTGCCGCAGGGTGCGCGGCCTATGATTTCGGGGTGGTACGAGTGAATGCAGCCGGATCTTCGACACCCACCGCGTCGGCGGGCGTCACCGAGTTGCCTGCCGGCGGCCCGAACGCACTGGCCGTCACGCTCGGGTTGTTGGGGGACGAGTGGAACCTCTGGATTCTGCGATTCGCCCTGTTGGGGTCGCGGCGATACAACGACTGGCTCGCCCTCGGGGGAATCTCCAACTCCGTATTGTCCTCACGGTTGGCGGTCCTGACGGCCGGCGGAATGCTCGAGCGTCGTGAGTATCAGCAGAACCCGCCCAGACACGAATACTCGGTCACCCGCAAAGGGCAGTCGATCTGGCCCGTCCTCATCACCATGTGGTCGTGGGAGAAGCAGTGGGCGCCCAACGAAACCCAGCCGCTTCCACCACTGCGGCACAGCACCTGCGGAAACGACTTCACCCCGATCCTGCGCTGCAAGGAGTGCGGCGAGGACGTGGACGTACGATCCCTGGACTCCCAAATGGGTCCGAGTGGGGACTTCTCACGCAGTGTCCCGGAAGCAACATCGCGACGACGCTCCACCAAGTCCGAACGCCGTCCGGAAATTCTGGCTCACACGATGGAACTTGTCGGCAATCGCTGGTCAGCGGCGATCATCGGTGCAGCTTTCCGAGGCGCTCGCCGCTACGGAGAGTTCGCCGAGATCACCGGTGCACCACCGGCGATAGTCGCGGATCGCTTGAAGCACCTCACCGAGATCGGTGTGATGGAAACGCGTCCGCTTCCGGATCGCCCACAGTGGTCGGAGTATCGACTCACCGCCAAGGGCACGGCGTATTTCCCCGTGGTGATGTGCATGATCTCCTGGGGTCAGCGTTGGTTCAGATCCGCGGACGGCCCGGACATCGTTCTCCATCACAAGGCCTGCGGTAAACGGTTCGAAGCACGCTTGGGTTGCAGTGTGTGCGGTGAAGAGTTGAGGTCTTCGGACATCGAGGCCGTCGACCTCACCACCTCGGTTCACGTACCCGGGTCCGGCTGGTCCTGAGGTCCCCGCTCAGCCGGCAGTGCGGATCCGGTCGAAGCTCCGGCCTCGGTGTTCGAGCGGCAGCCTGTCCCCTCGCCCGAACAGTTTGTTGCGCAGCGTTCCCTCGTCGTAGTCGCTCTGGTAGGCACCTCGTTTGGTCAGCTCCGGAATCACATGCTCCACAATGTCTTCGAAGGTTCCGGGAGTCACCGCGTACGCGAGATTGAAACCGTCGACGTCGGTCTCGGACACCCACTCCTGCAATTCGTCGGCGACCTCCGCGCCGGAACCGACAACGATCGGGCCGAGCCCGCCGATGCCCGCCCACTCCGCGATGTCCCCCACCGTCCATTCGCCACCTTTCTCGTCGGCCTGACGAAACGATGCGACCGCGGATTGAATGGCATTGCTCTCGACGTTCCCGATCGGCTCGTCCGCTCGGTATCCGGAGAGGTCGATTCCCATCCACCCCGAGGTGAAAACGAGCGCGCCTTCACTACTCGCGTAACTGCGGTAGTCCTCGAGCTTCGCCTGGGCCAACTCGGGGGTTCGGTCGGTGATGATCGTCAACAGTGTGTAGATGCGGGCCGAGTACGGATCGCGCCCGACCTTCGTCAGTTCGTTTCGGATTCGGGCAACGGTGTCTTTGAGAATCGCCTTTGTCGGTGCACCGACAAAAATTGCTTCGGCATTCTCGGCGGCGAACCGAACCCCGCGAGGCGACGCGTCGGCCTGGAAGATGACCGGCGTCCGCTGCGGAGAAGGTTCGGAGATGTGGATGCCCGGAACGGTGAAGTGCTTGCCTTCGTGCTCGATCGGATGAACCTTGGCGGGGTCTGTGTAGACCCCGGTGGTTCTGTCACGCACCACCGCGTCGTCTTCCCACGACGTTTCCCACAACTTGTAGAGAACTTCAAGGTACTCGTCCGCGTGGTCGTAGCGATCGTCGTGCTGGAGTTGGTCGTCCTCGCCCATGTTCCGTGCGGCCGAGGGGAGGTATCCGGTGACCACGTTCCACCCGATTCGCCCGTTCGTCAGGTGGTCGAGGGTGCTCAATCGCCGAGCGAACGGGTAGGGATGCTCGAAAGCTGTACCCGCGGTGATCCCGAAGCCCAAGTGCTCGGTCACGGCAGCCATCGCCGACGCCAGCAGTAGCGGGTCCGAGACCGGTACCTGCGCGCCCTGCCGCAGCGCTGCGTCGTGATTGCCGCCGTACACGTCGTACGTTCCCAACACGTCGGCCAGGAACAGCCCGTCGAATCGTCCGCGCTCGAGGAGCTTCGCCAATTCCGTCCAGTACCTCAGATCCGTGTACCTGGACGACTGATCCTCCGGGTGGCGCCACAGACCTGGCGATTGGTGGGCGACGCAGTTCATGGCAAAGGCGTTGAATCGGATTCTGCGGGTCATTCCCGCACGATGCCGTGCCTGCTCCGCGGTGAACACCATTGCGATCAGTGCGATCGGTTCGGCTCCTGCTTGCACCCGGCGATACCGTCGACTTCGCGACCTCGTCGGCGGGCCGCTACACTGACTAGCGCAGCTGTGACGCCCGAGGCTTCGTGCCGACAGGTCGAGCGGATGCAACAGCAGTATCGGGAAGCGAAAACCCCGGCAGCACAGGGTTTTCAGCGCTTGTCGGTACGCTCCCCGCCCTCGTAGCTCAGGGGATAGAGCATTCCTCTCCTAAAGGAAGGGTCGCAGGTTCGAATCCTGCCGAGGGCACCAGGTGGGACTCTCCCCACATCGGCGCGACCAACGTGCCATTCTTGAATTCATGACGACGCCTCACTCCACGGCTACTCCCCCGAAGAACATGTCTTTGATCCCGGGTGGGACGTACTGGATGGGCTCCGAAGATTTCTATCCGGAAGAACGCCCAGTTCACCAGGTCACCGTCGACGGATTCTGGATGGACACGACGGCGGTGACGGTCGCCGAGTTCCGACGCTTCGTGAAGGCAACCGGCCACGTCACCACTGCGGAAATCGCCCCGGATCCCGCCGACTATCCCGATGCCGATCCAGCCCTCCTCGTTCCGGGATCGTTGGTCTTCACTTCGCCACCCGGCCCGGTCTCACTCGACGACTACACCCAGTGGTGGTCGTTCACTCCCGGCGCCGACTGGCGCCATCCCGAGGGCGCTGACAGCAACATCGGGGGACGTGAACGGCACCCCGTCACCCACGTGTCGTACTTCGACGCCCAGGCCTACGCCGCGTGGGCCGGCAAGGAACTCCCGACCGAGGCCGAGTGGGAGTTTGCCGCCCGCGGCGGACTCGATCGCCAGGCCTACGTGTGGGGCGATCACGACTCTCCGGGCGGGCGGCCCGGTGGCAACGTATGGCAGGGCCAGTTCCCCTGGGAGAACCTGCTCGAGGACGGTTACGAGCGCACCGCTCCGGTCGGAAAGTTCCGGCCCAACGGCTACGGACTGTTCGACATGGCCGGGAACGTGTGGGAATGGACGGCCGATCACTACACGTCCGACCACGCCCACAGTTCCAAGAACGTCGCGCCGGCCTCGTCGTGCTGCATTCCTCGTAATCCCCGAGCGGAGTTCGCCACGGAGGCGTTGGCGGGCGAACCCTACGCACGACGGGTGATCAAGGGCGGCTCACATCTGTGTGCACCGAACTACTGCCTGCGCTACCGCCCTGCCGCGCGGCAGGGCGAATCCGAGGAGTCCTCGACCTGCCACGTCGGCTTCCGGTGCATCATCCGCATTCCGCAGACGTAAATCAGAAGGGCACGTCTCCGAGGATTGCCACCCGCTCCATCACGCGGCGATGAGGGAAGTAATCACTCGCTGCGTAGTGCTGGGTAGCCCGGTTGTCCCAGAAGGCAATGGAATTCGGCGCCCACTTGAAGCGGCACTGAAAGTCCGGGACCTTGACCTGCGCGAACAGCAAATTGAGCAGATCGTTGCCTTCGACAGGATCCATGTCCGGAATGTGGGTGGTGAAGAGGCTGTTGACGAACAGCGTCTTCCGCCCTGTCTCCGGATGCTTACGCACCATCGGGTGCAGAACCGGCGGGTACTGCTCCTTCATCTGTTCCAACTTCTCCGGGCTCATGCCGCGTCCGAAGGACGGCACAAAATCGTGGATGGCGTCCTTGCCGTCGATCAATTCCTTGATCTCGTCGGGGAGGCAGTCGAAGGCGTTCCCCATATCAGCCCAGAGCGTGTCACCACCGGCAGGCGGTACGTCGATCGCCCGAAGTACTGAACCGAGCGGCGGCGTCTTCGTCCAGGTGACGTCGACGTGCCAGATGTTCTCGGTTCCTGGACTGTCCTCTCCGCGTTCGAATCTGACGACTGCCGGAACCTCTCCCTGTGGGAGAAGTGGATGGACCTCGAGTTCGCCCCAATGGGCAGCGAAGTCACGATGATTCACGCTCGAAATCGGCTGGTCACGGAAGAACACGACCTTCCATTCGAGCAGGGCCCGACGCACATCCTCGATCTGCTCCTCCGACGGATCACGCAGGTCGATGTCGCTGATCTCGGCACCGATGAACGGTGTGACGGGTGTCAGAGTGAACCGCTCGTACGGCCTCGATTCAACGCCTTCCGGATTGAGCCTCATTCCGCGTGGTCCGAATTCGATTGTGTGATTGCCGATTTGGACTGTTCGTGATGATGTAAGGGTAGCCATCGAATGACTCCGTCCTGTCGTGTCGTGTCGCGGGGTCACAAGTCAATCGACGCGTGCACCCGCTTTGCTCGTGTGCGTTTGTGTGCGCTTTGGGGCGCGGTCAGTGCTCCTACCGCGAGATCGACCAGATGATCCACCGTCGTATCGAAATCTGCCTGCACAACGGGGTTTTCGTCTTCCCGGCGTTGCTCGAAGATGGCCAGAGCAGAGACGCTCATGTTGAACGTCAGATCGATCCGTTCAACCGCGACGCGGCGGGGCAGATGCGGCAACGCCCGCGTCAACCTGCCGACTACCTCGTTGATTCCTTCACTGACCTCGCGAAACTCAGCACTCTGCGTATCCACCGACGGTGAGATTCGGGCAATGAATCTCGCATAGTTGGACCCGTCGACCGTCGCCATGAAATCGGCCAGCGGGTACAGAAAGGCTTCGACCAAAGCACGGACCAAGTCGGTCCGCCCACTGGCGTCGATGTCGTCGAGATACGTCAGTCGCGCTGCGTTGATCTGATCCATCCGATGCCGGAATACGGCCAGCACCAGACCGTCTCGCCCACCGAAGTGATACTGAACTGCAGAGTTGTTGCGCTGCCCGGCCGCAGTCGCCACGTCCCGCATGGACACTTCGTGAATACCTTGCTCGGCGAACATCCGCTCGGCGACGGCGATCATGGCGTTCTTGGCATCCAACGAGGCGGGCATACACCGACCATATAAGTCATTGTCTTAATTCCGCAAGGCCCACCCCCCGTGCGCGGTTAGGGAGTGCAGGGACTCCTTAGCCACTCACGGGGGTAGTTGTCCCAGTCAACGAGACATACGCCGCCAACGGAACCCCAATCGATACGCTCCCGATTAAGACAACTGCTTAACCGACCCGGTTTTGCACACGCCAAGGAGCCTGCTGGTGAATCGCCATTCCATTCCGATCATTCCCGAGACGCCGAACGTCGCGGCCGCCGTGTACTACCCCGATCAGAATCCCCCGTACACCCGCCCGGAACCGCTTCGCCCGCCGGCCGGGGCCCCGAACGTGCTGCTGATCATGATCGACGACGTCGGATTCGGCGCACCCTCCGCGTTCGGTGGCCCGTGCCGCACCCCCACCGCCGAGCGTTTGGCCGAAACCGGCGTGAAATACAGCCGATTCCACACCACGGCTCTGTGCTCGCCGACGCGTGCAGCCACACTGACCGGGCGCAACCACCACAGTGTCGGTATGGGTGTCATCTCCGAAATGGCCAACGCGGCACCGGGATACAACGGGACCCGCCCCGCCTCTGCCGCCACGGTCGCACGCGTCCTGCAGGGAAACGGCTATGCGACAGGTGCTTTCGGCAAGATGCACCAGACCCCGACGTGGGAGACCACCGCTGCCGGGCCGTTCGATCGGTGGCCGGTCCGTGAGGGTTTCGACAAGTTCTACGGTTTCCTCGGTGCCGAGTCCGACCAGTTCACCCCGGTTCTCTACGAGGACTTCACGATGGTCGACTTACCCAAGACGCCGCAGGAGGGTTACCACCTGTCAGAGGATCTGGTCGACCATGCGATCGAATGGGTCGAGGGTGTCAACACGATGGACCCCGACAAGCCGTGGTTCTGCTATCTCCCCTTCGGCGCGTGCCACGCTCCACTGCAGGTTCCGGACCGATACCTGAACAAGTACGTCGGCGAATTCGATCACGGGTGGGATCGCCAACGCGAGATCACCCTCCAAAAGCAGAAGGAACTGGGCGTCGTCGCTCCTGACACCGAATTGGCCCCCTGGGCTCCAGGGCTCCCACACTGGGACGAACTCGACGACGACCAGAAGAAGGTCTCGGCCCGTTTGATGGAGTTGTACGCGGCGTTTCTCGAGCACACCGACGACGAGGTAGGCAGGCTCGTCGACCGGTTGCAGGACATGGGTGTACTCGACAACACTCTGGTGCTCTACATGATGGGTGACAACGGCGCTTCCGCGGAAGGCGGAATGGAGGGCTCGTTCAACTACCTCGCCGGCCTCAACGGTTACAAGAGTGCGACATCCGACGTACTGGCGCGCTACGACGAATTGGGGACCGAAACCAGCTACCCGCACTATCCGGCGTCGTGGGCTCTGGCTCTCGACACCCCTTACCAGTGGGCCAAGCAGGTTGCGTCCCATTACGGCGGTACCCGGAACGGTCTGATCACCCACTGGCCCAAGGGGATCGACAAGCCAGGAATCAGGGAGCAGTGGCATCACTGCGTCGACATCACGCCGACGATCCTGGAAGCTGCCGGTATTCCGGCACCGTCCAGCGTCGACGGGGTGACCCAGAAACCGATGGAAGGCGTGGCGATGAACTACACCTTCGCCGAGCCCGACGCCGAAGAGCGCCACACCACACAGTATTTCGAGATCTTCGGCAACCGCGGAATCTACGATTACGGTTGGACCGCAGTCACGGCCCACCGCGCACCCTGGCTGATGGCCACTCACGGCCTCGAGCTCACACCGATGAGCGAGGACCGTTGGGAGCTGTACGACACCTCGGTCGACTGGTCGCAGGCCCGCGATCTCGCAGACGAGCATCCCGAGATCCTGGCCCGGCTCAAGGAAAAGTTCCTCGTCGAGGCGGCCAAATATCAGGTGCTGCCGCTGGACGACAGAACGGTCGGTCGCCACGCCACCGCGGAATCACGACCCCCGCATCCGATGATGGGCCGCAAGACCCTCACTCTGTACCCACACATGAACGGTCTGGTCGAGAAAGCCGCGCCGACGTTCTTCAACCGCTCGTACACGCTGACCGCGAGTCTGGGTAGCGTCGCCGACGGCATGCTGGTCAGCCTCGGTGGCCGGTTCGGCGGATTCGCTTTGTACATACTCGATTCCGTCCCCGTCTACTGCTACAACTTCAGCGGCGGTGGTCGGACCTTCGTGCGTGGGCGCAACCCGCTGGCACCCGATACGCGCGAGGTGTCCGTCCACTTCGAGTACGACGGCGGCGGAATCGGCAAGGGTGGAACCGCAACCCTGAGCGTCGACGACGAGGTGGTCTCCGAAGGCCGGATCGAGAAGACCACTCGGGCGATCTTCAGCATGAACGAACAGCTCGACGTCGGCATCAACCGGGGAAGCCCGGTCGCGGAAGAGTTCGCGGACAAGGGCACGTTCCGCTACGGCGGCAAACTCCACAGCGTGACCGTCGACTTACGATCCACCCGAGAGGTGGTGTCCGCAGAGGAACGGGAGAAAATCTCACTCGCCGTGCACTGATCGACCAGGTGACGCTCGCCGATTGTGCAGCCGCGCGCGATATCTGCCGTGCGGCTGCACAATCGCCCTGCGTCTATCCGACCGTGTACATCTGCAGGCACGGCCCCACCGGGCGAGCTTCCAGGATGTCGCGGGCCTTCTCACGCGCTGCGTTGAACTCCCAGGGCGCAGTGGTGCCCGGCACTCCGAGTCGATATCTGCTCAAGGCACATGAACGCTGCGGTTCCGGTAGACGATCCAAGGCAGGTACCGCGTCCACGGAGAGCCCGCGTAAGTAGGAAACGTCGATGCTCTTGCCGCCCTCGAACCGTTCCATGTTCTTTTGCGCGATGTACGCGTCGGGGTTGAACACCGCGAAGGCCAGCAGTGCGACGGCCGAAGTGGCGAGAACAGCTGTGGGCAGCCACTTCCCGGACATCCGAATACCTGCGACGAGCAACAACACGAACACGAAGCCAAGAAGCAGCTCTGTCGCGAAGACGCTGACCCGGAGCACCGTGAAACCGTACTGATTCTCGTACAACCACATCCGGTGCACAGCGGACGCCACGATCACCAGGCTGAAAACACACAGGGCACCCAGCAGTCCGCGGGCAAGACGCCTCGATCCAGCGTCGCGGCGGTCGATGTACCGCACTGCGACGGCGATGACGAGCAGCGTCAGCACGGTAACCGCCATGAGCTGCCAGAAACCCTCACGCGCATAGTCCGCATAGGTCAGTCCATCGGTCACCTGTACGTGCTCGTCTCCCCCGAACAGCGTCTTCGTCTGTACTGCAACAAAACCGAGGAACAGCACGTTGAGTACTCCGAGCGGGACCGCCCACTCCCACATCGGCAACGGCGTCGCCTGCGCAGGTGCAAACGCGTCCACCGTCGGCGTTCTGCGGCGCAGATACACCGCAACCAGCGTGCCGAACGCCATCACGACGCCGGCAAAGATCCGTGCTCCCGAGTTCGACACCGAGATGGCAGGAGCGAAGCCGCCGAAGATCTTCGCGAACTCCGGATCCGCACTCACGAACAAAGATCCGAAAATCAGCAGGAGAAGAATCGATACTGCGCTTACGACGACAACTCGCGCCGCCGGCACCCGCGGAGCAGAGCGGGTAGCAAGTTTTCGACGACGAACGAAGTTGACCGTCCGGTGGGGTGCCCGCCAGGGAGCGACCGTTCCCAGAAGTATTCCGGTCCACGTCCGCCCGCCGATCAGAGTCCACGTGAACAGAACCCACGCAGCTACGACGCAGAGGAACACCAACCACTCCGCACCGCGAACGGCGGCAACACCCAGCAGTGCGAGCATCCCGATGGCGGCGACCCACTGCGTCACGGTCATCCGCGGCGGCGTCAGAATCCCGAAGACGATCACCACACTGGCACCCACGATCACGTACGCGATACTCGCGAACCCTGGGTCGAGGATCAGGGCCGCAAGCACCCCTACTGCGGCCGCGCCGAGGAGCATCGAGCGGGTGGCCATCGAAGTGCGATCGGGACGCCAGAACCGGCTGGAACGCTTGGGTTTTACGGCCGGCATCGGCGGTTTCGGTGGAATTACTATCGGAGCGCTCATGTGATCTCCTATGTGTCTGGTTCAATTTTTCAGGGTCGGAAGTACAGACGAATGCCGATGAAGACATGCGCCATCGCGAGATCTCTCGATCTCGTCAGGGACTTTGATTCAGTTCTGCGGCAGCACTACTCGAATGCAACAACCCGACGGGGCATCGACGACGGCAATCCTGCCGTCATGTAATTCGACCGCCCACTTCGCGATCGCGAGGCCGAGTCCGGTGCCTCCGTCGGTCGAGCCGCCGCGGATGAAGCGGTCGAACACTCGCTCACGGGCCTGTGGTTCGATGCCGGGGCCGTCGTCGTGGACGTCGAGCACCAACTCCCCCGCGCTGCCGGTACGTACTCGGATGACAACTTTGGTGTCGACGTTCCCGTGCTGAACCGCATTGTCCACCAGGTTGGTCACCACCTGGTGGAGGCGATCCGGATCGGCGACCACGGACAATTGTGGAGGCTTGACGTCTATCTCGATGTCGCCCGCACTCACACTCGACAGCTCGCGTAAGAACGGCTCGACCTCGAAACGGCGGCGTTTCAACGGCATTGCGCCACCCTCGAGTTTCGAGAGATCGAGAAGGTCGGCTACCAGCGCGCCCAGTCGTTCCGTTTGCCGCAGCGCCGATTTCATCATCGCCGGATCCGGTTCTTCGACACCGTCGACGACGTTCTCGAGCATGGCTTGCAAAGCGGTGATGGGCGTGCGCAGTTCATGGGAGACGTTGCCGATCAACTCGCGGCGGTACCGGTCGTCGGCCCCGAGGTCCTCGGCCATCCGATTGAACGCATGGGCGAGTTCGCCTACTTCGTCTCTGGAAGTCGCTCGTACTCGCCGCGAATAGTCGCCGCGCGCCATCGCCTTCGCCGCGGCCGTCATCTCGCGAAGCGGTGACGTCATCCCGTGTGCGAGCACCTGCGTAACGCCGAGAGCGACAACCAACGCCGTCAGTAGAGCAAAACGAAACGGTTGTTGCGACGTCAGCCAGAAACCACCCGCGGCGAACACCAGTGCTGCGACAACCAGGAGGCCGACCTTCACCTTGAAGGACCGCATCGGGTCCAGCGGCCGCGGCCACCGTGCAAAGAGTCGGTCGACGCCGCTCATCGCGGCACGTCCCAGGCGTACCCGACGCCGTGAACGGTCCGGATCACGGAAGGTCCGAGCTTGCGTCGCAGTGCCTTGACGTGGCTGTCGACGGTCCGACTGCCCGCTCCCTCACCCCAGCCCCAGATCTCCTCGAGCAGCGACTCCCGCGGGATCGCGGCTCGCGGCCGCTCCGCCAGATAGGCGATGAGATCGAATTCGGTGCGAGTCAGGTGAACTTCTTGCGCATCACGGCGCACTCGACGTTCGGTCAGGTCGATCACGACGTCACCGAACTCGAGGAGGTCGGCCACCGGGCGAGCAGCGTGCTCCGCGCGATCCGCACGCCGAAGCAGAGCCTGCACCCGGGCGACGAGCACACGCATGCTGAACGGCTTGCTCAGATAGTCGTCGGCCCCGACGCCGAGACCGATCAGCATGTCCGTTTCATCGGCGCGAGCGGTCAGCATCAGCACGGGCACCGGGCGCACGGCCTGGATGCGGCGGCAAACTTCGAGGCCGTCGAATCCCGGCATCATCACGTCGAGCACCACTAGGTCGGCATCCATCTGCTCGCAGCGGGTCACAGCGCTGGGGCCGTCGAATGCCAACTCGACGTCGTAGCCCTCGGCACGCAGCCTCGCTGCGATGGACTCGCAGATACTGACCTCGTCGTCGACCACGAGCACTCTTCGCTGACTCATGGAACTGACTGTATTCGGCCCTCGTGGATGAACCTGGGAGGACTTGTGAAGGTTCTGTGCAGGTTCTAGAACCTGCGGATGTTGTTGATCGGCAGATCCGCCAGCGGCGTCAGTCCGGTCGGAACACCAACTCCGTAGGCGTTGAACACCATTCCGAATCCGGCGTAGATGCCGACGTGCGTCGCACCGGGGTAGAAGGTGATGACGTCGCCGGGCGCGAGGGCCCACCGAGGAACCGGCTGTCCGACGTTGGCCTGCTGTTGGCTGGTCCGTGGCAGATTCACGCCGGCCTGCCGAAACGCCCATTGCACCAGCCCGGAGCAGTCCCACGAGTTCGGCCCGACGCCGCCCCACTGGTAGGGCTTTCCGGTCTGAGTGCTCGCCGCTGCCAGCGCGATCAGCCCTGCCGGGCTCGGAATCGGAAGGGCGGCTGATCCGCTGCTGATACTGCCCGTGCTTCCCAAGCTTCCGGAACTCCCGCTACTGCCACCGCTACCGAGGCTTCCCGGGTCGGCTGAGGCAGGGGCAGCGGAAAGCAACAGGACACTTCCGGTCAGCAAAGCCGCGACCGTTCCCGTGCGGAGTGTCGACTTCTTCATGCATCCGTCCTTCGTGGGAGTCGTTTCGGCGCGCGGCAGCGCACCTCGATAGCCGTGAACTGGTAAGACACGTGAAAACAAACACTTCGTTCGGATGTTAACGGCGTGGACGTGGTGTTCGGACAGGAATGATTGATCCGATTTGTCGGTTTTGAACAAACGGGCCTTACGTCCCGGGCTGGCAGAAGATCAGGGAATGATGGGGGATTTCCTGGATCCCGCGGCACGACAAGGTCCATAGATTCGACTCATGCGCCCATACCTGCTCGTCGCCGCGGTCATCATCGGAGCCACCACGGCACTCGTCGGTTGCTCGACGCTCCAGCGCGCAGTGGAGATTCAATCGGATCTCGACGGACTCACCAGGTCGGGTGTCGTCGGGTCGATCGCAACACTCGACGACGGCACCACGACGGCTGTCATGACCAGCGGCGTGCCCAACCGGACCAACGGCGATTCGATCGGCAAGAATGATCGCGTCCGGATCGGAAGTGTGACAAAGACATTCACAGCTTCACTCGTTCTGCAGTTGGTCGCCGAGGGCAAGGTCGACCTCGACGCACCGATCGAGCGGTATCTCCCGGGCCTACTGCACAGCAGTGACATGGACGGCAGTGGCATCGACGGTAGCGCGATCACCGTGCGGCAACTGCTGCAACATCGCAGCGGCCTTCCCGAGTTCGCCGGAGAACCCGGCGCCGACGAATGGATTGCAGCTAACGAGAACCGAACGCTGACGCCGTCCGCCGCGGTCGCCATCGCCCTCGGCAAACCGGCGCAATTCGTCCCCGGAACGTCGTTCGTCTACACCAACACCAACTACATCGTTCTCGGAATGCTCGTCGAATCCGTGAGCGGCCGCAGCTACGCCGATGAACTCCGGTCTCGGATACTCGATCCGCTGGACTTGGAAGACACGTACCTCCCGCCGGCCGGTGAGCTCGACATCAGGGGCGATCACCTGACGGGCTATCAGGATCTCGACGGTGGCCTGACCGACGTTTCCCGCACGGAACCGTCGATCCCCTGGGCTGCCGGAGCGATGGTCTCGACGGGCACAGACCTGAACACCTTCTGGCGTGCACTACTCGACGGGCAGGTGGTGCCGGCCGAGCAGCTTGCCGAGATGACCACCCCTCAGGTCGCCGCCACCGAAGCCGAGGGACTCGGGTACGGGATGGGCGTCGGCGCCACCGAACTTCCCTGCGGCGTCACCTATACCGGCCACAGTGGCGGGATCTACGGGTACTACACACTGTCCGGCGCGACGCCGGACCGCGCGTTCACTGTGACGCTGACGTCGACGCCGAAGGACCAGCCGGACACCGTCGCGATACTCTCGCACGCACTCTGCCCCTGACGCTGTTACCAGTATTGATAACGTTTTCCATCAGTGTCCGCGACGA
Source organism: Rhodococcus sp. KB6 (assembly GCF_001445685.1). Classification (NCBI taxonomy): domain Bacteria; kingdom Bacillati; phylum Actinomycetota; class Actinomycetes; order Mycobacteriales; family Nocardiaceae; genus Rhodococcus; species Rhodococcus sp. KB6. Next base: position 713,729 of record NZ_LNAK01000043.1, on the reverse strand, counting down.
AAATGACCGCGTCGGCGCCGTCCAACTCCGAAGGTTTCAGCGGCAGGTGGCCGGGCAGGATCGCCTCTCCCGCGGTGACGGACGGGTCAAGTGCTGCGCGAAGTGCGGGCGCCAGAAACAGGGCACGCCGACTGGTCGCATCGGCCAACGCTCCCTGCAGAGTGCCCGGATCACTGTCGGGGTTGGCGTCGGTTGCCACGAATACGTAGCGCTCCCCGAGGACAAGTCCGACAAGTGAGCCGGCGCTCCCCCAGCTGACCACGTCGCCGTTGACGGGCATGTCGGACGGCACTCGCAGGAGATGGGCATTGTGTGCGAAGAGCAGGATCGGCCCGCGTCGCTGCTCCTGGACGACGACCGCCAACAGGTTCTCGGCCATCATCTCGGCACGCAGACTGAGCAGAGTGCCGATGCGATCAGGAGCGGAACTCGCCATCGCGGAGTGATAGCGCAAGAGCCCCAGAGCGGTGCGTGAATGTGCAAGGGCCAGGTCGTACCCGGCCGGGTCGGCGGGCCGCAGCACAGGTGCGGCGCGCCGCAGGACGCTGGCGAGGTCGTCCGCAATGATGCGCAGGGCACGAGCCTGATCGGAGTTGCCGACGGACGCAGCCGGTTCGAACATCGCCGCCGGGTTGGTCCAGTCGGTGTCCTGCCCGAGCAGAAGGTCGATGTCGTCGAACGAGTGCGGCCGCATCGCAGCGGGCAGGAAGTCACCTGCTGCAGACAGCGCGCCACGTGGGCTCGGTGCGCCGGAATACTCCACCGGAGCGTCGAAGCCGTAGAAGCGAACTCGGTCGGCCGGAGCGCGGCCGTGGTTGTACTCGCGTAGCCATTCGACGAGTTCGCGGTTACCCGGTACCGCACCGAATCCGTGGCTGAAGCCTGTGGCGAGCACCTTCTCGATGTCCGCCTCTCCCCCGTTTCCGTAGTCGTCGACAAGCAAAGCCGCAAAGACATCTGTTTCGAGCACGATCGACCGATATCCTCGTTCGACCAGTTGGCCGAGAAGTTCGTTGCGCAGCAACGGAAAAGCCTTGATCCCATGAGTCGGCTCGCCGAGAGCGAGCAGAGCCGGCACCTCGGTTCGCGCTGCGAGCAGTTCGTCGACGGCACGACCAAGACTTGCCGCGTCTTCGAGTTGGCGGCCGAACTCACTCAGCGCTGGGGCAGTGGACATGATCATCCCTTTCGAAGGTGGACTGCCTTCGACAGTATCGTTGAAGATTCGGGTGAAACTTTCACCGGCAATTACCTGGGGTATACCGTGAAAAGCCTCAATCGGAGGTGATCAGTGCGGCCCATAGACCTTGCCCGTGAACACGGGTTGTCCGCACAGGCGATCCGCAACTACGACGATGCCGGCATCCTCCCTCCGACCGAGCGCAGCACTTACGGCTACCGGCGATACACCCCAGTGCACGCGCAAGCCCTGCGCACTTTCCTCGCATTGCGCGGCGGTCACGGGCACCAGCGGGCCACGGAAATCATGCGGGCGACCAACCAGGGCGACACCGAGTCCGCCTATCGCCTGATCGACAGTGCGCACATGACGCTGCTCGCCGAGCGAGGAACTCGCACCGAGGTAGCCACAGCGCTGGGGACTCTGTCCACCATGGCACCGGCACTGGTGCACGGTCCAGCGCTGACGGTGGGTGAGCTGGCGCGCCGTCTCGGCGTTCACCCGGCGACACTGCGCACATGGGAAGAGCACGGCATCCTGCGCCCCGAGCGCGAACGAGCAACGGGTTATCGCGAATACGGTCCGGAGTGTGTGCGCGACGCCGAGATCGCACGGCAGCTGCGGCGCGGTGGCTATCGGCTGTCGCAAGTCGCTCAGTTTCTCGATTCGCTGCGCGAGGCCGGCGGAGCAGACGCATTGTCAGCGTTCCTCGAATCCTGGCAAGACCGGCTGACCACACGCAGTCGCAACCTTCTCGCCGGCGCAGCTCAGCTCGATGCCTATCTCACGATGCTGGATCAGACCTCGCCTGGTTGCCGATCAGCAAACGGTTGAGGCGTCAGTTCACAAGCCGTGCAAGGCTCCTCACCATCTCACCGACGGTGTCGGTCGACGGCCACGGGAATTCCGGGAGATCGGCCCGCAACATCACCTGTCCGTGCAGCGAAGTCCAGATCGATACCGCATCGACAAAAGTGTCTGTGCTGGCCGACCTCCCAGCGGCGACGCACGCGTCGAGGTTGGTCACCAGTGTGTTGAAGGCGGCCAGTCCTCGCGTATCCGATTGTGGTGACTGACCTTTCGGCCTGGACCACCCGAACAAGACCCGATACCGAGCGGGCTCGGAAATGCCGAACTCGACGTATGCCGAGCACCCGGCATACAGACCCTCGACCGGGTCGGGGTGTGCGGAAACGGCGTCGGCCACGGCGAGATGCAACTGCTCCAGCGATTCGGAGACCACCGCTTCGACAATGGCATCGCGATCGGAAAAGTGTCCGTAGATAGATGGTGCGGATATCCCGACTTCGCGAGCGACTGATCGGAGCGTCACCGCCTGATCCGATCCGGTGCGGGCGATGAGCGTCGCCGCTGCGGCGACGATCTCTCCGCGGAGCCGTGCGCCGCTTCCTCTCGGATTTCGGGCGCGAGTACTCCGAGAACCACTCGTCCCAGTTTCATCGGCATCTTCGGAAACATCACTCACCCGACAAACTTTACACATGTAAGGCGAGGGGGTACGTTCTCATCACTAAACATTCGTAAGGTTACATTCGTAAGGACATGATGAATTCCCTCGAACCCACTGACCGGCGACGATGGGCAGCACTGGGCGCCCTCTGCACATCCCTCGTCGTAGTCACGATCGACAACACCATCCTCAACACCGCTATCCCGACCCTTGCCCGCGAACTGCGGGCGACCACCGTCGACCTGCAATGGATCACCAACGCATACACATTGGCGTTCGCCGCCTTGCTCATCACGGCAGGTGGACTCGGCGCGAGATTCGGTCACCGTCGGATACTTCTGACCGGCCTCACCTTGTTCGCCCTCGGGTCAGCCTTCGCTGCCCTCTCTCACACGTCAATGCAGCTGATCGGATGGAGAACAGTGATGGGGGCAGCCGCCGCACTGGTCATGCCGGCGACGCTGTCACTTGTCGTCTCGATGTTCGCCCCGCACGAGAGAGGCCGGGCGATAGGAATCTGGTCTGCAACCGCCGGACTGGGAATCGCGATCGGCCCCGTGGCCGGTGGCGTACTTCTCGAACATTTCAGTTGGGGAAGCGTCTTCTGGATAAACGTCCCACTGGTCGCCGGTGTGATCGCCGCGACGGTTTTTCTTGTGCCCCCGGCAAGAGGGATCACGAAGGGTTCGTTCGACATCCCCGGACTCCTGCTGTCCGCCGGCGGACTGGCTTTGATCGTGGATGCCCTCACCCAGGCAAGCCTTCGCGGATGGTCGTCGCCCGTCACGGTGCTGGAGATCGTCAGCGCAACAGCACTTCTCGCCGGATTCGTCTGGTGGGAGCTGCGGGCCTCGGCGCCGATGACCGACGTGCGCATCTTCACCAGTCGAGTGTTCAGCACCTCCAATGCCATCTTGGCCGTAACATTCTTCGCCCTTTTCGGAGTTCTCTTCACGTACACGCAATACCTCCAATTAGTTCGTGGTTACGGTCCATTGGTCGCCGGCGTCGGTGCAGTTCCGTTTGCGATAGTGATGGCGACTGTCGCCTCCAGCAGCGATCGTATGGTCGGCCGATTCGGCGTGCGCAGTTCGATCGCGACCGGTCTCGCAGTCATGTCCGCGGGACTGTTGGTCCTGTCGATCGCAGCAGATAGGTACGCACCGTTCGGAATCCTGGCTGCGATCATGGCACTGGTCGGCGCGGGGATGGGGTTGGTCATGGCTCCGGCCACAACCACGTCGATGTCTTCGGTTGCGCCCCAGCAGGCTTCGATGGCCAGTTCGATCAACAGCGTCGTGCGAGAGTTGGGTGGAGTTCTGGGCGTCGCCGTCATCGGGACGGTCGTAGCCACCGTTTTCCGGTCCCGCTTCGAACCCGGAGTCGGCACTTCCACAGCCGATCCGGCGCAGATCCATGCCGGCGCTCCCCCCGCGAGTGCCTTGACCGACGCAGCGAACCAGGCTTACACCTCGGCGATGAGTACCGGAATCCAAATCTGTGCCGCAGTCGCGTTCGTCGGTGCGTTGGCCGTCATTGCACTGTTTCCCGCACCACGTCGCCCGGTTTCTTGTCCTCCCGCAGACCTCGCCAACTCGGATGACGCAGACGCTCGGTCTTCGTCCAATCCATGAACCGCACCTCACCGACGAGTTCCGGCCTCACCCACACCGCACCCTTGCGGTCATCTGCTGGAAGTTCCTCCCCGAACGGACTTTCCTTCTGACGCAGCGGTTCCAGTGTCGCAAGTAAAGACTCCAAGTCGCGATCACTGAAGCCGGTACCGACGCGCCCAACGTAGGTCAATCCATCCTCACCCGGAATTCCCATGAGCAGCGCCCCGATCCCCTGTGCTCGATTGCCCTGCCCGGTGCGCCACCCTCCGATCACCACCTCTTGAGTGCGCCAGTTCTTCACCTTGATCCAACTCGACCCACGCCGCCCCGGAAGGTAGACCGATGCACGACGTTTGGCGACAATCCCTTCCCATCCGGCATCGGTACTCACCTCCAACGCGTTCTCCGCCGTGCCCTCGATCTGTGGAGGTACCTCGAGCTCACCGACCTTGCCCGCCAACGCATTCAACACGGTGCGCCGGTCCGAGTAGGATTTCCGCAGCAAAGACACTCCGTCGAGGTACAGAAGATCGAAGGCCAGGAACACCGGCTCCCCACCTCGCTGGAGAAGACCGAAATCGGTGACCCCCGCGTCGTTGTACGCCACCACTTCACCGTCGAGAACCACGTCATGACCGTCCAGCACCTCGGCCAACCCGGCAAGGGAGGGATAGTCCCCGGTCTTGTCGTTACCCGCGCGACTGCGAAGTGACATTGTGCCCGAATGATATTCGAGAATCACTCGGATCCCGTCCCACTTTCCTTCGAAAGCCCACTCCTGCGAGTCGAGACCTTCGAGCGTTCCAGCGGTGGCAAGCATCGGCTCGAGATTCTTGGGAAACTCCGTTCCGAAACTCGCGTTCTGATCCTTCATCAGATGCATCAACCACTGGTCACCCTTCGTCCGGATCAGCGCGAAGCGTCCCTGCACCCGTTTCCCACTGAGGCGCACGATCACCTCGTCTTCACGCCACTTCTCGGTCTCGTACGTCCCGGAATCCCAGATCGTCATCGAACCGCCGCCGTACTCCCCCTTCGGGATCGTGCCCGAGAACGTGGCGTACTCGAGCGGGTGATCCTCGGTGTGCACGGCCAACCGATTCTCTCCGGCACTGGTCGGCACGCCCTTCGGAACAGCCCAGGACACGAGCACACCATCCCGCTCCAGGCGAACGTCGTAATGCAATCGTCTGGCGTGATGTTCCTGAATCACAAAGGTATTGCCCGCTGTCTCCTTGGTCACCGCAGCAGGGATCGGCTCCGGCGTCCGGTCGGCCGACCGCTTGTTGCGATAGTGCGTCAACGTGTCGGCTACAGCCGCCGAGACCGGCGGATCCAGATCGCCCAGCAGATCACCATCGGATTCGACGCGCTCCAGAACCTCGTCGAACAACAGATGTCGTAGTTTCGGATCGTCGAGTTCGTCCCAACTGCGCGGCGCGGCAACATAGGGTTGATCGCGACCGCGCATCGAGTACGGCGCAATGGTTGTCTTGGCTGCGTTGTTCTGACTCCAGTCCACGAAAATCTTGCCTGCCCGCACATTTCGAGCCATCGTCGCGGTGACGAGATCCGGGTGAAGCTTCTCGAGTCCGGTGGCGATCTGCTTGGCGACAGTCGACGCACCGCTGCCGTCCAAGGCTCGATCCAGTGGAACGTAGAGGTGAATTCCCTTGCTACCACTGGTTACCGGATAGGCAGTCCACCCCAGAGTTGCGACCAGATCTCGAATCGACCTCGCCACCTCGGCGCACTCGGTCAATCCGACGCCTTCGCCCGGGTCGAGATCGAATACCAGTCGTGTCGCCGGACCACGCTCGGAACCGTCGAATCGCCATTGGGGAACGTGCAATTCGAGTGCGGCCTGCTGCCCCAGCCACGCCAGGGATGCAACGGAATCGAAGACCGGGTAAGTGACGACACGATCAGAATGTTGCAGCGACGCACGCGTGAGCCACTGCGGGGCAGACGACGCAAGGTTCTTCTCGAAGAAGGACTGACCGTCCACGCCATTGGGCCAACGCTTACGAGTGCCCGGTCTACCGACGACATGCGGAAGCATGACTGCGGCGATACGGGTGTAGTAGTCGATGACTTCGGCCTTCGTGGTGCCGCTCTCGGGGTAGAGGATCTTGCCCAGATTGGTCACGGACACCGTTGTGCCGTCGAGCGTGATCTGACCCCGATCCGTCGTTGCCATTTCCTCATTGTGCTGGATAGTGCTGCATCTGGCAGTAGAAATCTGGTGGATCGGAAACCTGCCGCTGCGCCAGGCCACGGGCAAGACTGGATTCTCGATGGGAGAGGAGACCACGATGACAGTTCGCAGTTCCGTGGAGCCGTTGGTCGACAACAACTGGCGGATGTTCGCCACCTGTAAGACGGTGGACCCCGCCGTGTTCTATTCGCCGGGTGAAGAACGCGGACGCAATCGGGCTGCACGGGAAAATTCCGCGAAGCAGGTGTGCTTCCGCTGCCCGGTCATTCGGGACTGCCTGACCTTTGCACTCGACACCGCTGAACCACACGGAGTATGGGGTGGGACGACACCGTCGGAGCGCCTTGCACTACGACGCTCAGCTGCGTGAACTCCGCTCACACGAGACCCCCGTCACGTTCGTACCGGACAAACAGGCAAGATGGCCTTGTGCCTATGACACGACGCGCTGTTGCCGTGACCGCGATCTTCGCTTCCTCGATCTTGTTGGGCTCGTGTTCGTCGCAGCCGGAGGCACCTGCGGCAGCGGACACCACGACCACGGTTCCCGAGGCATTCACCAAACTGCCCTCGACCACCGCCGTGGACAAGTGCGGACCACAGAGCGGGACCACCCTCGAAGACGGTGTCTTGACCATCGCCACCGATTCGCCGGCGTACGCGCCGTGGTTCGTCGACAACACTCCGTCCAACGGCAAGGGCTTCGAGGGGGCGGTGGCCCGGGCCGTCGTCGGCAAACTCGGGTACAACGCCGATCAGGTTCGCTTCACCACGGCCGCCTTCAACGACGCACTGAAACCAGGCCCCAAGGATTTCGACTTCGACGTCAATCAGTTCACGGTTTCCGGGGATCGCCGCGAGAACGTCGACTTCAGCTCGCCGTATTACGCAGTGGCGCAGTCGGTGATCGCCTCGCGCGGGAGCAAAGCCGCTGAGGCAAAGAATCTTGCGGATCTTGCCGGCTACCGACTGGGCGCTCAGACCGGTTCCACCAGCCTCGCGGCGATCACGGACACGATTGTTCCGACCACTGCGCCACGCGAGTTCGCGACCACGGACGATGCGAAAGCTGCGCTGGCCGCAGGCGAGATCGACGCACTGGTCGTCGACATCCCGACCGGATTTCACATCACCGAGAACGAACTGCCCGGGTCGGTCATCGTGGGTCAGTTTCCGCGGCCCAACGCGGTCACCGAATTCTTCGGGTTCGTGCTCGAGAAGAACAGTCCTCTGACGGCGTGCGTCTCTGCCGCCGTGGATGCGCTCTACGCCGACGGCACCCTCGAGAGACTCGCAACCGAATGGATCACGGACAGCGCCGACGCGCCAGTCCTCGAGTAGTTCAGCCGGCGCGCCCACTGATCGCGCCGACGAAGACCTTCGGGATGTCTGCCGGTGTCGGAGCGAAGTGGCTGTTGCCGCCGGTGAGAGCCGAAATCTGCTCGAGCACATCGGTATCGGCGTCATCGGTGACACCGATGGTGATGATCGGTACCGGCCGCGTCGGGTCCTGCTCGCGAGTCAGGGTGTCGAGAAGTTCCTGCAGCGAGATACTCGATGGATCATCGTTCGCACCGTCGGTCAGTAGAATCACCGAATTGATCGAGGCCGGATCGTAGGTCTGTTGCATGGACCGATACGCGGCGAGAACGCTGTCGTACAAACCTGTTCCGCCGCCGACGATCGAAGAGAGGCTGTCGATCCGAGACAGCAGTTTGCTCCGATGATCCGTGTCGCCTTCAGTTGCATCCATACGGGCGACAGGTTCGAGTTCGCGGTAGTCCGTGCCCTCGCCGAGGTCTATGGAGAATGCCCAGAGACCCAATTGTGCGTTGGCGGGAAACATTCGGATCGCAATGTCACCGGCCTGTGCAGTCGCGGCCATTCGAGTGACCCCGTCCTGCATGTAGTCCATGGACCCCGAGACGTCGACAACTGCCAGTGCACGGGAAGGCCTGGACAGAATCTCGTACCGCGCAAGCGCTTTGGTGACCACAGTCGGATCGGACGGCACCAGCGAGCCAACCTTTCCCACTCCACCGGCTACCGGTGGGGCCTGATCCGCGCCGCGGAACCCGAGGCCGGCAAGTACGGAGCGCCCGGTGTCCGATGTCAGCGCTGCCGCCAGCAGTTTGCCGGCGTCGACCGCCGCCGCCGAGTCTGCACCCACACCTGCCATCGGGTAGTCCATGAAGACCGAACCGGAAGACGGTACCGACGCGGTGAGTCGACTGTCCGCATGTGCGGCGAGATAAGCCTCGAAGGTCTGCTCGGTCGTCACCGCGGTCCCGCCGTCCGCGTCCACGGTTTGGATGCGTCCGGTCGAACCGGTTTCCTTCAGATTTCCGTACTGCGCTTGCGCCACCGGGACCAGGGCTGCCGAAATGGACGTGAGGTCCCCGCCCCGCGACTGGGCCTCGGCAAAGGCTGCCACGATCGGTGCGCTGGAGACGGCACTGGTGAGGGGATCGCCGATGTGCAGTGCTGGAGCGCCGAGGACATCCGTCCAAACGGCGGGTGCCTCGCTACCCGGCGCCGAGACAGTGACAACAGGGGTGGACGCGACCGAGTTGCTGATCCGGCGAATCTCCTGCCCGCTAGCCGAAACCTTGTCCAACCATTCGCTCGAATCAGGGATCCACAGTGCGGGTGCCGAACCGTCGGCGATCGCCGCGACGGTGAGCACGGGATCTTGCGGCGTCACGCTGAGCGAGCTGCACCCGAGTTCCGTAGCGGGGATGGCAGCGGCGACAGCTTCGAGTCCCGAGGCGATCGACGGATCGGCGGCCACGGTCACGGTTTCCGGGTTCTCACAGCTGGTTGCCGTCGCAGCTGTGACAGCACTCGCACCGAGTTCTCCCTTGTCGCGGACGCTTTTGAACGTCACGGCGAATGCTGCGGTTCCACCGACTGCGACTACTGCCAAGAGTCCGATCAGAACCTGCACGGATCGAGGCATGGACGCAGGTGGTGCGCCGTACCCATGACGAGACGACATTGATCGAATCCTTTCCGGCGGGACCCGCATCAATAACCAACCGATGCCCGGTTTATCCCGCCGAAAAGAATCCTAACTCATGTTAGCGGTGAAGTAGCTCGATGTGGAAATCTCCACAACTTAGGTGTAGATCTGGACAAACTGGGCCAGCGACTTCTCCACATCGCCTTTGAGCGCCCGCGCCACACTCGAACCGATCGGGCCGAACAACGGCGCGCCGCCCAACTCGACTGTCAGCGCGAGTTCCGACCCGTCGCCCTTTGCCTTGACGTCGAGTTCGAGACCGAGCTTGACCCCGCCCTTGCCGTCTCCCTTGAGCGAGATCGCCTTCGGGACGTCGTACTTCTTGATGGTCCACCGAACGCGGTTGCGCAGGCCCTTCACAGTCACGACCGAGCTGATCTCGGTGCCGACACCCAGTTGTTCGGGAAGTTCACTGCGCCATCCGTCGTGAACCACGAGCCAGTTTTCGTATCCACTGAGATCGGACGCCTTGTCCCACACTTCCTGAGGAGGAAGCGGAACGTCGATTTTCACTGTGAGCTTTGCCATGGCAGAACAATAAGCCCCGTGCGCCTTTTCCGTAACCAGAGGTACCAGAAAGACGCACGGGGCTTTGCCCCTCTTAGTGGCTGACAGCCTTTTCGACGCCGACGCCGGTGAGGGAGCGAACTTCCATCTCCGCCTGCTTTGCCGGATCTTCGATCTTGTTACGTCCGATGTACGTACCGACGATGCCGAGGACGAATGCCAGCGGAATCGAGACGATGCCGGGGTTCGAGAGCGGGAACCAGGCGAAGTCGGAGTTCGGGAACATCGACGACGGCTTACCCGACACCGCCGGGGAGAACACGATCAGCGTCAAGCAGCTGATCAAACCGCCGTAGATGCTGAAGAGCGCACCGGTGGTGTTGAACTTCTTCCAGAACAGCGAGTACAGCAGTGTGGGCAGGTTCGCCGAGGCCGCCACTGCGAAGGCGAGGGCCACCAGGAAGGCGATGTTCTGCCCCATCGCCATGATGCCGAGAACGATGGAGACGAGTCCGATGACCACGACGGTGATTCGAGAAACTCGAACCTGCTGCTCCTCGGTTGCGTTGCCGCGCTTGATGACACTGGCGTAGATGTCGTGAGCGAACGACGCAGAAGCAGTGATCGCGAGACCGGCAACGACGGCGAGGATGGTCGCGAACGCCACCGCGGAGATGATGCCGAGGAAGATGGTGCCACCGAGCTCGAAGGCGAGAAGCGGAGCGGCCGCGTTCTCCTTACCAGGCGCTGCCAAGATCTTGTCCGGTCCGACCATGCTGGCCGCGCCGTAGCCGAGAACCAGTGTGAACAGGTAGAAGGCACCGATCAGCGCGATCGCCCAGGTCACCGAGCGGCGAGCTTCCTTGGCAGTGGGCACCGTGTAGAAGCGCATCAGCACGTGCGGCAGGCCCGCCGTGCCGAGCACCAAAGCGATTCCGAGAGAGATGAAGTCGAGCTTCGTCATTCCGGAAAGACCGTACTTGGCACCGGGCCCGAGGATGTCGCGTCCCTGCACACCCTTGGTGGTGGAACTGTTGACCATGTCCTGCGCATTGGCGAGCAACTGAGAGAAGTTGCCGCGCACTGCCCACAGAACGAGTACGAACATGATTCCGGCTCCGGCAACCAGCAGAACTGCCTTGACCATCTGTACGTAGGTGGTGCCCTTCATGCCGCCGACCAAGACGTACACGATCATCAGCACACCCACGATCGCGACGACGATCGACTGTCCCACCTTGCCGTCGATGTTGAGCAGCAGCGCGACAAGTCCACCGGCGCCGGCCATCTGGGCAAGAAGATAGAAGAGGGAAACGGCCAGAGTGGACAGGGCCGCCGCCATGCGCACCGGACGCTGCTTGAGTCGGAAGCTCAGCACGTCGGCCATCGTGAATCTGCCCGTGTTCCTGAGCAATTCGGCGACCAGGAGCAGTGCAACCAACCAGGCGACAAGGAAGCCGATGGAGTACAGGAAGCCGTCGTAGCCGTACACGGCGATCGCACCTGCGATACCGAGGAACGATGCCGCCGAGAGGTAGTCACCGGCGATGGCGAACCCGTTCTGCGGGCCGGTGAACTGCCCACCACCGGTGTAGAAGTCGGACGCCTTCTTGGTGGTCCGGCTGGCGCGGATCACCAGCGTCATGGTCACGACGACGAAAGCGAGGAAGATCGCGATGTTGAAGGCTGGGTTTCCTACGTCCGTTCCGGACGCGGCGAGTGTGGTGATCACTATGCGGGACCTTCCAGTTCTTCACGGATGGCGGCGGAGCGGGGATCGAGCTCACGACCGGCGAACTTCACGTACCACGCGGTGATGGCGAAGGTCGTGACGAATTGCCCGAGGCCGAGGATGATGCCGAGATTGATGTTGCCGAGGACCTTGGTGGCCATGAAGTCGTGGGCATAGGTAGCCAGGACGACGTACACCGCATACCAGAGCAGGAAGAATGCAGTGATGGGGAAAACGAACTTGCGCAGACGCGTTCGGAGTTCCTGGAATTCGGGACTCGCTTGCATGTCTATGAATGCCTGGGCATCCGGGGTGCGTCGCTCTTGCGGCGACCCCTCACTGATTTCTGCTGTGGACACTGCCGGCTCCTCGCCTCGCGTGTGAAGTGAACTACGCACAGACGTTAGTGAGATCGGAGTCACATGAAGACGCTGTGGCGCCAGTCACACGGTGAGCAGTCGCGCGCTGCGCCGAACGGTCAGGCAGGCGCGACCAACGGCAGAGGGTTCGGGCGGTGAAAGTCAGGGTCGGCGGAGATCGTCTTCGCGATCGGAGCCCATTCCGAGACGTTCCGGGGCGTGCATCCGCGTGAAGATTCGCGCAATATCTGCCGGTATCTGCTTCGACGACACCTTGCTCACGACGATCATCGTGAGGAACGCCAGCGGCACGCTCACCGCGGCCGGGAACGCGAAAATGGCTGCCGGCCAGCCACCGAGGACGTCCTCCGACAAACCACCCAGGACGGCGACAGTAGCGGCAGTGCCCGCAACACATCCACCGACAACCATCCCCGCCCCCGCGCCGACGGCAGTCAGACCGCGCCACCAGATACCCAATACGAGCAGTGGGCAGAGCGTCGACGCAGCGACTGCGAACACCAAACCGACGGTTCTCGAGAGGTCGACCGACACCACCGCCAGCGACAGCACGAGAGGAACGACCCCGGCCAGTAGCGCTGCAATTCGGAAGTCTCGAACTCGCCCACGGAGAACGTCGGTACTGACGACGCCCGCGATGCTGACGAGCAATCCGGATGACGTCGACAAGAAGGCGGCAATGGCACCGGACGCGACGAGGGCTGCCAGCAGTTGTCCGCCCCACCCCGAGAACACCGAGCCCGGCAGCAGCAGCACCGCCGCGTCGGAGGTGCCGGTGATCAGAAGTTGCGGAACGTACAGGCGAGCGAAGACGCCGAGGAGTGTCGGAAACAGGTAGAAAACGCTGACCAGACCGACAACGGCGAGCGACGTCAGACGGGCTGCCCGGCCGTCGGGGTTGGTGTAGAACCGGACGAGAACATGAGGAAGGCCGAGCGTTCCGAGGAAGGTCGCGAGCATCAGCGAGTACACCTGGTACATCGGGTGCGGCCCACCGAAACCCCAACCCGGGGTGATCCAGTCAGAGTTCTGCGCGGGCGCTCCGGCGACGACAGGGACGGCGGCTCCCGCGTCGAGGACCATGGACATGCCTTCACCGAGAGTGTGCTCCCCCGGCCCCAGGGTCATCGTGCCTTCGACCGCTCGCCCGTCGACTGTGCCGCCGCTGACCGTCACCGGCTCGGACACCTGGACGACGACGTCGGTGGTGATGTCGACGGTCGTCGCAGTGGTGACCGTCGGCGGCATCGACGCGCCGACGTCGTGGTGATCGCCGAAGAAGTAGAAGGTCAGTGCCACAGCGGGAATCGCGACGGCAGTCAGTTTCAGCCAGTACTGGAAGGCCTGAACGAAGGTGATCGAGCGCATCCCGCCGCCGACGACGTTGGCGATGACGATGACCCCGACCGCTACGCCGCCGATCCAACTGGGAACCCCGAGCAAGATATTGAGCGTCAGTCCCGCGCCTTGGAACTGTGGAATCAAATACAGGATGCACACCATCGCGACCACGAGCATCGCGAGCTTGCGCAATCGCGGTGAGCCGAGACGGAACTCGGCGAAATCGGGGACGGTATACGCACCGGAACGCCGAAGCGGCGCTGCGACGAACAGCAGCAGGGCGAGGTATCCGGCGGTGAAGCCGATGGGATACCAGAGTGCGTCGGCGCCGTACTTGGCGACCAGCCCCGCAACACCGAGAAACGAAGCAGCAGAGAGGTACTCGCCGGAGATGGCCGTCGCATTCCACCGCGCGCTGACGGTTCTGGACGCGACGAGAAAGTCCGAGGTGGTACGAGCGAGCCGAACGCCGTAGATTCCGATAGCCACCGTCGCGACAGCTGCTGCCACGATGCCGAGCACCGTCAACACCGGGATAGGTTGTCCTCCCACAGTGCCGCGCTCAGTCGTCCACGATGTCGTTGAAGTCCTGCTCGTTTCGCTCCGCACGACGCACGAACACCCAACCGGTCGTCAACAGCAAGGGATACACGGCGCCGCCCATCACGAGCCAGGGCAACCGGATGCCAAGGATCGCGACCTCCGACAGCGTCGGGAAGAGGTGCGTCAGCAGCGGCACCGCACACAGGAGCCCGGCCGCGACGACGGCAAGGCGAATTGCCAGTCCCAACTGCGCGCGAACGAGACCGCGGATCATGGCGTCACCGACTTCGGTCTGTTCCTGCACCTCCACCCGTGTTCGCACGATCCGTGCGCCACTACGTTGCGCCAACACAACGCGCTCACGCTGCGGAGGATCGGACTGCGACGTCACCGCGACAACCAACTCTGCTTGGGCGCACGAACCAGTCGATCCTTGAGTTCACGGGTGTGTCTGCGGCTGACCGGAAGCTCGACGGGAGGCTTGTCACCGTGCGGGCGCAGACAGACCACCAATCCACTGCCTACTGTGCGGATGCCGGTGACCAGCGCCAGAGACACCAGGTAGGAGCGGTGCACACGCAAGAAGCCCGCGTCGGCCCAGCGTGATTCGAGCGTCGAGATCGGGATGCGCACCAGGTGCGACTTTCCAGCGGTGTGCAAACGCGCGTAGTCCCCGTCGGCTTCCACCCACTCCACCGAGGAACGCTGAACGAGCGTCGTGACACCGCCCAGTTCCACCGGGATCACCTCGTCCGTGGGCGCAGCTTCGGGTTTGCTCTCACTCTTGGTGCGCCCGGCGAGCCCCACGATCCGCTGAACGGCCTGAGCGAGACGCTCCTCCCGGAGCGGTTTGAGTAGGTAGTCGACGGCGCCGAGATCGAATGCGTCAACCGCTCGATCGTCGTGCGCTGTCACGAACACCACGGGCGGTGGCGTCGCGAAATTGGAGAGGATGCCGGCCAGTTCGAGACCGTCGAGTCCGGGCATGTTGATGTCGAGAAACACCGCGTCGATGCTTCCACCGCGCAGTATCCGCAACGCTGTCGTCGCATCCGATGCCGTGTGAACGTGCGCCACCGAGTCCTCGGCGCGCAGCAAGAAGGCCAGCTCGTCGAGGGCTGGTTTCTCGTCGTCGACGGCAAGGACGGTCAGCTGGGCATCAGTGTCAGTCTCGTTCACAACAGGTCCATGTTCCCACGACGGTTTCAGCCTGATCATCGAAGGCGAGAATCAGACGTGAATACCCTGCTTGAACTTGGGAACACGCATGCTGACCTTCGTACCGGCACCCGGCGCTGTCTCCACCACGAGTCCGTAGTCGTTGCCGAACGCGGCACGAAGTCTGTCGTCGACGTTGGCCAAACCGACGTGAGCAGCTTCTCGTGCGCTGGGTCGCCCCGATCCCGACTCGATGGCGTCGAGCGAACCGGAGCGCAGTAGTTCGGGGTCCATCCCCACACCGTCGTCCTCGACGCTGATGATGCAGTCCGGTCCCTCGTCCGCAGCCACGATGCTCACGGTCCCGCCCTCCGGCTTACTCGAAATGCCGTGACGAACCGCGTTCTCGACCAGCGGTTGGAGGGCAAGGAAAGGAAGAACCACGTTGAGCACTTCGGGTGCTATCTGAAGGCGGACGTTCAGAGCCTCCCCGAATCGCGCGCGTTCGAGGGTCAGGTAACGATCGATGTTGCGCAGCTCGTCGGCAAGCAGGGTGAACTCACCCGCAGATCGGAACGAGTACCGCGTGAAGTCCGCGAACTCGAGGATCAGTTCTCTGGCCCGCGCCGGATCGGTTCGAACAAACGATGCGACCGTGTTGAGCGCGTTGTAGATGAAATGAGGACTGATCTGTGCGCGCAGGGCACGCACTTCGGCTCGATCCAACAGGGCTCTGGACGCGTCGAGGTCGGCGAGTTCGATCTGACTGCAGGCATATCGTGCCACCTCGGTGACCGCTCCGAGCATTCCCGGCCACGGGTCCTCGCTGGTGACGATTCCCAGTACGCCGACCACGCCGATGTCCTCGATCAGCAGGGGCTGAGCGATCAGCGCTCGCACATGGTGATCGCTCGGTCCGCGCACCAGGTCCGAGTGCGTGACGAGTACCCGGCGTTCGCCTTCGATCGCACGAATGGCGGCGTCGTGGAATTGTTCGGACAACGCTTCGTGACGGCCGTCCCACGCCAACAGGTTTCCCGACGCGTCTGCCAGGCCCAGACCGGAGCCGCCGGTCAGCTCACGTAGGTGAGGCGCCGCCTCGGCGGCCGAATTCTCGTCGAGTCCACGCCGAAGTGGCCGCGCGGCAAGCGAAGCCGTATGGAGAGCGGCATGGACGGCACGTTCGGTGGGGGTGGTCACCTCACGTCTGGTGCGCATCCACACAGCCGTCAGCGCCCCGGCCACTGCGAGAATCAGCACGCTGAGAAGCGCGACCACGGCCGGACTCACCGCGAGTCCTCGTCCAGTTTCCGTATCAGTGTTTTCGGAGCCACCGTGCGGTACGCATCTTCGACGACGTCGGCTACGTCGTTCCAGAATTTCTCGTCCTCGGTCTCGTCGGCACTCGGAACGTCGAGGTACACGCCGATCCATCCCCGGCCACCCACGTACGGAGGGACGAAGAACCTCGACGGGTCACGACTGACCCAATCTGCCTGCGCCCCAGGTGGGGCCGCGGCCCAGATCGCGACGCGATCGTCGTGGTGGTGATCTGCCATGGTGACGAACTGCGGCGCCTTGCGCACGAACCACGACGCTTCACCGTGGCTGACCCGCTCGGTCGCCTCCGGCAATGCCAGTGCAAGAGCGCGGATTCGCTCCAACGGCGTCATCGATTCACGACCCGCAGGTATTCGGTGCCGGAACACCTGCAAATCGATCCTTCACCCACGCGACAGCTCCCGGCACAGCGGCGCCGTCCGCATGACCTTCACCCGGTCGCGCCTGGAATTCGATGACGTCACCGTCGGCGCAGGCGCGTTCGACTGCCGCCTCGGTCCATTCCGGACGGATCAGGTTGTCGTTGGTACCGACGACTACGTACATCGGACCGCTCGCGCGTTGACGGGGAAGAGCAACATCGCTGAGCCACGCGTGAATTCGGTCCGCATCCTCGGCGGTGGCCGGCCGCGTGTCGGCGGGCGTCACCTTTCCGACCAGACCCAACTTCTCCGTCGCCCGAGCGGTCAGGCACGAGGTGAGCAGGTCGTAGTTCTGCTCGAATGCGCCGCGCACGTAGTCGGTTCGTTCGAGGTCCGGATGGGTGAGGGACAGCCCTTCGAGTACATAGGGCAGCAGCAGTTGCTGAGGCAGTGACAGATTCACCTCGGAATCACTCGAGATGATCGGCGAGATGTCCGCTGCCGGGGACAGGTTTGCTGCACCGACGAATTCGAGTCCGTCGCCGTAGGTGTCGGCTTCCTCGGCTGCCGCCCAGGATGCCTGCCCGCCTTGGGACAGCCCCAGAGTTGCCCAACGAGTCGAGGTGTCCGGAACGACGTTGCGCGCCGCTCGAACCGCGTCGATGACGTTGAACGCCGCGGTGTCCGGTTGCAGGTAAGGATGCGGGTCCGGAGTGCCGAGGCCCTCGAAGTCGGAGACAGCGACCACGTATCCCGAGTCGAGGAACGGCGCGACCAGGCCGATCGTGCCGAACAGGGTCGGCGAGGCCGACGGCGCGCAGTCGTCCGAAATACCCGTCGTGCCATGGCCGATGGAGACGATCGGCCAACCGCCCTCCGGCGGAGTTCCAGGCGGCGTGAACACCGTTCCCGACACCTGAGTCTCTCGGCCGTCGATACCGGAGGTGGAGCCGTACAGGATTTTCACCGCGCTTGCTCCGGACGCCGCCACTTCGGCTGTGCTGGTGAAGGGTTCACTGTCGAACACGACGCCACGTTGCGCACTGCTCTCGACCGACGGGGTTGTCGTGGTCGAGGTGTCGGTGACGGAGACATCCGGCGAGGCATCCGATCCGCAGCCGACGCTCACGAGAAGTGCGCTCGCCACCACGACTCCCCAGACTGCGCGAACCCTCGAACTCCGAACAGTCATACGCAGTGTTCCCCTCTATTTGCCCGCACCGCTACCTGCTCGGCGACGCCTGACACGTTCCTCTGCTGCGGCCTCTTCGATGTCGAGTCCTTCCAATACGGTACGCAATACCTCGTCGTCGAGATCTCCGTCGTCACGTGCGGCGATCAGCGCAACTCGTTGCGAGCGCAGTGACTGATGCCGGAACTTGTCGAACAGAGCTCCCGCATTCCACAAGGCGGCCTCGCGATCGGCGTCCTCGTCGACCTCCTGGAGTTGAAGCCTCGCCTGCATCGAGCGTCGTACGCGTTCGACGATCGCCTGCAGTTCCTTCCCGTCGATCCCCGGCGGAGGGTGCGCGGCCGCGTCTGCCAACGCCTTCTCTCCCGCCTTGCGAGAAATGTTGCGGGCCAACTCCATCTGTTCCTGCGTGCGCAACTGCTCGTAAGGATCCGCGACGTCGAGGCGACGGATCATGAACGGCAAGGTAGATCCCTGGATGAGCAATGTCCCGACCGCGACGATGAACGCGATCGCCTGGATGACGCCGCGTCCGGGGAACGGCTCGCCGGACGAGAGTGCAAACGGGATACCGCCGGCCGCAGCAAGAGTGACGACGCCGCGCATTCCAGCCCACGAGACCACCAGATTCTGTTTCCACGTCAGTTGATTCTCGCGATCACGGCGCAGGGTTACACCGAATCGCACACGCGAGTAGCTCAGGAACAGCCACACCGGCCGAATCACGATGACAACGGCCAGGACTGCGAGACCGTACGCGAACACGTGAAGCACCGGAAGTCCGTCGGCGACAACATCGTCGATCACAAAGCTCAGCTGGAGCCCCATGTATGCGAAGACGAACATCTCGAGAAGAGTGTCCAGGCTCGACCACACCGAGCGCTCCTGCAATCGCGTCATGATCGACGCGTCCGTCGAATAGTGCCCGATCACCAGACCAGCGACCACAACGGCCAGAACACCGGACGCGTGTAGTTCTTCGGCGGCCAGGTAGGCAGCGAACGGAAGCACCAACCCCAAGCCGGTTTCCAGTGGAGAGTCGTACATGCGGGCACGAACGAACTTGACGACAAACGCGAGCACCAAGCCGACGACAACGCCGCCGATCACTTCATACGCGAAGAACAACAGGGGCGAATCGGTGGCAATTCGCGTTCCGGTCACTGCTGCGACGGCGACGGTGAAGAGCGTGAGCGCGGTGGCGTCGTTGACGAGCCCCTCGCCCGTCAGGATGGCGATCACCCGTTTCGGGAGCCCGAGCTTCTGACCGACCGCCACCGCGCTGACGGCGTCGGTCGGCGCGATCACGGCCCCGAGCACCAGGGCGGCGCCGATCGTGAACTCGGGCACCATCCATTCGGCGAAGAAGGCAACCACGAACGCCGTCACCAACACCATTCCGACGCCGAGGCGCAAGATCGGGGCCAAGTTGCGTTTGAAGGTCGCCACCGAGAATTTCAGAGCGGCCGAGTAGAGAAGCGGCGGCAGGACCACACCGAGAATGACGTGGGGATCGAGTTCCGGCCGCGGCATACCGGGTATGAAGGATGCGACCGAACCTACCGTCACCAAAACCAGCGGAGCCTGCAGGTTTCGTCGATTGGACAGCCCGGTGACTGCGATGGCGGCAATGACGACCAGCAGAATCCAGGTGAAGTTCACGCGTTCATTCTGCCCGCCGACCCTGGGAGTTCACCTAGCGGACGCACAGAAGCCCGCAACCTTTTCGGTGACGGGCCCCTGAGCAACGGTGCTACCGAAAAACGGTATGCCGAATCCGGTATTACTGCTTTTCGGGAACAGCCTTCTTGGCGGCCTCAGCTGCCTTGTCGATCTGATCGCCGTACTTGTTGCCGGTCTTGTCGTCGGCGATGTCGGCGACCTTGTCGATAGCGTCGTGAACCTTGTCGGAGTTCTCCGCTGCGAGCTCCTGGCCCTTTTCGACCAATCCCTTGACGTTGTCCAAGAAACCCATGTCCGTGTCCTCTCCCGGTGCTGACGCACATCCTTCGGCGGAATCGTTCCTCCGCGCCCTTCGATTCTCACAGGTCGACGGCCTCTGCGCCAGAAAGCAGGTCCGTGCGTTCGAGCCGTGCGCAACTCGAGGTAGCGTTAACCCGCCAATAGCTGATTGACCACCCATCGACATCGACAGGTGCCCGGTTTGAATGCAGGACTGCGCGGGACGGGGAGCGACCCCTACCCCACGCGTGAACTGCTGTCCCGGTGGTGGTCGGATCGCACCGATTACACCTGGCTCCCCCGATTCCTCGACACTCGCGGGCTGACCGTTCCCGGACGCAAATTAGTCGCGGTGTGGTGTTTTCTCTTCGCCCTGATCGCGGCGACCATGCAGTTGAGCCGCTTCGGTTCCGACACCGCCCTGGCGCGGTCGATCTTCGCCCTCGGAACTATCAGTGGCGCCTATGCGGGCTACCGCTGGGCGCGTAATGAATCGTGGCCAACTTGGCGACAATCCGTGGCCTTTGTCGTCTGGGCCGACCTGTGGCTCGCCGTCACTCTCTTCTTCGCCGTACGCACCGCTTTCGTCGGAACCATCGGCTGCATCCTGTTCATCATGATCGGCTTCTATGCGGCGATAGTTCACAGCCCTCGCGTTGCCATCAGCCACATCGGTTGGGCTCTTGCTGTCTGCACGACGCTCGCTGCCATGGCGATGTCCGAGCCGGTCAACGACGACTGGGTGGTCGTGAATCTCTATCTGATGGTTGCCGGTGTGGTTTTCTCCACCGCATGGATTCTGCAGATCGTCTGGCTGCGCCTGACCGACGACGCACGCAACGCCCACCGGGACTACCTCACCGCGACACTCAATCGCCGCGGACTCCAGGACGAGGCACAGCATCTGCTGCGCAGTGATCGAACGCAGGCTCTGATCGCACTACTCATCGACGTCGACTCGTTCAAAAACCTCAACGACACGCACGGGCACGTCGCGGGCGACGACGCGTTGACCGCTGTCGCCGACCGCCTCATCGCTGCCGCCGGCCCCGATGCGGTGGTGGCTCGAATCGGTGGAGACGAGTTCGTCGTCCTGCGCGGAGTCGATCGAGGAGATATCGAGCAGGTCGCCACCGAGATACATTCGGCGGTTTCGTCCGACTCCGATCCCTATCCTGTGTCCGCCAGTACCGGCGTCAGTGTCTATCTGAGTCCCGAGACGGACTTACCGGATCGGGCTGTCAACGAACTGATCGAGCACGCAGACAATGCGATGTACCGAGCCAAGAAGCGGGGCGGCGATCGCATTGCCTGGGTGCAGATGTTCAGGCGCTGAAACTACTCACTCACTGTGGGCATGGTGATGCTCGCCGGGCAGGTCGTCGGGTGTCGCGAACATCTTTCGTTTCTCCCCGTGCAGGCGTGCGCTGATCCACCACGAGAGTTCCACGAGTACAACGCCGATCGCGCCGAGGGTGATCGCGAGCGTCGTCGCAGCGACGTTGCTCGGATCCAGTTTGAAGAACTCGCGGGTGAACGGCAGCGCGAACAGGATGAGGTATCCGGCCACCGACCCGCCGATCAGAACGAGCTTCCACCAGACGTACGGCCGAGCCACGACGGCCAGAACCCACACGGCGATCATGATCAACGTGATGAGCGCACTGGTTCCGGCCTGGATCTTCTGGGTTTCCGTCTGGTCCGGGCCTTGGTAAGCCAATACGTAGGAGATGAACGTGGTGATGCCGATGATCAGGCCCGACGGCAACGCCAGACGCATCACGCGCGAGACGAAACCGGTTCGCGCGCGCTCGTTGTTGGGTGCCAGAGACAAGATGAAGGCCGGGATACCGATCGTGAACCACGCTGCGATCGTGACGTGGCGGGGCAGGAACGGGTACGGCAGCGGTTCGAAGTCGAAGACCTGGGACAGGACGCCGGTGATGCCGATCAGGAACGCAAGCACCACCGAGTAGACGGTCTTGGTCAGGAACAGATTCGACACACGCTCGATGTTGCCGATCACTCGGCGGCCTTCCGCGACGACGTACGGGAGCGTCGCGAACTTGTTGTCCAGCAGCACGATCTGGGCCACGGCTCGGGTAGCCGGGCTGCCCGACCCCATCGAGACTCCGATGTCGGCGTCCTTGAGGGCGAGCACGTCGTTGACGCCGTCACCGGTCATCGCGACGGTATGTCCGCGAGACTGCAAGGCCGCGACCATTTCCCGCTTCTGATCCGGTCGCACTCGACCGAACGTCGTTGCTCCGTCGAGAGTGTCCGCCAGCTTTTCCTGATCGCTGGGCAGCTCTCGCGCGTCGATGGGGCGGTCGCCGCCTTCGAGTCCGAGGGATCCGGCAACGGCGCCGACGGAAACCGCGTTGTCGCCGGAAATGACCTTGACCGCGACCTTCTGGCTGGCGAAGTACTCCAACGTCTCCTGGGCGTCCGGGCGCACTTTCTGCTCGAGCACGACCAGAGCTTCGGGGGTGACGGTGCCAGGGGCGTCGGCGTCGTCGACGGGGAGGTCGCTGCTGCCGAGCATGAGGACACGAAGTCCGCTCGAACCCACTTCCTCGGCCTTGCGGGCCATTTCCGAGTCGGGATCGAGCAGCACGTCCGGGGCACCGAGTACCCAGTTGCCGTGACTGCCGTACGACTGGCCGCTCCACTTCTTCGCCGAGGAGAACGGCGCCACCGCTGTCGCTTCGCCCCACCCGGAGTCGTCGGAGAGAGACTCGCGAATCGCCAGGACACTCGCGTTGGGGCGAGGGTCGGACGCGGCCATCGCGCTCAACGCGGACTTGACCGCAGTCTCCCCCGATCCACCCGGTGCGACGTCGACCTCGGACAGGCGCATGCCGTTCTCGGTCAGCGTTCCGGTCTTGTCCGCGCACACCACGTCGACACGGGCCAGACCCTCGATCGCCGGCAACTCCTGAACGAGGCACTGGCGCTTGCCCAACCGGATCACACCGACCGCAAATGCAATGGACGTCATGAGCACAAGGCCTTCGGGAACCATCGGAACCAGAGCTGCCACCATGCCGTTGAGTGCCGGTCGGATCGGCAGGCCGATCGTGAAGAGCTGATTGAAGATGATCAGCGCACCCGCCGGAATCATCAGGTAGGTGATGAACTTCAGGATCTTGTCGATGCCGCTACGCAGTTCGGAATGCACGAGGGTGAACTTGCTCGCCTCTTCGGCCAGCTTGGCCGCGTATGCATCGCCGCCGACCTTGGTGGCGCGGTATGCACCGCTGCCCGCGGCAACAAAACTGCCCGACAACACTTGCTGGCCACTCGCCTTGTGAACCGGATCGGCCTCACCGGTGAGCAGCGATTCGTCGACCTCGAGTGCAGCCGAACTGACCACCTCACCGTCGACTACTATCTGGTCACCGGATCCGAGTTCGATAATGTCGTCGAGCACAACATCTTTGGGCGCCATCGCCACGGCGACGCCGTCACGCCTGACCATGGGCTTGGCCTGACTCACGATGGCCAGAGCGTCGAGCGTGCGCTTGGCGCGGATCTCCTGGATGATGCCGATACCGCTGTTCGCGATGATCAGCAGTCCGAACATGCCGTCGATGATCGAACCCGTCGCGAGCACGATCACCAACAACACGGTCAGGATCGCGTTGATGCGAGTGAAGACGTTGCCGCGAATGATGTCCTTGACCGAGCGGGACGCCCGGTCCGGTACATCGTTGGTTTGTCCCGACGCGATCCTTGCTGCAACCTGATCGGCGGTCAGACCGCGGGCGACGTCGACGTCGTCCGGCAATCGCTCAGGCGCTACCGCCACTGCTGTCTCTTCTGAACTGGTGTGCTCGTGAGCCATGGTCAAAGATTACGCACCCGGAGCAACTAATCAGGGTGCGACTCGACAGGCAACCACGTCCGCGACACTTCGCCGCTCAGCCCAGCGGTATCCACCACTTCGACGGCGGTGTCGGTGACAACGCGTCGATCCTGCCGCCCGGCATCGGGACCGACACTGTTGTGCCCGCATCTGCAGCCGACTCGTCGAGGCGAATGATCGGCTCCGACCACGAGTGAAACGCGAGGTTGAACGTCGCCCAGTGAATCGGGACGAAGACACCGCGCGACCCGTCGCCCTTGTTGAGGTCGATGTGCGTCTGCACTGCCTCTTCCGGATTCATGTGGATGTCCGGCCAGCGCACGTCGTACGCACCGACGGGGAGAAGCGTCAGATCGAAAGGCCCATAGGTTTCACCCAGCTGTTCGAAACGTGATGTGTATCCGCTGTCACCACCGAAGAAGACCCGGTGCTTCGGCCCGGCGAATACCCACGACGCCCACTGGGTCGTGTTCCGGACAAGGCCACGACCGGAGAAGTGACGAGCCTCCGTGCACGTGAGGACCAGGTCGCCGATCTTGGTCGACTCGTCCCAGTCCAGTTCCACGATCCGGTTCTCGGGCACCTTCCAGTGCCGCAGGTGCGCACCGATACCGATCGGCACGACGAACGGAGCGGTCTGTGTACGAGTCAGGGTCTTGACCGTAGCCATGTCGAGATGGTCGTAGTGATCGTGAGAGATGACCATCGCATCCACTGCAGGCAGTTCGGTCAAAGCCACCGGAGTGGGGTGCATGCGTGCGGGACCTACTGTGGCCGAGGGTGATACGCGTTCACTCCACACCGGATCGGCGAGAACGCGGTAGCCGTCGACCTCGACGAGAACGCTCGAATGGCCGTACCACGTCACCGCCGCGTCGCCGGCTGCCGCCGGTGCCAGCGGAGTGGCCAACGGAATCGGCCGACGCGGCCGACCCGTCGACCCTCGCGTGGCCATCGACTTGAACATTCCGACATCGGTGCCCGGAACCAGTGTGCTGCTGGGCTCCGAGTTGTGGAACTGGCGGTCCCGGTATCGCGGGGACATCGCCGCATACGGTTGCACCGTGTTTCGCGAGGCCCCGATCTGCGTCGGGATGCCCCATGCGGCTCGCGCCACCCACCCCGTCGCCGCGGCAACAGCAGCAACTCCGAGAACCGTCGTCTTCTTCATTCAGACGAGCGTAGCCACTATCTGCCCTGCGTGCCCGGCGCCTGTTTTCCCTGCAACCAGCTTTACTTACCCTTGAATACGGGAGGGCGGTTCTCGATGCGGGCAGCGCGGGCTTCCTGGACGTCCTCGCTGAGCCAGGCGGCGTGAAGCGCGTCGAGCTGCTCGGGAGACTGCTCCTCCATGGTGCCGTCGTCGTTGAGAACCATCTTCATGTGCCGCAACGACAGCGGTGCGAGATTTGCAATGCGGTGTGCCCATTCCTGAGCGTCGTCGAGGGTTCCAATTTTGTTGGCGAGGCCGCGAGTGAAGGCTTCTTCGGCGCCGATCTGTTCGATGCCGAGCAAAATGGTGCGCGCGGGACCGCCGCCGACCAGCGACGCGAGCCGACGCATCGTCCACTTGTCCACCGAGACACCGAGGGTGGCGGCCGGGATTCCGAAGCGAGCGCTCGGCGCTACGACGCGAAGATCCGACGCGATGGCCAGTTGCGTGCCCGCGCCGATGGCCGGACCGTTGACAGCGGCAATGACGGGGATGGGCGCCGTGTCGATAGAGCGAAGCATCTCGAACAGACGATCGGTGAAGCCCTCCATGTAGACGTCGCCGGAAAGGTCCGCGCCTGCACAGAACGCCGATCCCTCACCGGTGATGACGACGACGTGCGCGTGCTCGGCTACCGCCGCGTTCATCGCGTCCCGTATTGCGATGCAGAGTTCCGCGCTGAGCGCATTACGACGCTCGTGACGCTGCAACTCGATGGTCACGACGTTGCCGTCAC
The DNA here is from genome assembly GCF_001445685.1 of Rhodococcus sp. KB6. Classification (NCBI taxonomy): domain Bacteria; kingdom Bacillati; phylum Actinomycetota; class Actinomycetes; order Mycobacteriales; family Nocardiaceae; genus Rhodococcus; species Rhodococcus sp. KB6. The sequence continues at coordinate 687,887 of NZ_LNAK01000043.1, read as the reverse complement.
GGGAGAACCCGATCATGTCCGCTCACTTTCGTTTCTGGAAGGCTCGACACAGGGATGTTCCGAGGCGCCGATACCGTCCGCATACTTCTCTGCAGCTAAGTTCTGTACATCAGGAGGTTAGATTACCGATGAGTACAGACGACCTTGCCGCACAGCAACCACACCCGGTTGACGTGGTGGTGATCGGCGCCGGACAGGCCGGACTCTCCGCCGCGTACTACCTGCGCAAGTTCGGAATCGAGCCCGAATCGGGGTTCGTGGTGCTCGATCATGCGTCGGGGCCGGGCGGGGCGTGGCAGTTCCGTTGGCCGAGCCTGACACTGAGCACCGTCAACGGCGTCCATGACCTCCCGGGAATGTCCTTCGCGGAAACCACCGGTACAGACGCCGAACAGGTGCCTGCATCGGTGGCGGTCCCCCACTACTTCGAACTGTACGAAAAGCAATTCGAACTTCCCGTCCACCGCCCGGTACACACGCGAGTGGTGTGTCCGAGGGAAGAGCGCCTGCGGATCGAGACCGACCAGGGAGTATTCGCGGCGCGAGGCTTGATCAACGCGACGGGGACCTGGGAGCGGCCCTTCATCCCCCACTATCGCGGGGCCGAGTCGTTCCGTGGCCGACAACTGCACACGAAGGACTATCGAACCGCTGCCGAGTTCGAAGGCAAACATGTCGTCGTGGTCGGCGGCGGGATCTCGGCTGTCCAACTGCTCGACGAGATCTCACGCGTCACGACCACTACCTGGGTGACGCCGCGCGAACCCGAGTTCCGCGACGAGCCGTTCACGCCGGACATCGGCCGCGCTGCGGTTGCCATGGTCGAAGATCGTGTACGACGCGGCCTGCCACCGGGATCCGTTGTCTCGGTGACCGGCCTCCCGGTAACGCCTGCCATCCGGGCAGCACGTGAGCGTGGTGTGATGAATCGACTGCCGATGTTCTCCGAAATTCTTCCGAACGGCGTGAAATGGGCCGACGGTACCGTCGCCGACGCCGATGTCATCTTGTGGTGCACCGGTTTTCGTAGCTCACTCGATCACCTGGCGCCGTTGCACCTGCGCGGACCGGGTGGCGGAATCCCGATGACCGGGCGCCTCGCCACGCAGGTCGAAGCCGACCCTCGCGTGCACCTGGTGGGATACGGACCGTCGTCGTCGACGATCGGAGCCAACCGCGCCGGCCAAGCGGCAGCGCGCGAACTGACCGCGTACCTGGGAATCGGCGAATGAACAGAATCCTTGTTCCGGGCGAAACCTGCTGGCGCATCGAACCGGCGGACAATCTTGCCTGCATCGTCGACGCCGCTGACTACTTTCATCATGCGAAGTCCGCAATGCTGCAAGCTGAAAAGCGAATCATGTTGATCGGCTGGGACTTCGACACGCGCATCAAACTCGAACCAGGCGAGCAGACTCTCGACGGCCCCAACCGGTTGGGAATGTTCCTCCGCTGGCTCGTCCGCGAGATACCCGACCTCGAAATCCTCGTACTCAAATGGAACATCGGCGCGTTCACCGCAATCGGCCGCGGCATGACTCCCGTCTTCGTGTCCAACTGGCTGACCGACGAGCGCCTACGGTTCGAGATCGACGGCGCCCACCCGGTTGGTGCGGCGCACCATCAGAAAATCATCGTCATCGACGACGCTCTGGCGTTCTGCGGCGGCATCGACATGACTGTGGACCGCTGGGACACCTCGGATCACGTCGACCGAAACAATTATCGAATCACGCCGAGCGGAAGGCGTTACGGCCCTTGGCATGACGCAACCACGGCGGTCGACGGCAATGCGGCTGCGGCCATCGGCGAATTGGCGCGGGCACGCTGGAAATCCGCAACCGGCGAGGATCTGACACCGGTCAAGAGCACTGCGACTCCGTGGCCCGTCAATTTGGCTCCCACCTTGCGGGTGGTCGACGTAGCCGTCGCCAGAACATTGCCGGAACTCGGCGAGCGCGCGGAGGTTCGTGAGATCGAGGCGCTGTATCTCGCGGCCATCGCCGGCGCCGAACACACGCTGTACATCGAAAGCCAGTACCTCGCATCACGCACGCTGGCCGAGGCGATTGCCGCGCGTCTACGTGAGGCCGACGGGCCGGAAATCGTTCTGGTCATTCCCCGCAATGCCGATGGATGGCTCGAACAAAAGGCGATGGACGGGGCACGCCACGACCTGCTGCATTTGCTGTGGTCGGCCGATATCCACGACCGTTTCGGTGCGTTTTATCCCGTGACCTCTTCTGGCGCACCTATTTACGTACACGCCAAGGTTCTCGTGATGGACGATCGCCTCCTGCGAATCGGGTCGTCGAATCTCAACAACCGTTCGATGGGCTTCGACACCGAGTGCGACATCGCCGTCGAATCCGACGACGACGCAGATGTCGAGTTGCGCGCCTCGATCATCGGATTGAGGCGCCACCTACTCAGCGAGCACCTCGACGTCACCGAGGAAGAAGTCGACGACGCGTTGGGCGAGCAGTCACTGTTGTCGACGGTTCGCGCTCTCTCGACCTCCGACGCTCGCAGTCTGCGCGAATTCGACCGGAACACAGTCGACGGCGAAGACCACGTGCTCGCTGAAAATGCACTGATGGATCCCGAGCGCACGCCGCCCAGACTGAGCGATCGAATCGAAGGATTGCGCCGCCTGCTCGGCAAACGCTGAGACTCTAGAACACGCGCACGCAGTGCCCGGTTGCCAGCGCGAGTTCGACGAGCGTTGCACCGTGAACACTCGGGACGAGCGCGAGGAGAAACGTATCGCTGTCGCTGTCGAGCCAGGCAAGTGAAACGCCCGTATCGGTGATGTTGTCGCCGATACGGGCGAGAAGCGATTCGAGTCCGGCAGCTCGATCGAAGGCCACGACAAGACTGTCCGACCACTCCCACGATCCCGCCGGCGCCGACGTGAGCACTCGCAGCTGACCCAGAACCTCGGCAGCATCCTCGTTCCAGTCCACCCAGACCAGGCGTTCTTGTTCGTGCAATGCGTCGACGAGAGCAAACCACGCCATTTCCGGGTGTGGCTTCTCGAGCGTCTGTGAGTACAACTCGTTCTGTACTTCGACATACCGTTCCGGTTGGTCGATCGCGAGAGTCACACGATCGATGACAACAGCGCTGTCAGGGGCGAGCAGTTCGGCGATCGCGCGCAACGCGTCGCGAGCAGTTCCACTCACTATGGCTCCAAGTTCAATTCGGTCATCGGTGCGGTTTCCACATTCTGACATGCGTGTGCGCCTCGTTCGGACGTGTCCTCGATGTCGGGACACGAGCCAGATGCTTGCCGTGAGTTCCGCGAATTCCCGGGCAGCACTACTCGCCGAGCTACCAAATTGGACTATCCGGCTATCCCATTCGCCGCACTTGTCCGTTTACCCTTTCACCTGGCCTTACAATCCGGATATAGTCATCGGCGATCCGAGAAGCCAACTGGGATGTAGCGAGCCAGCGAACAGTCTGTTACCGTTCAGCTAACTACCCCTTCTGGTCAAACCGGATCGAAGGGGTTCGGGCAATGACCCACGGGGGTTGACGTGAAGGGGCCATGTTCCGCATGAAACACGATTCACACACGACAACCTCTTGGTGGTCGATCGGCGAATGGCGCCTGGGATGGAAGGTCATCGCCGTTCTCGCATTGCCGATGATCGTCGCCGTCGTCCTCGGAGCCCTTCGCGTTCAGACGGAACTCGAAGAAGCCGCACAGCTGAGTTCCTCGTCCGAGCGCGCCCTCGCTGTGCCCGCCGCGATCAATCTCGAATCCGCGCTGTACGAGCTCGCCGAAGCCGCATCGGCACGCACTGACACCGGCCCCGCCACACAAGCGGTTTCGGACGCAATGGATCAACTGGTCGACGCCGCGCGCGCGTTCCAGTCCGACGACGATCTCAACGACCAAGTGACTTCGGCGCTCGCAGAGAGCCGTTCCATCACGGAGGAGGTCGCCGCCGGCGCGGTGGCTCCCGCACGCTTGGTTTCGCGGGTCGGCGAAGTCTCTCGCGCACTCTCGAGCATCTTCACCAGCGTCGTCGAGCATTCTCAGCGTCCGGCGCTGCGCGAAGAGGGTGGCCGACTCTCAGCACTCTGGGATGCGCGACGAGCACTGGCCGAACAACGAATCCTCTTCGGCTCAGGTGATCCGGACCAGCAGGCTCGTACCTCGATGGTCAGTGCCGCCGGTGCCGAACTGGTCGCTCTGAACAACATTCTCGCCATCGACGGGAGCAACGACACCGTCCGGACCCTCAGCAACTCCGCTCAGAACCGGATCAACGCACTCGGATCAACCCCGTCGACCTCTCCTCTGGGGAGCCGCGTCGGTACCGATCTGAAATCCGGAAACGACCAGTACAACAGCCTGACCGACACCACCGTCACCGAGTTCGGCGATACCGTCACCGCTGAATCCAATGCAGCACGAGCCGCAGCACTTCGTGACACTGCAATCGTGCTCGGCGCGGTCCTGCTGGCACTGGCCATCGCCCTCGTCATCAGCCGATCGCTCATCGATCCGATCCGTCGGCTGCGATTTGCCGCATTGCAAGCAGCACGACGCGGACTCCCCGACGCGATCGAACGAATTCGCGCAGGTGCCAGTATCGACGACGTCGACTTCGCCCGTGTACCGATCCGCACCCACGAGGAAATCGGCGAGCTTGCACGCGCGGTGGACGACATGCACGGTCAGGCCATCACGCTGGCCGGCGAGCAGGCCACCCTGCGGCGCCAGGTCAACGACATGTTCGAAACGCTGTCGAGGCGTAACAAGTCCCTCGTCGACCAGCAACTCGGTTTGATCGAACAGTTGGAGCAGGACGAAGACGACCCTCGTCGCCTCGAGAATCTGTTCCGGCTCGACCACATCGCCGCGAGAATGCGTAGAAACGGCGACAACTTGTTGGTTCTCGCCGGAACCGATGTACGCCGCGCCAGAACCGCCCCCGTCGCTCTCGGCGATATCCTTCGTGCGGCGGTATCAGGCGTCGAGGAATATCGACGCGTCGAACTCGGGCAGATACCGCCCGGAGTCGTCACCGGTCATGCTGCCCCGGACGTCGTTCACCTCATCGCTGAACTGCTCGACAATTCTCTGCGGTACTCCCCGCCGGAGACCACCGTCTCCATCAACGCTGCCCGCACCATCGACGGCTCCATGATCGTCGAGATCGCAGATCTCGGTATCGGCATGTCGCCTGCCGATATCCTCGATGCCAACGAGCGCCTCGCCGCCGGCGGCGAGATGAGCGCGGATACAGCGCGTCGCATGGGTTTGTTCGTCGTGAGCCGAATCAGTCGTCGCTACAACATCTCTGTGCGCCTGCGCCCGACGGCAACGTCGTCGACGCACAGCGGCATCACCGCAACGGTGCTCCTACCGACGTCGATACTCGATTCTTCTCGGGGACCCGAGATCCGCACGCCGCGAACCGGACCCGTGCCCACGCTCGATCGGACTCCGCCGCCCGCACCGTCTGAACCGTCCTGGTCAAAGCCCGTCCCGACCGAATTGGCACCCCCGCAGCCTGCGACCAGAAGTTTCGCAGATCTCCCGCGTCGAACGCCCAGCAACAGCACCGACCGGACTGAGACGTTCGCCCCGATCACACCGCAATCCATTCCCACGACAACAGCGCCTTCGGGGTTGCCACGTCGCACTCCGGGCACAAGTGGAGTACCGGCGGTCAGTACCTCGACTCCGACCACTGCTGCACCCGCCACCTCCGTGTCGTCCTTCGCTCCTCTGCCCGATCCCGAAGGCACAAGCGCATCGACGTCCCTTCCCGTGCGTACTCCTTCGCCGGAATTCACCTCGCCGGCACAGGGTCCCGAGATCCCGGTGGGTCCACACCCGTCGACAACCCCGCCGCCACGGCACCGGCTCTCAGCCCCGACGCCGACAAATACTGCGGCGTTCTTCTCCTCGCGCACCCGTGACGGGCTCTCTGCTCGCGCATCGGCGCGCGCTGACGGCGCGGGAGAGGGCAACTCGAACGGCGTACTCGCTGCCCCGACCACGATGCCGATTTTCGCCCGGATGGTGTCCGAGTGGCTCGTGGACCCGACGGCGGAGACTTCAGCTGCTTCCACCGGCAGTGCTTGGACCACCGACGCGGATCAAGGCTGGCTGGCCGCTCGGACCTCGTTCGAGATGCCGGTCACCAAGATCGCCGATTCCGGACTTCCCATTCGAGACCGCGGAGCCCGCCTGGTTCCCGGTGCCGTCGGGAGAGGCGGAACGACACAGCGCCATGCATCCAATCCGGCGGACGTCCAACGTGGTTGGAGCAGTTACCAATCCGGCGTACAACGAGGGCGTCGGCGCGCCGCCGACCATGAGCCCGATGGCGGACAGTCTTTCGAATCGTCCACGATGTTGCACAACGATGAAGGAGAACAGTGAACACTGTCGGAGCCCAAGAGACTCCCCGCGCACTCGACTGGCTGGTATCGGCTTTTGCCCGAGACGTGCCGGGTGTGAGTCACGCGATCATCGTCTCAGCCGACGGGTTGTTGACGGCCTCGAGCACACATCTTCCGCTCGATCGGGCCGATCAATTAGCCGCTGTCACTTCCGGACTCGCCAGCCTGTCCGCGGGGGCGTCACGCCTCTTCGACGGTGGAGCCGTCATGCAGTCCGTCGTCGAGATGGAGAACGGCTACCTGCTTCTCATGGGCGTCGGTAGTGGCGCTTACCTTGCCGCTCTCGCTGTCGCCGGATGCGACATCGGCCAGATCGGTTACGAAATGGCGACTCTCGTCGATCGCGTCGGCACCACCATGGACATTGCCCCGAGAACATCGCAGGGTATTTGAGTTCGATGCCTCACCATCAATCCGAGTACGACGACGCCGAACCGAGCTTGGTCCGGCCGTACGCGCTCACCGAAGGTCGGACCCTGCCGTCCATCGACCTCCCACTCGAAGCGATCATCGCGACGATCGAAGACGCGGTCTCGAACAAACTTGCACCGCAGGATATTCGTGCATCGATCGTCGCACTCTGCGAGCAGCGGATCTCGGTTGCCGAGATCGCTGCCCACCTGGGTGTTCCGATCGGAGTCGTGCGGGTACTGGTCGCCGACCTCGTAGTAGCCGGATCACTGGAAATACATGCCACTCTGCGAAGCGACGCATCTCGAGTCGAGCGACGCGAACTGATCGAAAGGACCCTCAGTGGACTTCGGGCACTCTGACTCATCGTCTCGCGTGAAATCGACAAAAATCGTGATCGCCGGGGGTTTCGGTGTTGGCAAGACAACACTTGTGGGGACCGTCTCCGAAATCGTCCCCCTTCGCACGGAGGCCATGGTCACCGACGCCAGCGACGGTATCGACAATCTCGGATCCACTCCCGACAAGAGCACCACGACGGTCGCGATGGACTTCGGGCGCATCACTCTCGCCGACGACCTGGTCCTCTATCTGTTCGGAACCCCGGGACAGCGCCGCTTCTGGTTCATGTGGGACGACCTGATCACCGGTGCGATCGGTGCGGTCATTCTGGTCGACACGCGTCGCCTGGAAGACAGCTTCGCCGCAGTCGACTTCTTCGAGGCGCGAGGCCTCCCGTTCATCGTGGCGGTCAACCGTTTCGACGGCGCACCAATCCATTCGGCGAGCGATCTCCGCCAGGCGTTGGCTCTACCCAACCGGGTTCCCATGATCGAGATCGACGCCCGAAACCGCGAATCAGCCAAACGCGCGCTGATCGCCGTCACCGAATACTCCCTCGAACGACTTGCAGCTGAAGCAGTCGTCTAGATGAATCACCAGATGCGAATCGTCGCCGAAAGGAACTGGCATGTCGGATGAAATGCACCATTTCTCGATGGGAATCTGGCTGCTCGGACTCGCCTACGTCGTGTCCGTGGTCGGGTCGGTAGTCGGCCTGGCGTGCACCAGGCATTCAGCGTCGGCGACGACAACCGCCACACGCATGCGATGGCTCGCCATGGCTGCCTTGTCGATCGGTGGCGTCGCCATCTGGCTCATGCATTTCATCGCCATGCTCGGCTTCGCGGTCCCCGGCAGTCCCATTCGATACAACCTCGGATGGACCGTGATCTCCGCGATCATCTCAGTAGGGGCCGTGTTTGTCGGCCTGCTGATCATCGGGACCGAATTTCGCTGGACGCGGCTTCTGATCGGGGGCGTGGTAACCGGTCTCGCCGTGAACATCATGCATTACACGGGTATGCGCGCCTTGCGCTTTCAGGGCGAGATCCACTACGACCTGCTCTTCGTTGCACTGTCGGTTCTCATCGCAGTCGTCGCCGGAACCGCTGCACTGTGGTTCACCATGGTGCTCGAGTCCACGATTCTGCGTTTTGTCGCCGGAATCATCATGGGCATCGCTGTCGTCGGTATGCACTACACCGGAATGGCCGCTGTCGAGGTTGTTCACGACGCGGCAGCCCCGGCGCCACAGGGACTCGAAGTGTTCTCATTCCTCTTCCCTGTCTTCGTTCTCGGCCTGCTGGCGTTGGCAGTTCCGATTGTCGCAGTGCTGACAGCACCCAACCGCGCGACGGCACGAATGGAATCCGCCGCCGACGATCTGGCGTTCGAAGCACGAGAGTTCGCGATCTCGAACTGAGCGAGTACGGGGCGAGTACGGGGCGAGTTCACGTAAATCGACAACGCCCCGTACATTTCGGGGATGGTGGATGCCGGACACAACCCCCAGCCATCGACTCGCGCAACGCTCGTCGTGATCGGTGGTTTGCCGGCCACCGGCAAGTCGACGATCGCGCGGGCGCTTGCGCAGCGTCACCAAATCCCCTTCGTGCGGATCGATACCATCGAACAGGCGCTGATCCGCAGCGGTATCGCTGACGGGTCCGGGACCGCCGGATACATCACCGGGTACGCGCTCGCCGCCGAACAATTGCGACTCGGACTTTCGGTCGTGGTCGAATGCGTCAACCCCGTCGAGGCGACACGAGACGCCTGGTCCGCTACCGCACAACATAATTCGGCGCGCCTGCTCGGTGTCGAGGTCATCTGTTCGGATCCCGACGAGCATCGCAGACGCGCTGAACGGCGAGTCGTCGACATCCCGGATCTCGTACCACCGACGTGGCAGGAAATTCTGGATCGAGACTACGAGCCGTGGACTACGGAACGGCTGGTGCTCGACACCGCAATCATGGACTCCGACAGTGCAGTACGACGCATCACAGCAAAGATGCTGTAGCGTGCGAGCTGCTCACAAGGTGAGAACGAAGAATGCGCTGTTCGGGTCTTCGCGGTAGTTCCCGAACCGTGGACAAGGCACGAACCCGAATTTCGCGTACAACCGGCGAGCTGGATCGAAGAACTCTTGCGTACCGGTCTCCAATTCGAGTTGCCGGTAACCTCGTTGTCTCGACTCGTCCACGACGTGTTGAAGAAGTCGCGTTCCCACGCCACGCCCCCTTGCTGCCGATGACGTTCGCATCGACTTGATCTCGCCGCCCGCCGACGACCGTTCCTTGAGCGCGACGCAACCGAGTAACTCGTCACCTTCGCTCCACAGCGTCCACATGGTCACAGAGATATCCATCAGCCCCGTGACGTCCAGCGCGTGAACGCTGTCCGAGGGCGAGGTCGCGTGCATGTCGGCGAGATGTTCGGTGAGTAGAGCACGGACCGCATCCCGACTCAGGTCGTCAATTTCGATTCGCACAGACCCTCACTGTCCTCTTCGCTTCCGGCAGCATCGAATGAAAGTATGACTGTCCGTCACTTCGCCGAAGGCCTGGCCCGAACGTGGATGCGTTCTCCTTGGGGGCCGAACAGACTCAGTACCTCGACCGGGCCGCGCCCGTCACTGCCGAACCAATGCGGGTTTCGGGTGTCGAATTCAGCAGCTTCACCCGTACCCATCACGATGTCGTGATCGGCCAACACCAACCGCAACCTCCCCGACAACACGTACAGCCATTCGTAGCCGTCGTGCACTTGGGGATCCGGTTCCGTCTGGCTTGCCGGGATGGTCATCTTGAATGCCTGCAACCCACCCGGTTGCCGAGTCAGCGGCAATACCGTTCGCCCACTGACGCTTCGAGGCGCACTCTGGATGCGTGGATCGGCGACCTGCGGTGCCGCCACCAGTTGGTCCAACGGCACTTGGTGGGCAAGCGCGATCGGAAGCAGCAACTCCAAGCTCGGGCGACGCTCCCCCGCTTCGAGCCTCGACAGGGTGCTCTTCGAAATACCGGTGGACTCGGACAGCGCTGTGAGCGTGACGTTCCTCTGTGTACGAATGCGTTTGAGGCGCGCGCCGATCTGCGAGATGGCGGCATCGATGTGCGGACCGTTGACATTCATGGTGCCGAGTCTGACGACGATTCCCAGAAATGGCAACATTAGTTGCTGAAGAACCCCCTCCGCGAGCAATCTGTGCTCATGCGAACACACACTGAAACTGAGATCCTCGACGCCGTGATCGTCGGCGGTGGCGCCGCCGGACTCAGCGCAGCCCTGGTGTTGGGTCGTGCTCGGCGCTCGGTCGCCCTCATCGATTCCGGCAAACCGCGCAACGCACCGGCAGCACACATGCACGGCTTCCTCTCGCGCGACGGCATGGCGCCACGTGAGTTGCTCGCCGTCGGACGCAGCGAATTGCAGACGTACGGAGTGGAATTGACACAAGATGACGTAGTCGACATCTCCTGGCGCGGTATCGAACCCGGCTTTGTCGTCGAACTTTCAGGAGGCACGACGCTCGAAACTCGTACTGTGCTGGTTGCCACCGGTCTACGGGATTCACTCCCGGAAATACCAGGCATCCAGGAGCTTTGGGGACAAAGCGTGCTCCATTGCCCGTACTGCCATGCGTACGAGATCAGCGACCAACCGATCGGCGTTCTCGGCGGCGACGCTCGCGAGATGTCACTTCACCAGGCGTTTCTACTCCGACAGTGGTCGTCGGATGTGACGTTCTTCCCCGACAAGATCTCGCTCACCCCCGACGAACGCGCGCGACTGGCTGCCCGAGGAGTGACGGTTGCCGACGGATCGGTATCTGGATTGGTCTGCGAGAAAAGCAAACTGAAAGCCGTCGAACTCGACAACGGCCAACTTGTTGCGCGCTCAGCACTGTTCGTTGCGCCGCGTTTCGTTCCGAACGACGCACATCTGACGCGACTCGGCTGCAAAACCAGCCCCACGGGATTCGTGGCTGTCGATCGTTCCGGCGCCACCGGTGTTCCTGGTATCTGGGGCGCCGGCAACGTCGTCGACCCTCGCGCCCAGGTAATCAATGCTGCGGCGGCAGGTTCGACCGCGGCAATCGCGATCAACGGATATCTGGTCGAGCAAGATGTCGAATCGGCTCTCCGTTCGACCGAGCCGGAAGGGGGCTTCTCGGCGACCGTGGAGCAACGCGTCTGCGAGTTGAACGGCGGCAGCGCCCTCCACGGCTTGTGACCGAGGTGTCTACGTCGCGGGGCCGCCGTGCAACTTCTCGTAGGCGGCCTTCTCGGCGTCGTGGCGCGAGATCTTCTTCGGGTTCTCGAGGTCGGAAGGCAAACCGTGACGCTCGAGGCGACGCGACCTGTTCTGAGCCATGTAGGAGACCGAATAGAACAGTGCCAGAAGCACTCCGAGCAGCACCATCGATGCCCGCAGGGCCCACGGTCCGGGGAAGAGCATGAAAGCCGCGAACACTGGAATGAACGGCACCATGCTTCGGATCAGGTGACGCGGCACGGCCCAGTCACCGATCAGGTCGTTTCGTACCCAGTCCTGCATCGAATCGGGCAGCTTGCGCCCCACTGAATAACCCAACCACTGAAGAGGATTCGGGCTCGTACGTTGCTTTTTGGAAGTCACGGAAGTCACCTGTTCGGTACGCATCGACGGTACTGACGCAGTCATCACGTTTCTTTCGGATGCAGTCATCACATTTCTCTCATTGGTCCAAGGCTCCGGCGCGGAGCGCGGCCTCGTTGACCCGCGTCAGAACGTTGTGGAGTTCTTCGAGTTCGGCGAGGCTGACGCCGAGCTTCGCGACAACCGCCGGCGGGATCTTCTCCGCCTCCGCGCGCAGTGCCACACCGGCTTCGGTGAGGTCCACGTCCAGTTGCCGTTCGTCGGCGCGGCTACGGGTTCGCGTGATCAGCCCGGACGCCTCGAGTCGCTTGAGGAGCGGCGACAGCGTCGGCGAATCGAGTTGCAGTGCCTGCCCGATTTCCTTGACCGCCATCGGCGACTTTCCCCACAGTGCCAGCATCACCAGGTACTGGGGATGCGTGAGGCCCATCGGCTCGAGCAGTGGCCGGTAGACGGACAGCACCGCCCGGTTCGCGACCGCAAGTGCAAAGCACACCTGCCGGTCGAGAGCCAGCGGATCATCCATCTGCGTCTGCGGAGCCTTCGTCGTCATGAATCCGATGTTATCAGATTAATTAGTGCAGCAACTATTATTGCACTAATCAATCTGGCGATGATCGTCACTCTTCTCCAACGTCGACGTGGGTTGCCCGGTGAGACCCACGTGCGCTTCCGCCCTCATTCGCTCCACCATGTGCGGGTAGTGCAGCTCGAACGCCGGACGCTCACTGCGGATGCGCGGCAACTCGGTGAAGTTGTGACGCGGCGGCGGGCAGGTGGTTGCCCACTCCAGCGAGTTTCCGTAACCCCACGGATCGTCGACGGTGACAACTTCGCCGTAGCGGTAGCTCTTGAAAACGTTCCAGATGAACGGAAGCGTCGAGGCACCGAGCACGAAGGCAAAGATCGTGGACACCGAGTTCAGCACCGTGAACCCGTCCGAGGGCAGGTAGTCGGCATAGCGACGCGGCATCCCCTCGCCGCCGAGCCAGTGCTGAACGAGAAACGTGCCGTGGAAACCGACGAACGTGGTCCAGAAGTGCCACTTGCCGAGACGCTCGTCCATCATGCGACCGGTCATCTTCGGGAACCAGAAGTAGATACCGGCGTACGTGGCGAACACGACCGTACCGAAGACCACGTAATGGAAGTGGGCGACGACAAAATACGTGTCGGTGACATGGAAGTCGATCGGCGGGCTCGCGAGAATGACACCCGACAGACCACCGAAGAGGAAGGTGATCAAGAAGCCGACCGAGAACAGCATCGGCGACTCGAAGGTCAACTGCCCCTTCCACATCGTGCCGATCCAGTTGAAGATCTTCACACCTGTCGGCACGGCGATCAGGAACGTCATGAACGAGAAGTACGGCAGGAGAACAGCACCCGTCGCGTACATGTGGTGAGCCCACACCGCGATCGACAGAGCTGAAATCGCCAGTGTCGCATAGACCAATCCGGTGTACCCGAAGATCGGCTTACGGCTGAAGACCGGGAAGATCTCCGAGACGATGCCGAAGAACGGCAGCGCGATGATGTACACCTCGGGGTGACCGAAGAACCAGAACAGGTGCTGCCACAACAGAACTCCACCCGACGCCGGGTCAAAGATGTGCCCACCGAGATGACGGTCGACGAACAGACCCATGAACGCAGCGGTCAAGAGCGGGAACGCCATCAAGATCAGAATGCTGGTGATGAAGATGTTCCACGTGAAGATGGACATCCGAAACATCGTCATACCTGGTGCGCGCAGGCAGATCACGGTGGTGATCATGTTGACCGCACCGAGAATGGTGCCGAGGCCACCGACCGTCAGACCGAAGACCCACAGGTCGGCGCCGACGCCGGGACTGTGCACCGCGCCCGACAACGGGGTGTACGCGGTCCAACCGAAGTCGGCAGCGCCGCCCGGCGTGAGGAATCCGCCGAGAACGATGAGACCACCAAAAGTGAAGAGCCAGAATCCGAATGCGTTCAGACGCGGGAACGCCACGTCCGGGGCACCGATCTGCAGCGGAAGTATGTAGTTCGCGAAGCCGAAAACGACGGGCGTCGCGTACAGCAGCAACATGATCGTGCCGTGCATGGTGAACAACTGATTGAACTGCTCGTTCGAGAGGAACTGCATCCCGGGGACAGCCAGTTCCGCACGCATGAACAGGGCCATCAGGCCGCCGATCAGGAAGAACACGAAAGCCGTGATCATGTACATGATCCCGATCTTCTTGTGATCGGTGGTCTTGATCATGTCGAACATCCACGACCCCTTGGGATCACGGCGCTTCGGGTACGGCCGCTCCGGAATCGGCTCCAACTCTCCGGTCCGCTCGTCCGGCACCGTTGTCGTCATGCTCGCGCGTCCTCTTTCGTGCTCGATACCGCCTCAAGAACTTTCCGCACGACCATATCGCATGTTAATAGTTAATGCACAAACTAAGTGTGGTCGACGTGAGCAACTATCGAAAACCGAACGTACGCAACCTTTTGCAGATTTCGGTGAGATAAAGTCAGGCGGCGGAATAGGTCGAGGGTCCGCCGCGTTGAACAAACCCGTGACTCTTCCCGACACATCGACAGCACCCGAGGCCTCCGCGTTGCGCGGCCTCTTCGAGCCTTTCGAGGTCAAATCACTCTCGTTGCGTAACCGTTTCGCCATGGCCCCGATGACGCGCGCCTTCTCGCCGGACGGAATCCCCGGCGCCGACGTAGCCGAGTACTACCGTCGTCGCGCAGCAGGGGGTGTCGGCTTGATCATCACCGAAGGCACGTACATCCCGGACCCGGCAGCCGGCCCGCACACCCGCGTACCGCGCATCTACGGCGATTCGAGCCTGGGTGGCTGGAAGTCGGTTGTCGACGCCGTCCACGCCGAAGGCGGATCGATCATTCCTCAGCTGTGGCACCTCGGAGTCGAACGCGGCGAGAACTCGCGCCTGAACCCCGAGGTCGAAACCGTCAGCCCCTCCGGCCTGGCACTGGACGGCACCCGCCTGGGACGAGAATTCACCACCTCTGACCTCGACAACTTGAAGCAGTCGTGGGTCGACGCCGCACTCAACGCGAAGAACACCGGGTTCGACGGTCTCGAGTTGCACGGAGCACATGGCTACCTGCTCGACGAATTTCTCTGGGCGGGAACCAATGTCCGAACCGACGGCTACGGCGGATCACTCGAGGCCCGCACCCGTTTCCCGGCCGAGGTCGTCGCCGCAATCCGAGAGGCCGTCGGGGACGAGTTCGCGATCGTCTACCGATTCTCGCAGTGGAAGTCCGGCCATTACGACGCTCGTATCGCCCAGAGCCCGGCAGAACTCGGCCGCATCCTCACTCCCCTGGTCGACGCCGGCGTCGACGTTCTGCATCCGTCCACGAGGCGTCATTGGGAACCGGCATTCGCTGAACTCGACGGTGAAGACGGCACACTCGGCCTCGCCGGTTGGACGAAGAAGCTGACCGGGTTGCCGACCATCACCGTCGGTTCGGTCGGACTCGATTCCGTGTTCACGACGGCATTCACCGGCGAAGCTGCATCTGCTGTCACCGGACTGGAGCGTCTCGAAGCTCAGTACGAGAGGGGTGAATTCGACATGGTTGCCATCGGGCGCGCGCTGCTCGCCGATCCCGAGTGGGTCGAGAAGCTCCGCACCGGACGCGCGGACGAGCACATCGCATTCACCGCAGAACATCGCACACACCTGAACTGACCTCGCACGACAAAACGGCACTCCCGCAATTGTGGGAGTGCCGTTTGTGGGTCTGCCGGAAGTACTAGCTGCCGAGCGTGACCGGGTCGGGGCCGATGCGGCCGGCCGGGTCGTCGAGAGCACCGATTGCGTTGATCTGTTCCGGTGTCAGTTCGAATCCGAAGACATCGAAGTTGGCGGCGATACGTTCGGGGGTCACCGACTTCGGAATCACCACGTTTCCGATCTGCAGGTGCCAGCGAATGATCACCTGAGCCGCGGTGACGCCATGAGCGTCGGCGATAGCGGTGATGACGGGGTCGCCGAGAACGGTTCCCTGTCCGAGCGGGCTCCACGCTTCCGTCGCGATTCCCTTGCCGGTGTGAAAGGCGCGCAGTTCGGCCTGGTTGAACTTGGGGTGAAGCTCGATCTGATTGAGGACCGGCACCTCACCGGTTTCGCCGATGACGCGCTCGAGGTTCTCGATGGTGAAGTTGGAAACGCCGATGGATCGAACCCGTCCGTCGGCCTTGAGCTTCTGGAATGCCTTGAACGTCTCGACGTACAGGTCCTTGGACGGAACCGGCCAGTGGATCAGGTACAGGTCGAGGTACTCGAGACCCAACTTGTCGAGGCTGGCGTCGAATGCCGCAAGCGTCGAGTCGTAGCCTTGGTCGTCGTTCCACAGTTTTGTCGTGATGTAGAGGTCTTCGCGGGCGATGCCGGATTCGGCGATCGCGCGGCCGACGCCCACCTCGTTGCCGTAGATCTTGGCGGTGTCGATACTGCGGTAGCCGGTCTTCAGGGCTGTGGAGACGGCCTCCTGCGTCTCGTCGTCCGGAACCTGGAACACACCGAATCCGAGTGCGGGGATCGTCTTACCGTCGTTCAGAACAATGGTCGGTACAGAGGTCACATCGTTGGTCTCGGTCATATATGGATCCAACGCGCGAGGGCCGGGAGGCATTCCCCGCCGAACCTCCGGGCAGTGCCCTTGTACCGCCCGAAATGCCGGTCTACCTTGGAAGACAAGTATTGGAATCGCCTCGATAAAAGAGAGAGCGATGAATCTTTCATATCGTCTCGCCTACAAGGTCGGCGTCACTCCGTGGGAGCACACCGGTCACGGCTTCGACGCTCAACTGTCCGGCCTTCTGGATGCGATTCCCGTCCCGGAAGGTGGCCGTGCACTCGATATCGGTTGCGGCACCGGACGCCATTCCATCGAGCTGGCGCAACGCGGGTGGCACGTCACCGGCGTCGACGCCGAACAGGAACCGCTGGACAAAGCGCGCATACACGCGCGTGAAGCACACGTCGACGTCCGGTTCCTCCACGAGGACGCGGCAGACCTGCACATTGCTGTCGACGGCGGGCACATGCTGGTGCTCGACATCGGCTGTTTTCACGGGCTCACCGATCATCAACGACGGGACTACGGGAGATCCGTAAACGCGATCACCGCACCCGGGGCGTCCATGGTGATGTTCGCATTCGGACCGGGGCACCGTTGGCCGATGCCACACGGCGTCTCGGAGGAGGACGTCATGCGTGCATTCGACGGTTGGTCGATGGCCTCGAGCATGGCCGCGGACGTGAGTGAATCGCCACTTCCGGTCCGTGCGGCACATCCGTGCTGGTATCACCTGGTCCGTGGCTGACTGCTGTGCGCCTTTATTAACCGCCCGCGGTTAATAAAGGCGCACAGCACCGGGGATACTTCTCAGGTGACTGCAACACTGCGCATCAGCGGCCTCTCTGCTTCCCGGGGAGAACGCACCCTGTTCTCCGACCTGGATCTCACCGTTGCCCCCGGCGACGTCATCGGCCTCGTCGGCGCGAACGGCGCCGGCAAGTCGACGCTTCTCACCGCACTGGCCGGAATCGGAACTGCCGACGTCGAAGGTTCGATCATCCTCAGCCCGCCGGATGCTGCGGTCGGTTACCTCGCGCAGGAACCCGATCGCATCGAGGGTGAGACCGTCCTCGAGTTCCTCGGCCGCCGCACCGGCGTCGCCCACGCCGAGGAAGTCATGAACGCCGCAGCCGAAACCCTGGCCGAAGCCGAAGAGGATCTGTACTCCCCGGCACTGGAACGCTGGCTCGCTCTAGGCGGCGCCGACCTGCTCGAGCGCGCCGAGAAGGTGGTCGAAGAACTCGGTCTCGGAGTTCCACTCGATGCACATATGACGGCATTGTCCGGCGGTCAGGCCGCGCGCGCCGGCCTCGCGTCACTGTTGCTTTCGCGCTACGACATTCTCTTGTTGGACGAGCCCACCAACGATCTCGACCTACGCGGTCTCGAGCAGTTGGAGCGATTTGTCGCCGAGACGCGCGCAGCACTGGTTGTCGTGAGCCATGATCGCGAGTTCCTCTCGCGCACCGTCACCGGCATCGTGGAACTCGATCTGGCACAACAGGACATCGCCGTGTACGACGGCGGCTACGAGTCGTACCTCGCCGAACGCGAGATCGCCCGCCAGCACGCACGCGAGGCGTTCGAGGAATATGCAGGCACCCGCTCCGATCTCGAAGATCGCGCACAGATGCAGCGCAACTGGATGGAACACGGCGTCCGCAACGCGCGTCGTAAAGCCAAGGACAACGACAAGATCGGACGCGGATTGCGGACCGAGTCGACGGAGAAGCAAGCCGCGAAAGCCCGCCAGACTCAACGCCGCATCGAGCGACTCGAAGTGGTCGAGGAACCGCGCAAGGAGTGGGAACTTCGTATGGAGATCGCGGCGGCGCCGCGGTCCGGATCCGTTGTCGCGACCACGAACGGCGCCAAGGTAACTCGCGGTCAGTTCACGTTCGGTCCGGTCACGACGCAGATCGACTGGGGCGATCGAATTCTCGTCACGGGCGCGAACGGGGCAGGCAAGACCACCCTCCTCAACGTCCTGCTCGGCAAACTCGTCCCGGACGAGGGCATCGCGTCGCTGGGTTCCGGTGTCGCGATCGGTGAGATCGATCAGGCGCGTGGATTGTTCGAAGGTGATCAACCAGTCGTGGAGGCCTTCGGTGCGCAGGTTCCGGACTTGCCCGATGCCGATGTCCGCACTCTCCTCGCCAAGTTCGGCCTGCGCGGACACCACGTACTCAGATCTGCCGCTTCCCTGTCCCCCGGCGAGAGAACAAGGGCTGCACTTGCTTTGCTCCAGGCTCGCGGCGTGAACCTACTGGTACTGGACGAGCCGACGAACCATCTCGACCTTCCGGCGATCGAACAGCTCGAGCAGGCAATGGAGTCGTTCGAGGGAACCCTCCTTCTGGTCACTCACGATCGACGCATGCTGCAGTCCACCCGAAGCACGCGCCGGTGGAGAATGGAGAACGGACAGCTCTTCGAGGAGTAGCCGATCGACTCTGCTTGCGCAGACAACCCGCGTGTGCAACTATTTATCAGGCGCACGCAATAGTTGCATGCGCGGCATAGGTGGCCCGCGGATGACATGATCCCCCGTCGAGCTGCCACATCCCAGTCCCGAAAGGCACTCTTCAATGTTGTCGATCCCCGACCGCACACTGACCCACGGAACCACCGGCGAGCCGATCACCATCCCGCAACTCGGGTACGGCGTTTTCCAGGTACCGGACGCACAGACCGAAGAGGTCACTGCCGCAGCTCTCGAGATCGGCTACCGCCACATCGACACGGCCGCGATCTACGGAAATGAAGCCGGGGTCGGCCGCGCCATCGCAGGTTCGGATATCCCTAGGTCAGAGCTTTTTGTCACCACCAAGCTGTGGAATGACGATCAGGGCCACGACCGAACACTCGCCGCTTTCGACACCAGCCTCGACAAGCTCGGACTCGACTACGTCGACCTCTATCTGATTCACTGGCCCGCGCCGGCAAAGGGCCTGTTCGTCGAGACCTGGGCGGCATTCGAGCAAATTCTCGCCTCCGGCCGCACCCGGGCGATCGGTGTGTCCAACTTCCTGCCCGAGCACCTCGAACTGCTGGCCGAGCACAGCTCGATCACCCCGGCCGTCAACCAGATCGAATTGCACCCCAGACTGCAACAGCACGCGTCACGGGAGTACGCGCGAAGTCGCGGCATCGAAATCGAGGCTTGGAGCCCATTGGGACAAGGAACCATCCTCGACGACCCGGCCATCGGGAAAATTGCTGCAGCACACGGCAAGAGCCCGGCACAGATAATTCTGCGCTGGCATCTCGAACAGGGTCACACCGTTCTGTCGAAGTCGGTCACGCCTGCACGCATGCGCGACAACGCCGCAATCTTCGACTTCGCACTCGATGCCGACGAGTCAGCGGCCATCGCAGCGCTGAACACCGACAGCCGTGTCGGGCCTGATCCAGTCGAATTGAACTGAATCGAAACGGCTTCAAGAATTTTCGTGGGGAGTCAACGTCAGCAGCACAGAATCGACGGACTGCTCGGCCAGGAGCGCGTCCAGCGGTAAGTGACGGAACAACGCTCGGTAATAGATCGGCGACGCCAGCGCGTCCAGGACGAAGTCCAGGTCGAAGTCGCTCCGTATGTCGCCGCGTAGGCGCGCCGATTCCAGCACTGCCGCAGTGGAATCGCGTCGAGGCTGAAAGAATGCCGACTGGAAATCCCGCGCCAATTCCGGGTCCGCCGCCAGATCCGCGACCAACGCGGGCAGGATCCGCCCGACTACCGTTTCGCTCAGCCCCACAACCAATGTCGTGATGCCGGCGACCAGGTCTGCCCTGAGATCGCCGGTGTCCGGCGTTGGATCAGTGCCGATGTGCGCCACGACGACGTCGACCACCAGATGCCGCTTCGACGGCCATCTCCGGTAGATGGCGGGTCGATGCACGCCCGCTCTCGTCGCCACCGAACCGATCGACAGCTCCGCATATCCGTTCTCCCCCAACAACTCCAGGGTTGCCGCCAGAACGGCTTCGTCGATCCGCTCGTCGCGGGCGCGCACCATCTACAGCACCGGCCGCGGCATGAGCACCAGACGCCAGCCGTCGGGATCTTCGAAAGTCATCCCCGCATTCTCCTCCCAGTACGGATTCTCGGCGCCAACGGGTTCGTGCCCTGCTTCCCCCAACCTCTGAACTACCTCGTACATCGCCGACTCGCCGGCGAAGTAGAGCACCAACAGGTTGTCCTGCGTCGGCGCCGGGCACGGGCTTCCGTCTTCGTGGGTCGTGAATTCGAGGTGATAGTTCGAATCCGGCAGACCCAGCATGATTCCGTCGTACCCGGCATGACCGGAGAACCGGTAGAGCTCTGGCAATCCCAGACAGTCGCGATAGAACGCAATCACGTCGTCGAGCCTGTCGGTGGGTCGCGCTACGCGCACTTGCACTACTGCGAGGTCGTTCGGCCAAGTTGTCATTCCAAAACAGTACAGTACGTACCGTAATGTTTCGAGAAAATGGTTGCCAGCCTCCCGACGGCAGCTCGCTTCAACTACAAGCGATCATTCTCCGGAAACGCCGCCTTGGCATGAACTTCGGCCTGGCGAACAGCACAGACAGTTTAGTGGGCTGCGACTCCACCGGGCGATCGGACCGGTACAGCAACGCCTGCTGCGGGGTACTCACCCATTCACTGGCGAAGATCTCACCGAGGCGCGAAACCGGCACGTGCGACCCGTCCTCGAGTCGAACGGTGACGTCCGCCCCGATGTCCGACTGGCCGTACACGACCCACCACGATTCGCCTTCCACATCCCCCGGAGTGTGCTGCCCGATACCGATGACTGCACCCTTCTCCATCGGATCGCGCCAGACCGCTTCGCGCCCTTGCGGTCCCACGCAGTAGCTACCATCCTCGCACACCTGCACGACCAGGCCGGACTCTTCGAGCACCAACTGTTCGACCACTATGCCAAGCCCCTTCCGTTGCCCGAACCTTATCCGCCGGCACGCCCCAGAAGCGGAACAATCGCGGTTCGTGTTGACAAACTGTTGGGTTTTTACAACACTTTGATGCATGAGCCCAGTCCGGCGGGGAGACGCGCTCCCCATCTTCAATCGCATCGGAGTGCTTCGCGCCGAGCGGAAGATGAGCCGGGCACAGCTTGCGCAACTCGTCGACGTGAATCCGCAGACGGTGGGGGCACTCGAACGCGGTGACCACTACCCCAGCCTGGATCTTGCATTCCGAATCTGCTGGGTGTTCGACCTCCCGGTGGAGGCGGTGTTCTCCCGGACGGAGTTCGGGCCGCTGTCGACGGAGGTCTACCGGAATGCACCGTCGACGGAGGTCTACCGGAATGCACCGTCGACGGAGGTCTACCGATCTGACCGCACTACCGAGGGGAGTGAAAAGCCAAGTGCCTGAATCAAATCTGATCGACCGCTACCAGGCCCACCGCACTCGGCGGTTCCTGCAGAACGAGGAGACGTTCCGACATTGGCTCCCGAATTGGCGAACCCGTCGACGTCGGCGCGTACTCGTCGTCGCCCTGGCGGTCCTGTTCACCACGATGGTTGCCGTCAGCACAGCATGCCTGTTCAATCCGCTCTTCGCCGTGGCATGGCCGGTCCTCACCCTGCTGTTCCTGCCGACGTGGTCCTCACTTCAAATCGTGTCGGGCCGGCAAGGGGATGCTCCGCGGCAGGCGTTGGACGAATGGGAGATCCAGCAACGCAACGACGCTCGCTCCGTCGGGCTCAGCGTGACCCAAACGTTGGTCTTCATTGTCGCCATTTTCCTCATTTTCACCTCGTCGGTGCAGTGGAATGTAGAGAGGCTGCCTTACACGGGAGGTTTATTGGCACTGACTGCAATGCTGATCGGCGCGTGCACGCCCGCGATGATTCTCTCGTGGACCAATCCAGACCCGGATCCGATTGATTCGGAAGAGTTCGATCTCTGACCCGTATTACCGAAGCGCACCACTCGACCGATGGGAAGGACCCATGTCAGCCACCCTCACGATCGACGGCATCTCGAAACGCTACGGCGACGTCGTCGCACTCGACAACCTGAGTTTCGAAGTGCGCCCAGGCGAGATCTTCGGATTCGTCGGCAGCAACGGCGCCGGCAAGACGACCACGATGCGCATTGCGCTGGGTGTGCTCGGAGCAGATTCGGGAGAAGTTCGCCTCGGCGGCAAACCTGTCGACCTCGACGTGCGTCGCACTATCGGATACATGCCGGAGGAACGCGGCCTCTACCCCAAGATGAAGGTGGGAGCGCAACTTTCCTATCTGGCCGAGCTACACGGACTCTCGAAGGCCGACGCGCACGCGGCCACTGAGCGGTGGACCGAACGTCTGGGCATCGCCGAACGCGTCAAGGACACCGTCGATTCCCTGTCCCTCGGTAATCAGCAACGTGTGCAGCTCGCAGCGGCGCTGGTTCACGACCCATCGGTACTCGTTCTGGACGAACCGTTTTCGGGCCTTGACCCCGTAGCGGTCGATGTCATGAGTGACGTGTTGGTCGAGAAGGCTCGCACCGGTGTTCCCGTAATCTTCTCCAGCCATCAGCTGGATCTGGTGGAGCGCTTGTGCGATCGCGTGGGCATCATCAGCCGCGGCAGCATGCGAGAGATCGGAACCGTCGACGAGCTACGAGGCAAGGGTGACGGCCGAATCGAAGTCTTCGCCCCTGACGCGCCGGTCGGTTGGGCACACCATCTGATCGGTGTCACCACACTGAGCCACCTCGACGGTCGAACGCTCCTGAGCGTCGACGGAACCGCCGACGATCAGCAGATCCTGCATGCAGCGTTGAAAACCGGGCCGGTGCACGAGTTCACGCTACGACGTCCGTCACTGACCGATCTGTTCCGAGAGGTAGTAGCCGCATGAGCAACCAGTTGAGCGGAGGTCGAGCCATCGGGTTGGTCGCCCGACGCGAATTCATGACGCAGATCTCGAAGAAGAGTTTTGTGATCAGCAACGTCATCATTCTGGTCGCGATCATCGGCGGCATCATCGCCTTCTCGCTCTTCTCCGGCGGCGACGAGGACAAGTCGAAGATCGGCTTGGTCGGCAACCAATCACTCAGTGCCACGATGGTGTCCATCGGCGACACCCTCGGAAATCCGGTGACGGTAACGGAGGTTTCCGACGACGGCACCGCGCGTGATCAAGTCAAGGACGGCGACCTCGACGTGGCCGTGATCGCTGGATCGGGCGGCGGCGTCACTGTCGTGACCAAGAAGGAAGTAGCCACGAATCTGCGGGCCGTCATCGAGAGTTCCGTTGCACAGCAGGCACAATCGAATGCGCTTTCCGCTGCGGGGATCGACCCGGCTCAGCTCGCCGAAGCCACGTCCACCGCAGTGGTCACCATCGATGCCATCGATCCCCCGGATCCCGAACAGGGCCAACGTATAGCGATGTCGATCGCTGCTGTGGTGCTCCTGTACATGCAGATCCTGCTGTTCGGAACGTACGTGGCGATGGGCGTCGTCGAGGAGAAGTCCAGCCGTGTCGTCGAGTTGCTGCTCTCCACTCTCCGTCCACTGCAGTTGTTGTGGGGCAAGGTTCTCGGAATCGGTGCTGTCGGCTTGATGCAGATGGCCGCTTACGCTGTCGCGGGCGTCGCCACCGGACTGGCGACGGGCGTCCTGACCGTGACGGGCACCGCAATCGGCGTTCTGTTCGGCACACTGGGGTGGTTCATTCTGGGCTTCCTCTTCTTCGCCGTGCTGTACGCCGCGGCCGGGTCCATGGTCTCGCGACAGGAAGACGTCAACGCCACCGCGATGCCTCTCGCGCTGCTCGTCATGGCAATGGTCAGCGTGGCTTTCGTTTCGGTGAGCAATCCAGAAGGAACCCTGAGCAACGTGTTGAGTTGGATTCCGCCGTTCTCGGCAATCCTCATGCCCCTGCGCATTTCCGCCGGTGTTGCTTCTCCGTTCCAGATCGTGGGAACGATTCTGCTGATGCTGGTCGTGACTGCTGCGCTGTCGATGATCGCGGCAAAGATCTACCAGCGCTCCATCCTTCGCATCGGCAAGGTCGTTTCGTGGAAAGAGGCGTTCGGACGCTGATTTATCCGGCGCACAACTGACGCCACACGATCACGGCAGCACCCCGCCCAGGTAGGTTCATCCTGGACGGGGTGCTGCTTACTTGGAGGACGTTGTGCGAATCTCGGCCGAAGAACTACTCACTGCGGTACTCGATCCCGAGAGCTTCGTCTCTTGGGACTCCCCGCCCGTCGACGTCGGACCTGGCGCGAAATACGCGGAAGACCTGGCGAAGGCCCGCGAGAAGAGCGGAGTTGACGAGTCCGTCGTCACCGGTGTCGGTACCGTTCGGGGACGTCGGGTCGCGGTAATTGCCTGTGAATTCAGCTTTCTCGCCGGTTCCATCGGAGTCGCTGCGGCCGAGCGGATCGTGACCGCCGTCGAACGTGCTACGGCAGAACAACTCCCGCTGCTGGCCTCGCCAACCTCCGGCGGAACGCGGATGCAGGAGGGCACCGTGGCGTTCGTTCAGATGGTGAAGATCGCTGCGGCAGTGGCTGTTCACAAAGCGGCACACCTGCCCTACCTGGTTTACCTGCGCAATCCCACCACCGGCGGGGTCTTTGCCTCGTGGGGATCCCTCGGCCACATCACCGTCGCGGAACCCGGTGCTCTGGTGGGATTCCTCGGACCCCGTGTCTACGAATCCCTGTACGGCGAAAAGTTTCCCGACGGTATCCAGACGTCCGAAAACTTGTATCGCAACGGCGTTATCGACGGCGTCGTACCCGTCGACCGCCTCCGTCTGCTGGTCAACCGAGCGTTGTGCGTGCTCACCGATCCCCCGGCCCCGGCGGCCACGGACCCGATTCCCTCACCCGAGATTCCCGATGTTCCCGCCTGGCAGTCGGTGATGCTCTCGCGCCGGGCCGATCGACCCGGCATCCGGCAGTTGCTCCGCCATGCCGCAACTGAACAGGTACCGCTCAGCGGCACCGGGCAGGGTGAAACCGACAAGACGATCTTGCTCTCGCTCGCCCGCTTCCGGGGCTTTCCGTGCATCCTGCTCGGCCAGGACCGCAGTGGCCAATCCGCGCTCACCACGATGGGACCGGCCGCGCTCAGGGAAGCGCGACGGGGCATGAAACTTGCCGAAGAACTACAACTCCCGCTTGTCCTCGTGATCGACACATTGGGCGCGTCGCTGTCCAAAGAAGCTGAAGAACGTGGACTGGCCCCTGAGATCGCCCGTTGCATCGCCGACCTCGTGACGCTGAAGACCCCGACAGTGTCGGTGTTGCTCGGCCAGGGAACAGGCGGTGGGGCTCTCGCGCTGCTGCCCGCCGATCGGGTACTCGCGGCACAGAACGGGTGGCTCGCTCCCCTGCCACCGGAAGGCGCAAGCGCGATCGTCCATCGCGACATCAGTCACGCACCGGAGATGGCGGCAGCGCAGGGCATTCGTTCGTTGGATCTGCTTCGAGACGGCGTGGTCGACGCGATCATTCCCGAAACGCCTGACGCGGCCGACGAACCCGTGGAATTCTCCAAGAGGGTAGGGGCTGCGATAGCGCACGAACTCTTCGTGCTTGCCGAAGAGTCGGACACCGATCGCCAGTCCTCCCGTATCGCGCGCTATCGAAACCTGGGAGTTCCGCAATGACGACGAAGGACCGGAATGCGCTGACGCTGCCGCACAGTTACGACCGCGCGGCACTCGCTCGTTTCGAATTGTTCCTGTTCGCGGGCATCGCCACCGTGCTGATCACCCGCGCTTATCTGGCGGCAACGGGCTATCCCCAGATCGGGGGCGGCGCCCTCCACATCGCACACGTTCTCTGGGGCGGATTGCTGATGGCCGTCGCCATCGTCGCGACCGCCATCACCGAAGGCTCTCGCACGCGTGACCTGGCCACGCTCGTCGGCGGACTCGGATTCGGTCTCTTTATCGACGAGGTCGGAAAATTCGTCACCGCCGACGTCGATTACTTCTACCAGCCTGCCATCGCGATCATGTACGTCGTCTTCGTTCTCTTCTATCTTGCCGCGCGCGAGGTGGTGATTCGGCGCGGAATGAATGATCGTCATCGGCTCGCCATCGGGGCGCGAGCGCTCTCGGACCTCGCTCTCGGTCAGCTCGACGAGATCCAGTACAACCACGCCCTCCGCGTACTCGACGGCGTCGAAGACCGCAGCCTCACCGACCTCGTCGATTCGATCAAAGCCGGCCTGCATTCACAGACTCCGCCGACCGGCGGTATCGAATCGAAGATCACTCGTGGCCGCAACGCGTTCTTCCACCGTGCCGAGGAACTGCTCCGGCACCGGGTCGTCCGCCGACTGGTACTGACCCTGTTCGTACTGCAGGCTCTTCTGGCGATTGTCCAGGTGATCTACGCGTTGGTTTCCGAGAACGTCGTCGAGGCCGACGACGTCTCCGACCTGGTGGTCCAGATCTCCACCGTCGCAACCGGAGTTCTTGTGGTTCTGGGAGTGTGGTTCCTCTTCCGCGGTCCGTACCTGCGAGCATTAAGGCTCCTGCGTGCATCCCTCATCGTGAGCCTCCTGGTGACGCAGGTTTATCTGTTCACACAGGACCAGTTCGGCGCGCTTTTCGGATTCGCGGTGTCACTGTTCATGCTCGCGACTCTCCGCATCGCGATTCGAAGCGAAGAGTCCGCCGCAGCTCTACCGCAGTAATCCTCTACCGCAGTGGGACCGCAGGCCGACTCGGTAGATCGCGGATCCCGCGGAGCGGGCTGAAGAGCAGGACCAATCCGCACGGCGCGATCAGGCAGGCCATGATCCACATCGTCCCGCGCGGATCCACTGCGTCGCCGAGGTAGCCTGCCGTCAGCGCACCGAGCGGAATGCTGCTGTGCAGCAGGAACATACTCGTTGCCACCACTCGTCCGAGGCGGTCCGGCGGACAGTAACTTTGACGGAAACTGCCGAGCACCACGTTGCACGACACGACGCCCGCAACCATCACCATGCCGCCGATGCAGAACCAGAACAGGCCGGCACCGTACGTCGTCAGAGGTGCTAACAGGATGAACGGTCCCGTCACCAACTGACAGATGAGAACGCTTCGGGCAGTGCCGAATCTGCGGCCGAGCGGGCGCGCGATCATCGATCCGACAATTCCGCCCACCCCGGCAATCGCCAAGAGAAGCCCGAGTCCGAACTCCCCCACGCCAAGCGTCTTTTCCAGGAACACGATCTGGATCGTGGAGTACCCGGTGAGACCGAAATTGAGCAGAGTGCCGTAGACGACGATCGACCGCAGATACGGATCACCGGCGACGAATCGCAGTCCGAGCGCAATCTGGCGTCGCAACGGTTCTCGCTGATTCTGTCCGCGATGGACGGTCTCCTGCACACGAATCAGCCAGATGCATACAAAGCAGAAGGCGAACGTGAACGCGTCGACAACCAGACCGGCCGCGAGCCCGACAGTTGCAACCACCAGCCCACCGACGCTTGGGCCGATCACCCGAGTTGCGGCCTCAGCGCCCTGAATCTTCGAGTTCCCTTCGACAAGATCCGCTTCGGCGAGCACCGTGGGGAGATACGAGTGATAGGCCGCCTGGAAGAAGACGGTGGCTGTACCGGTGAGCAGCGCGACCAGGAGCAGGTGGCCGTATGTCATCGCCTCCAGGAAGCCGGCGATCGCGAGGCTCGCGAAGAACAGAGCGCACGCAGCGTTCGCGATCATCATGATCGGGCGCCGAGGCAGCCGGTCGATCCAGGCACCGGCTGGTAGTCCGACGATCAACCACGGCAACCACACTGCTGATGCCAGCACACCGATCTGGAAGCTACTCGCGTCCAGTTCGCGAAGCGCGATCAGCGGCAGTACGACGGTCGTGACACCGTTTCCGATACCGCTGACTGCGTCGCCGGTCCACAGAAGTCGGAAGTCACGCAGAGCGAGGACTCCCCAGAAGCCTGCGCGTTGCGCTGCACCTGTCACATCGATCCCCCCTTTCAGTCCCTGCCCTATCCCACCCCTGCGCGCCACTGGCCGACGGGACAGGCCCGCCCGGCGCAAAGGGACGGTACCCGCACCGCTACTGAGGCGCACCGCACTGACGGTGACCTAAGGTGTTTCAGGTCACCGGTAAGCGAAGTTCACGAGAGGACACACGTCGATGAGCTCTTCCGAGCAGGCGTCCCACACCACGTATGCCGACGCATATCGCGAGAGCATGGATCAGCCGGAGAAGTTCTGGCTCGACGCTGCGCGGGCCGTCGACTGGGATGTCGCCCCCACCAAGGCTCTCGACGACTCTGCCGCGCCGATCTATCGCTGGTTCCCGGATGCTTCGCTTAACACCAGCTTCAATGCCCTCGATCGGCACGTCCGCGACGGCCGCGGCGATCAGACCGCGTTGATCTTCGACTCCGCGATGGTCCCCACCAAAGCCACTTACACCTACGCCGAATTGCTCGAGCAGGTCTCACTCTTCGCCGGCGTCTTGAAAGATCAGGGTGTGGTGGCGGGCGACCGCGTGATCATCTACATGCCGATGATCCCCGAGGCTGCGATCGCGATGCTCGCGTGTGCGCGAATCGGCGCGGTGCATTCGGTGGTGTTCGGCGGCTTTGCGGCCAAGGAGCTCGCAACGCGAATCGACGACGCCGGTCCAGTGGTGCTCGTGACGGCGTCCGGCGGCCTCGAACCCGGACGAACAATCGAGTACCTGCCGATGGTCGAGAAGGCTCTGCAACTGTCCGCCACTCCCGCGCACACCGTGATCGTGAAGAATCGCGAGCAGATTCCCGGTGCAGCTTCCGACTACAAGTCAAGTGCCGCAGCCTGGTTCGACTGGGACGAGCTGATCGCCGACGCCACCCCGGCCGACCCGGTGTCGGTCGCCGCGACGGATCCGCTCTACATCCTCTACACCTCGGGAACGACCGGTAAGCCCAAGGGCGTCGTCCGGGACAACGGTGGCCATGCCGTTGCGCTGACGTGGACCATGAAGAATCTGTACGACATCAGCCCAGGACAGGTGTGGTGGACCGCCTCCGACGTCGGCTGGGTGGTCGGCCACTCCTACATCGTCTACGGACCGTTGCTCGCCGGAGCCACGACGGTCATGTACGAAGGCAAGCCCGTCGGCACCCCCGACGCCGGTGCGTTCTGGCGCATCATTTCCGAATACAACGTGTCGGCACTCTTCACCGCTCCGACAGCGATCCGCGCGGTCCGCAAGGCCGACCCGGACGCAAAAGAGCTTGCCAAGTACGACATCTCGTCGCTCGCCACACTGTTCGCGGCCGGCGAGCGCTTGGATCCCGACACCTACGAGTGGGCTACTCGGATTCTCGATCGCCCGGTGGTCGATCACTGGTGGCAGACCGAAACCGGTTGGGCCATCTGCGCGAACCTGCGCGGCCTCGAACCGATGGAGATCAAAGCGGGCTCACCCACCGTCGCCTGCCCCGGATACCGCGTCGAAATCGTCGACGGCAAGGGCGAACTCGTGGGTCCGGGCACCGAGGGCAACATCGTGATCGGCCTGCCGCTTCCTCCCGGAACACTCGCCGGACTGTGGCGTGACGAGGACCGGTACGTGAAGTCCTACCTGTCGACTTTCGAAGGGTATTACCTCACCGGCGACTCCGGGTACATCGACGAGGACAACTACGTCTTCGTGCTCGGACGAAGTGACGACGTGATCAACGTTGCCGGACATCGCCTTTCGACCGGAAGCATGGAGGCCGTCGTCGCCGGCCACCCGGCTGTCGCCGAATGCGCGGTCATCGGCATTCACGACGAACTCAAGGGGCAACGGCCGAGCGGTTACGTCGTGCTCAAGTCCGGCGTCGACATCGATCCCGAAACACTCCGACAGGAACTGGTCGCGCGGGTGCGAGACCAGATCGGTGCCGTCGCCACGTTCCGGGACGTCACCGTCGTCGCCGCACTACCGAAGACTCGTTCCGGCAAGATCCTCCGCAAGACCATGCGGCAGATCGCCGACAACGAGGAGTACACGGTCCCGTCGACCATCGAGGACGCGAGCGTATTGGACGAGTTGTCCAAACTCCTTCGCGGATAAGGATTCAGCGAATTCCCCTGTCTGTCTGCCTCCGGACGTAGCAGTATGAACACGTTCCAGTTTCGGCGATTCACACGGGCAGGGGAAGTTCGATGGGCAATTTGGACGGTCAGGTCGCATTCATCACCGGAGCGGCGCGTGGTCAAGGGCGCGCGCATGCCGTCAAGCTCGCGTCCGAGGGCGCGGACATCATCGCGGTGGATCTCTGCGCGCCGGTCGCAACGGCGGGGTACGACATGGCCACCGAAGCCGACCTCGCCCAGACCGTCGCCCTGGTCGAAGCTCAGGGCCGGCGTATCGTCGCATCCGTCGCGGACACTCGCGACCTCGATGCCCTGAAATCAGCGGTCGACGCCGGAGTCGAGAAACTCGGCCGACTGGACATCGTGATCGCCAACGCGGGAATCGCGGCGTCGGCGAAATTGTCCTGGGACCTGAGCGCCGAAGAGTTCCGCGAGCTGATCGATATCAACGTCACCGGCGTCTGGTTGACGACCAAGGTGTCGATTCCGCACATCATGAACGGCAATCGAGGTGGATCCATTGTGTTGATCAGCTCGATGGCCGGGCTTCGAGGCGTGCCGGGGATTGCACACTACTCCGCGTCCAAGCACGCCGTTCGGGGGTTGGCGAAGTCTCTGGCCAACGAACTCGGCTGGGCAGACATCCGAGTCAACTCCGTACACCCGGGCAATGTGCGAACGACGATGATCGACAACGAACCGATGGTTCGTGCGTTCCGTCCAGACTTGGAGAATCCTGTCCTCGCCGATACCGCTCCGATCATGTCGAAGCTGAATCTGCTGCCCCACCCGTGGGTCGACCCCGAAGTGATTGCGGATGCGGTGTTCTATCTGGTGGGGCCGGCCGGGCGCGGGATCACCGGCATCGCGTTGCCGATCGATCTCGGTACCTCGGAAAAATTCGCCGGCGGCTGAAGGCCCGAACCGATGCAGAATTGCCTCTGCCGGATGGGTCTCGAGCACCATCCGGCAGAGGCAATTCCGGCTTGATCAAGCCTTCGTAGCAACAGAACAAGTAGTCGACAACCTCATAGGCGCTCCTCGTCTGGTGTGGGAAAAACCGTTGTGGGATGCGCAACAAACCCAAGACCCAGCGTAGAAGCATTTGGCCGCAAACGCGCGTCATTCGGCACTATTTTTTTGGATTCGGGCATACTGGGCAACGCTCCCACCACGTATTATGGACCCGAGTTCACACTTACAGGGGGTAGGCACAGTGACGGTCAAATACGCCGTAATGGACCCGATTCACGGAAAAGTCGAGATCTCGTTCGATGTCGACACGGGGGTCGTCGACGTCCGAAACGGCAACTCACACGCTCTGTTGACGCGTCGAGTCGATGCCCCGCGCCGTGAAGGCACACCCATCGGAACGCGCGCCGCCGCCGACTTGTTCTTCACTGTCGGTGGCGACGAAGTCGAACTCACTGTCGGCAAAGGGTTTCTGTCCCGTCGCTCGTACTCTGTCTCGGCACTCGTCGACGGCGTGAGTTTGAACTTCGCCCCAGTCGACGACGCGAACAGTGCATTCACCCGCGACGGATTGCGGATCGGGCACTTCTCCAAGAACGAGGAATCCGATCCCAGACAGACCGACGCAGTCTGGTCGAGCACGCCGAGCAACGACGAACTTGTCATCGGTTACGCCCTGGCCGAAGCCTTCGATTGCGGAGCACTCAACGGTGCTTTTGCGTTGATCGAATCACTGGTGCTCGGCGGCGGATAGAGACCACTCAGAGCAGGTGGATTACCAGCAGAACAACGGCAATAGCTGGGAAAAGCATCTGTACGACGGCTGCGCGGGCTTTGTCGGGAGACGAGAGAATCAGCACCAATCCC
This sequence comes from Rhodococcus sp. KB6, assembly GCF_001445685.1. NCBI lineage: Bacteria > Bacillati > Actinomycetota > Actinomycetes > Mycobacteriales > Nocardiaceae > Rhodococcus > Rhodococcus sp. KB6. Next base: position 655,559 of record NZ_LNAK01000043.1, on the reverse strand, counting down.
GCGGCAACCATCGATCCTGTGCCTGCCAGTACGAGGGCAATTCCGACCGACGCGGAGCCGGTCGCCGCAATCACGATGCCGACCGCCGACACGATCGCCAAGAAAAGGTTGTAAAAGCCCTGGTTGAAGGCGAGCGGCTGCGTGGTGATCGCCTCTTCCTCGGACTTCACGCCGAACGTGGCGCGGGTCTTCGGGGCCGTCCAGAGAATCGATTCGAGGACAAAAATGTACACGTGCACTGCTGCGGCCAGTCCCGCGAAGATGTAGCCGGCGACGTTCATCGGTGAGCTCCTGTTGCTTCGAGTGAATTCTGTATCGTTCGGTCCAATATATACTGGACCGAACGATACAGAAAGAGCGAGGCTTTGATGGGCAGATCACAAGAATTCGACACAACAGCCGTGGTCGCTGCCGCTTTGGACGTTTTCTGGGCACGCGGATACGAAGGCGCCTCACTCGGCGACCTCGAATCCGCGACGGGGCTGAGTCGGTCAAGTCTCTACAACTCGTTCACCAACAAGCGCGGATTGTTCGACGCCGCCGTGCAGCTGTACCTCGAACATGTCATCCGGCCACGTCTGCGCAGCCTCACGACAAATCCCGGGGCAGACGCCGTCGACGACTACCTTTCCTCGCTTGCGCACGCGATCGGCACCAGGACCGCCGACTCACCTCGGCGCGGTTGCCTACTTCTCAATACGGCTGCCGGACTCGGCGCGCACGACGATGCGGTGGCCGCAGTGATCCGCGCTTACCGCCGAGAGCTCGCCGACGCGATCAACAGTGGATTACACGCCGCGTTTCCAACCGAGACAGACGCCACGCTCTCAGATCGCACTCGAATCCTTCTCTCCTGCACGGTAAGTGCATTGGTACTCGCACGAGTTGACACCGAAGAGGCCATCGCAACTCTGGAATCTGCGCGCCGACTGAACGCAGAGTGGCAGGGATAATGACCGGAAAGCTCACGCCATTGCCCGCCATCAGGCGGGTAGGCGATGATGCTTCACGTGCCCAAGTTGACCACGCCCGCTATCGCCGCTGGATATCTCCGGGGAATGGACCAACCCTCGATCCACGTCGGGACTTCCGCGATTCTCCGACCCTGGACCCGCGACGACGCACCGGCCGTCATGGAAGCCTTTCGCGATCCGTCGATTCAGCGTTGGCACATCCGCCGCGCCGACTCGATCGACGAAGCACGGGGTTGGCTCACCCAGTGGAGAGACGGGTGGGCAAGCGAATCCGAATGCCATTGGGCGATCGCCGCTCCCGAGACAAATGAACTCCTCGGTCGAATCGCAGCAAAGGGGGTGAATTTGTGGGACGGCACTGCCGAGCTCGCGTATTGGGTGACCCCAGCGGCGCGCGGCCGCGGACTGTGCACCCAGGCTGTAACCGCACTGTCCGAGTGGGCATTCCGCGAAGTAGGGTTTCATCGACTGGAACTCGAGCACTCGATCCACAACCCACGATCGTGCCGAGTCGCCACCAAAGCAGGGTTCAGCGAAGAAGGTGTTCGACGAAGCTCCGCCAGGCACGCCGACGGCTGGCACGACATGCACGTCCACGCCCGACTACGTAGCGATCAGCCTTGGGCAACGACCCGCGCCGCGAGGGCAAGCGTCTGATCCACCAATTCCGCAACTCGCTGCGGCACGACCGGTTCGAGGTCGAACAGAATTCGGTAGATGATCGGCGCCACTACATGGTCGACCACCGAATCACCATCCACGCCGGCAGCTTCCGGCCAACGCGCGAGGATCACGTCGATCTGCGTCCGACAGAAGAAGGCACACTTGAACTTCTTCGTACCGTCCGGTGCATGCGTCTGATCGTCGCTCATCAACACGTCACGCAACGAAGCACGACCGACAGGCGCAGACATCTCCTCGAGGTACTCCTGCGCCCAAATCGTCAGATCCCCTCGGAGCGAGCCCGTTTCACGCGGGTCGGCGTCCGGGCGCAATCTCTCGATCGAGACGTCGGCAAAGACTTCGTTGATGTCACCCCACCGCCGATAGATGGTCGACGGGGTCACTCCCGCATCGGTCGCGATCATCGGCACCGTGATCTCGGCTCGATCACGCTGTTCCAACAACTTGCGCGCCGACGCATGCACGGCCTGTTGGATGCGCGCACTACGGCCACCGGGGCGCGGACCTGCGGACGGACTCATAAATCCAATACTAACGCAAAGATGTTGCATTAGGCTACGGCCAGGCGTAGCGTCCCAAACGCAAAGTATTTGCGTTTGAAGTCTTCACCACCCGCACGGGAAGCGCTACGACAATGACAACGACCGTTTCACCACAGACCGAGAGCACTTCACGCCCACGCCTTGGGCGAGGCGTCGCTTTCACACTCATCGCCGTCATCATCGCCACGTTCCTGGGCGCATCCGCGACCCCGACACCGTTGTACGAGCACTATCAACAGTTGTGGGGATTCTCCTCGCTCGCGTCGACGCTCGTGTTCGGCATCTACGCTCTCGCATTGCTCGCCACGCTCCTGACCGCCGGATCCCTGTCCGATCACATCGGCAGGCGCCCGGTCCTGCTCGGAGCACTCGCGCTCGAGGCAGTCTCGCTCGCGCTGTTCGCCTCGGCCGACGGGTTGACCATCCTGCTCATCGCCCGGGTCGTACAGGGTGTTGCCACCGGCGCTGCAATCAGTGCTCTGGGTTCGGCATTGATCGACCTCGAACGCACTCCGGGTCGAGGATCGATCATCAACAGCGTCGCTCCGACGATGGGGCTTGCAGTCGGAGCAGTGGGTTCGAGCCTCATCAGCGAGCACCTGCCCCGGCCCACCAGCACTGTCTACCTGGTCCTTCTCGTGCTTGTCATTCTCGAGATCTTCGGAGTATGGGCCGCTCCCGAGACTTCGGGCGGACGCCCCGGAGCCTGGCAGTCCCTGCGCCCCACACTGGCCGTTCCTCGTCAGGCGCGCACGATGATTGCCCTGACCGCACCGTGCCTGATCGCGGTCTGGGCACTGGGAGGTTTCTACCTCTCACTCGGACCTGCATTGGCGCGCAACGCACTTGACGTTCACAGCTCCCTCATCGGTGCCATCATGGTCGCAACACTGACAGGATTCGGAGCGGCAGCAGTACTCACCTTCCGCAAACTCGGCGGCCGGACCGTGATGCTGATCGGAACCACCGCCTTGGTGCTCGGGGTGGCCGTCACACTCATCGGTGCTGAAACATCCTCTGCCGTATTGATTCTGGTCGGTACGGCTGTTGCAGGTATCGGCTTCGGAGCAGGATTCCAAGGAACTATCCTCACCGTCATGCCGCTGGCCGAGAACCACGAACGCGCGGGTTTGTTGTCCACCGTCTACGTCATCGCATATCTGGCCAACAGTCTTCCCGCCTTGCTGGCCGGCTACCTGGTCGGCAAGGTCGGATTGGTGGATACGACGCGTGGCTACGGCGCACTCGTCATGGTGCTCGCGGCGGCCGCACTGATCGGACTGCTGGTCACCGGCGAGCGAAAGGTCGAAGCCGTCTCGGTGTCGGAGTAGGTGTCCCCCGATCGGTGGACACACCGTTCCGCCTGCACAGGGTCCGGGGAGTGGACATACGACATCGATCTGCTCCGACATAGTTGTCTTCGAGAGAGCCAACCGAACGCTCACCCGGACAAAGGACACCGACGATGACGAACCCACGCTACGTAGTTGCCGCAATCACAGCTCTGGCCGCCGGCGCCCTCACTTTGGGATTGAGCGGAATCGCCAGTGCCGGAACCCTTCCCACAACCGGCAACAGCATCACGATGACGATCAGCAACGACACCGAACAGACAATTCATCTCGAAGGCGCCGACAACCCCTACGGACAGTGGATGCAGAGCCCACGCCAGTCGCTCGCGCCTCACGAGACCGAGATCGTCACGGCATACAACCAGGACCCGCGCGGCCTGACGGTCGACGTCGTCTATTCCACTCCCGACGGCGGACAAGCAGTCTTCACGGCCAACGACTATCGGCAGTTCGACACCGACGGAACTCGCACCACCGACCCTGATCACTACTTCATCTCGAGCTACATCGACGGCTACTACCCGAACCTGAGCGTCGGGTACCACCTCAGTGTGGTGTGACTGCAGCAGTCGTCATAAGTAATCCATCTGCCACTCAGACGCACTTGTTCTTGGACATTCGTCCGGCGCGCGGGGATTGTTGAACGCAGCCCCGCACGACCAGGCACACGCCCCGCTGCCGGTGGCCCGAAAATCAACGGGAGAGGGAAACCACAGTGCGACTACCCAACCAGTTTCTGATCTACGTCAGCGATGCCGCCTCCGCAGCAGCGTTCTACGGCGAATTGTTCGACGCGAAGCCTGAGGTCCTCAGCCCTCGGTACATGACCTTCGACCTCGGCGGCGGTGTGGTCCTTGCACTGTGGAGCGGCAAGTCCCGCGACCTCGATCCCGCGACACCGCGCAATTTCGAAGTCGGCATCTTGGTCGACGGTGGGAGCAACGAAATTCGGGCGATCCACGACGAGTGGGTGGCCAAGGGAGTCGAGGTCGTCGAAGAACCCAACGAAGATGTCTTCGGTCTGACGTTCGTCATTTCAGATCTGGACGGAAACCGCGTCCGCGTAGCGCCCGCAGATCACTGAGCACTCAGCCTTTGATCTCGCCGTACCGGCGCAAGGCTTCCTCACGCTCGTGCGCGTGATCGACGATCGGGTCCGGGTAGTCGACCGGGCGCATCGCCTTCAACGAGTGGACGGCCTTCCCGGGAACATCGCGAAGTTCGGGGACCCACCGACGGACGTATGTGCCGTCGGGATCGAACTTCTCCCCTTGCGTGATCGGGTTGAAGACGCGGAAGAAAGGCGAAGCATCCGTACCCGACCCGGCAGTCCACTGCCACCCGTGCTGATTGGAGGCCAAGTCACCGTCCACCAGTTGCGACATGAAGTACCGTGCGCCGCGCCACCACGGAATGTGCAGGTCCTTCACCAGGAATGACGCGACGATCATTCGGACCCGATTGTGCATCCAGTTCTCGGCGGCGAGTTGCCGCATGCCGGCATCCACGATCGGGAAGCCGGTCTTGCCTTCACACCAGGCCGTGAAGGCGGCGTCTGCGTCGACTCCCCCGTCGTGACGTAAACGGTCGAACTTGTCGTCGTAATTCTTCCGCGCGCTGTCGGGGCGCTGAAACAGGATGTCTGCGTAGAAGTCTCGCCAAGCAAGCTGGCGACGGTACGCCTGAGCGCCGTCTCCGAGTCGCTTGGAGAGATCTGCCAACATGGTTCTCGGATGAATCGTGCCGTACTTGAGCGGGATCGACATCCGACTCGTGGTGTCGAGGTCGGGTCGATTTCGTTCGTCGTCGTACCGGTCAAGATCGTTCTCGCAGTATTCTTTCCACTGTTCGAGCGCACCGGCCTCACCGACGACATCGCTGACGGTGCCGGACGGCGCGGGGATACTCACCCGGCGCGGGCCACCGTCCTTCTCGCTCGGATCGAACCAACGGACCGTCCCCGCATCGGTCGACGCGGGGCCCCGCCAACCATGTTCCATCCACTGACGGAAGTACGGCGTGAACACCTTGTACGGATCACCGTCCGCCTTGGTGACGCGTCCGGGCGCCACGGCATATGGTGACCCGGTGGCGATCAACTCCACCTTCTCGGCCACGGCCGCGTCGCGCCGTCGGCCGTAGGGCCCGTAGTCGGCACTGATGTGAACTTCTTCGGCGCCAACGGATTCCGCCACGCGGGGCACCACGTCTGCCGGATCACCTCGAACAACCATCAATCGTCCGTCGAGCTGGTTGTCGAGTGCCGACAAGTTGGCGAACAGTTGATTCTGGCGGGGTGAGCCTGCCGGTCCGAGCAACTTCTCGTCGAGGACGAACAAACCCAACGTCTGTCCGCCGGCATCCGCCGCTGCGGTCAGAGTCGGAAGATCACCGACCCTCAGATCGCGTCGAAACCAGATCACAGAGTTACTCACCCAGTCGAGCCTACCGATCAGATCTCAGAACGCATCCCACCGCGCGGGCCGCCAGTTGCGCCGCTCTTTCGGCTGTCGGTTCGGAGGTGAGCCCGAGCAGTCGCCGCCGGTGCTCCTCCCCGAGCAGCAAGGTGTACAACTGATCCGCGCACAGCGCAGCCTTCTGGCCGTGCTGATCGATCAATATCTTCTCCAGAAAGGCAATCGACTTGGCCGGGCCGGATTCGTAGAACGCTGCGGCCAATTCAGGGAACTGCACTGCCTCGCCGATCATCATGCGGTGCAGCGCAATCGAGTTGTCGCTGTGCAGGGCGATGACGATGTCCACTGCAGCGGCGAGCAGGTCGGACTGGCCCTCGCCGGCATTGTCGACGTACGCGTGCTGACGCGCAACCGCAGCTGCAAAGACCGCATACTTGTCGCCGAAGTAGCTGTACACGGTGCGCTTGGCGACGCCGGCCACCGTGGCAATGCCCTCGATGGTAGTTCGGGCGAACCCGACATCTCGAAACGAGTCGACAGCGACGTCGAGAATCTCGTTGCGTCGTTCGGCGCGCTCGGCGTCACTGGTTCTCCCACGTCTGCGCGGTTGCTCCATCAAGTCCCCTGTTACCGTGCCGGTGAATTAATGCTACGTTGACGTTTCATTAATTCGAATACTACAGGAGCACTGCATGACCGGACAACGACTCGTCCACGTCGCCATCGCCGACGACTGGGAAGCATGCAAGCGTTTCGGTGAGTACGAGGTCTCGACGCGCGGAATCAGTTACGACGAGGCAGGATTCATTCGCGCAACGACCCCGGACGCACTCGCTTCGGTGCTCGATCTGGTGTTCGGCGACCTCACATTGCCGCTGGTCGTCGCCGTCATCGATCAGGACGCCCTGACCTCCGCGGGCATCGACGTCGAATGGGAGGCGGAAAAGCCCCGAATCCTCCGACCTCTACCGATGGACGAGGACACCGTGGTCGCCGAACTGGCCGTGGAACGCGTTGACGGGGTCTGGCCGATTCCCGACCTGACCCCGTACGCAAGCTGCGCCGGCTAGACCAGCGCAGCCTCCGGTTCGATAACCGGCGCAGACGCCTTCTTCCGGCCGGCAGCCACGCACAGCGCGATCCCGACGGCAATCCAGCACACCAGCACCAGAAGTGGCGTGGTGGCGCCATGGCCGTCGAAGAACGCCATCGAACGGACGGATGCTCCTGCGGCGCCAGGTGGGAGCAGCTGCCCCAATGCGCCCCAGCCTGCGGGCAACCACGCGGCAGTTGTCGCCATCCCCGAGAGTGGGTTTCCGATGAACATCATCGTGACGGCGCCCAACGCGAACCCCTTCATCCCGAGCAGGGATTCGAGCCCCAAAATGGGAAGCGAGATGGCCGACATGCCCATGGTGAGTGCGAGCGCGGTGAGCAGGTAGTTTCCGTCAAGACTGTTGGTGCCGAACTGCAGAATGGCAGTCAGTGCAAAACCCGCGACCACCGCGACGCCGGCAGCGCCCAACACTCGCTTGACGATGCTGCGCGGAAACAGTTGCACGAGAACAACAGCGGGCATGATTCCGCCGAACACCAAGGGCAAGGCCAATGCCGTGAGCCCAGCACCGGTCGGGTCGTCCGCCGTCAACGGCACAACGTCTTCGACGGGAACCTTTGCCCCCGAGGCCTCCGAGAGGCCGTTGGCCACCCCGGTCAGGGTCTGGGCGATCGGGGTTCCGCCTGCAGTCGCGATCAACACGTGAGGACCGTTGGCATCAACGGCGATTCCGCCGACCACGTCGCGATTCCGAATCGCGTCACGCAGGGCGTCGGCGTCGGCGAATTCTCGAGTATCGAAGGCGCCTTGCTTACTCGCCTCGAGCGAGGTGCTGATCTGTTCGGTTGTCGCAACTGGACCGGCGATGCCCAACTTCAGTTCGTGCGGGCCACTGTTGACCGAGGGCAGTACGAAGGCAAGCAGCATCAGCCCGATCACGGCGGACAAGCCCAACACCACAGCCACCAACTTCTTGCGGTCCTGTGCTTCAACTTCGGCGTTCATAACTACCCACCCTAAGTGGAAGTTTTTCCTCCACTATTTGTGGAAGATATTCCTCCGGTTATGATGAACTGTCAATACCGGAGGTGGATGTGCGAGCCGATGCACGTGAACGCAGAAACGCAATAGTCGACGCCGCACGAGCGGTGTTCACCGAACGCGGGCACGACGCGCCGCTCGATGCAGTCGCAGAACTCGCGAAAGTGGGCATCGCCACGCTGTATCGAAACTTTCCGACGCGCGAGGACCTCGTGACCGCCGTCGCCGTCGCAACACTGACCGATGTCCGCGAGGCTGCCGACATCGCACTCACGGCAATGTCCACCGATCCGGCAAACGGGTGGCACACGCTGGTGGACCGCCTCGTGGAACTGCGCCTGGGTGCGCTCATTCCTGCACTGGTGGAACGCAGTTTCACCGAGCTGGCGCCCGAAGTTCTGGCGGTGCGTGAGGTGACGAAAACGAAGATGACCGCGACGATCGGCGCCGCTCAGAGCGCCGGACTGGTTCGCGCCGATCTGCAACCGCTCGAATTCGTCATGGCTCTGGCCAAACTGACGCGCCCGCAAATCGAGTTGTCCGACGAGGCCATGCCGAACCTGGTCCCGCGGTTGGTCGCGGTGTTCATGGCCGGTCTGCGTCCGGACGGTACCGACTTGCCGGTCTGATCGGCGAAACCCGACGTACCAGGCAAGGCACAATGGGGCTGTGACCGAGATACCGAAAATCCTCGTAGTCGACGACGACGCAGACGTCCTGACCTCACTCGAACGCGGATTGCGGCTCTCGGGATTCACCGTACTGACGGCGGTGGACGGCGCCGACGCGCTCCGAGTGATCTCCGACAAGCGACCGGACGCGGTAGTCCTCGACATCAACATGCCGGTGCTCGACGGCACCGGTGTGGTGACGGCACTTCGTGCCGCCGGCAACGAAATCCCGATCTGCGTGCTCAGTGCGCGCAACTCGGTCGACGATCGCATCGCCGGGCTCGAATCCGGTGCGGACGACTACATGGTCAAACCGTTTGTTCTTGCCGAACTGGTTGCCCGGATCCGCGCAATGCTCCGTCGCAGCAACACTCCGGCCGGCGATCACTCCGAGGGTACGAATACCCTGCGGGTCGGAAACCTCGACATCGATCTCTCCGGTCGCCGGGTTCGTGTCGACGGCAAGGAAGTACCGCTCACCAAACGCGAATTCGAGCTACTCGAAGTGCTCGCACACAATTCCGGCATCGTGCTCACTCGCGAACGTCTCCTCGAACTGGTGTGGGGCTACGACTTCGTCGCCGACACGAACGTCGTGGACGTCTTCATCGGCTATCTGCGTCGAAAGTTCGAATCCGGCGGTTCACCTCGTCTGCTGCATACCGTTCGCGGCGTCGGGTTCGTGCTTCGGGAGAACCCGTGAAGCGTCGCCGCTTCTCACTACGAACTCGCGTTGCCGCGGCCGCGGCACTGGGGGCGACGTTCATCGTCATCGCACTCGGTGTGGTCGTTGCACTGGCTATCGCACGAAATAATCTAGCGCAATTGGACCGCCGACTCGAGACGGCATCGACGGTCATCGTGGCCAATGCGGCTACAGCGGGACCTTTTCTCGGCGCGTTCGGAGACGGCGGCGCCTTTTCCGTGACCATCCGCTCCGACACCGACGGAACCGTCAAATCCAGTACCCCGACGCGACTGCCCGAACTACCGGTCGGCTCGGCGACCGTCGACGTGGACGGTACGAAGTACCGGGCATATACCGCCGAGGCCGACGGGATCAATGCCCTTGTCTCGCTGGCGGTTCCCTATGCCGAAGCGCGAGACATCACAGTCGACCAACAGCGACAGGTCGCGTTCTTCGGCGTCGGGGCCGTAGCGGCCGCAGCTGCGTTGGGATGGTTGTTCGGTGGCCCGGCGGTGCGCCCCCTCGTGGAGTTGACCCGCCGGATCGCCAGGCGCGATCCCGATCTCGCCACCGAGGTTTCCGGAATCCGTGAAGCGGACGAGCTTGCCGCGGCAGCAGAATCGATGCTCAGCGACGTCGCTCGAGCGCAAGCCGCAACCAACTCCGCCCTTGCCGCCGCCCGAGATTTTGCGTCCGCCTCGGCTCACGAACTCCGAACTCCGTTGACAGCAATGCGAACCGACATCGAAGTATTGTCCATTCACGACCTCGATCACGAACAAAGACGCGAGATCCTCACAGATCTGGCCCGCGCGCAGGGCCGCGTCGAGTCAACTCTGAGAGACCTCGAGCGCCTGGCGAAGGGTGAACTCTCGACGGCCGAGGATTTCAAGGACACCGATTTGACCGAGGTCTGCGACATCGCTGCCGACGACGCACGCCGACATCATCCTGGGCTCGACGTCGGCGTCGTCACGGTGGATTCCCCACTCCCCTATTGCATCCGGGCCCTTCCCGGCGGAATCCGGTTGATCCTCGACAACGCGATCACCAATGCAGTCCGCCACGGCGGCGCGAGCGCGGTGCGCATCACCCTCGCTCGCCCGGCCGATTCACCGGACACCGTCACGATCACGATCGACGACAACGGTTGCGGAATACCGGCCGAGGAACGCTCGAGCGTGTTCGAGCGCTTCACTCGCGGATCGACGGCAGGCAAGACAGGCTCCGGTTTGGGCCTGGCGCTGGTGGCGCAGCAGGCGGCCCTGCACGGCGGACGGACGACATTTCACGACAGTCCACTCGGCGGGGCTCGCCTGCTGGTCGAACTCAGGGATCAGCCCGGACCCGAATAGCCCCTTCAGGTCTCGATCAACTGGCCGATCCCTGACGCTGTCACTTCGATGACCCGAGCCGAGCCGATGTCGAAGAACAGTCCGGCGATACGCAGGCGACCATCCACTCGGGCCTGACCGACGAGAGGATGGCGTTCGAGAGTCTGCAATTGGACTGCGACATTGACCATTCCGAGCTGATCGACCTCCGAGAAACCTGCCTCGGTCGCAGCACGCGCGACCGGATGGCCACTCGTATAGGCCTGCAAGCTCGTCTCCGCATGCCGCAGCCATTCCCCGACGACTCCCGATTCCGACGAACCGTTCGTCAGGAGTGCTTGCATCGCGCCGCAGCCCGAATGTCCGCACACGACCACCGAGCTGACACCCAACTCGTCGATCCCGAAGGCCAGTGCCGCTTCCACCGACGTATCGCGGCCGCCGGCAGGAACCAGGTTTCCGACATTGCGCACGGTGAACAGGTCGCCGGGGCCACTGCTCGTGATTATGTTCGGCACCACTCGCGAATCTGCGCAGGTAAGGAAAAGGGAGTCGGGGTTCTGCCCGTCGCGCAACTGATCCATGTGCGGCCGTATCGCTTCGGCGCGATGGCGATGATAGTTGGACACCCCGTCGAGAATGGGCCGCAAGGCCGGCGGGCTGCTCAGATTCCTCCCCGAAGCCTGTGGTTGCCAACTGCCCCACGGCGCGAGCAAGCCGCGCAGGTCGGTGACTGCGGCGCCGCGCTTCGGCGGACCGGTGGTCGCGCTCTCCATACTCACCGAGCCGACTTCCTCGATGACCACCGAACCACCTGCCAACTCGTACTGCCTCGCCCACTCTTCGATGACGTCGAAGACGGCATGGTCGAGGAAGTCGACGGACAGCTCGACGGTGACGTCCGACCGCGGTGGGATTCCGGCGAGAACCGACGTCAGCTTGGGCAGCACCAGGAAGGTGCACGAGCCTTCGACCAGGACGCGCCACTTCCCGGAATCGTTGTCGCCCAACTCTTCTGCGGTGACAGTTGCGCGGATGACACGCCACACCAGGAGGGCGATGGCCAGCGCCAACCCGATCAGGACGCCCTCGAGCAGATTCAAGAACACGACGCCGACCACCGTGATGCCGTACACCCACAGATCACCGGTCCGTCGCGCCAACCGAATGTGCGCCAGCTTGACCAGTTGAATACCGATGACAATCAACAGTCCGGCCAGTGCAGACTTCGGAATCTGCTGGACCAACCCGGCGAGCGCAGCCGAGAACAGCAGAATCCACAGGCCGTGCATGATCGACGACGCGCGGGACTTCGCCCCGGCCTCGACATTGGTCGCACTGCGCACGATCACCCCGGTGACCGGAAGGCCGCCGATGGCCCCGGACACCATGTTCGCGGTGCCCTGGCCGAGCATCTCGCGATCGAAGTTCGACCGCGGGCCCGAGTGCATCTTGTCCACGGCCACGGCCGAGAGCAGACTCTCCACACTGGCGATCAGCGCGATGGTCAGGATGCCGGTTGCGACGCCGAGCCACTGGCCGTCGGGCAGAGCGGGGAGTCCGATCGAGTCCAGCAAAGATCCGTCGAGAGCAATACGCTCGACGTCGATCGGCAGCGCCAGCGAAGCGAGAGTTGCCAATACGATGCCCACCAACGCCGCCGGAACCTTGCGGACACCGGCAGGGAGATAGCGCCACCCGAGAAGGGTGGCGATGACGACGAGTCCGATCATCAGGTCCTCGACATGCAAGGCACCGATCTGTGCGGGCAACTGCCGTAGATTGTCCAGCGCCGAGCTGGCCGAGCTTCCACCCAACAACACGTGAACCTGTTGTAGCGCAATGGTGATGCCGATACCGGCGAGCATCGCATGCACCACCACTGGAGCAATAGCCAGCGCCGCACGGGCAATTCGGCTGAGCCCGAACACGATCTGCAGAATTCCGGCGCCGACAGTGATCAGGCAGGTGACTTTCCACCCGAACTTGCCGATCAGTTCGGCGACCACCACGGTCAGGCCGGCTGCGGGACCACTGACTTGCAGCGGTGAACCTCCCACAGCTCCGGCCACCACTCCGCCGACGATTGCGGCGATCAGACCTGCCATGATCGGCGCCCCGGAGGCGATCGCAATTCCCAATGACAGGGGAAGCGCCACCAGGAATACGACCAGCGACGCCGGCACGTCGTATCTGATCAGTTGCTCGAGATATCGCCGGCTTCCACCACCCGGCGGAGACGAATCCCCCACGACGCTCTCGTCTGCGGATGATTGTGCGTGCACTACGGACTGCGTCGACATAGATCTCCTCGCCGGACCCCGGATCCGGCTGCTGGGCAACATGTTCGAAGCGAATCGGCGATCGGTATCGCCGATCGACTGTGACCATGGTAACCGCGATTCCTTACCGTTCCCTTAGATGCGAGCCCAGACGTGGTCGACGTCACCGCCGCCCGGCACTGTGACTCGAACCTGAACATCGGTCCAAAAGATCGATCGAATTGCTTTAAACCGCAAGCATTTTGACTGACACACCTCCAGCGGCCGGCACACCTGAGCGCCGTCGGCGATAATGGTCGGGAGTGAACGCTCAACCGCAAACACAACGATGTGAAGGCAGGCACCATGTCCGATCAGTACGTCGCCGCGCAGGACCGCTACGAAGCCATGCCGTACCGCCGAACCGGTCGGAGCGGTCTCAAACTCCCGGCCATCTCGCTGGGCCTCTGGCACAACTTCGGCGACGACGTACCGATCGAGAACCAGCGCGCAGTTCTGCGGCGGGCATTCGATCTCGGAATCACCCACTTCGATCTTGCGAACAACTACGGTCCCCCGTACGGAAGCGCCGAGACGAACTTCGGCAGGATCCTGCGTGAGGATTTCTCTTCGTACCGCGAGGAATTGGTCATCTCGTCCAAAGCCGGCTGGGACATGTGGCCCGGCCCCTACGGATTCGGTGGTTCCCGCAAGTATTTGCTGTCGTCCCTCGATCAGTCGCTCGGACGACTCGGCGTCGACTATGTCGACATCTTCTACAGCCATCGCCCTGACGCCGAAACTCCGATCGACGAGACCGCAGGCGCCCTGATCAGCGCTGTCCAGCAGGGCAAGGCCCTGTACGCGGGTATCAGTTCGTACTCGCCGGAGCGCACCCGTGAAATCGCCGCACTGCTCGCCGCTGCGGGGGTTCCGCTCTTGATCCACCAGCCGAGCTATTCGATGCTGAACCGCTGGATAGAGCAGGACCTGCTGTCGGCTGTCGACGATCTCGGCGTCGGCGTCATCGCGTTCTCACCACTCGCTCAAGGCATGCTCACCGATCGCTATCTGAACGGCGTCCCCGAGGATTCCCGTGCAGCTCAAGGTAAGTCACTGGATCCGTCGTGGTTGACCGACGACGCTCTCACCCACATCCGCGCGCTCAACGACATCGCGGCAGACCGCGGCCAGTCGCTGGCTCAGCTGGCACTGAGCTGGGCACTCCGCGATTCGCGGGTCACCTCGGTACTGATCGGTGCGTCCAGTGTCGCCCAACTCGAAGCCAACGTCGGCGCGCTCGACAATCTCGAATTCAGCGCCGCCGAACTGGCCTCCATAGATCAGCACGCCAAGGACAGCGGCATCAATCTGTGGGCAGAGGCCAGTTCGATCTGAGCGATCACCTGCGCTAGAGCTGAGGCAACTCCACGTTCACGTGCTCGCCCTCTTCGAATACGGCCGACGCCGGCCCGACGATCAAGGGATCCGGAGTACCGACAGCCCGGTGATCCTTGTTGGGATAGTCGAAGCTGGCGAGCACGTGACGCATCGCCTCGAGGCGAGCGCGCTTCTTGTCGTTGCTCTTGATCACCGTCCAGGGCGCATCCCCGGTATCGGTGTAGAAGAACATGGCTTCCTTGGCCTGGGTGTAGTCGTCCCACTTGTCGAGCGAAGCCAGATCGGTCGGTGAGAGCTTCCACTGACGCACCGGGTCCGTTCGGCGGGCCGCGAACCGCGCCAACTGCTCTTCGCGGCTGACCGAGAACCACAGCTTGTGCAGATGAATCCCGGAGTTGACGAGCATCCGCTCGAAGTCCGGGGTCTCTCTCATGAACTCGAGATACTGCGTCGGCGTGCAGTAACCCATCACTCGTTCGACGCCGGCGCGGTTGTACCAGGACCGGTCCATCATCACTATCTCGCCGCCGCTGGGTAGGTGTGCGACATAGCGTTGGAAATACCACTGCGTCCGCTCGATGTCGGTGGGCTTCTCGAGCGCGACCACGCGGGCTCCACGGGGATTGAGATGCTCGGTGAATCTCTTGATCGACCCGCCCTTACCGGCAGCATCGCGACCTTCGAAGATGATGAGCACCTTCTGACCGGTTTCCTTGACCCACAACTGCAGCTTGAGCAGCTCGATCTGCAGACGCCGCTTCTTCCGCTCGTACTCGCGGCGCGACATCTTCTTCTCGTAGGGGTAACCCTGCTTCCAGGCATCCGCGAACTCCGAAGGCTCCAGCACGCCGAGCTTGTGCTTGAGACTCGACAGCTCGTCGATCTCGGCCGCGTAATCCTCGGTGACGGAAATTCTGGTCGACGGGGTCGGCAGGTCAGGAACCCGACCGTCCACACCGCTGGCGTCGGGGCTCATGAATACGCACTCCCTGTCGTCGAAATGAACGAACGTCCGGAAAGTGAATTTTACGCGCCGAAGCCCGCTCCCGCGGGTCCGAAGAGAATGTTGCTTGGCATCGAGGAGGTAACGACAGGTCCGGCTTCCCAGTCGCCGAACCCTCACGCGGTACCTTGATCGAGGTAACTGAGACGGTCGGTAACCCCGAGAGAAGAGAGTTCTGGCGAGATGCGAGTAGACGGACGGGAGATCCCGGTAACGGGAAGCCTCCTGCCACCACTGCACCGCCGTACGAGCGACATCATGCGGGTTGCGATCGCTGCTGTGCTGCTCGGCGGCGTGATCGCGGGATCTCTGATCACTCGAAGTCAGTGGGACGCGCTCGAAACGTCGGTGTCCAACATCGTCGGTGTTCTGTCGCCGAGCCTGTCAGACACTGTGTACCTGCTCTACGGCATCGCAATTCTGGCGCTACCGTTCGCCATCCTGATCGGCCTGATCGTCGGGCGCCGGTGGAAGTTGCTGGCCGGATACGCCGCCGCCGGCCTGTGCGCCGGTGTCGCGCTGTCCTTCACCGGAACAGGCCTGGCGGCACCGAAATGGCACCTCGACGTGCCGGACCGACTCGACGCCACCTTCCTGTCGCAATTCCTCGACGATCCGCGATGGATCGCGATGCTCGCGGCGGTGCTCACCGTCTCGGGCCCGTGGCTTCCGAAGAAGTGGCGACGAGCCTGGTGGACGCTGCTTCTGCTCTTCGCTCCCATCCATCTGATCGTCAGCTCGATCGTTCCCGCACGATCGATGCTGGGTCTCGCCGTCGGTTACCTGATCGGCGCGGTGATCGTTCTCGCCGTCGGCACCCCTGCCCTCGAAGTGCCGTTGGACTCGGCAGTACGCGTACTCGCGCGGCGCGGTTACCGCGTCACCGCGTTCCGCGTCGTGAGTCCCTCGGGAATCGGGCCTCTTGTCATGTCCGCAGCCATCGACCAAGCACCGGACGACGAACCTTTCGACGAACTCGTCGTCGAGTTGTACGGGCAGAACCAGCGAAGCAGCGGAGCAATTCGACAGACGTTCCGTTGGATCTCGTTCCGGAACCGTGAAACTCCGCCGCCCTACGGATCACTTCGTCGCGCCGTCGAACACCGAGCGCTCATGGGTATCGCGTTCGCCGACATCGGTCTGGCCAGTTCCAAGGCCGTCGCAATCTCGGTACTCGATCGCGGGTGGGAGATGTACGCGCGCCCGAGTCCTCGTGGCATCCCCCTTGCCGTCGCCGTCGAGAACCAGGCGGGCGAGGAAGAATCCACCAAACTGATCGACGCGCTGTGGCAGACACTGCATACCGCTCACGTGCACCAGATGGCGCACGGCGACCTGCGCGCTTCCGAAATTCGTGTCGAAGGCGGAACCATCCTCTTCGGCGGGTACGCGTACTCCGAATTCGGCGCCACCGAAGTTCAGATGCAGTCCGACAACGCACAACTTCTCTTCGCCACCGCATCATTGTTCGGGGTCGATGCAGCGGTGGACGCCGCGATTCGAGCGCAAGGCGCAGACACGATTCTCGCCGCCTCCGGCCGATTGACCACCGCTGCATTGCCCAACCGAATTCGGCGAACGGTCACGGATTCCGCGAAACTGATGACCGAGATCCGAGACGAGGTCGGTGCCAAGAACGGGATCGAAAAGGTCGCTCCCGCACAGGTCACCCGATTCAGTCGCAACCAGCTGATCCAGCTCGTTCTGCTCATCGGTCTGGTCTACGTCGCCTACCCCTTCATCAGCCAGGTCCCCGCGTTCATCACCGAACTGAAGACGGCCAACTGGTGGTGGGCACTGCTCGGCCTCGGCGTCTCCGCACTGACGTACGTCGGCGCGGCAGCGGCCCTGTGGGCCTGTGCGTCGTCGATGGTCAGTTACCGCAACCTCTTGATCATGCAGGTGGCCAACACCTTTGCGGCGACGACAACTCCGGCCGGAGTCGGCGGGCTCGCGCTGAGCGTGCGGTTCCTGCAGAAGGGCGGGCTCGGTACCGTCCGTGCAACGGCCGCAGTCGCGCTGCAACAGACGGTCCAGGTGGTCACCCACGTCGGCTTGCTGATCTTCTTCTCGATCGTCGCCGGACGTGATACGAACCTCTCGCACTTCATCCCGGGATCCACTGTTCTGTATCTGGCGGGCGGCGTCGCGCTCGGAGTTCTCGGTGCATTCATGTTCATCCCGAAACTCCGTGGGTGGCTGCGCGACGACCTGCGTCCTCAGATCACCGAGGTGTTGGGTGAACTGAGCCAACTCGCGCGAAATCCCACGCGCTTCCTCATCATCGTGGGCGGCAGCGCCGCAACAACTCTCGGTGCCGCCCTGGCTCTGTGGGCGAGCGTCGAAGCATTCGGCGGCGGAACGACGTTCATCACCGTCACCATCGTGACGATGATCGGTGGGACGCTCGCCTCGGCGGCTCCGACACCGGGTGGCGTCGGAGCCGTCGAGGCCGCCCTCATCGGTGGTCTGTCCGCATTCGGACTGCCGGCAAGTATCGCGGTCCCGTCGGTCCTGCTCTACCGAGTGCTGACCTGCTGGCTCCCTGTGTTCTGCGGTTGGCCGACACTGCGGTGGCTGCAGAAGAACGACATGGTCTGAGCCGTTCCGCTACTTTTGGCGAACGACGTGAACCTGCAGTGCTTCACCGTCCTCGTCCACCCAGCCTTTGCTCTGGGCGTAGTCGACCATCGCGGCAACACCTTCGACGTCCGTGGTGCTCTCGCGAACGCGGGCTACCGAGATGAATGCACTACCACCGCTGACGTATCCGTAATCCTGAAGGCGCAAGAGTTCGTCCAGTTCGGCTTCGGAGATGTCGTCACTCACCTCGACGTGAAAGGCCTTCAGGTTGTCCACATCGTGGATGCTGACGCGGCCGTCGTCCACCAGTACATACATGGCTCTCCTTCCTAGAGCACTGACGTCGGTGCGTGCGTACCGAATACACGCCGGTGGTAGGTCAGTGGATTCGACTCGCGGTGCTCGACCTCGTCCACCGATCCTGTCACGATCTTGTGATCACCACCGTCCACGACGGCATCAACGGTGCACGCGATCCAGATGGATACGTCCGGCAGTCTCGGAACACCGAGATGCTCCGCCCACTCGACACCGTCGAACTTCGCACGGCCCTTCCTCGCAAAGGCAACCGCCAGTGAGCTTTGCGCGGTCCCGAGGACATTGATCGCGAACCTCCGCGTTCCTTCGATGAGGCCGAGAACTTCCGACTGTCGATCCAGAGCCACCGCGGTCATCGGCGGGTCCATCGACAACGACATGAATGCGCTGACCGTCGTGCCGTGCGGCCGGTCGCCGTCCATTGCCGTGACGACGGCGACCGGTGAGCACACGTGCGCCATGGCTTCTCGAAAACGCAACGCCCGGTTGCCCTGTGGGACATTCACGATGTCAGCCCTTGTCTGCCAACTCTTGTGCGTACTTCTTCGTCATGTGGTCGACGGCGTCGAGTTGCGCCTTTGCATGCCCTTCCCTGACAGCGCGCGCGTGAGCTGCCGCGTCGAGCGTCGCCTGCGCCTGCCCTTGGAAGTGCGGAAAGACCTCCTGCGCGAACAACTCTGCCGAACGTCGGGTGTCCTGCGGGTTCGCCCAATCGTGACCCATCTGCAGCATGCAGCCGAAACCACCGGACTGGTCCCACAGCCGTTGTACCTGACGTCTGGCCTGCTCCGGTGTGCCGATGACACCGATCCCGGCCTCGTTGATGAAGTCGATCATCTCGCTCAGACGCGCACCGGAGACCGCCATCTGAGGGAAGGCCGCGACGTGCTGGAAATAGTCGAACCACTCCTCGATGCCGTACTCGACCTGCTTGCGTGCTTCCGCCTCGGTTTCGGCGATGTGGAAAGGTCCGGCAAGAGACCACTGCCGACGATCCACCGTCGTCCCGTTGACCTCAGCGCGTTCCTCCATCACATTCCAGTGGTGCGCCAAGGCGTCGAAACCGTCGGCGGACAAGGTTGCTCCGATGGAGAGCAGACCGAGACCGTGCGTACCGGCCAGGCGAGGTCCTGTCGGGGAGGCCACTGCGGCCACGGTGATTTCGATGCCGTTCTCCGAGTACGGAGCGAGCTGCAGCTTGGCGTCGTACAGCTCGTGGGTTCGTGTCTTCGCGGAAACCGTCTCGCCACGAAGAAGGCGCACGACGATGTCGAGGTTCTCCTGCAACAACTCTCGGGTGTCCGTCGGGTTCAGACCGATCATCGCCGAGTCGGTGGGCAACGAACCGGGCCCGACTCCGAAGATGGTGCGCCCCTGAGTCAGGTGATCCAACTGCATGATTCGATCCGCTGCCCACAGCGGGTTGTGATACGACAACGACGTGACACCCGTGCCGAAACGAATCCGATGTGCGCGCTGCGAGGCCGCAGCGATCATGATTTCCGGCGACGCGATGATCTCGCTTCCGGCAGAGTGATGCTCACCGAACCACGCCTCGTCGTAGCCCAACCGGTCGAGGTACTCGACCAGTTCGAGATCACGCTGCAGTGCGGCGGTGGGATTGCGTCCGGGGACGTGGAACGGTGCCATGAAATACCCGAAACGAAGCCTACTCATGAGTTCTCCTAGTGCTGTGGGCCAACTCCTGGCCGTGCACCGAAAACGCTATCCGTGCCGTGACCGCGGTCACAGTGCACGAAAGTGGACAATCTCAAGCGCGTTGATCGGCAAGTTTCTGCGCGTAGACCAACTTCACGAACTCGGCACGGTTGCGAACGCGCAGAAGAGCAAGGATGCGGCTTACATACTTCTTCACCGTGTCCGGACTCAGCGACAGGATCACCGCGATCTCGTCGTTGGTATGGCCGTCCGCCAACAACTCCGCGAGATCGATCTGCCGGGGCGTCAGCTTCTCTCGCCATCCCGGCTCGCGTTGCCCGGGCAGCGTCTGACACAACAGCGACAATTGCTTGCCCAGAATGCCCAAGCCCACGATGTCGCGCCCCGACAGATCCTTGCCTTCTGAATCGAAAATCCCCACCAGACCGTGACCGCCGTGGGCCAACTGGAGATGCATCACCGACGCGCTGTGAAGGCGTTTGCGATAGAGGAAATCTCGCAGGTACGTCGCCGACTGTGAAGGGACGTCGGCCAACTGAGTGTGCGTGATGGCGGGAGATGCCAACAGCGTTGCCCGCGATTGCGCCGTCGCAAAAACGTCGTCGAGGTACCAGTGCGCTTGGTACTCGTCGAGGATCGGCGTGATCCGCCCGGTCGTCACCGGATCCGGGTCGGCGAAAGCCGTCGTGAAGGTCGGGCCGGCAAGGAAGGTGGTGTTGGGACAGCGGTAGTGATCATGGAGCGCGACCATGAGGAGATCC
Organism: Rhodococcus sp. KB6; assembly: GCF_001445685.1. Lineage (NCBI taxonomy): Bacteria > Bacillati > Actinomycetota > Actinomycetes > Mycobacteriales > Nocardiaceae > Rhodococcus > Rhodococcus sp. KB6. Next base: position 634,792 of record NZ_LNAK01000043.1, on the reverse strand, counting down.
TTGAGCTGATCGAGCGTTCTCGCGGCCGAGCAGTAGTCGAATACAGCGAAGACACGGTCGTAGTCCGCAGCGGACAGAGCGACGTCACCGCTACCGTGCACGTCGACCACCTCACCCGAACTATGATCCAGATCACTCATCGGACAGCATATGCATTACTTCGAGAAAACGGACAACTTCGCCGCCTACCAGCACTGTTGATGCCGATAGCCGATACTGAGCTGTATGTCGGAACTCGGAAATGAACCAGACTCGAAGCAGAAGGCGGTGCTCGAGCGACACGCGTCGTGGATCGAATTGTTCTTCGACCTCGTCGTGGTTGCCGGTATCGGTCAGTTGGCTCACCTGCTCCACGGTTCGCCGTCGTGGTCGGATGTCGCGCTCTACGCGTTGCTCTATCTCGCGTTCTGGACCGCGTGGGCGACGTTCACGATGTACGGCAACGTTGCCGGTGACCGTGTCCGGATCCCGAGCATGCTGATCGCCATGTTCGGACTGGCCGTCATGATGGCGGCCGTGGCCGGCATCCACGACAACCATGCGCTGGCCTTCGCTGTCGCCTACGTGGCCGTACGTCTGCTGGCGAGTCGGGTGTGGCACAACGGCCAGATAGTCGTGGACTGGCCGATCGCCCAGATGTCTCTCGGTGTGATCCCGTGGATCGTCTCGTTCTGGTTCGAGGGCGAAACTCGGTTCTGGCTCTGGACCGCCGGTGTGGCCATCGACCTGCTGATCATGTTCGTCGTCTCCGGCAGCGCGATCATGGAAGACGCGCAGGAAAAGCTCGACCGCATCATCAAGGTTCGGGGGTTCAAGGACGACCGGATGCCCGAACTCGAAGCCCTGCACTCCGATCGGGCTCACCTTGCCGAGCGCTTGGGCCTGTACGTCATCATCGTGCTGGGCGAGGGTGTGATCCTCGTGATTTCTGCGGCCTCGAAGCTCACCTGGGACTCGACGGTGGTCAGCCTCGCAATCGGATCGTTTGTCCTGCTCTCGGGCATGTGGGCTCTCTCGCTTCTCTACGGCCACGCCGGTGTTCCGCACCTGCAGCCCGAGAAGTTTCCCGCTCGCATCGACATGGCGCTGCACTGTTTCACCACCGGCGCTATCGCGGTTCTGGTCGCGGGGCTCGGAGCGGCAACCGAACACGGTGCGGAGCACACGCCCGCGAACCTGCGGTGGTTGTTGTGCGGAAGCATCGCAGTCTATTTCGGAATCAGCCTGGTGGCAGGGCTGTTCGCGCGATCGGACCGACGGTGGCTGCTCGGCTGGGCGCTCCCGTGCACCGCCGTCCCCATCGTCATGGGCATCGTCGGCACGCACATGAGCGCCACGTGGATCATCTGGGTGCTGGTGGCCACCGTGACCTGGCAGAACGGCTACGAGTACGCGCAGGTGCGGCGTTCGCGCCGCTCTGCTGTGCGCCTTTATTAACCCCCCGCGGTTATAAAAGGGGCACAGCAGGGGCGGTTTTTACCCTCACCGCCGGGTCGAAGCGATAGGGCTGAGCCAACAGGATTCCGGCCAATCGCTTACGCAACCTCGACATCTCGGCCCGGACCGTCACCGTCTTGCGCGGATCGCCGAACAACTGTGAGGCGAGCTGCGCGGCCGTGAGCCCCTCGGGCGCCTGTGTCAGAGCCACGAGGATCTGCGAATGGCGCGGGCTGAGGTCGATGCTCCAGCTCCCCATTGCCGAGGAGTACCGCAATTCCATCGCATTCGGATCTTGCACATCCAATTCGACTTCGGCACAAACCGTTCCGGACGCCGGATCCATTTGAGGGCGGACGAGCCAACCACCCGGAAGCGGCTCGCACATACATAGTCCGAGCGACGGGAGCCAATGCTCGCCGCTGCTCATCACTTTCGGCAGTGCGATTCTGTAGATCGGCGCCATCGAGTCCACCGCCGCGACCCAGCCACTGCGGTCCACGACCACTGTCGGCTGACTCGCACGAGCCAGCGTCGATGCCGAGATCATCCGGAGCTGATCCAATCCGATTCGATGCTTCTCCCGCAGTGCGGATTCCGCCAGCCTGGCCACACTGTCCACCAGAGCGAGAGTCGACGGGTGGACCGTGTCTGCTGCGCCGGCGACGTTCACGACGGCGATGGCCCGGCGACTACGCGGATCTCGAACCGTCGCCCCGGAGCAGGTCCACGGATGCTGCGAGCGCGAGTAGTGCTCGGCCGAGAACACCTGCACTGCCGAACCTGATGCCAAGGAAGTGCCGATCCCGTTGGTACCAACAGCTTCCTCGGTCCACGACGCACCCTCGATCATCCCGAGCCGTTCGGCCCGATCCAGCATTCGACTGGACCCGTGTCGCCAGAGGATACGTCCGTAGCGGTCCGCCACCACGATCAGATTCGCGTCGTCCGGGCCGACGAGTGGTGCCAGACCGTGCACCGCCTCGCCGAAGATCTCCGCCATGCCGGCTGCGCGTCTGCCTTCTTCGATCTCGGATTCGCGGCCCGTCTCGGTGATCGAGCACCGGTCCGGATCGAGTCCGAGCGCACGCAAACGCGACCACGAATTCGCGATGACGGAGCGCGGACGCGCAGGCGGCTTGCGTCCCGACATCGTTGCTTCGTACACGGATTCGAGAACACGTGCGTACTGCGCCGGGTCTTCACCACTGGCCAGGGCCGGTTCGAGTCGATTCGTTTCGCCGATCACACTCCAGTCCTATGTGACGGGGTCATCGAAAGCGAGCGTTGCACCCGGTTGCAGAGTTGTTCGCGTGCGTGAACGAAAGGACGGCGTTCACGCACGCGAACGGTACTCACGCGTTGAGGGGTCTCCCCAGCGCCGAGAGCACAGACTCGTGCATTGCCTCCGAGAGCGTCGGATGAGCAAACACGACCTCGGCGAGATCCTCGCCGGTGGCTTCGAGGGATCGAGCGATACCGAAACCCTGAATCTGCTCGGTCACATCCGGACCGACCATGTGCGCGCCGAGAAGTTCCCCGGTATCGGCGTCGAAGATCGTCTTGACGAAGCCTTCGGCCTCGCCGATCGCCAGTGCCTTGCCGTTCGCCTGCAGGTCGAAGTGTCCGACCCGCAGCGCGCGACCAGTACCGGCGCACTGCTTCTCCGTCAGACCCAGGCTCGCCACCTGTGGGCGGGCATACGTGCATCCCGGAACGTAGTCGCGATCGAGCGGATGAACGTCGGGCACGCCTGCCAACTTTTCGACGCACAGGACAGCTTCGTGGCTTGCCTTGTGCGCCAGACATGGAGCGCCCGCGACGTCACCGATCGCATAGATCCCGAAAGCGCTGGTACGGCACCACTGGTCGGTGACGATCGCACCGCGCTCGATCTCGACGCCCAGAGCCTCCAACCCCAGATCCTCGACGTTGCCGGTGATTCCGGCCGCCACCAACACCCGGTCCACGGTCAACGACTCGACACCGTCGCTCGTCTGCACATTCACCTGGACGGCGTCGTCGCCGACGGTCACCGCCGACACCGAGGCTCCGGTGTGAATCGTGATGCCACGCTTCTCGAACTGCTTGCGAACGAAGGCCGAGATCTCTTCGTCCTCGACCGGCATGATGTGTGGTGCCATCTCGACGATGGTCACCTCGGTTCCGAGATCGCGGTACAGGCTGGCGAATTCGACTCCGATCGCGCCGGACCCGATCACGAGCAGCGACTTCGGCAGTTCCTTCGGGACGAGCGCGTCGAAGTAGGTCCACACCCGATCACCGTCGGGGGCAACGCCGGGAATCGAACGCGGCCGGGCACCGGTTGCAATGATCACGTGGTCGGCTCGATACGTCTGTCCTCCCACGGATACGACGCCTTTGTCCACCAACTTAGCGGCGCCTGAGATGACGTCGACGCCGTTCTTCTTCATCAGATAGGCAACACCGCCGGACAACCTCTCCGAAACCCCTCGGCTGAACGACACCAACTTCGAGATGTCGAACTGGACAGACGCCGAACTGAATCCGTATGTGTCGAGTTCACTCAAGGTATGCGCAACGTCCGCGCCGTGCAGCATCGCCTTGGTGGGGATACAACCCCAGTTGAGGCAGATACCTCCGAGGCGATCACGTTCTACCAGCGCGACGCTCAACCCCAACTGGGCAGCCCGGATCGCCGCCACGTAACCACCGGGGCCGCCACCGATGACAAGAACGTCGTACTTATGCGACGTATTGTTTTCCACCACAGCCCCTTACACCAACATCAGCGCGGGAGAAGCGACAAAGCGCTGGAGCTCCCGAAGGAAGGTCGCACCCAGGGCTCCGTCGATAACCCGGTGATCGCACGAGAGGGTCACGGTCATCACGGTCCGGGCAGAAACACTGTCACCGACCACCACCGCGCGCTTCTCCCCCGCACCTACGGCAAGGATCGCTCCCTGGGGCGGATTGATGATCGCGTCGAATGCCTTGATCCCGAACATGCCGAGGTTGGACACCGTGAAGGTTCCGCCCTGGAATTCTTCGGGACGAAGTTTGCCGGTCTTCGCCTTGGTGGCCAACGAGAGCACCTCACCCGAGATGTCCGCCAACGACTTGGTATTCGCGCCACGCACGATGGGCGTGATCAGCCCGGTCGGAAGTGCAACTGCCACCGAGACATCCGCCGACGCGAATCGAAGAACCGATTCGTTCGCGGCATCGAACTGGACGTTCACGTCCGGCACCTTCATCAGTGCAGCGGCGCAAGCCTTCACGATGAAGTCGTTGACCGACAGCTTGACCGCCGGGACGGTCGAATTGATCTCCTTGCGCAGAGCGAGGAGCGCATCGAGCTCGAGGTCTGCGGTGAGCCGGAAATGGGGTGCCTGCTGCTTGGACGCCTGCAACCTACCGGCGATTGCCGATCGCATGGGGGTGAAAGGAATTGTGTCGTAATCGGGTTCGGCCGCAACAGATTCGGTCTCAGCCGCCGCCTCGGGCAGGAGCTGCGCGGAACGAGCGGCGTCGTGCACGTCGGCGACGCAGACGCGCCCCCGCGAACCCGTCGGACGACAGTCATGCAGGTTGACGCCCAGTGATCGGGCAGTTCTGCGTGCGACCGGGGTGGCAGGCACGGCACTGTCGTCGGCGGTCGATCGCAGCGGGAGGCCGGATCTCGCGGCCGGCACTACCGGCGCAACAGTGCCACCGGCGTCACGAATCGCGTCGTCGATGTCGCGGACACTGATCCGCCCGAGGGGACCGGTACCCACTACGGCGGCGAGATCGATTCCGAGCGATTCGGCACGTCGGAGTGCGCGAGGACTCGCAAACACATCGTCCTGCGTCGTGCCTTGCAGAACGCTCGGTACGACGGTGGAACCGGTTGGTACAGGTTTCGCTGCAACAACCACCTTCGCAGCCGGTGTAGCCGCAGGTGTCACGGGAGCCGCCGGCGCAGCAGCTGGTGACGGTGCCGGCTCTTCCGCCGGCGCGGTTGCGCCGCGGGCGGCGAGGAACTGCTCGATCTCCGCATCCGTCGCGGACGCATCGGCGGATACACCGATCACGGCGCCGACGGGCAGAGTCTGCCCAGGCGTGCCGACGATCTTGCGGAGAACACCGTCGAACGGCGCCTCGAGCTCGTTGGTGATCTTGCTGGTCTCGATCTCACAGATCAACTGGCCCTTGGTGAACGAGTCACCTTCCCCGATGAGCCAGGCGTTGACCAACCCCTCCTCCATGGAGAGCCCCCATTTGGGGATGTCGATAGCTTTGATGTCAGCCATGATCAGGCTCTCACCAGCTTGCGAACCGACTCTTCGATGCGCGCCGCGTCAGGCAGCCAGGCAGTTTCGAGGGTTGGGGAGAACGGAACCGGCGTGTGCGGCGGCGTGATCAGTTCGATCGGCGCTTTCAGGTAGTTGAATCCCTTGGTGGCGATCAGCGCGGCTACGTCGTGCCCGAAACCGCAGCGGGCGGCGGATTCGTCGACGATCACGACCCTTCCAGTCGATGCGACGGATTCGAGGATGCCGTCCTCGTCCAATGGTGAGACGGTACGAGGATCGACAACCTCGACCGAAATACCCTCGGCGGCCAGCTTGTCCGCTACGTCGTTGGCGCGGTTCACCATTGCGGACAACGCGATGATCGTGACGTCGTCGCCCTGCCTGGTGTAGTTGGCGACGCCGAACGGAATCGCGTACGGCTCGTCCGGCACTTCGTCCTTGAGGTCGTAGAGAACCTTGTGCTCACAGAAGACGACGGGATCGTCGTCCCGGATGGCTTGGATGAGAAGGCCTTTGGCGTCGTAGGCATTGGACGGAGCGACTACCTTCAGACCAGGCACCGCCGCGAACACGTTGTACGGAGACTGAGAGTGCTGCGCAGCGGCGGAGAAGCCTGCGCCGATCATGCCTCGCACCACCAGCGGGGTTCTGGCCTTGCCACCGAACATGTAGCGGAACTTGGCAGCCTGGTTGTAGAGCGCGTCGTAGGAGACTCCGAAGAAGTCCATGAACATCAGCTCGGCGACCGGCCTCAGTCCGGTCAGTGCGGCTCCGGCAGCCATTCCGATGATCGCGGATTCGGTGATCGGGGTATCGATTACACGCTCCGATCCGAACTCCGTCCACAATCCCTTGGTGACACCCAGGACACCGCCAAATGCCTCGATCTTCTTCGTCTCCAGATCGGGATTGGTACCGGCATGCCCACCCCGTACGTCCTCACCGATGAGAACGACGCTCGGGTCGCGTTGCATTTCTTGGGCGATGGCCTCTTTGACGGCCTCGCGGTAGGTCTTCTTCGACACGTTCTCGGCTTCCACGCTTGTCATCTCGGGCTCCTCAGTACGACACGTAGACATCGGTCAGCAGATTCTCGACGGGTGGATACGCCGCGGCACGCGCCTTCGCTACCGCCTCGTCCACCAGCACTCGCGACTGCTCGTCCACCGCGTCCAGATCAGCGGTGCTGACCTTCTTCACATCCACGCTGCTACGGAAATTCTTGAGCGGATCCTTGGTTTCCCGTAGTTGCGCAACCTGTTCCGCCGTGCGGTACAGCTGCGCGTCACCCTCGAAGTGGCCGTGCCAACGGAATGCCGCCGCCTCGATCGTGGTGGGGCCACCGCCGGTCCTGGCGCGCTCGGATGCTTCCGCCATCGCGTCGTAGACCGCGAAGAAGTCGGTGCCGTCCACCTTGACGGCAGGCATGCCGAAGGATGCGGCGCGCGCGGCGATGTCGGGTGCACCAACTGCGTAGTCGGTTCCGGTGGCCTCACCGAATCCGTTGTTCTCGATCACGAAGACGATCGGAAGATCCAGCACCACAGCCATGTTCATCGCCTCGAAGACGGTTCCCTGGTTGGATCCACCGTCACCCGTGAACGACGCTGCGATGACACCGTTTCGAAGCGTCTTACCACTCAGTGCAGCGCCGATCGCCAACGACGGGGCTCCGCCGACAATCGCGTTGGCGCCGAGCATTCCCACGGACAGGTCGGCGATGTGCATCGAGCCGCCCTTACCGCGACACAGGCCGTCGTCCTTGCCGAAGATCTCGGCCATCATGCCGTTCAGATCGCAGCCCTTGGCGATGCAGTGCCCGTGACCGCGGTGAGTGGATCCGATGTAATCGGCGTCGCTCAGGTTCTCGCACACTCCCACCGCGATGGCTTCCTGGCCCGAGTAGAGGTGAATGAAGCCGGGGATGTCACCGGTTGCATTCTCTTCGTGCAGTCGATCCTCGAACGCACGGATGCGCGACATCTTCTCGTACGCCTTCAGCAATGCATCCCGGTCCAGCCCCGAATGAGGCTTGGCGCCGGTCTTTTTCGATCCTGGGGTTGTCGGCTTCTGCGCCGTCCGTTGAACCACAGTCACACTCCTCGTTCTCGATCACTCGTCGCCATGCAGTGTCGTGCAGGTCACGGGCGAAGGGAAAGAGTTGCGTGAGGTTGCCGGGAGTTGCGAAGGGTTGCAGCTGTTGACTTTCGAGCGTTGATTCAGGCGCCGCTCAGGCTGTCGCGTCTGATCTTGGCCAGCGCGCGGTGTTGGGCGAGTTCGACGGCGCTCGTTGTCGTTCGCAGTGACAGCGCCGTCTCGCGCACGTCGAAGCCGACAACGATGCGAGCTACCAAGACGTTGCGTTCTGCGGCCGACAGATCACCGAAGGGCAGAGTGAGTCGACTGGAGGCGGGTAGCGAATCGATTTCGCGACTGATCGCGTCGTACAGATGCGCGAGGAACGCTTCTCCGGCACGTCTACGTCGCCGAATGTCGGACAGGACGGATCGGCAGATACCGACGGCAATACGATCAGCGTCGAGCGGTCGCAGTTCGGCACGGCAGCGCCGCGTCACCAGAGGCACGATGCGTTGAAGGAGTTCTGCAATCGCGTCCCGATCCCCTCGGGACGCATCGTCGGCAACACTGTCGATCGAACGTCCACCTGCCCTGCTTGTCATTCCGATCTCCCCCTGCTTCGGCTCTTGGTCGAATTCCCGACTACTGCTCAGGTTTTGAAGTCGCTAGGGGCGTATCGGCTCGGGGCAGATCCCGGTTTGTTCCCCGATGATGTTGATCTCGGCGTTGGAACGAGGGTCAGCGCCGTAGTTGATCTGGTCGGTGCACTTCTCGGAGGGCTCGACGGCATCGGGCGGGAGCGGCGCCGGGCATGAACCCATCTGCTCTCCGATGCTGTTGATCTCCGCATTCGAACGAGGGTCACCCACATAGTTGATCTGATCGGTGCACTTGGTCGACTCGGTAGCCGGACCAGGGGCCGCAGGGGCAACCGCGCTGGTCGAGACCGGGGTCCAGGCCGGCGCTGCTCCGCCCGCCGGGACTCCGGGGGTGGATGCGTCCGTACCGCCGCCCACCGAGTTCGAGCCTTCGACTGTCTCCGAGGTGGTCGCTGCGGTCAGCGGCGGTGGGGTCGTAGACGCCGCAACCACCGATGTAGTCGTCGGTTCGTCTCCTGGAGCGCTGTTGTCATCACTCGAACACCCTGTCATCGCGCACACCACCCCGATCGTCAGTACGGCGAGCAGCACTCGCAGACGCCGAGTCTTGTTGGTCAGCAATAGTTCAGGCATTTGCTCTCACACTCCTCGATACGCGGATCAGGTCGTTCCGCCCAAGCGGTGAACACCGACGTGACTCACTCTAGGAGCCTGATTCCATCGGTTTCGTAACAGAATTCCGTCGGTCGCGTACCAACTCTCGACGGTCCTGACATTCATACGATTACGTAACGGTGGGTGGCAAAACTCCGATATCGAGATCACCTGTGATCGTATGAAAACGCACATGCCGATGAGAGGGTTCGCAGCGGCCGGGGAGGGGAACGTGTTGTATCGGAGTGACATCTGCGGCGGTCGATCAGACCGTACTCGCAGCCTGTTCGGTACAGCGCTCGCGGCAGCAACCCTCGGAGCGTCCGTGATCACCGGCTGCGCGTCCACCCAGGGCGTTGTGATCGAAGGCGATGTCGCTTCCACCGGGTTGCCCGTCACACAACCTGCAGACCTGGCCAGACGGGTTGCCGAAAACTCGAGGTTGGGCCGGGCGCTCCTCGACGATCCTGGGGTGTCCGAGGGAGTGAAGACAGAACTTCGGTCGTGCCCTGACTGGTATCCGATCTCGGTCGGGTCCATCCTTCTCGATCCAGGCGCACCGCGTATCGTGCCGGAGACCGAACTCGTCGTCATGAATGTGTATCCGTGCCAACCGGCCCACCAACCCGGGACCGGAGTGTCGATTTCGGTCAACCTTGCCGGCTACGTCTACCGCAGCGGCAAGGCCGGTTCGAGTGAAGACGATCCCGAACTGGGTGAGCGCCTGTTCTCCGTCGAAGAGCGCGGAAAGTTCATCGTCAGCGGTCAACGCGCCGCGAGTTTGTCTGTCCTGGAAACGGATCCGCGGCCACCGGAGTTCGAATGTTGCCCCCGTCCACCGCTTCGGACCGAGTTCCACTGGGATGGAATGGAGTTCATCCGTGATTGATCGCCGTCGCCGCGCAATGCTCGCCGGTGTTTGCCTGCCGGTCGCGTTTGCTCTCGCCTCCTGTTCCACCGAGCCTGAATCAGAACCCACTCCGAATATCGCAGCATCACTCGACCCCTCGGATCTCTCACAGGGCTTGAGCATCGATCCTGTTGCCCTCCTCAGAGCAGACCCGGAAGTGTCCGATGCGGTCAAGGACAGTCTCCGACTGTGCGGTGATGCGAACTTCCCCTACGAAATCCGGTACTCCCCCGTGACAGGCGCCGTTTGGCAAGATGCCGTCGTCAATGTCTTCACCTGCGAGTCTGTCGGCATCTGGGGACGACCCGCCCCACCGGTCAGCTTCATGGTCGCCGGATTCGTCTACCAGATCGACGAATCGGGCGCTCACAAAGTCTTCGGAGTGCAAGACCCAGGACGCTACGTCGTCGGCTCAACCGGAGGATTGTCGGTCATGGTCGACCTGTGCAAAGACCCCGGCATTCCGGAGTTCTGTCAATCGTCGACTGCATACAAGTGGACCGGTGAAGGGTTTGAGAGTGTTCCGTTCCCATGAAAGCGAAGGCCGATGACCGATCCGTTGATTTTGCTGGTCGAAGACGACGCTGTCATCCGCGAAGCAACGCAATTGAATCTCGAACGCAACGGGTTTCGGGTGATCACCGCATCGGGTGGGTTGACCGGAATGGATATGGCGGTCGACGCCAAGCCGGATATCGCCGTCCTCGACGTGATGCTTCCCGACCTGAACGGAATCAGCCTGTGCCGACGCATTCGTGAGGAACTGTCGGTGCCGGTCATCATGCTGTCCGCGCGCGACGACCCGGTCGACATTGTTCTCGGATTGGAAGCCGGTGCCGACGACTACGTCACCAAGCCCTTCGACAGCGGTGTCCTGGTGGCCCGTATCCGAAGTGTGCTCCGGCGGGTCGAATCCCATTCCGGTACGGAGAAAGACATCGTGACTCTCGGCGATCTGGAGATCGATCGCGAGTTGGTGACCGTCACGCGTTCGGGCGCCGAAGTGGCTCTCACACCCACCGAAATGAAGCTGCTCCTGGTCATGGTGAGTGTGCCGCGCAAAGTCTGGTCTCGCTCCGAACTGCTCTCGGACGTCTGGGATTACGACTGGGGCGGCGATACGCGCATCGTCGACGTTCACGTTCAGCGATTGCGCACGAAGATCGGCTCCGAACAGATCCGGACCGTCCGGGGGTTCGGCTACACGATGGACAACCATCGGTGAGATCGCGGGATCTCGCCGCCAAGCTCCCGTCCACCGGGAGGCGGTTGTCGTTTCAGTGGAAGATCGCGGCGGCCATCACGTTCGTGATTGCCGTCGCCTCGATCACGCTCAGTACCGTGATGCATCAAACCTTTTCACACAACCAAGAGGATGCAGCGCGGGCGGCAGCTGATCGCAATCTCCAACTGGTGCTGCAGGACGAAACGGGCAGCATGCGTGCACTGTTCCGCGCCACCACAGATGGTCTCGACGTTCCGGAAGAGTTGCGTCAGGCCGTGGCGGGCGGCAAACGTGCCACCTACCTTGTCGACAGCGGGGACCAGCCATTCGTCTGGGCTGCTGCCGACGTCAACACTCAGGTGGTGGCGATTCGCGTCCCGTACACCGCGCAGCGGGAATCGATCGCCAGCGTCGATCGGACACTTCGCAACGCCACCATCGCAGTGATCGCAGCGGGTGCCGTCCTGGGTGTTCTGCTTGGACTCGCGATGTCGTATCGATTGCGCTCGGCCGCCCGTGCGGCTCGCAAAGTGTCTACCGGAGCGGACATCCGCGTCCGCTCGGTCACCTGGTCGCTTTTCGACGACGAGATCACCGAGCTGGCGGATGCGGTCGACGCGATGTCCGATGCTCTACGGGGACAATTGGACGCCGAGAAGCGCGTGACAGCCAACATCGCGCACGATCTCAGAACACCCATCTCCGGACTGGTCGGCGCCGCAGAGCTCCTGCCACCCGGTAGGCCAACCGAATTGGTGCGCGACGGCGTCCATAAACTCAGGAGGCTCGCCGAGGACGTCATCGAAGTGGCACGCCTCGACACCACCTCCGAGCAGGCTGACATCCAATCGGTGGAACTGGCACCGGTGGTGCGTCACGCGATTTCCACCACAGGAGTCGAGTGTGAAGTGAGTGTTCACGGCACCCCCGTGTCGTACACCGACGCGCGCAGACTGGAGCGGATCATCGCCAACCTGATCTTGAATGCTCGCAATCACGGAAAGTCGCCGATCAATGTCCACGTCGACCACTCCCGCATCACGGTCCGGGATCGGGGCGTCGGGTTCACTGAAGAGTGGCTTCGCCAGGGGCCGAAGAGATTTCAGACCAACTCCGTCGAACGCGGCCCGAACTCGGGCCTGGGCCTCGGCTTGACGATCGTAGTGGGACAAGCGGCGGTCATCGGCGCTCGTATCGACTTCGCGAACCATCCGAACGGGGGCGCGGTGGTGACGATCGACCTCCCCGAATGTTCGGCAGACGAGTTCGATTGACACCGAGGCAGTTCGGTCGATCGGCCGGGACACAGGGTCCCGGCCGATCATTGGTGGTGTCTCGGACTCAAACCTGTCCGACAGCGACTCCGGTTCGAACGTCCGGTGCACCGAGGCGCGCCGCATCAGCGGTCAGGTCATCGGGCTGCTCCTGAGATTCCCGCTCGGCTGCGACACGCAACCGGTAGTGTTCGATCTCCTCGGCAATGTGCTCGGGAGTCCAACCCAGCACCGGCGCAACCAGTTCGGCTACTTCCGCTGCTGCCGCGTCGCCGCGATCGGTAACCTCGATGGAGATGCGGGTACGACGGGTAAGGATGTCGTCGAGATGCTGTGCACCCTCATGGCTCGCAGCGTAGTGGATCTCCGCCTTGAGGTACTCGGGGGCGGAGTCCAACGGCTGCCCCAGTTCCGGTCGCGCCTCGACGAGTTCGAACAACTCGTCAGCCAGAGTGCCGTACCGACCCAGTAGGTGCTCGATGGTCGAAACGTGCAGTCCCGTGCGCTCAGCGGTGAGATGCCGATTGTTGTGCGCGGCAAAGTAGCCGTCGGCACCCACAAGTTGGATACGCTCGGTGCAGGACTTCGGCACCTTCTGTTCCAATCCGTGCACCGCGGAATCGACAGCGTCCTTGGCCATCACGCGGTAAGTGGTGTACTTGCCACCGGCGACCACCGTCAAACCTCGGACCGGACTCGACACCGCATGCTCACGCGAGAGAGTGCTGGTCGAATCCGATTCGCCGAACAGCAACGGACGCAACCCCGCGTACACACCGACGACGTCCTCGTGCGTCAACTCGTCCTGAAGGAGCTTGTTGACATGTCCGAGGATGTAGTCGATATCGCTTCGGCTCGCTGCCGGATGGGCGAGGTCGAGGTTCCAGTCGGTGTCCGTCGTACCGATGATCCAGTGGCTTCCCCACGGAATCACGAACAGCAGACTCTTCTCGGTCCGCGTGATGATTCCGGTCGCAGAGTTGATGCGGTTTCGCGGGACGACCAAATGCACACCTTTCGAAGCGCGAACCTGGAATTGTCCTCGACCACCTACCATTTCCTGAATCTCGTCAGTCCACACACCGGCGGCGTTGATGACCTGACGAGCACGGATCTCGAACGCGCGACCTGTTTCCAGATCCACGGCCTTCACCCCGACTACGCGGTCCTCCTCACGGAGAAAGCCGATTACGCGGGTGCTGTTGACGCACAGCGCGCCGTACTCGGCCGCCGTGCGCGCCAGCATCATCGTGTGGCGGGCGTCATCTACCTGACCCTCGTAGAACTTGACCGAACCCCGGATAGCAGAGCGCTTTCCGGAAGGGAACGATTCGAGAGTCTTCTTCTTGCCCACATGCTTGTGGTGTGAGGGAACCCCGCGGCCTGCGCCCATCACGTCGTAGACGCCGATGCCCAGACCGACGTACGGCCGGTCGATCAACTTCTCGAGTGGGTAGATGAACGGCACCGGCTTCGCGAGATGCGGGCACAGCGAATTCAGAACCAGCGACCGCTCACGCAGTGCCTCGAACACGAGCGCAAAATTGAACTGCTCGAGGTAACGCAGTCCGCCGTGGAACAGCTTGCTCGACCTGCTCGAGGTTCCGGACGCGAAGTCACGAGCCTCCACCAAGCCCACCTTCAGACCGCGAGTTGCGGCGTCGAGCGCGCTACCCGCTCCGACCACGCCACCGCCGATAACGAGGACGTCGAGTTCGGTTTCTTCCAACTTCTTCAGCGACTCCGCCCGCGAGGACGGACTCAATGCTTGTGCTGTGCTCATGAAAACTGTTCCTTCACTTGAAAATAGGTAGAAATGGGGGCGCCGCGATCAGTCTGCGTCGACCCAGTCGAGTGTCCGAGTGACGGCTTTCTGCCAGCCTGCATACAGGCGCTCACGCTCGGCCGAATCCATCGACGGCGTCCAGCTCTTGTCCTTCGCCCAGTTGCTGCGAATGTCGTCCTCGCTCTCCCAGTACCCGACCGCGAGACCAGCGGCGTACGCAGCGCCCAATGCCGTGGTCTCCGCAACGACAGGGCGGATCACCTCGACGTCGAGCAAATCGGCCTGGAATTGCATGAGGAGTTCGTTCGCGACCATTCCGCCGTCGACCTTGAGAACCTTCAAGTCGACACCCGAGTCGAGGTTCATCGCCTCGATCACCTCACGACTCTGGTACGCAGTCGCTTCGAGCACCGCCCGGGCAAGGTGCCCCTTGTTCACGAACCTTGTCAGACCGACGATCGCACCGCGTGCATCCGCGCGCCAATGCGGTGCAAACAGGCCCGAGAACGCGGGCACGAAGTACGCGCCACCGTTGTCGTCCACAGAGCGCGCGTTCACCTCGATGTCGGCCGCGTTGTCGATCATGCCGAGGTTGTCCCGAAGCCACTGGACCAGCGAACCGGTCACGGCGATCGAACCTTCCAGTGCGTAAACCGTTGGCTGCTCACCGATCTTGTAACAGACCGTCGTCAACAAGCCGTTCTTGCTCATCACCTTTTCGGTGCCGGTGTTGAGGAGCACGAAGTTGCCGGTTCCGTAGGTGTTCTTCGCTTCTCCGGGCGAGAGGCAGGCCTGACCGAAAGTCGCTGCTTGCTGATCGCCGAGGATTCCGGCGATCGGCACGCCGGACAACGTTCCGCGTTCGCGCACGAATCCGAAAGTTTCGGACGAGCTGCGAATCTCGGGGAGCATCGATTCGGGGATGCCCATGTCGGCGCAGATCGCCGAATCCCAAGCGAGAGTGTCGAGATCCATCAACAGAGTGCGCGACGCGTTGGTGGGGTCGGTAGCGTGCACTCCGCCGTCGACGCCGCCGGTCATGTTCCACAGCACCCAGGTGTCCATCGTGCCGAAGCACAACTCGCCTGCTTCGGCCTTCTCACTCGCGCCCTCGACGTTGTCGAGAATCCACTTGACCTTGGGGCCCGAAAAGTACGTGGCCAACGGCAATCCGGTGACTTCGGTGTACTTCCTGGGGCCGTCTTCGCCGGCGAGTGCAGTACAGATTCGATCGGTGCGTGTGTCCTGCCAGACGATGGCGTTGTAAACGGGCTTTCCGGTTGCTCGTTCCCAGACCACTGCCGTCTCACGCTGATTGGTGATGCCGACGGATGCGATGTCGGCCGCGGTCAGATCTGCGTTGGCCAAGGCGCCCGCGGTGACGTTGCGGACGTTGTCCCAAATTTCGATCGGATCGTGTTCGACCCAGCCTGCCTGCGGAAAGATCTGTGTGTGCTCGTGCTGTTCGACAGCGACTACGTGCCCACTGTGATCGAAGATCATGCATCGCGTGGAGGTGGTTCCCTGGTCTATCGCGGCTACGAACTGCGCCATCGTGCTACCCCTTTGGTGTCGAAGAAAGTGCGAAAGATTTACTGTCAGAGATGATGATTCGCCATCAGGCCGGTATCGTGGCCGGCTCCTCGGCTGCCTTCTCCACCGACTCGTCAGGCAGGAATCGACCAATCAGCTTGTCGTAGAGGAACACCCCGATCGGAGCGCCGATCAGCGGCCCCACGATGGGCACCCAGAAATACAGGCTCCCGTACTGATCTCGCCAGGCGCTGCCGTAACCGGTGAGATACGACGCCAGCCGCGGACCGAAGTCACGGGCCGGATTGATGGCGTAACCCGCGTTGGTCGCCCATGCGAATCCGATTGCCACCACGATCAAACCGACGACGAAGGGCGCAAGATTCGCGAGCGGCGGAGTTCCCCGAGTATCGGTCACCGCAACGATGAGGAACAACAGGATCGCCGTGCCGATGATCTGATCTATCAGCGCTGATCCCAGACTGACCGGGAGCGTTCCGTTTCCGGGCATCGTCGAGAAGATCGTCTGAGTCGCCGTTGTGTGTCCGGGATCGATGGCATTGAGCATGTCGTTGTAATTCCACCGGACGATCAGGGCCGCGACAAAGGCTCCAGCGGTCTGCGCCAGCGTGTAGGGCAGGACCTTGCGCCAGGAGAATCCCCGGAAGATCGCAAAGGCGAAGGTCACTGCGGGGTTCAGATGAGCACCCGTCACCCGGCCTGCGACATAGATGCCGAACATGACGCCGAGTCCCCAGGCCCACGCGATACTGTCGTGTCCGCCGAGACCCCCACCGCTCCCGCCGGACACAACCTGCGCCACAACTCCGACGCCGAACAAGATCAAGATCATCGTTCCGGCGAACTCGGCTGCCAACTCGCCTGGAAGCCCTAATCGCTTGGCTTTCTCCATCCCCACCCTCACTTCGTTGTGATGCATGTCATAGTTTGGATTGCTGCACCCGTAGCGTAAGGCCGTTTGCACATTCACGCATAGCTCGTGCACATATGTGCAATTGCCCCATTTGCGCACCGTAACGCGGGTAACAGACACACTTCTGGGACTTTGCGTGATCGAGCGCCTCGGCCTGGGCCTACTCGGATAAGATTCGGTTCAATGCTCTTGCACGTACGTGCAGACAGGACGAACCCATGGAAACTCCCACTTCGGACTCCGCTACCTCCGATCCGGCGGACCCGCGCATCGCCGACGCAGTTCAGGCCGCACGCCTCTACTACTTCCAGGACCAGACCATGGCTGCCATCGGCCGCGACATGGGGGTGTCCCGATCCACCGTCTCCCGATTGATCACCTACGCGCGCACCTCGGGTCTCGTCGAGATCAAGATCAGCACCCCGCACGGCCAGGCTCCTCGCATCGAACGCGAGTTCTCGGAACGGTACGGAGTGCGCGCCCACGTGGTGACCGTGCCGGAACTGGTGGGAGATCTCGAGCGACTCGAAAAGGTCGCAACCTTTGCAGGACGCCTGCTGGCGTCGTTCTTCGACAGCGACATGGTGATGGGGATCGCCTGGGGAACCACACTCAGTGAAGTCAGCAAGCACCTTGCCCCCAAACGCACGTACAACTCGTACGTCGTGCAACTCAACGGCGCCGCGAATACTCGCACCACCGGAATCTCTTACGCCAGCGACATCATCAGAACCATCGCCGACGCCTACGGTGCTCTGCCACAAGGATTTCCGGTGCCTGCCTTCTTCGACTACCCGGAAACCCGGGAGCAACTGTGGCGCGAACGAAGCATCAAACGCGTCTTGGACATGCAGAAGCGAATGGACCTGGCAGTCTTCAGCATCGGCGTACCGGGCGGCAACGTACCGAGTCACGTCTACACCGCCGGATACCTCGAACCCGATGAAGCAGAAGCACTTCGACGCGACGGAGTGGTCGGCGACATCGCAACCGTCTTCTTCCGGTCGGACGGGAGCTACCGCGGAATCGAACTCAACGAGCGCGCGAGCGGCCCGCGACTGGACCTTTTCGAGAAGGTCGCCAGACGCGTGTGCATCGTCGCCGGAACAGCAAAACTGCCGGCCCTGGAGGGAGCACTACGGGGCGGGCTGATCACCGATCTGATCATCGACGACGTCAGCGCCACCGCGCTGGTGTCCTGACCGCTGCACCAGCTTCTCGATTCCGTCGAGAAGTAAGCCAAGCGAGAAACTGAAATCGAAGGCATCGTCGCCGGCGGCCTCACCCTCCGGGCTGCCGTCCTCGAAGCCGCCTTCCTCGATTGCGGCACTCAGGTAGGGGAATCCCTCCCGATTGATGACACGAGCAATGAGAGCGCCGTATGCGACGTCGTCGTCTGCCGACTGCGCTGAACGAGACGCCAGGTCAGCCGAGAATCGAGCGCGGCCGATGACGAACAACGACACGTTGGTCACCACCTGGAACTTCGACGCGGCGCTCAGGGCGACCCCGTCGAGGGCGCTCAGACCCGCGTCGAGCCACGCCATGTTGTTGGGCCCGGTCGGTGGAGCCGTGATGGGCAGCTTGAGCCACCACGGTCGACTCAGCATCGTGGCGTACTCCTGATTCGCCCACGCCTCGAGCTTGACGCGCCAGGTCACGCCGTCGGGAATTACCGGCGGCGGCCCGATCACCCGATCCGAAATCAGTTCGATCAGTTCGTCTTTGCTTGCCACGTAGCGGTAGAGCGACATGGTCGTGAACCCGAGCGCTTTGGCCACGCGGCCCATCGACAGAGCGGTGACGCCTTCTGCGTCGGCCAATTCGATCGCGGTGTCGAGAATTTGCTCGAGACTGAGCCCCTTCTTCGGACCCCGCGTTCCCGGCTGGTCCAGTCCCCAGGCCAGTTCAACTGCTCTCGGTAGCGCTCCGCGATCCATAAGCTCCCACTCTTCACTCTTGCCATCATCCTAGAACTGTGTACGCTATAAACACGAGTTTATGACATACACAGTTCTTACTTGGAGGTCTCGATGTCAGGAACGATCCCCGCAATCTCGGTCCGCGGACTCCGTAAGCGCTACGGCGATCAACAGGTACTGGCTGGACTCGACCTGTCGGTCCCGGCCGGATCGGTGTACGCCCTCCTCGGCGCGAACGGCGCCGGAAAGACCACGGCCGTAAGAATTCTCACCACCCTCATCCCCTTCGACGGAGGTGAGGTCACGGTCGCGGGGCATTCACTGCCCGGAGATCCACAGAATGTTCGGCGACGCATCAGCGTGACCGGGCAGTACGCAGCCGTCGACACCTTGCTGACCGGATTCGAGAACCTCACCCTACTGGGCGAACTGAATCACCTGGGCCGGAAGAACTCCCGTCGCCGTGCCGAGGAATTGCTCGACCAGTTCGTTTTGACGGACTTCGGCGACAAACGCGCCGGCAACTACTCGGGCGGCATGCTCAGACGACTCGACATCGCAATGAGCCTCGTCGCCCGACCGGACGTCGTCTTTCTCGACGAACCCACCACCGGCCTGGACCCGCGAAGCCGCCACGACATGTGGTCGATCGTTCGAGGACTCACAGCGTCAGGCGTCACCATCTTCCTCACCACCCAATACCTCGACGAGGCAGACGAATTGGCCGATACGGTCGGCGTGCTGAGCGGCGGCCGCATCGTCGCCGAGGGAACACCGGACGAACTCAAACGCCTTGTTCCCGGCGGCCACGTCGCACTGCAATTCGAGAACCTGGCCCAACTCGAACTCGCCGCGGCATCACTGCCGCAGGCGCATTCGAATGCCGAGACCTTGACCCTGCACATCCCTTCCGACGGGGCAGTTCCGTCGATCAAAGCGATCCTCGACTCGATCGACGATCCGTCGATCACCGTCGAGAAGTTCTCCGTTCACACTCCGGATCTGGACGACGTGTTCTTCGCGCTCACCGGATCAGGCCAACCCGAGATTGCGAGCGTTCGATGACCTCCACCATTGCAATCGATTCCGCGGTGATGCTCCGCCGGAATCTCAAACACGTTCTGCGCAGTCCGGATTCGATGATCACCGCGATAGCCCTTCCGGTCATGCTCATGCTGCTGTTCGTCTACGTCTTCGGCGGCGCCATCAACACCGGTAGCGAGTACATCGACTACGTAGTGCCCGGAATAATCCTTCTGTGCGCCGGTTTCGGCGCCTCGACCACCGCGGTCAGCGTCTCGAGCGACATGAAGGACGGGATCATCGACCGTTTCCGGACCTTGGCGATCTCTCCGTCGTCGGTCCTGACCGGTCATGTACTGGCCAGCGTCGTCCGCAACGTCCTGACTACGGCGATCGTGGTCGTCGTTGCGCTGATCATGGGATTTCGCCCGACCAGCGATCCGTTGCGCTGGCTCGGCGTCGCCGCTGTGATCGTCGCCTTCGTCTTTGCCATGTCGTACCTCTCGACAGCTTTGGGACTCTTGGCCCAGAACCCGGAGGCTGCAAGCGGATTCACCTTCGCCATCATGTTCCTGCCCTACGTCAGCACTGCTTTCGTACCGGCTGAGACCATGCCGTCCTGGCTGCAGGGGTTTGCCCGGCACCAACCGGTGACTCCGATCATCGAGACTGTGCGCGGACTCCTGATGGGCACGCCGATCGGGAACAGCGCGGCCATCGCCCTCGCGTGGTGCCTGGGCATCGCCGCCGTGGGATTCGTGTGGTCCAACTGGCTCTACCGACGAAAGACCGCGAGCTGACCACACAAGAAAGCCCCACACCTGACGGTGCGGGGCTGCTTGTGCTGTGCGCCTTTATTAACCGCGGGGGGTTAATAAAGGCGCACAGTGGATTACTTGGCGTCCAGCAGATCGATCACGAAGACCAAGGTCTTGCCGGAAAGCTGGTGCCCTGCACCGGCGGGGCCGTATGCCAGCTCCGGCGGAATGGTGAGCTGACGGCGTCCGCCGACCTTCATGCCCGGGATGCCGTCCTGCCAGCCCTTGATCAGGCCACGAAGCGGGAACTGAATGGACTCGCCACGGCTCCAGGAAGAGTCGAACTCTTCGCCGGACTCGAACTCGACACCGACGTAGTGAACGTCGACGGTGCCACCGGGAACGGCTTCGGCGCCTTCTCCGACAACCAGATCCTTGATGACCAGATCGGTCGGCGCGGGGCCTTCCTGGAACTCGATTACGGGCTTGCTACTCATGGGTCCTCCTCGTTGAGGCGAAAATTGGGGGGCAGGGGCTAGCGGGTGGTGATGTCCCGATAGTCACGCTCGGTGTAGCCGGTGTAGATCTGGCGCGGGCGGCCGATCTTCGTAGCCGGATCCTCGTGCATTTCACGCCAGTGCGCAATCCAGCCGGGCAGACGGCCCATGGCGAACAGCACCGTGAACATGCGCGGCGGGAAGCCCATCGCGCGGTAGATGAGGCCGGTGTAGAAGTCGACGTTCGGGTAGAGCTTGCGCTCGATGAAGTAGTCGTCCGTGAGGGCGGCCTCTTCGAGTTGCATTGCGATGTTGAGCAGTTCGTCGTCGCCGCCGAGCTTGGCGAGGATGGTGTGCGCGGTTTCGCGGACCAGCGCAGCGCGCGGATCGTAGTTGCGGTAGACGCGGTGCCCGAAGCCCATGAGCTTCACGCCGTCTTCCTTGTTCTTGACCTTGCGGACGAACTCGGCTGCGGTGCTGCCGCTGGCCTTGATCTCGTCGAGCATCTCGAGCACTGCCTGGTTGGCGCCGCCGTGCAGCGGGCCCCACAGTGCGTTGATGCCGGCCGAGACGGAGGTGAACAGGTTGGCGTCCGACGAGCCGACCATACGCACGGTCGACGTGGAGCAGTTCTGCTCGTGGTCTGCGTGCAGGATCAGCAGCATGTCGAGTGCCTTGGCGACCTCGGGATCACCCTGGTACGGCTCGGCGGGGAAGCCGAACGTCATACGCATGAAGTTCTCGACCAGGTTCAACGAGTTGTCCGGGTACAGGAACGGCTGTCCGACGGACTTCTTGTACGCGTACGCAGCGATGGTCGGCAGCTTCGCGAGAAGACGGATGGTGGACAGTTCCACCTGCTCCGGATCCTCGGGATCGAGCGAATCCTGGTAGTACGCCGACAATGCGTTCACTGCGGACGAGAGAACCGGCATCGGGTGAGCGTTGCGCGGGAATCCGTCGAAGAACCGCTTGAGGTCCTCGTGAAGCAGGGTGTGTCGACGGATGCGGTCCGTGAAGGACTCGAGCTGGGCGTCGGTCGGCAGTTCGCCGTAGATCAGCAGGTAGCTGACCTCGATGAACGTCGACTTACCTGCCAACTGCTCGATGGGATATCCGCGGTAACGCAGGATTCCCTTCTCACCGTCGATGTAGGTGATTGCAGAACTGGTGGATGCAGTGTTCACAAAACCGGGGTCAAGGGTGGTGTACCCCGTTGTGGCCAGCAGCTTTCCCAGCTCGATGCCGTCATTGCCCTCTGTTGCCCTGGCAATGGACATCGTGTACTCACCACCGGGGTAAGTAAGCGTGGGCTTTGTGTCATTGTCAGCGGGCACGAAGGATCCCTCTCAAGCTCGAACCAACGAGTAACTACATGCGATCAACTAGAAACTAGTCGCACGGGAGAGATCGTGCCGAAGGAGGGTCGCTCCACGGCTATTTTTCGGGTACTCACGAACCCGACATACCCACCGAAACTGAAACATGTTCCAGTCTGGGCTTTCCCACTCGCGTGACCGGTACTCCAGTCTACGGAATCGCGCATTTACCCACACTGATCTGCAAATCTCGGCTGCAATTCGCAAATGGGAGCAACGTCGGACCTTCCGGACCACTGACACGGGGTACTGAAAACCGATTGTTATCGGCTGATGCCTACCTGGTGTTACACGATCCCACGGTATGAGAGCCGGATCACAGCGCCTTGATGCCCCAGCTACCCGTCCAGGTCTGACCCGGATGAAGCACCAGGAGATCGATGCCCGAGTTGAAGGCGTCAGGCGGGCAGGTCATCGGCTCCAAAGCCAATGCGCGGCCGCGATCAGGATACCCCTTGTCGTTGGCGGGATCTGCGATGAAGGCCTGAATCCACGGGAACTCGCGGTTGGTCCACAGGGCAGTGCCCGTTCCATCCGGAGCCAGCAGCTCGTGTTGCGTGCGACCACTGCCGTCGACGACGTCCAATGCGCTGTACGGAGTGTCCAACTGCACCCCGGCAAGCAGTCTCGGTGTCCGGAAGTCGTAGTCCGTACCGGCGACTGCCTGCGAATACGCGTTCGGCAGCATCCTCGCCGGATCGATCGGCAACCGTGTGCCTGCTGCCAGATGCAGAGCACATTCGTCGAGCGGAAAGTCGCCGGCGCGAATGAAGGTGTGCATTCCGAGCCCGAACGGCGACGAGGTCGCACCCTTGTTCGTGGCCGTGTGCGTGACGGTCAGTCCGTCGGCACCGACCTCGTAGGCGACCGTCAGCTGCAACGGATAGGGCCAACCCTTGTGAAGTCCCACGTCGACCGACAGTTCGACGCGCTCGTACGTGTGGTCCACGAGGCTCCAATTGCGACGCCGGACGAACCCGTGGCTCGCGTTCCCCAGCGCAGGTTCGGTGATCTCGAGTTGATGCTCGATCCCGTCGAACATGAAGTGCCCGTCGCGAATTCGGTTGGGCCACGGCGCGAGAACCAATCCGGCCGACAGCGGTGGCTTCGATCCGAGTGCCCAGGTCTCGGTCAGCGCGCGCTGACCGTTCGGTCCTTCGTGATCGAGTAGCCGCAACCCGGCACCGGCCGCGGCGATCTCGGCTCGATAGCCTCCACCACGGATCTCGAACCCTCCCCTACCCGTGCTGTGCGGCGCAGTCATACGTACCAGTTTCCACCACGAGCGACCGGTTAACCAGGACGTCAGACGGCGCGTCCCACCTTGTAGCGAACGAATGCCGGAAATGCGAGGGCAGAAAGGACAACACCGACAATCACCAGGAAGCCGCCGCCCGCTGCCGCGACACCGGTCCCGAACAGGAAGGCTGCACCGCCGTGCAGCACGTCACCGATACGCGGACCACCTGCCACGACCACGATGAACACGCCCTGCAGTCGTCCGCGCATGTCGTCGGTTGCCACTTGCTGGAGCATCGTGCTGCGGAAAGCCGCCGAGACCATGTCGACGGCTCCGCCGAATGCCAGGAACGCGACCGCCACCCAGAGCAGAATCACACTGGAACCGGGACTCGCGAAGTACACGGCAACGCCGAAGCCGACCATGGACAGCCCCCACAGCGCGATGCAGACCAGAACGGCTCGCCCCTGGTACTGAACCCGTGGCAACCAACCCGAGAAGACTCCGCCCAGAACGGCTCCCACCGACATCGCCGCGAACAGCAGTCCCAGCGCAAAACCGCCGCTGGCGGGATCACCGAAGGATTCGTGGGCAATCTCCGGGAACAGTGCTCGCGACATCCCGAACACCATCGCGATGATGTCCACCACGAACGACGCGAGCAGAACCTTCTGCGTCGCGAGATACGTGAAACCGCCGAGGACCTCGCTCAATCCGGCTCGCCGAGACGTTCCGGTCGGCGGAATCGCCGGGAGCTTCCATACCGCCCACAGTGTGGCGAGAAGAAAGATCGAGTCGAGCAGGTACAGCAGTTGCAGACCGGCCGACGGTATGAGGACACCCGCCAGTAGCGGGCCGGCTATCGCACCGAACTGCACGACAGTCATGTTCAGCGAGTTCGCGGCCGGTAACTGCCTGCCCGGAATCAACCGAGGGATGATCGCCGCTCGCGTCGGCTGGTTCACCGCGAAGAACGCCTGTTGAACCGAGAACAATCCGAGCACCAACCACACGTTGTTCACGTTCAGGGCAGCCTGGATCCAGAACAGCACCGACGTGACGCCGAGTCCGATCGAGGTGATCATCAACAGCCGTCGTCGATCCATGACGTCGGCCAGTGCGCCGCCCCACAGACCGAAAACGACCAGCGGGACCAGACCGAAGATTCCCGTCAGACCGACGTAGGCCGAGCTTCGGGTGATCTCGTACACCTGTTGCGGTACGGCGACCACGCTGAGCTGAGCGCCGATGACGGTGACGATGCCGGCCGTCCACAGCCGTCGATAGTCGCGATTCTCGAGCGGAGTCGTGTCCGCGAGTAGCCGGCTCACGGCTGGAGACGGACGGCGGACCACTGTCCGTCGACCAGGCTCGTGCGAACTCGATTGTGCATGCGGTTCGCGCGTCCTTGCCAGAACTCGACGGACTCGGGCCGAATCAGAATCCCGCCCCAGTTCGGTGGCACCGGAATCTCACCGTCCACGCCGAATCGAGCAGCGACCTCACGCAGTTGCCCGTCGAGATCGGCACGCGAGTCGATCGGACGAGACTGCGACGACGCCCACGCGCCGAGCTGTGAACCTCGAGGCCTGGTTCGCCAATACTCCTGCGTCAGTTGAGCACTCACCCGCTCGGTGGTGCCGCGGACGATCACCTGCCTGGCAAGGGTCAGCCACGTGAAGTTCGCCGACGCGTACGGGTGGGCGTCGAGGTGACGAGCCTTGTCGGATCCGTAGTTGGTGAAGAAGAGGACGCCGTCCTCGCTGAGCCCTTTGCAGAGCACGGTGCGCGACGCCGGACGGCCACCGTCGTCCACCGTCGACAGAGTCATGGCGTTGGGCTCCGGCGCGTCAGCTTCGACGGCGTCCACGAGCCATTGGCGCATGAGGGGCAGCCAACCGGTTTCGACAACCGAAGTATCCAATTCCGCACTCATGCGGTCCTCGACGGACTCCGATTCGCTGCCTGCTTGCGGATAGCCCACACGCATGGCCGCGAGTTCGTTGTCCACCGCCTGCGGGTCCTGACGTTCATTCGACACAGCCGAGAACGCTACTCCCGGGTACTCACTGGCCAACGGCTACGCGGCACGCGCTAAAGTTTGCCGTGGCTAGACCCGACCCGGACCGCGAGCCGCACCAGCGACAGCGCCGAATCGGGACGAGACGATTGCGCAGTACAAAACACGGTGCGTGCTCATCCCTGCGAGCACCGAGGCGCAGTCACTGAAGCTGAGGCAGTGCGACTGTAGACCTGGCGCACTCGAACGAGGAGAGTCCACGAGAATGGCAGCGAGCGCAGCAATACCGGACGATTTTGTGAGCGGACTCGAAGGCGTCGTCGCCTTCACCAGCGATATCGCAGAACCCGACAAGGACGGCGGCGCACTGCGCTACCGCGGAGTCGACATCGAAGACCTGGTCGGCCAGAGGGTCACCTTCGGCAACGTATGGGCCCTTCTCGTCGACGGCCGCTTCGGCCCCGGCCTCCCGCCGGCCGAGCCGTTCCCCCTCCCCATTCACACCGGCGACGTCCGTGTCGACGTTCAGGCCGGACTGGCGATGCTGGCTCCCATCTGGGGCTACCAGCCGCTCCTCGACATCGATGACGAGACCGCCCGCGACCAGCTCGCCCGCGCATCCGTCATGGCGCTGTCGTACGTCGCGCAGTCCGCTCGCGGCATCTACCAGCCTGCAGTCCCGCAGAGCCGCATCGACGAGGCCAAGACCGTCACCGAACGCTTCATGGTTCGCTGGAAGGGTGAGCCCGATCCGGCACACGTCGAGGCAATCGACGCGTACTGGGTCTCGGCAGCCGAGCACGGCATGAACGCCTCCACCTTCACGGCCCGCGTCATCGCCTCCACGGGCGCCGACGTCGCGGCTTCGCTTTCCGGCGCCATCGGCGCGATGTCCGGCCCGCTGCACGGCGGCGCACCGGCCCGAGTTCTTCCGATGATCGAAGAGACCGAGAAGACCGGCGACGCCCGCGCACTGGTCAAGGGAATCCTCGACCGCAAGGAAAAGCTCATGGGCTTCGGACACCGCGTCTACCGCGCCGAAGATCCCCGTGCACGCGTGCTCCGCGCCACGGCGAAGCGCCTCAACGCTCCCCGCTACGAGGCTGCCGCAGCTCTCGAGCAGGCTGCACTGGCAGAACTGCGTGAGCGTCGTCCCGATCGCGCGATCGAGACCAACGTCGAGTTCTGGGCCGCCGTCATCCTCGACTTCGCCGAGGTTCCCGCGCACATGATGCCCGCCATGTTCACCTGTGGCCGCACCGCCGGCTGGTGTGCACACATCCTCGAGCAGAAGCGTCTCGGTAAGCTGGTACGCCCGGCCGCCATCTACACCGGCCCGGCGCCCCGTACTCCGGAGTCGGTCGAGGGCTGGGACCAGATCAGCCACGCGTAGTACCCCGCTCGAATTCGCCAATCACGGTAGTACAGAACACAAGTGAAGGAACAGAAAGAAGCGATGACCTCCACACCGATCATCCCCGCCGACCTCAAGCCCGCCGACGGACGCTTCGGCTGCGGTCCTTCCAAGGTTCGCCCCGAGCAGCTGCAGTCCCTGGTCGAGGTGGGCGCTTCGGTGTTCGGCACCAGCCATCGCCAGAAGCCGGTCAAGAACGTTGTGGCCAGCATTCGTTCCGGCCTCGCCGATCTGTTCTCACTGCCCGAGGGCTACGAGGTCGTCCTCGGCAACGGCGGAACCACTGCGTTCTGGGATGCGGCCGCATTCGGCCTCATCCGCGAGAAGTCGCTGCACCTGACCAACGGCGAATTCAGCTCCAAGTTCGCTTCGGTCGCCAAGGCCAACCCGTTCATCGGTGACCCGATCGTCGTTTCCGCCGATCCGGGCAGCGCACCGGTGCCGGTCTCCGACCCGTCCGTCGATCTCATCGGCTGGGCGCACAACGAGACCTCCACCGGTGTGTCGATCCCCGTCTCGCGTCCCGCGGGTTCGGAGAACGCACTGATCGCCATCGACGCCACCTCGGGCGCCGGTGGACTTCCGGTCAATGTCGCCGATTCCGACGTCTACTACTTCGCTCCGCAGAAGTGCTTCGCTGCAGACGGCGGACTGTGGATCGCGCTGATGAGCCCGGCCGCCCTCGAACGCGTCGCGGAGATCAAGGATTCGGGACGCTGGACGCCTGACTTCCTCTCGCTGCCCATCGCCGTGGACAACAGCTCCAAGGATCAGACGTACAACACCCCGGCCCTGGGCACCCTCTTGCTCTTCGCCAACCAGATCGAGTGGATGAACAGCAACGGCGGCCTCGACTGGACTGCCGCTCGCACCGCGGATTCGTCCTCGCGCCTGTACAACTGGGCCGAGGCCAGTGAGTTCGCAACGCCGTTCGTCGCTGATCCGGCACACCGCTCGCAGGTTGTCGGCACCATCGACTTCAACGACGACGTCGACGCTGCCGAGGTGGCAAAGATCCTGCGCGCCAACGGAATCGTCGATACCGAGCCGTACCGCAAGCTCGGCCGCAACCAGCTGCGCGTCGGCATGTTCCCGGCCATCGACCCCGATGACGTCACCGCTCTCACCAAGAGCATCGACTGGGTCGTTTCTCAGCTCGGCTGATTTTCACATTTGCTTCACCGCTCGGCCCCCGGCATGACGTCGGGGGCCGAGCGTCGTTTGCGCCAGGCCTTGTGAGCTACCACACCGGTGGGCGGATCCGAGGTCATCTCGCCCTGCGTGTCCTGCCGAGTCCATGGTCACGAATGAATTACAGTTGAGCGCGGCGCAAAGTCGCGAGCCGGCGCGATAAGGAGGTCAATGTGCGAGAGCTTCGAGTGATCGGACTTGAACCCGATGGATCGCATGTGGTGTGCGCAGATGCTGAAACCGGCCAGAAATTCCGGCTTCCCGCCGATGACAAACTTCGTGCAGCTTCCCGCGGAGACGTGGCTCGACTCGGCCAGATTGAGATCGAAATGGAAAGCCAACTCCGTCCCCGCGAAATTCAGGCGCGCATTCGTTCCGGTGCTTCCGTAGAGCAGGTCGCCGAAGAAGCGAAGATCCCCATCAGCAAGGTCGAGCGCTTTGCGTACCCCGTTCTGCTCGAGCGCTCCCGCGCCGCGGAAATGGCGCAGGGCGGACACCCGGTGCGCGACAACGGTCCGACAGTTCCCACCCTCTCCGAAATCGTGACCCACGCATTCCGCGCCCGCGGCCACAGTATCGACGAGGCCACCTGGGATGCCTGGCGCGACGAGGACAATCAGTGGGTCGCGCAGTTGCAGTGGCAGGCCGGCCGCACCACCAACGCCGCGCACTGGCGCTACCAGCCCGACGCGCACGGCGGAACGATCGTCGCACTCGACGACGCGGCATTCGACTTGATCGATCCTGACTTCGGTCGCCCACTCCGCGGCCTGGTACCGGTGGTCTCGAACGAGCCGCAGCAGCTCGAACTGTCCCGATTCGACGTCGAACCGGTGGCGGAGATCGAGCCCGAGCCCGCAGCAGTTTCCGAGCGGACAGCAGTCTCCGAGCGGACAGCAGTTTCCGAGCGCACAGTAGTCCCCGAGCGGACGGTGGTGGCGGAACGGATCGTGGCGCCCGAACCGATTGCTGTCGAGCCGGAAACCGTCGTCACCGAAGAGGTTCCCGAACCCGCACCGGATGTGACCCCGAAAACCGCTCCGCAGCAGACGCAGACCAAGGACAAGCGCGGACGGCCTGCTCTTCCCTCGTGGGACGACGTACTCCTCGGGGTCCGCAGCAGCGGTCGCTGACCCGAAGGAAAGTATTCTTCTTTCGAGCGAGGCTGAGGAGAGAGGGCTGCCGGTGGCTGCACGGGTATCGACGATCTGGTTTCTGGGCGGCGCAGACGCTCGCACCGAATTGAGCAGGTACCCACAGCCGGATCAGACCGAGGCCCTGAAAATCGCCATGTCGCTGTACCCGGACAAGGAGTTCGAGTCGCTCGGGCCTCAGCCGCTGTCGATGGCCGCGACGGTGAGCCCCGGCTACGTCTTCGTCGGCGCGTACGGTCGAGTGAGTGTCGTCTGCAGCTCCGAACTCAGCACCTTCGTCCCCTCGAAACTGCCTGATTCCTGGCACCTTTCGGCAGAGGGTGGCTCGACGCTGTTGATCAGCTCCGTCCCCGAAACCGCGCAGGGTTCGTTTGCACTGTGGGAGGACGGCGAGCTACGACGCTCGTTCAGTGCCATCCCGATCGACATCGTCGAAAATCTGGGGATCCCGCAGACCTGGGAACTGGAATTCTGGGCCGGCAACCATCCCCTGCGTTACCCGCCCGGGATCCTGCCTGATCCGCAGTCACTTCCGTTCCACCCGCAACAGTTCGCGGAGTCCGCCAACCTCGAGTGGCTGGGATTTCGATACACCGGCGCGCCGCGAGAACACGAACTCGACACAACGCAGATTCTCCTGTGGGGCTTCAAGATTCACCGACCCGGCGAGGCACCCAAACCTGCACCCCCAGCCCCCGCGCCGATGCCCGAGCAGGCGCCGACAGAGGTACCCATGCCCGAAAACATGCCGCCGATCCACGACGCACCGGTGGCCAAGCCGCGCGGCCGCCTCGCTCGGTACTTCGGCTTCAAGTAGCGCCGAGCAGCCTCACAGGTTCACGCGGCTATCGCTGCGATCCACCCGAGCGGTACGCCGGCTACCGCGCCGTAGACCACCCATCGCCAGACGGGGACGGCTCGCCAGCGCCAGACGGTCGGCGCAAGTCCGCCTACCGCAATGACATTGACGACAACCGCCAGGAGCACGTTCACGTTGCCCAGCGCGACACAGAACGCCGCGACGGCACTGGTCGAGAGCATGGCTGCGAACACCGACACCGCGATTCCGGTGAACCAGGGCGTGCGGTCCTGAGTCACCGGCCGGTCCTGACACGTTCGTAGAAGGCCATCGCCGCTGCGGTCGCGACGTTGAGCGAGTCGGTGCCGGGCGCCATCGGTATCTTGGCACGAATGTCGGTGGCCCGCATCGCATGTTCGGTCAAACCTGGCCCCTCGGCGCCCAGCAGTAGCGCTACCTTCTCCCCGGTCATCGCTTCGGCCAAAGTGACCGCTTCCGGATTCGGAGTCAAGGAAATGAGCTGAAAACCGTTGCCACGCAGCTCATCCAAGTCGTGTGGCCACTTTGCCACATGCGCGAAGGGCACTCGCAGCACGTGCCCCATCGACACACGGACCGACCGCCGGTACAGCGGGTCGGCACAACCCTTCCCGAACAGAACTGCATCGACACCGAGCCCCGCCGCGTTGCGGAACATCGAGCCGAGATTCTCGTGATCGTTGACGCCTTCGAGAACCACGACGGTCTTCGCGTCCTTCAACACGTCCGAGACCGCGAGCGGTGCCGGGCGCGCTGCTGCAGCGAGGACGCCGCGGTTGAGGTGAAATCCGACGACCTCGGCCATCACTTCGGCGCTCGTACGGTAGAACGGCACGTCCACACCGTCGAGATCGTCAGCGAGCTCCAGGAGCCGTCGTTCGACGCCGAGGAGACTGATCGGCTCGAACCGCGAAGTCAGCAGTCGCTGAGTGACGAACACTCCCTCGGCGATGACCAGTCCCTTGCCCTCCGGGAGGTCGGGGCGCCGATCCGAAGAGTTGAGATCGCGAAAGTCATCCAGCCGGGGGTCGGCGGGATCTGAGATGTCGATGACGTGAACCACGGGTCTATCGTGCCGTACGCACCGCGAGCCCCCACCACTACTCCCGACCTAACGCAACAGCGTGACAAAATGCGCGTCGAGCACCTGGCTGATCACCTCTGGATTGGTTCGCTCGGGATTGTCGACGCCGTGCGACGCGAGCCCGTCGGCGAGCGCATGCAATCTCATCGCCTCGATGTCGACCGAGGCACCCGGCCGTAGAAAACCCGCTCGATGCGCCGCTTCCACGAACGAACGAAAGTGCTCGAACAAGGTCCGGTCTGTCTCGTCACGCACCGCCGTCAACGCCGAATCGGTCTGGGCGGCAGCAGCAAAGGCCTCCCAAACCTGCATTTCTTCACGCCGATCTTGGTCGAGGGGAACGAACTGATCGGTGAACTGACGGATCGCGCGGCGGATGTCGGGATCGAAGTCGATGCCGGCAATCCTTTCCTCCACCCGGACGGTCACGAGCGTCATCGCGAACAGCAAGAGTTCGGACTGCGTCGCGAAGAAGTGCCGTAGCGACCCCGTCGACATCTTCGCCTCGTCCGCGACCGCCCGGACGCTGGCGCTCGCCACACCGTCTCGACGGATCACACGCCACACGGCCTCGGCGATCTCTTCACGCCGCTCATCCGGACTGCTACGTTTCACCACTTCACAAAACTAACACAGCTGTGCTAGTTTTCAATCACTAACACAGTCGTACTAGAAATGAGCTGATGTCATGATCGTCCACTTGATCATCGCGTGCGAAATCATGTTCTGGGTGTTCATCGCCGCAGGTCTCGCGGCCCGCTATCTACTGCGCCGCAAAACGCTGGGCGCCGCACTGCTCATCTGCGCGCCCCTGGTGGATGTCGTGCTGCTCGTCGCCACAGCCCTCGATCTTCGTGGCGGTGGCGAGGCGAACTTCACCCATGGGCTTGCCGCGGCCTACATCGGATTCTCCGTCGCGTTCGGACACAGCCTCATCTCCTGGGCCGACGCCAGGTTCGCCTACCGATTCGCCGGCGGCCCGGCTCCCGTCGCACCACCCAAGTACGGGAGTGCGCGAGCACTGCGCGAATGGCGCGAGTTCGGCAAAGCCGCGATCGCCTGGGCCGTCGCGTGCGGACTTCTCGGCGCGGCCATCTTCCTCGTCGACGACCCCACCCGTACTGGAGCCCTCGACGGATGGATCAGCAAGCTGACAGTGGTACTCGCAATCTGGGGAGCAATCGCCCTGAGCTACACGGTGTTTCCCAAGCGTGAGAAGGTCACGGCGCGCGGCTAGCCTCGACTGCCTGTTCGGTCGCGTCGCATACGATCACCGGACGCAGGACGAAAACCGGTAGCCTGCCCCCGTCTTCGGGTCGCGCAAGACGAAGTTTCAGCCCTTCGCTGCGTAGCAGGTACACCCCGGCCACAGTGCCCGAGACGAGCGAGATCACTCCGCCCACGATCAAGGGCGCACGTGGGTCCACGGAGTCGGCGAGCCAACCCAGCAACGGGCTTCCCAGCGGTGTGCCACCGAGGAAACTGAGCATGTAGATACCCATCACCCGCCCGCGCATCTCGGAAGGCACCGACATCTGCAGGATGTTCATCGCGGACGTCGTGAACGTCAACGTCAGTGCGCCCGTGGGGATCAACATCAGCGCCACCAACGCGTAGGTGGGCATCAATCCCACCGCGACCTCGAACACACCGAAAGCCACGGCGGCACCGAGGAACGTCCGCAACCGCGGCGCTTCCTTCCGTCTTGCGGCGTACGCAGCGCCGGCAAGGGTGCCCACGGCGAGCGTCGTGGACAGCAATCCGTAACCGTCGGCCTCGAGGCCGAACGTGTTGCGCGCCATCACCGCCAGGCTGATCGCGAAGTTCAGGCCGAAGGTCGAGACCATGAAGACCGACACCATTATCACGCGAAGGTCCTTGCGGCCCCATACATATCGGAACCCGTCGCGCACCTGCCCCTTGGTGCGCGGGGCCGGTTCCGACGGGATCAACTCCTTCTTGTTCATCAGGTAGAGCGCGATGAGCACCCCACCGAATGTCGCGACGTTGAGCAGGAACACCCACCCTGTTCCGATCAGGTTGATCAGCACACCCGAGATGGCCGGACCGACGATGCGGGCCGTGTTGAACGTCATGGAGTTGAGCGCGATGGCGTTGGACAGGTGTTCCTTGCCCACCATTTCGATGGTGAACGATTGACGCACGGGTGCGTCGAGCGCCGAGACACAGCCGAGGGCAAAGGCAATCAGGAAGACATGCCACAACGCGACGAGCCCACCGACGTCCA
Organism: Rhodococcus sp. KB6; assembly: GCF_001445685.1. Taxonomy (NCBI): domain Bacteria; kingdom Bacillati; phylum Actinomycetota; class Actinomycetes; order Mycobacteriales; family Nocardiaceae; genus Rhodococcus; species Rhodococcus sp. KB6. Next base: position 601,313 of record NZ_LNAK01000043.1, on the reverse strand, counting down.
GCAGGCCCAACACGAGTGCGCATACCGCACTCGCCCACTGCGTGAAGATCAGGATCCGACGCTTGTCGTACCGATCGGCCAGCACCCCACCCCACACCGACAAGAACAGCGTCGGGCCGAACTGCAAGGCCATGACGATGCCCACCGCCAGCGCGTTGCCGTCCGAGAGCGTCAGTACCAGCCAGTCCTGGGCGATGCGTTGCATCCACGTGCCGACCAGAGAAACGATCTGTCCGGAAGCCCAAAGGCGGTAGTTGCGGTTGTGGAGCGCGGCAAACATGCCGGAATCGGGGTCTCGGGGCACCCCACTATCTTGCCCCTCGAGTAATTCGTTTGGGCAACGACCTCTAGGTAGCGGAGCTACTCCGTCTTGTTGACCATCTCGGTGATGATCTCGACGGCACCGCGCAGTGTCGCGAGTTCTTCGCCACCCAGCCCGGCCAGCTGCTCGTTCATCCACGCCTCACGCGCATGGGTTTCGTCCGCGAGCAACGCCTGCCCGGCGTCGGACAGATTCACGATGATCTGACGACCGTCCGTGGGATGCGGCGAGCGCTCGACCAGACCGAGCTCGGCGAGAGAAGCAACAACGCGCGTCATCGACGGCGGCTGCACTTTCTCACGTGCTGCGAGTACGCCAGGAGTCATCGGGCCGTACTGATCCAGGCTCGCCAAGGCGGACAGTTGCGTCAGCGATACCTGAGCGTCGACTCTGCGGCCGCGCAGATGCCTGGTGAGACGCACTACAGCCAGGGAAAGATCGCTGGCCAGCGCACGAGTTTCGGTGGTCACGCGTCAGACAATACGTCAAGAGCTGGCCGGTAGCTCACGTAATCGAATACCGGTCAACCCTGATTTCACGTAAGGGCGTCGGTAATGGGTCCGACAGTGAAGTAGGCCACAAAAAGTGCCGCCACGATCCAGAGCAACGGGTGGATCTTCTTGATACCACCGCTGGCAGCGTGCAGGACCACCCATGAAATGAAGCCGACGCCGATGCCGTTGGCGATCGAGTAGGTGAACGGCATGACGATCATGGTCAGGAACGCCGGGAGAGCAACCGAGAACTTGGTGAAATCGATGTCTCGGACCTGCCCGATCATCAGCGCACCGACGACGACGAGGGCAGGCGCAGCTGCCTCGATCGGCACGACGGAGTAGAGCGGCGTCAGGAACATCGCGACGAGGAAGAGCAGTCCGGTCACGACGTTTGCCAGGCCCGTGCGGGCGCCTTCGGCGATACCCGACGCGGATTCCACGAACACGGTGTTCGACGACGCCGAAGCGCCACCGCCCACGATCGCGCCCGCGCCTTCGACGACAAGCGCGCGACCGACGTTGGGGAGGTTTCCGTCCTTGTCGGTCAGGCCGGCTTCCTTACCGAGACCCGTCATCGTGCCCATGGCGTCGAAGAAATTCGCGAGCACGAGGGTGAAGACAAGCAGGCTGGCGGCCAGAACACCGATGCGGGTGAATGCGCCGAAGATGCTGACGTCGCCGACCAGGCTCAGATCAGGCATACCACCGAGCATCTCCGGGATCGCGGGGATGCTGAGGTTCCAGCCCTTGGGGTTGGTTCCGAGCGAGGGTCCGACGTCGGCAACTGCCTCGATGATCGCGGCGAGGATCGTCGTGACGACTATGCCGATCAGCAGTCCACCACGAACCTTGCGCACTACCAGAACACCCATGAGCAGCACACCGAAGATGAACACCACGGTCGGCCACGAAGCGATCGAGCCGTTGATTCCGAGTCCGACGGGAACCGTCGTACCGGCGGCATCGGGGATACGGCGGACGAATCCGGCGTCGACCAGTCCGATGAAGGCGATGAACATGCCGATACCGGCCGCGATCGCGGACTTCAATGCCGAGGGAATCGCATTGAACACCGCAGTTCGGAAACCGGTGAGTGCCAACAGAACGATGATCACACCGTCGATGACCACCAGGCCCATCGCCTCGGGCCAGGTGACCTGAGGTGCGATTGTGACGGCGAGCAGGCTGTTGATGCCGAGACCCGCGGCGATGGCAAACGGATAGTTGGCAACGACACCGAAGACGATGCTCATCAGGCCCGCAACCAGAGCGGTGACCGCAGCCACCTGGTTGACCGGAAGGATGTTGCCGAGAACGTCGGTCTTCGCTGCAGCGTCGTCAGCCGAGAAACTGCCGAGGATCAGGGGGTTGAGGACCACGATGTAGGCCATCGCCACGAAGGTGACGACACCGCCGCGAATCTCGGTCGAGATCGTCGACCCTCGTTCGCTGATCTTGAAATAGGTGTCGAGGATCTTGCCGGGTGCCGCCATGTTTGTTCTTTCCCCATCGCTGTAGGTCGCCGTGTGCCGGCGCACATGAAGCCGGTCGCACTAGGGAGAGTAGGCCACCGGGGTACGGGTAGCGTTAATTTTGTGACGGAGACTCGCAACACAACAGGCCTGATCGGCAAATTGTCCGCACCCGCGCCGGCACTGATCATCGGCACCGCGTTGTGGGTGATCGCCACGATCGTGGTCGCGGTGAGCGGCGATCGTTGGTCGGATGCACTCCCGATCTGTTACGCGGGTATCGGAGTCGGCTTCCTCGGCTTCGCTCTGTTCTCCATTCAACGACGCGCAGCTGTGCGCGGTGACAAGGGCGCACAACAGGGCGCCGGTCTGGTCGACTGAGCAGGTCGATTCACCCTTTCAGTATGGTAAGCCTACCCTGCACTCCAGTGTCGGTCTTAGCTTGTCAATGCTGAAAGGAACCACGTAGCCGTGAAGATCTCCCACCGAAATCGTTGGAAAAGCCGAGGACGTTGGACGAGACTGACATCCGTTGCTGTGGTCGCCTTGGTCGGCACAGCACTCGTCTCCTGCAGTTCGAACGACGACGCAGCAAGTAGTCCGTCGAGTTCCGGTGGTGGCGCCTTCCCCGTCACGATCGATCACGCTTTCGGCAGCACCACGATCGATTCCGAACCACAACGGATCGTCACCGTCGGTTACAACGACGAGCAGGCTCTGTTGGCTCTGGGCATCAAGCCCGTCGGAATGGTCAACCAGTACCCGGGCGAACCGGACGTCAACCGCACGTGGCCATGGGTCACCGGCCCTTGGGGCGGAACCGAACCGACCGTCGTCGGCAGCAATCCCGAAACCACGATCAGCGTCGAAAAGATCGCTGCGCTCGAGCCCGACCTGATCCTCGCGCTCTACTCGAGCATCGACAAAGACCTGTACAGCACACTTTCCGCGATCGCCCCGACCGTCGCGAAGGATCCGGCCTACGGCGACTACGCAACTCCGTGGCAGATCACGACGAAGACCGCAGCGAAGGCAGTGGGTCGCGAAGCCGACGGCGAGAAGTTGGTCGCCGATATCGACAAGCAGTTCGCCGACGCCAGAAGCGCTCACCCGGAATTTGCAGACCAGACCGCGGTGATCATCAGCGTCGACGCGACCCCGGAGTTCTACGCCTTCTCCTCCGAGGACGCCCGCGGACGGGTTCTCGGCAGTCTCGGATTCAAACCTGCTCCCGCGGTCGAGGCCTTGATGAACGGTGAGTTCTACGCGCCGATCTCCACCGAACGACTGGATCTTCTCGACGTGGACCGTCTCGTTGTCATCGGCAATCCCGATGCCGCACAGGCGGTCCGAAACAACCCTGGCTTCCAGCAACTCGACGTGGTCAAGGACAATCGCGTCGTCTACGTCAACGACGATCAGGCTCCGCAGGTCGGTGCGGCCTTGACCGCAAGCTCGGCACTGAGCTTGCCGTGGGCCACGAGCCAACTACTCGCCGAACTCACGAAGTAACCAGCGCCCGGCGCTATCTGATCTGCGCGGTTCCCCAGATCCACACCCCGGCCCACATCATCCCGAACGCCCAACCTGCCAGTACATCGGTCATCCAATGGGCAGCCAGGTAGACGCGGGAGAATCCGACGGCGATCGTGTACAGGCCGAGGCTCGCGAGCATTGCCATCTTCGCGAGCCTCGGCAAGGCAAGACGAAGGATCACGGCGGCAACCGAAGTCGCGAGTATCGCGCTCATCATCGCGTGGCCCGACGGGAACGAATACGAATCGATTTCGATCAATCTCTCCGGAACGGGTGGGCGGGTTCGCGTGAAGATGCGCTTCAATCCGCTCATCACGAGCAGACCGGTCAACATCGATCCGGCGATCAGCAGAGCTTCGGTACGCAGTCTCCGAACCAGAAGCACGATCGTGAGCAGCGTCGCGATCAGCCACGACGCGAGGGTTCCGCCGCTGTCGGTGATGACGTCGACGACGTCCACGAGCCACGCCGTCCGCTGACTCACTGCGCTGTCGAGTACCCACTGATCAAAAGACATCTGCCCTCACATTCCTTGCGGCAGAGTCCACGTACGCATCACGTGATGAACGCCGTCCGAGTCCACCCACCACGGCACGATCACCGTCGTCTCGACCGCCCCCGTCAGTTCCACCGTCAGTTCGTGATGGATCACTACCTCGCCGCTGGGTACCTCACGGCCGAGGGCTGCGAAGCCGAGAACTGCCTGCGGTTCGTTCGCCCACGTCGTGACGACGCCGGTGCTGCTCACTCGTCCGTGAACGGATGCAGACGCCGTCGCGACGTCGAGTAGATCTGCCAGTGCGTCGGCCGTCTCGAAGCTGCCGAGCACCACTCGTTGTGCAGGTAGTGCCGCTCCCAGCCACGGTCGGTCGAGAACAAGGGCGTCGCCGGGATCGACCAGATCGCCGGAAAGGCCTCGCACGAACGGAGGCAGGTGCAGTTCCTCCAGGTCGAGAACCCGTCGCTGCGCTGCCTCACCCAGTAGCCGGTGCGTCCGCGCGACGACGGCGGAGGCCGGCATCCGTAGTGGGTCCGCAAGCCGATCGAGCAGCAGCTGAGCCAGTTCCGGATCGTCGACGGTATCCGATGCCAGCAATCCGGAGAAGAATCCGGCGTCGGGGTGTTCGGCAGCATCGAGCAAGCCCTCGAAGGTGCGATCGCCCGGAGCGCGCAGCAAGCCCAGCACCTCACCGCCGAGTTCGGCATTCGAACGCAACCACCACGCCGTGTATCCACGACGGTCGGTGAGCAGCGCCCGCGTCGCCGGCGACTCGACCAGCAGCGACAACGCCTGCGGCCAGCGGTCTTCGTCCACGAGGTCGAGATCGCGCACGGCTTCGATGTATTCGGGGTCCTCGTCGAGGGTGTCCCACCATGCGTCTTCGGCGTCGAGATCGTGATCGGGGCCGGACGGCAATTCCTCACGGACCACCGTGAAACCCCACCCGACACCGACTACCCGTAGCGCCTGCTCCCCCACCCGCTGAACAAAATCAGCGTCGACGATGCCGAAGGGAGAATCCTCGACCAGGACGCTTGCAAGGGGAGCTCCCGGAAGCAGAAGTTGGTCGGCGGACCGCAATTCGCCTTCCGAATCAGGAAGCAGCACTTCACCGATCCACGACGGCAGCGCTCCTGGCGCCACGTGGGCCGCCAATCCGAGTACAACCTGCGCCAACTCCGTCGCTACCGAATCATCTTGGTCCGCAGCATCTTCGATCAATGCGCGCAGCGCCGGATCGGACAGCAGGTCGGTGGCACTCGCGGTCTGCGCTCCCAATCGAGAGAGCAACGGGTGAACCGCGACGGGATGAACCAACCTCGTCCACTGCACCGACGGCGCGTCTTCACCCAGTTCGACGCCGACGACGACGGTCCGCGGCCCGGTCACCGTCCGTCCGTCGGAGAGCGGAACCGGCAGTGTTCCAAGCTCTTCCACCGCAAGAGTGTCGATCACCAAGGGCTCGAGAGCCGAATAGAGTCGATTCCACCACTTCGGTTCACGTTCCGAACCGCTGAGCAGTTCCGCGATGCGCGCGAGCCCGATGCGGTGCGTCGACACTGCCGCGAGTGCTCGCTCGTGCTTGGGGCCGGAGAGCTCGGGGACAACCAGGCCGCCGATGATGTCGGTGAGCAACTCGGCAAGGTCATCACCGAGCCCGGGCACCACGGATGCTCGCTGCGGCGCGCGGTCGGGTTCACCGACCACCGGAAGCCACTCGTTTTCCTGCAGCTCCTTCAGAAGCGCTTCGCGCAGAAGCGAATCGGTTTCGCTGCGGGCAAAGGCAGGGATCGGGACGAGTGCCGTTCGCTGCCGAGGAGGTAGTGCAGCAAGGAACTTCGCGTACCCCTCGGCAAGCGGAGCGATCGGTGCAGCGGGCATGATGCGTCGCCGATCGGGTTGCATTGCAATGTCGGCAATGATGATCGCGGGGATCGACAGCTCCTCGTCGGATCGCGTCGGCGCCCGCAGGACGTCGTCTGCGACCGGCTCGACGACCCCGTCGCGGACCGGCACCAACCATCGCGCGTTCGGCGCGGTGTACTGCCACCACGTGCGATCACCGATCGCGATCTCGACGAGGCCGGAATCCAGCACCCGTTCCGATCGCCGAAAAGTTCTCTCACCCAGACGAATTGATCCGAGAGCCGGGAGTTCGAGCAGCAGGTCGACTGCCTCACGTGTCATCTGCGAAAGCAGCGCCGCGGCATCGACGTCCGGCCGAAGCGTCAGCACCACTTCCGAATCAGCACCATCGCTCGGCAATTCGCCAGACGGCCACACCAAACGAAGTACGGGGACACCGGTTTCCGGCACCGGGAGTTCGCGAGACTCGATCTCGCGCAGAGTGTGCGAGGCAGAGAATCGAATCGATCCCGTCGACGAGCGCAGTTCCACCTCGTCACTGACCGAGAGAACTGCCGAGAATCCGACGCCGAACCGTCCCGTCACACCTTCGTCGGCGTCGACCTTGTTCGACGCGCGCAGCGCGGTCAGCGCATGTACACCGGATTCGTCCAGTGGACGGCCCGTGTTCGCCACCGTCATCGTCCGACCGTCCACGTCCACCCACAAAGAGCCCTGGACGCCCTCGCGTGCAGCTGCATCGGCAGCGTTCTGCGCCAGTTCGGTGAGCAGACGGTCGCGGTACCCGGCCTTTGCGAGGTCGGATTCCGCAGCCGCGTCTTCACGCAATCGCGTCGGAGATTCCGACCACGCGCGCAGCGTCGCCTCGCGGAGTGCGTCCGTACCGAACGGATCTTCTACTCGGTGGATACCGAATCCTCAACTGCAACAGCGCTCGACGGGCGAGCGGGCACCGCAATCAGCTCGACGGCCCCGTCGTCGAATGCGTCGAACTGCGGCGAGCCCGCACCGAGCGGCAAGCTGGTGTCCGAGTGCGCGCCACAACCGTAAGACACGCTGACCACACGGCCGTCTGCGGAGAGTTCGTTTCCGCACACACCGAACGCTGCGTGCAGCGAACCGGCGAGTGGAAGGAAGAATCCACACAGTCCACACGTCGACGGCGCGGCCTTCGCCATCTCCGACTCCGGGCCGAAGTCACCGTCGAACCAACGCTGCGCGGCATCGAGTCGGCCCTCGCGGCTCATGACCTGTTTGCGGCCGAGCCCGATTTCGAGAGCTACCTCGTCGACTTCCGGGTCACCGGTGGCGACGTAGCCGGGAACGAGGCGAGGATCCTCGGCCGGCGGGGCGAGTAGGTCACCGACGGACAGATCGCCGGGACGAATCCGCTGATCCCATGGCAGCCATTCCGGCGCAACCAACGCGTCGGGACCCGGCAACAGCGCCAACTCACTGATCGTGGCGTGGGTGTCCTCCGGTCCGGCAGCGACGACAACCGCCCACTGCCAACCGCGGTATCCCGGAATGTCTGCTGCAAATCGATGGGTGGCGGCAAATTCGTCCTCCGACGTCACGCCGAGGTATGCCCCCACACCGCCTTCATGCAGGTCGACGACTGCCTTTCGGGCAAGCTCGACCGCATCGGCCAGTACTGGGCGCGGCACTGCACGCTCTGGAGAAGTAGCAACACTCACTCCTCCAGTTTGCCGCACCACCGCAAGTCCGCAACGCACTGGGCTGCCATGCTGGGCAGATGAGTAGGTCACACGCCAATTCCGTGCGCACTTTTGCAGTGGTCGCCGTGATCGCCTCGGCCTTGGCGGGGTGCTCCGATTCCCCCGGCGCTCCCGACAACCTCACGTCCGAAACCGGCTCCGTCGAGATCGTTCGAGTGTCCGCGCACGATCCCGACGCGTTCACGCAGGGCCTCGAGATCGACGGAAACCGGTTGTACGAAAGCACCGGACGCGTCGGGCAGTCCTGGGTGCGCTCGAGCGAGATCTCCGACGAGCAGTCCCCCGCTTCGGGACCGGAAGTTGCGCGTGCCGATCTCGACCCGCCGTTGTTCGGTGAGGGCATCACGGTTGCCGGAGACACACTGTGGCAACTCACCTGGAAAGACGGCGTTGCCATCGCCCGTGACAAGGACACCTTGACCGAACGAGGGCGGTTCCCACTCGACACCGAGGGATGGGGAATCTGTTCGCTCGGGGATCGGCTGGTCTCGAGCGACGGTTCGGCCACGTTGACCTTTCGCGATCCCGAAACCTTCGCGTCGATCTCGACCGTCGACGTCACCAGATCTTCGGAGTCCGTCGGCAAGCTGAACGAATTGGAATGCGCCGAAGACGGCTCCGTCTACGCCAATGTCTGGACCACGGACACCGTCGTCCGAATCGACCCGTCGGACGGCAGCGTCACGAACGTGTACGACGCTTCGCCGCTACGCGAAGATCTCGTCGCGGACGGATCGACCAGCACCGTCGACGTTCTCAACGGCATCGCGCAGATTCCCGGTACCGATCGATTCCTGCTCACCGGCAAGTATTGGCCGCAGATGTTCGAAGTCCGTTTTGTTAACTGAGTCCGACATGACACAGGACTCGCAGGGGTGTGCGTGGTAGCCGCGCCGACACTAGGACAGAATTGAGTGGTGACCGGACCGCGCGAACCCTACGACCCCGAAACTCGGCGAATCCACGACGAGCCGGAGGGGCAACAGGTGCACCCCGGTTACGACAATTACCCACCCGCGGCCCGCCCGGACAATTACCCACCTTCGGCCCGTCCCGCTGCCCGTCGCACGCCTTTGCCACCGCTGCATCCGATTCCCGAATCGCGGGGAGACTCCGAATCCGCGGCCGGTTCGAAGACGCCGGGGGCGGACGCTCCCAAGGCTCCACCGATGCCTCGCAAGCTCACCGTCACTCGCGTCGCAGCGATGCGCAGCCGCGAACTGACGAACAAGGGCATCGCGACCTTCCAGCGCGCGGCGAAGGCCGACGGCGCGGACAAGTCCGGTCTGACCGCTCTCACCTACGCGGTGATGACGAACAACGCGACCGACGCGGCGATCTCCGTCGCTCTGGCCAACACGCTGTTCTTCTCGGCCGCGACGGGCGAGGACAAGACCAAGGTCGCGCTCTATCTCCTGATCACGATCGCACCGTTCGCGGTCATCGCACCGCTCATCGGCCCCATGCTCGACCGGTTGCAGCGCGGACGCCGCATCGCACTCGCGTCGTCGTTCGGAATCCGGACGCTCCTCGCGGTGATCCTGGTCTTCAACTTCGACAGTTGGATCCTCTATCCGGCCGCGCTCGGCATGATGGTGCTCAGTAAATCGTTCTCGGTGCTCAAGAGCGCAGTGACACCACGCGTCCTACCACCGGAAATAGACCTGGTGCGCGTGAATTCGCGTCTGACGGTCTTCGGGCTGATCGGTGGAACGATCGGGGCCGGCGCTGTCGCAGGTGCGCTCGCGCTGGCTTTCGGTTCCACCGGCGCCTTGTGGTTCGCGGTCGCCGTCACCGTGTTCGGCGCATATCTGAGCATGCGAATCCCGTCGTGGGTCGAGGTCACCGAAGGTGAGGTTCCCGCGACCATCACCTACCACCCGGACGAAGCGCATCACGCCGGCAGCGCCCCACCGCAGCCGGACGCCAAACCTGCCAAGGTCCGTCAGCCTCTCGGACGCGCCGTGATCATCGGACTCTGGGGCAACGGCACCATTCGCGTGCTCACCGGCTTCCTGACGCTCTACATCGCGTTCGTCGCCAAATCACGCACCGATCACGAGCCGCTCCAGCAGGCCATGATGCTCGGCCTGGTCGGCGCAGCAGCCGGTCTGGGTAACTTCGCCGGAAATGCCACGGGTGCGCGCCTCAAGCTCGGCCGGCCTGCCTTGATCGTGCTCCGGTGCACTGCGTCGGTGTGGATCATCGCGGTGATCGCAGCGCTGACGGACAACCTCATGACGGCAGCGCTTGCCACGCTCATCGCATCGGCCGCCAGCGCACTCGCCAAGGTCTCACTCGACGCGTCACTCCAGCACGACCTGCCCGAGGAATCGATCGCGTCCGGATTCGGTAGATCCGAGACGGTTCTGCAGCTGAGCTGGGTACTCGGCGGCGCATTGGGGGTTCTGCTTCCGACCGAATACTGGATCGGGTTCACTGTTGTATCGGTGTTCCTGACGATCGGGCTTCTGCAGACCTTCCTGAGCTACCGAGGAAGCAGCCTCCTGCCCGGCCTCGGCGGGAAGCGACCCGATCTGGCCGAACAAGAAGTGACCGAAGTGATTTACACCGGTAAATCCAACCGAGGACAAGGAAGTACTCCGCAGTGATGATGCGCTCGAGAACAAAGAAGATCGTGGCAGCGATCAGTGTCCTGATGGTGGTGGCACTGGTTGCTTACGTCTCCGTTCTTTTCGTGATCATCAAGAACATCAACGACGACCCCGACAAGCTACCGGTCATCACTGCATACGCACACGGCAAGACGATCGAAACGAACCCTGCCGGTTTCTGCACCATCGACCTGTCCCAGTGCGCCCAGGTGGGCGACATCTACGCACTCGACGTTCCAGCGGGCTACCCGCTGCAGCTGTCGTTGTCGACGGACGTCTCGGATGCGCAGTGGGCACTGCTCGCCGTCTACGAGGATGCCGACGGCAACCAGACCGGTGAGCCCCGAGTCTTCGAGCCCGGCGAGGCCCTGGCAGTGACGGTCGAGTCTTCGAGCGATCCCGTCAAGCAACTCGTCGGCGTCGAAATCCACCTCGCCGTCGGTGAGGGAAGCGAACAGGGACTGCTGATCTGGTCGATCAAGACCGCCTGATCCCCGGAACGTCGAAAATGCCCTGCACACCGATTGGTGTGCAGGGCATTTTGTTTCGAAGCCGTGTATGGCAGCTCGTATCGAGCGATCAGGTGTCGAGCTCGCGAGCGACGGCCCGGACGACCTCGGAGATCCGCTGAGCGGTCTTGCGGTCCGGGTACTTGCCGTTGCGCAGATCCGGCTGGACCTTCGCCTCGAGCAACGTGATCATGTCCTCGACCATGCCGTGCAACTGATCAGGGGTGTGCTTACGCTCGACGGGCTCACGACGCGTCGCCGTCGCGCCGCGCAACGACGGCGCCGGCTCGAGTACCTTCAGGCTCAGTGCCTGCGGACCGCGGCGGCCCGCAGCCATTCCGAACTCGACGCGCTGGCCGGCCTTCAAGCCTTCGACGCCCTCGGGGAGAGCGGAAGCACGGACGTAGACGTCCTCGCCCTCTTCCTGCGACAGAAAGCCGAAACCCTTTTCGACGTCGTACCACTTCACCTTGCCGGTCGGCACCGCGTTCACCTGCTCATCACTCGACTGGGGCGTCTGCCCCAATGTGCTCGGGAGGCTCTCGGAAGAGCCTCATGGCCTTGCTCGCATCGCTTCCGGTGGAAGAATGCAAAAGAACGCGCCCCACACTTGCTTCAGCGGGGCGCGCAGTCTGTTAACAGTCTACCTGTGACGAACCCGGGTCGGCACCCAGGTTTACAGGCACTATCCTCGTAGGTGTGGACCCTCAACCGAACCCGCGCACTTCCGGCACCGGAAACGGTCTGTTCCGTACGGCGATGGCACTGTTCATCGTCGGATTCCTGGCGATCGTGGCCATCTTCGCAGTCCATATCTTCAGCGACACCCCACCCGGCCTGGCGTTGTACCTGGTAGCACTCGCGTGCCCGATCGGCTTCCTCCTGGCCATCGTCTACACGCTCAGATCCGGTCGACGGGTGCGCTGATCACTCCCGCCTCCAACCGAAAGGTCACTGACCATGAGAATCCTCCTGAACGTGATCTGGCTGGTCTTCGGCGGCTTCTGGCTGGCGTTGGGTTACTTCGCCGCAGGCATCATCTGCTGCATCCTCATCATCACGATTCCCTTCGGAATCGCGGCATTCCGCATCGGCATCTACGCACTGTGGCCGTTCGGTAAGACCGTCGTCGACAAGCCGACCGCTGGTGTCGGTTCGATGATCGGCAATGTCATCTGGGTGATCATCGCCGGTATCTGGTTGGCGATCGGACACATCGTCACCGCCGTCGCGATGGCGATCACGATCATCGGAATTCCGCTCGCGGTCGCGAACCTGAAGATGATTCCGATCTCGCTGATGCCGCTCGGCAAGGAGATCGTCGACGTGGACCGGGTGAATTACGCATAGTCGTGGACCGCGTCGATTACGCATAGCGGGCCCGCGGACCGAAGAACCCGACCACAGCAGTTGCTGTGGTCGGGTTCTCTCGTATCAGGTCGGATCAGCGCCCGAGGCTACCGAGTCCGGGAAGGTTACCGAGCGAACCGGTTCCCGTTCCCGGGTTGCCCGGATCGACGGGGCCGACCGGCCCCTCGGAGACCACGATGGTCACGCTCGAAGCACGCGAAAGCACGCTCTTCGCAGTGACCTCGACGGTGACGCTGCCGACAGCGGTGGGGGTACCCGAGATGGTGCCGTCCTGTGCGAGGGACAGTCCGCCGGGCAGAGTGCCACTGGTGAGTGCAAAGGTTGCGCGCGCATCGGCGGCAGTGAGCTTGTGCGAATACGCCTTACCTACCTGAGCGGCAGGCAATTCGACGGTCGCGGGTAGCGGGTACGCAGCAACGACTGTCACCTTGCCCCCGTTGGTCGTCGACGCGATGGCGCCGGTCGAGGTGTCGAGCGCGAGGTTTTTGACCTTCTCCAGTGCCGGAACCTTGGTATCGGTCAGAGCGGTGGTGGCGCGGGTCGTCAGATCGACCGACCACAGGTGTCCGTTCATGACGTCCGCGACATATGCAATGCCTGCCGCAGCGTCGACGACCACGCCGTTGGGAATCGCAGTCGGAGACAGCGTGGTCTTCGACAGAACCGCGCCGACCGGGGTGATCGCCCACAGGTTGGTTGCCCGGGTGTCGGTCATGTAGATGTTGCCGGTGTTCGTGTCGACATCGACGTCGACCGGGTAGAGGTTGTCGGCACGCACGATCGACTTGAGTGCTCCGCCCTTGCGTACGTCCGCCTGCCACAGCGTGCGGCCGTAATTCTCGTCGAAGAAGTTGGTGTCCGCGATGTAGAGGAAGCCGCGGACACTGTCGAAGGCGAGCTTGGTCGGCGTTGCCGACTTGTGGACCAGAATGCTCGACACGGCGTCGGCGGCGTTGGGGTCGACGACTCGGATGTTGCCGGACTTGTAGTCCGAGAAGTACGCGCGGTGTGTTGTGGGATCGACGACGACATCGTTGATCTGCGGACGCGAGCCGTCGGGGTTCTTCTCGCTCAGCGTGACCGTCTTTTCGACCTTGCCGGTCTTCGTGTCGACAATCGAGATCGCGCCGCCGTAGGAGGAGGACACGTATGCGCGTCCGAGGCCTGAGTCGACGGCAAGTGCCGACGGGTAACCGACGACGCCGTCGATGGTGCCGACGGACTTGCCGGTGTTCGTGTCGACGACGGACAACGAGCTGGTCGGTCCGCCGTACTGCGTGATGTATCCGCGGTGGGTTGCCGCGTCGACGACGATGTCGCCGGGCTGGGTTGCGGAATAGCTTCCGACAACACCGTGTGTCGGATCCTCGGGTGAGGCGTGTGCAGCGGGAGCAGTGACGGCCAGGCCGACAGCAGCAGCGGCAACGGCGAGTGACGCGGTGACCGCACGCCGACGGTATTGCAGTTTCATGAGGGGTGCCCTACTTCTTTGGAAGACTCTGCGAAACCTGCCCAAGCGAGGCAAGTCAGGCAAACCTAACCTAAGTTTCAAAGTCGATGTTGAGACACGGGCCACAACCTTGGGTCCGGATCGACGCACCTCTCAATCGCCCGAAATTCTATTTCCGCATAGCGTGTGACCTTGCTCACATTACGGATGGATAACGGAACGGACACAACCGGACATTCACTCGGGCACCCCCACCTACCTGGGAAGAGTCTCCTGCGCTTTGTGTGACGCGTTGTACGTCTTTCGCCACGCCGCGTTATCAAATGGTGACACGAGCGACTCGAGCCGTTACCGTCGTTTTCGGCCGGGAAACTCGGCCACCTCCGGCCCGCCGCGCCAAGCCTTGTCCCGCGGGTACCGGACTTCCGACAGAGCATTCCAGGGACGAGGACGGGGGACCCAAAGTCCTCTGTGAGAACAGAAAAGTTCTCCAGTGGACACCGGTTCGATCGCAAGACCGAATCTTGGGGTGAAGCCAGACCCTTTCCAGCCAGGAAAGGCGAGGCCGGGCGACCTCTCAGCCCGAACCCGACAGCTGACCTCGCAGGCGCGTGTGGAGAGGATTTCGACCATCATGAGCGGACGCCATCGCAAGCCCACCACCACCGGCCGCACTGTCGCCAAGGTCGCCGTCACCGGCGCCATCATGGGCGTAGCAGGAATTGCAGCCACCGGAACCGCAAACGCTGCCCCCGACTCCGACTGGGATCGTCTCGCCCAGTGTGAGGCCGGCGGAAACTGGGCCATCAACACAGGCAACGGTTACCAGGGCGGACTGCAGTTCTCCCCCAGCACGTGGAACGCACACGGCGGCGGACAGTACGCAGCCACCGCAAACCAGGCCACTCGCGAGCAGCAGATCGTTGTTGCCGAGCGTGTTCTCGCAAACCAGGGTTGGGGCGCATGGCCGTCCTGCTCCTCCAGCCTCGGGCTGAGCAGCGGCGCCACCGAGCGTTCCGCTCCGGCCACGACGGCTCCTCAGGCAGCTCCGGCTCCGGCGCAGCAGGTCGCACAGACCGTTGCACACCCGGTCGCCGACGCCATCGATCAGGCAATCGCATTCGCCGAGGCCAACGGCATCCCGGTCGACCCGCAGATCCTCGCAGTCGCCGACACCGCGAAGTCGTTCCTCAAGTAACACCGGCAAGACTGTCCGCTCGGACGCTCGAACATCAAGAAGGCCCGCACCGATTCGGTGCGGGCCTTCTTCGTGTCGAGTTGTTATCGGTTGATGACGGTGTGCGGGTGTACGTAAGGAAGTGACTCCACCGGAACCGGAAAGGTGGTGTCCTCGCCGAAGGGTGAAAGTCCACCTGCGCGGGTCGATGACAATTCGGTCACTGCGTGATCTCCGTCTGCAGTTTCCGGCCATCCTGGATCTACATAGTGTTGCTTCGAATTGTTGGCCACGAAGTCATTTTGACAGGACGCCGTTACGCCGTACAGACCAGGTCTCTAATCTGATACCTGATGACCGAAACACGTGGCACCCCGGCGGGCAGTTCCGCAGCCGAAAGTCTGACCGATTGGCTCTCGGCGCGCAGTGACGCCGAGTTGACGGAGTTGCTGCGTCTGCGCCCCGATCTGGCCGTACCGCCGCCGAGCACGATGGTGGTTCTCAGCGGTCGGGCACAGCAACGCGCGTCGGTCAGCCGAGCCGCGGACGAACTCGACACCCTCGATTTCGGTCTTCTCGAATTGTTGGCACTGGCCGGCGCCGAGGAAACTCCGATGACGCGGGCGGAGCTCAACAGTGCGATCGCCGAACGCGCCCTGACCGGCAAGGGCAAGGTCACCAAGAAGGCCGTCGACAAGTCTCTGTCGAAGATGCGCGCGTCCGCCCTCATCTGGGGTGTCGATCCCATCAGCGTCGTCCCGGCAGTCATCGGGATGATTCCGTGGCGTGTGGGGCGCGCCCTAGAACCTGCCGAGGCAATGACCGAGACCGAGATCTCGGCTGCGCTCAACGCTCTGGACACCCGCGAGCGGGATCTCCTCGAGACACTCGCCAACTCCAGCCCGATCGGTCGCACCCGCGACGCTGCCCCCGGAACGCCGCCTGAGCGCCCGGTTCAACGACTGCTGGCGGCCGGCCTGCTGCGGTGGCTCGACGAGCAGACCGTCGAGCTTCCGGCGACGGTTCGTCAGGTCATCCGCGGCGAGCCGGTTTTCGATCCGACGACGCTGACCGCACCTGTCATCGGGGGCGACAAACTCAAGCCGGCGGACGTGAACGCCGCAGCAGCCGGCGAGGCGCTCGAGTTGGTACGCCAATGCGAGAACGTGATCGCCGTTCTGGGCGCAGCGCCGGCTCCCGCACTGCGAGCCGGTGGGCTCGGTGTTCGAGAACTACGACGCGTGGCCAAGACGGCCGATCTCGACGAAGCGCGCGTGAGCCTACTTGTCGAGTTGCTCTCGGCAGCCGGACTCATCGCCAGTGGAACACCAGATCCGGCGCCGGTCTCGGACAACGCGGACGAATACTGGACGCCCACGCTCGCGGTCGACGGCTGGCTGAACGCGTCCACAGCGCGACGGTGGGAGGTCCTGGCGTCCGCCTGGGTCGACGTACCTCGAGTTCCGTGGATGATCGGGCTGCGCGATTCCACCGACAAGCCGATCGCGGCGTTGTCCGAGGAGGGCCGCGCTCCGGCGGCTCCGCGAGATCGTCAGGCCATTCTCGGGCTGCTCTCCGAACTCGACAGCGGCCAGACCGCGTCGGCCGTCGAGGTAAGTCGACTACTGGCGTGGCGACGCCCGCGATGGAGCGGGCGCCTACGGACGTTCGCGATCGAGCGGACTCTGGACGAGGCCGCCGCGCTCGGGCTGGTGGCCCGCGGCGCGTTGTCGTCACCTGGACGAGCTTTGCTGCACGGCGGGGACGCCGAAGCCGAAATGCAGTCCGCCCTACCCGAGCCCATCGACTACATCCTGGTCCAGGCGGATCTGACTCTGGTTGCGCCCGGCCCGCTGGTACCGGACCTGCTCGAGCAGGTGAGCCTGGTCGCAGACATCGAGTCGGCCGGATCGGCGTCCATGTACCGCATCAGCGAGGACAGCGTGCGTCGTGCGCTCGACGCCGGTCTGACGGCCACCGAACTGCATGCGATGTTCGCTTCGAAATCGAAGACTCCTGTCCCCCAATCACTTTCGTATCTGATCGACGATGTCGCCCGTCGACACGGACGACTGCGTGCCGGAGTGGCGGCGTCGTTCATTCGATGTGAGGACGCGTCACTGCTGGCGGAGGTCCTCGCATCCGCAGTGGCCGAGCCGTTGGCACTGCGCGCCTTGGCTCCCACCGTCGCGATTTCGCAGGCCCCTCTCCGCGAAGTCCTGACCGAGCTGCGAGCCGCCGGATTCGCGCCGGCAGGTGAGGACTCCTCGGGCACGTTGGTCGATCTCCGCCCACGCGGGGCACGTGTACCCAACCGTCGCAGCCGACCGGCGTCGAGGATGCCGGCGAGCCCGTCGGCGGATCAGCTGGCGTCGTTGGTCCGCACGATGCGGGCCGGAGACCGTGCTTCCGCCCCCGGCCGCGGCGGAGTGCGAACGGACGGTTCACGGGAGAACAACGCCGCCACCATCGCCTTGCTGGCCACGGCGGCCCGAGACAATTCGAGCGTCAACATCGGCTACGTCGACGCCCAGGGGGTCGCGACGCATCGCATCGTCGACCCCGTCAGCGTTGGCGGCGGACAGCTGGACGCCTTCGACCCCGCGAGCGGCGCGGTTCGCCGTTTCACGTTGCACCGAATTACTTCCGTCAGCCCCGTCGACTCCGGAAAAAAGTAGCAAAAAAGAAGCAACTGGCTTTTTTCTGTAAATGAAGTATGGTCGAGGTCAGTTTGTGATTGCCACTTCGAAAAATGAGGAGCGACAATGGCTGACAAGGCGCCGGGTAAGAACATGAAGAAACCCGCCCAGTCGATCAAGGAACGCCGCGCGGAGAAGCGGGCGAAAACTGCGGAGTCTTCCGAGTTCATCCGTAAGCGGAAGCGGAGCTGACAGCAAAGTCCAGAGAAGACGAGCTGATTGCGAAGCTGACCAATGCCTGCCTCCACCGACACCCTCGTGCACCTGCACGAAACGTTCAACCTGTTCAAGTCACGTAATCGAGGAACTGACGCACGCTCGCGCGGGTACGCAGCGGGCATGACCCTCGCTTCACTCTGCGTCCTCGACGAACACGCTCGGCAATCCGGAATACTTCTATCGGATTTACCGCAGAAAGAGAATCAACCATCGTGAAAAGAACAATCCATACCCTGGACCGCATTCAAACGAGACTCGAATCGGAGCTTGATTCCACTCCGGGTGATTCCGAAAAGAATATCGGTTACCGGTCCGGAATTTCCGAAGCTATTACTCATGTAATGGAAATGCGGAAGTCAGTGGTCGCGCAGAAATAGGAGACGCATCGATTAGGCGCTCACCCCAATAACTGCCGCACACCACCCACCAGAAAGACGACCTGGTCCTCGTAGAAGTCGGCAAGCCGCTCCGGCGCGAGCGGCTTGCCACTTCCGCTCCAATCGTCCGCCCGGCTCAACGCCTGGAGGAAGCCCATCAAGGCAATCGCCCAGCGAGTCTCGAGCCGTTCGGGATCGGTAGCAGGAAAAGTACGACGGACCTGGTCGAGAAGATGTTCACGCAGGTGCAGCTCGGTCGCCTCGAGGGCTGGATGGCCCGGTCGTGACATCTGCGGCTGCGAGATCTGCGTGACGATTCTGATCCATCGCATTCCCCGCGTGCGATGGCGAAGGAGCAATGCCTTGTAGGGCGCAGTGACGGCCCGTACCAGCGCCTCGACCGTCGGCGGCGTCTTGTCGGCGGAGAGGGCGTCGACGTTCGCGCTGATCTGATCTCGCACCGACGTTCCCATGTCCAACAGCACCGCTGCGACCAGATCGTCCTTGGTTCCGAAATGGTAGTGGACCGATGACGGCCCGAGACCGGCCGCGGCGTTGACCGAGCGCAGCGAAACTGCATCCAATCCCTCTGTCGCGAAAAGCCTTTCAGCAGTTTTGAGCAAACGCAGACGCGTCGCGTCGCCTTGACGGTTCTGCCGGGAGTCGGTCATACGAACGAGCTTCGCACGGGCTCGACAAACGTCTCAACCGTGGCGAACGCGGAGTCAGAGTGATTCACGGTGTGCTCGCACCCTGTTGTCGCGATCCACCCAGCCGTGGGCGCGTGCGTAGTCCACCATCGCGGAGAACTTCTGTCTCCACTCGGTGTTTCCGATCCGGGCAGCGACGGCTTGCTCCAAGTGGCCGATGTCGAGCCAGACGTGATCCCCCTCGAGTTCCCCCCACGGTTCCAGTACCCGACTCAGAGTCTCGGATCGATCGTCGCCGCCAACGACGACCGAGAGACTGGTGAAGTCGTCGACACTGTTCAGTTCGACGGTCGAGGAGTCGGGGGTGATTGTGACGTCCAGTTGCATACCTCTTCAATACTCCTTCGGAAAGTACTTGGTTCAGTCGATCGACTCGCAACAACGATATCCGACGTCATTGCACCAGATAACGTTGAACTACAGGTGATTACAAATCTCCCACTGTGCGGGAGGCTCAACTTATTGGATCAGTTGATCCATGTTAGACATCTCGATCAGAGCGAGTGATCCAAATCACTCCCCTGTCGACAGGAGTTGTCATCGTGTGGTCCGCATCGTCCATCCGCTTCGGAGCCTTCCTCGCCCCGTACCATCCGCTCGACGCCGATCCCGCCCTGCAACTCAGACGCGATATCGACCTCATGACACACCTGGACCACCTCGGATTCGAAGAAGCGTGGATGGGTGAGCATCATTCGACCGGCGCCGAGATCGTGCCTGCCCCGGACATGTTCATCGCGGCCGCCGCAGAGCGAACCGAGCGCATCCAGTTCGGCACAGGCGTGACGTCTCTGCCCTATCACCACCCGTTGATCACGGCCGACCGCATCACTCAGCTCGATCTGCAGACGCGCGGACGACTCATCTTCGGCACCGGCCCGGGCAAGATCCCCCTCGATGCGCACATGATGGGCATCAACCCGTCGGACCAGCGTCGTCGCCAGGGCGAAGCGCTCGAGGCCATTCTCGCGTTGCTTCGCGGCGAGGTCGTCAACATGGAAACCGACTGGTTCACGTTGCGTGACGCACGTGCGCAACTGCCCACCTACCGTGCGGACGGCATCGAGACCGTGACAGCGTCGACGATTTCCCCCAACGGTTCGGTGCTCGCCGGCAAGAACGGCCTCTCCCTGCTCTCACTCGCGGCGAGTTCACCCAGCGGCTTCGACGCACTGGATCGCAACTGGGATGTGTACGAGAAGGTCTCGGCCGAGCACGGCCACCACGCCGACCGAGCGACGTGGCGTGTGGTCACTCCGATGTTCATCGCCGAGACCCGAGCCGAGGCCGAGCGCGCCGTGAGCCGGCGGATCGGATCGATGGCTTCTTACGTGAATCGACAGACCGGCCAGAACCCGGCCTGGGCAGATACACCTGCCGGAATCATCGATCAGTGGCGAAACGACACGCTCGGCGAGTTCGGTCAGGCGATCATCGGTACCCCCGAAGATGCGATCGCACAGATCGAGCGTCTGATCGAGAAGACGGGAGGGTTCGGCACGTTCTTGATCCTTCACGTCGACATGGCGAGCTGGGAGGACACCAAACGCAGCTACGAATTGTTCGCCTCCGAGGTGGTCCCGCACTTCCGGAAGCGAAATGTCGGGCGTCAGGCGAGCATGCAGTTCGCCGAGGACAATCGCGAATACCTGATCGGCGGGCTGGTCGGAGCGATCACCAAAGCCCATACCGACTACTACGGCCAGCCGGCCGAGACGGGAGCCGTGCGCGCATGAGGGCCGTCCGTTTCCAGCAGGGAGAATTCGCGGTCACCGAGATCGCCGACCCGCCGCCGTTGGCACCCCATCAGATCCGCATCGACGTCGTCGCCTGCGGGATCTGCGGCAGCGACCTGAGCATGTCGAAGGACCCGTGCCGATTCGTCGAGGTCGCGCACGACGGGGGCTACCCGCTCGCCACCTTCGATCCGGACGCGCCAGTGGTGCTGGGGCACGAATACGCGGGTATCGTCTCCGAGACCGGTTCTGCAGTAGACGATTTCGCGATCGGCGATCGGGTGGCCGGCATCGGCTTGGCCACCGACACCGCTACCGGGATCCCGACGATCATCGGCTACTCGAACGAGTACCACGGCGCGTTCGGCGATCACATAGTCGTCGACGCGTTCTGGGTCCGCAAAGTTCCCGACCACCTGTCACTCGAGCACGCCACACTTGCCGAACCTCTCCACGTCGGCGAGATGCATCTCCAACAGTCCGGCCTCACCTCGGCCGATTCGGCGCTCGTCATCGGTTGCGGAACGATCGGACTGGGCGCCATCGTCGCCGCGAAAGCGCGCGGAGCGCAGATCGTCATCGCGTCGGAGCCCTCCCCCAAACGACGCGAGCTCGCCGCGAAGATGGGCGCGGACATCGTTGTCGATCCGGCCGAGCAGGATCCGATCGAACTGTGGAATCGAATGATCGCCGAAGGCAACCAGCTTGTCGGCCAGGCCGCGAACGGAGTTCTGATCGCCTACGAATGCAGCGGTCGGGCGGGAGTCATCGGAGAACTGATGCACACTCTGCCGTTCAACTCGCGGATTCAGGTTCTGGCTGCGCCGTTCGGCGACGAGACGATCATTCCCGTCGTCGGGCAGTTCCGGAGGATCTCGATCAACTTCGGTCACGGTCCTTACGAGAATGCCTACGACATCACCCTGCAGAGGCTCACCGACGGCGAGATCGACGCCGAAGCGATCATCACCGGCAGGGTCGGTCTGGATGGAGTCTCGGACGCTTTCGCAGCTCTGCGCGCACCCGACGAACACGTGAAGATCCTCGTACTACCCGCGGGCCTCCCGGAATAGCGGTCGATCCTGCCCTGTTGACGTAGGGGTGCTCGCACTCGGGCACCTCTACTTCGGGCTGTGCGAGCGTCGCCTGTTGGCGTCTGCGCCCCGATACCAGGACAATGGCAGGGTTGGCGTCAGCCGACAACGCGGCGCAACGCTCTGTGGCTGCCGCGTTTGCTTCACTAGGAGGATTCCGTGACCGACGGACCGTTGATCGTCCAATCCGACAAGACGCTGCTGTTGGAGGTCGACCACGAGCGCGCCGGCGATGCCAGGCAGGCAATCGCCCCCTTCGCGGAACTCGAACGGGCCCCCGAACACGTCCACACGTATCGCATCACTCCCCTGGCCTTGTGGAATGCCCGCGCCGCCGGACACGACGCCGAGCAGGTTGTCGACGCGCTCGTGTCGTACTCACGATTCGCGGTTCCACAACCGCTGCTGGTCGACATCGTCGACACGATGGCCAGGTACGGACGCTTACAGCTGGTCAAGAGCCCGGTGCACGGCCTCATCCTGGTCAGCCTCGACCGCGCAGTCCTCACCGAGGTGATGCGACACAAGAAGATCTCGCCGATGCTCGGTGAGAAGGTCGACGACGACACCGTGATCGTCCACCCGAGCGAACGCGGCCGCCTCAAGCAGATGCTGCTCAAGGTGGGCTGGCCGGCCGAGGACCTCGCCGGCTACGTGGACGGCGAAGCGCACCCGATCGATCTCGCTTTCGAAGAGGGCCACTGGGAACTGCGCGACTACCAGCAGATGGCAGCGGATTCGTTCTGGGCCGGCGGCTCGGGCGTCGTCGTGCTGCCGTGTGGCGCCGGCAAGACGATGGTGGGCGCCGCAGCGATGGCAAAGGCCAAGGCCACCACCCTCATCCTCGTCACCAATACCGTTGCCGGTCGTCAGTGGAAGCGTGAGTTGATCGCGCGCACATCGTTGACCGAGGAAGAAATCGGCGAATACTCCGGCGAGCGCAAGGAGATTCGGCCGGTCACGATCGCGACCTACCAGGTGATCACACGTCGCACGAAGGGCGAGTACAAGCACCTCGAACTTTTCGACTCCCGCGACTGGGGACTGGTGATCTACGACGAGGTCCACTTGCTGCCCGCGCCTGTCTTCCGGATGACGGCAGATCTGCAGTCGCGCCGCCGTCTCGGCCTGACCGCAACGCTGGTTCGTGAGGACGGCCGCGAAGGCGACGTCTTCTCGCTCATCGGCCCCAAGCGCTACGACGCTCCGTGGAAGGACATCGAAGCGCAGGGCTGGATCGCGCCGGCCGACTGCGTCGAGGTGCGAGTGACGATGACGGACGCCGAGCGCATGTCCTATGCCGTCGCCGAACCGGAGGAGCGCTACAAACTGTGCTCGACGGCTCACACGAAAATTGCGGTCGTGAAGTCGATCCTGGCCAAGCACCCCGATTCTCCGACTTTGGTGATCGGTGCGTATCTCGATCAGCTCGACGAACTCGGCGAAGCCCTGAACGCCCCGGTGATCAAGGGATCCACCAAGAACAAGGAACGCGAGATCCTCTTCGATCAGTTCCGTAACGGTGAGATCCAGACGCTGGTGGTGAGTAAGGTCGCGAACTTCTCGATCGACCTTCCGGAGGCGTCTGTCGCCGTGCAGGTTTCGGGAACCTTCGGGTCGAGACAGGAAGAAGCGCAGCGACTCGGACGCCTACTGCGACCCAAGCACGACGGCGGTCAGGCTCACTTCTATTCGGTGGTCTCGCGCGACACTCTCGATGCGGAGTATGCGGCACATCGTCAGCGATTCCTCGCCGAACAGGGCTACGCCTACCGGATCACCGACGCCGATGACCTGCTCGGACCTGCAATCGGCTGAGCATTTCTGCAACACGTTGCAGAATCAAATGGACATACGTCCAGTTATCTGTAGAGTGTCCCCTGTCACAGTCGTGTCCATCGGCCGGGGGTCACCTGCACCATGCGCTCAGTTCCACGTCTACGGGGTCGGCTCGCCGGGACCATCTCGCTGCTGACTGCCGCCGTCGTCGTCGCCACGACCGGCGTCAGCGCCGCGGCACCGAGTCCTGCTCCTACTGCGCAGAACTCGGTGTACGCACTTGCGAACGGTTGCTTCGCGCTGCGCACCGAGTCTGGTGATTTCGTCCGTCGTGACGGGTCGGCGTACCTCACCGACGTAACGAAAGCCGCAGACGCCGAACCGTTCCGGCTACATGCGGCCCAGTTGGGTCGATTCATGCTGTACGGCCCGGACGGGTCGATGCTCTCGCACGACGGCGCAGACTCGGTGCTCGCCACTTCCGAAGCAACTCCGTCCACCGACTGGACCGTGATGTCCACTGGCGAGTCCTTCGTTCTGACAGCGACCTCGAACGGCCGACAACTGATCTCGCGAGATTTGATGCTCACGATGTCCGATCCCGGTGACGTTCCCGAATCTGCGTTCACGCTGATCCCGCGCGACGGCTGCGCCGACTTCCCCGAAGCGGAGGTGGGCGCAAACGGCGTTCCGGGAGAAATCGGACCGAACGGTGAAGTCACCGGATTCATCGACACACACGTGCACATGAATGCTTCCGAGTTCATGGGCGGAAACCTGCACTGCGGCCGACCTTTCGATCCTCAGGGCGTCACCGCAGCGCTCGTCGACTGCCCGGACCATCAACCCGACGGGATACCGGCGCTCCTCGAAAACGTTCTGTCGTACGGCAATCCCTTCGAAACTCACGACACCACCGGCTGGCCGAGTTTCACCGACTGGCCGGCGCACGATTCACTGACACACGAGCAGACGTACTACAAGTGGGTCGAGCGGGCCTGGCGTGGCGGTCTGCGAATCTTCACCAACCTCTTTGTCGCCAACCGTGTCCTGTGCGAGCTGTATCCGAGTAAACGAAATCCCTGTGACGAGATGGAGACCGTCCGGATCCAGGCGCAGCAGACACGCGAACTCCAGGACTACATCGACGCCCAGTATGGCGGTCCCGGCCGGGGTTGGTTCCGCATCGTGAGCTCCCCTGAACAGGCCAGGCAGGTGGCCGCCGACGGAAAGCTGGCCGTCACCCTCGGGGTGGAGGTGTCCGAACCCTTCGGTTGCTCTGTGCGCAACGGTATTCCGCAGTGCACCGAGGACGACATCGACCGCGGCCTGGACGAGTTGTACGACCTCGGTGTCCGGCAGATGATCGTCACGCACAAGTTCGACAACGCCCTCGGCGGTGCCCGTTTCGACGGCGGCGTCACCGGAGTGGCCGTCAACATCGGCAACTACCTGGGCACCGGGGAGTTCTGGCAGTCGGAACCATGCACCGGCGTTGCCGAGGACAATGTGCTGCCCACCAAGGTCGACGGCGCACAGAATCTTCTCGCGGTACTCCCA
This sequence comes from Rhodococcus sp. KB6, assembly GCF_001445685.1. NCBI lineage: Bacteria > Bacillati > Actinomycetota > Actinomycetes > Mycobacteriales > Nocardiaceae > Rhodococcus > Rhodococcus sp. KB6. Next base: position 576,083 of record NZ_LNAK01000043.1, on the reverse strand, counting down.
CCCGGAGTGACGCTTCCGGTGTACCCCTCTGGTCCGCAATGCAATTCGCACGGCCTGACCGACCTCGGCGCGTACACGATCCGAGGTTTGATGGACCGAGGGATGATCGTGGACATCGATCACATGAGCGTCAAGACCGCCGAAGCGGCTCTCGATATTCTCGAAGCTGCGAATTACTCCGGCGTCGTTTCCAGTCACAGCTGGAGCGACCCGAGCCTGTACAAGCGGATCTACGCACTCGGCGGATTTGTCGCCCTGTACGCCGGACAACTCGACGCATCGGACGAAAAGCCCGAAGAGCGTGGGTTCATCGACCAGTGGCGGGACGCACGGGCGATGCGAAGCGAGAACTACTACTTCGGTTTCGGCTACGGCGCCGACACCAACGGCTTCGGGCCGCAGGCCGCACCGCGCGGCGACGCCGCAGAAAATCCGCTGCAATATCCGTACACCGCCTTCGACGGCACGGTCATGGACCAGCAGCGCGCCGGCACCCGGGTTTTCGACGTGAACACCGACGGCGTGGCGCAGTACGGGATGATTCCCGACTGGATCGCGGACATGCGCATCGCCGCGGGAGCCGACGGCGACACCATCATCGAGGACATGAGCCGCGGCGCCGAGGCTTACCTGCAGATGTGGGAGCGCGCGCGAAACTAGCTACGCTGGTGGACGGTCCCCGGGCGATCGGGGGCCGGTCCTAGATCGTCCGGCACCACCGAAGGAATTTTTCGTGGCTGACTTCCAGTTCACCGTCGACAAGGCTCACGCCAAGTCGGTCAACGACACACTGGCCGATGTACGCCGCCTGCAGATTTCTGCGGTGATCTTCGCGATCGTCCTCGCCGCGGTCGGGGCCTGGTTGATCAGCATGGGCGAGGTGTGGTCCATCATCATCGGCGCAGTCCTCGCCATCGGTGCGGCCAGTTCCCTGTGGGTTGCCGTGTGGGCACCTCGCAAGGTGGGAAGCGTCGAATCTCTGTATGCGGACAACCCACTGGTTCCCGCGATCGTCACCGAGGTTCACCCTCGAGCGGCGACCTTGACGGCATTGATCGACATCGCGAAGCCGGCGGCCGGAGCACCGCAGTACGCGCTCGTCAGCCGCAACGTTCGACTCAATCCGAAGTGGCGAGTCGGCGACCGCATTCCGTCGGTCGCACTGCGTTCGGATCGTTCCACCCGCAGCAAGGCTGACACGTGGCAGATGGTCAGTCCCATGCCGATCGAGTGGGGGACCAAGGACTCGGCAGTGCTGGCACGCGCGATCGCTGCTGTCAGTGCGAGCGAGTGGAACTTCCTGCAGAGCCGGATTCCCGATTCCGAAGAAGTTCGCACCCACCCCGATCGCCGGGTTCTGATCAACCCGGCCGATCTTCCTGACTCGCTGCGCTAGTCCAAACGGTTACGCGAGCGCGGGCAGCACTTCCTTCTCGAACATCTCGATTCCCGACGTGTCGTACGCGGCCTCGGGGAAGTAGAAGATTCCGTACTCGAGCCCCTGTGCCTCGAGCGCCGACAGATTCTCGATGATCTGCTCGGGCGTACCCACGGCAGGCATTCCGCGGAACGCGTCGAGCGACGCATCGGCGGCAGCTTCGCCGACCAACGGCGTCAGTCTGTCCTTCAGTGTCTCCAACCGCTGAGCCACCTCGGATTCCGTCGCGCCGATGGCCACGTTGTAGTTGGCCGAACGGACGATGGCGTCGAAATCGGTGCCGACGGTGTCGCAGTGCTTCTTCAGGATTTCGGACTTGTGCGCGAAGCCGGCCGGGGTGCCGTCGAAGTTCGTGTACTGCGCGTACTTGGCCGCGATCTTGAGTGTGACCTTCTCGCCGCCACCGGCAACCCAGATGGGAATTCCGCCCTCTTGCAACGGAAGTGGACGGCACAGCGCTCCGTCGACCTGGTAGTACTTGCCGTCGAGCGTCGAGCTGCCGGTCGACCACGCCTGCTGCATGATCTGGATTCCTTCGTCGAGGCGGCCCAGACGCTCACCGGCAGAGGGGAAACCGTAGCCGTACGCACGCCACTCCTGCTCGTACCAACCGCCGCCGATGCCCATCTCGACGCGTCCACCCGTGATGAGATCGGTGGTCGCGGCGACCTTGGCGAGGTACGCCGGGTTTCGGTAACTCATGGCGGTACACATCTGGCCCAGTCGGATACGCGAGGTCGACGCACCGAGTGCGGCCATCAACGTCCACGCCTCGTGAGTCGCTTCTTCCGTCGGCTGGGGAACGGTGTGGAAGTGGTCGTAGACCCACACCGACTCCCACGGCCCTGCCTCCGCGCGCAGCGTGAAGTCTCGCATCACCTCCCACTGCTTCGCGGGGTCGATGCCGACCAGGTCCAGACGCCAGCCTTGAGGTACGAACAGTCCGAATCGCATGTAGCGAGCCTACCTACAGTTTCCCGACGCGCGACCGGGGTGACACCCGCGGAGAGTAGACCGGAATGAAGCGGAACATCATCGCCGCGCCGGCGAACGACGTCGCGCCCAGAGCGGCGAATGCCCACCCGAGTGGGAGCACCGCGGCGAGTAGACCGATCGCGAGCGGCCCACCGAACATGCCGGTGTCGTGAGTCAATCGCCATGCAGCGAGGAACTCGGCGCGTTCTTCGGGCGGGGCGATATCGGCACCGAGGGTCATGATCACGCCGTTGCCCAGCCCGTTGCCGATCCCCATCACGACAGCGACCACGGTCAATCCCACTGCACCCGTCGAGAACGGCAACAGTAGGTACGACACACCGATCACCGTCAGCGAAGGCACCGCGACCAGCCTGCGGCCGTATCGGTCCATGATGTGTCCGGCCGGGTACGAGCACAGCAGGTCCACGGCCGCACCGATACCGAAGATCACACTCACCTGGGCTGCATCCAATCCGAGGTGCAATGCCCACAATGGAAGAACGGCCTCACGCGAAGCGCGGGCGGCGCCCATCAGAAGGGAGCCTGTCCCGAGCGTCGACAGAGCGGCACGATGACGGCGAAGGATCTCCGGGAGCGTGACGTGTCCGTGATCGCTGTTGCCTGCCTGCACCTTTCGTGGCGGGTCGGGAACGCGGGCCATCAGCGCCCCGGCGAGCACGACGCCCACCAACTGGACGAAGAATCCTCCGCGCGCTCCCACCAGGAGAATCACGCCGGCCCCGATGAGCGGTCCCAGGAAGAAACCCAACCGCCACATCGCGGCGAACGACGACATTGCTCGGGCCCGAAGACCGAGTGGCACGGTCTCGGCGAGGTAGCTCTGCCGCGCAAGGCCCCACACCGCATTCGCCAATCCGGTCAACAGTGCGCCGATACCGAGCATCCACGGAGTCTGCGCAAGGAGACAAATCACCACTCCTGTTGCACCCAAGGAACTTCCGCCGATGATCGACCTGCGCTCACCGAAACGCGACACGATCCTGCCGGCGGGGAGGTCACCGAGTACGGCGCCCAAACCACCGAGTGCAACGATCAGGCCGGCGACGGCAACCGATGCACCCAGGTCGCGCGCGGTGACGGCCATGATGGGGGCAGCCGCTCCCTGACCGATCCCGAAGATGGCCGCCGGTACGAAAACCGTTGTGACGAGTGGCTTGAGACCGGCAATCGCCGGCTGTTCCTTGGGCAGTGTTTCCGTCACGCGCTCACTTCTGCCGCGTCAGCGGCCCGCGAAAACCGATTCGCCGGACGATCGAGGCCGTAGTGACCCCGCAGGGTGGATTCCGTGTATTCGGTCCGGAAGATCCCACGCGCCTGCAGAATCGGCACGACCCGGTCGACGAACACCTCGAGCCCTCCAGGCAGATAGGGCGGCATGATGTTGAAGCCGTCCGCGGCGCCCTTGTCGAACCATTCGGTCAACTCGTCCGCGACCTGCTCCGGTGTCCCGGCAAATGTCCGATGCCCACGGCCACCGCCGAGTTTGCCGATCAGTTCACGGACGGTGAGGTTTTCGCTCTCCGCAAGGTCTTTGACGAGCTGGTATCGACTCTTGTTTCCTTGGATGCGATCGATGTCCGGCAACGGTGGCAGCGGGGCATCCAGCGAATGCTCGGTGAGGTCGACGCCCACCATGTTCGAGAGTTGGCGCAGCGAGTACTCAGGTGAGATGAGATCCGTGAACGACTGCTCCAGTGCCTTGGCTTCTTCTTCCGTATCCGCGATGAAGGGAACGATGCCTGGCAGCACCTTGATCTCGTCGGGACTACGCCCGTACTTGATCAGCCGCGCTTTGAGGTCGGTGTAGAAATCCTGCCCCTGCTCGAGTGTTCGTTGAGCGGTGAACACGGCTTCGGCATACCTCGCCGCGAAATCCTTACCGCTCTCGGAGGAACCGGCCTGTACAAGCAGCGGACGTCCTTGTGGAGACCTCGGCGAATTGAGCGGGCCAGCCACCGTGAATCGTTGACCGTCATGGTCGATGCGATGGACACGATCAGGATCGGCGAAGATTCCGGTCTCTTCGTCCAGGACAACTGCCCCCTCTTCCCAGCTGTCCCAGAGTCCGAGCGTCACGTCGAGAAACTCCTCGGCGCGCTCGTAACGACCGCTGTGCGTCGGTACCGCATCGAGGCCGAAGTTCGCGGCCTCGTCGGCGCCGGCCGACGTCACGATGTTCCACCCGCCTCGTCCGCCACTGATGTGATCGAGGGAAGCGAACTTCCTTGCGAGAGTGTACGGATCGCTGTAACTGGTCGACGCGGTTGCAATCAGTCCCACCTTGTCGGTGGCCGCAGCGATTGCCGACAGCAAGGTGACGGGTTCGAAGATCGCCTGGGTGTTGTACTTGACCCGCGGGCCGACTGCTAGACCGTCGGCGAAGAACACCGAGTCCAGCTTTCCACGCTCGGCGATTCTCCCCAATTCCTGGAAGTGCTTGACGTCCAGGAGGTTGGCCGCGTTTGTGCGTGGGTGGCGCCACGCCGCCTCATGATGGCCGACGCCCATCAGGAAGGCGTTCAGATGAAATTGTCGTTCGGACATGAGTTCGCAGAATCTTTCCGTGAATGTGTGGTCAGGTGGTGACGCGCCAGCGCGAGAGCCGACGTTCGATCAGGACCAGAATCGCGTTGATTGTCAGACCCAACAACGAGATCGCGACGATGCCCGCGTACATGTTCGGGATCTGGAAGTTGAGTTGTGAAGCGGTGATCAGATACCCGAGACCGGCTTTGGCCCCGACCATTTCGGCGGCGATCAGCACGAGAATCGACGACGCGGCTGCCATGCGGATACCCGTGAAGATCGTGGGAACAGCGGCGGGCAGAACCACCTTCTGAAACAGCCGAATCGAGGAGAACCCCAGCGAGGCAGCGGACTTGATCAGCAGCGGATCGACCGTGCGCACACCCGAAATGGTGTTGAGCAGGATCGGGAAGGTGCAGGCGTAGATCACAAGGGCGATCTTCGATTCCTCACCGATTCCGAGAATCAGCACGAAGACGGGAAGCAGCGCCAAGGCTGCTGTGTTGCGGAACAATTCGAGAATCGGGTTGAGGAAGTCGGAGACCGGGCGGTACCAGGCGATCGCAATTCCCAACGGAATCGCGATCGCGATGGCCACGAAGAAGCCGGTCAGCGCACGCGTCAGACTGGCGGAAACATGCTCTTGCAATTGTCCGTTCTCGGCGAGGGTGAAGAATGCGGACACAACTTCGGTGAAGGGCGGGAGGAAGACCTTGTCCACCAGCCCGAGCCGAGGTGCCGCTTCCCAGATCCCGAGGAAGATCGCGATCGCAATCGACGGCTTGGCAATCCGCCAGGCGGTGGAACCAATGTAGCGCGCCGCCTTGCCGCCGGCCTGGCTCCGCTGCGCAACGTCAGGTGTTTTGTCGGCCAACGGTTTCGGGGTGGCGACCACCTCCGGCGTCGCCAATGCGCTAGACATGTGCAACCTCCTTGGCAGGATCGAGTTCGCCGGCCCGAGCGCGCTCGACTTCACCGTGCAGCAGCGTCCAGATCCGGTGCCGGAACACACGGAACTCCTCACCTGATCGCACGTCGTCGCCGGACCGGTCGATGTCGATGTCGACGATCGTCTTGACGCGCCCCGGGCGCGAAGTCAGTACTGCAACACGTTGCCCGAGGTAGATGGCCTCGTCGATTCCGTGGGTGATGAACAGGATCGTCTTGCCGGTGGCCTTCCAGATGCGCAGAAGCTCGTCCTGCAGCGACTCTCGCGTCTGTGCGTCCAGCGCTGCAAATGGTTCGTCCATCAGCAACACTTCGGGGTCGAATGCCAGGCTGCGGGCGATCGCGACTCGCTGCTTCATTCCACCGGACAACTCGTGTGGATAGCGATCCGCGAAACCTTGCAGACCGACCAGTTCGAGGTAATGCTCGGCGAGCTCGCGTCGCTCGCTCTTCTTCACGCCCTTCGCTTCGAGTCCGAACTCGATGTTGTGACGTGCAGTTCGCCATGGAAGCAGCGCGTATTGCTGGAAGACGATTCCCCGATCCAAGCCTGGGCCCGTGATCTGCTTGCCGTCCAGAAGGATTCGACCGGAAGTGGGCGAACTGAGTCCTCCGAGGAGGTCCAGCAGAGTCGACTTGCCGCAACCACTCGGCCCGACGAGGACCAGGAACTCCCCCGGCGCCACGTCGATGTTGATGTCCTCGACCGCGGTGAAAACTTCGTCGGTCCCACGAATGTCGAACTGTTTGGTGACGTGCTCGAGCCGTAGTTTCGGTTCTGTGCTCATTTTGCTGCCTCCAGTGCCTGTCCGTCAGCGCCGCTGTCGGGTGAATACGTTCCGTTGGCGTACGGGTTGAATTCGTTCGTGTAGATGTCCGACGGCTTCAACTTTCCTTCTTCGAGTTCGCCGTTACGGGTGAGCCAGTCGATCCACGTGCTGATCTCGGCATCGGTGATCGTTCCGCCGGGACCGGCGACCCCCGGGCTCTTCCAGTAGCTGATGAGCTTGGTGTCCTCGTTGCGTCCGCGACTGTTGATGATCGACGTCAGCTTCGCGATCACTTCTTCTCGTGGGTGCGTCTGCGTCCAGCGGATGGCCCTCGCTGTTCCCTGCACGAAATCGGCGACCGCCTCCTTGTTCTGCGCGATGTAGTCGTCACGGAACACCAACGTGCCGTAGGTGAACGAGCCGAACAACGATTCGTCCGTGAACAGCTCACGAAGGCCACCACGTTCGAGCGCGGAGTCACGGAAGACCGAGCCGAGGGTGGCGACGTCGATCTGTCCCTGCCGCAACGCTTGTTCCGTGTTGACCGGCGGAACCACGATCAGTTCCACCTGCTTGATCTCGTCCGGTGTAAGCCCCTCCCGCGCAAGCCATTCACGCACGACGAACTCGTGGTGCGCACCGAGGGTGTTCATCCCGACCTTCTTGCCGATCAGGTCCTTCGCCGATTTGATCGGACTGTCGTCGAGAACGTAGTAACCGTTGAAGCTCTCCTTGTCCGAGCCGTAGTACCCGATGACCGAGGTGATCGGTGAACCCGCGGAAGCCAACTTCACCACCGCACCGTTGAACGCTCCCCCGAACTCGGTTTGACCGGTCGCTGCGTTCTGAATGCTCTGAGGGCCGCTGGTCGTATCGCCGATCCAGTTGAGCTCCACGTCGTTGAAGTAGCCGAGGTCAGCGGCCAGTTCGGGGTAGATGACCTGTCCGGTGCTGCCCTCGTACCGCAGGACGGTCTTGCCGTCGGCGGTCTTGACCACTTCGTCGGAGGAGCCCGAGCAGGCAACGGCAAAACTGGACAGAGTGACAAGAGCGACGACCGCGGCTACCGAGCGCGCGAAACGAGGGCGAATCATGAAGTTGCTTCCTGTAGAAGATGATTGGTTCAGTTCTCGGCTACACCTGTCCGGAGCGCCGTGTGCGGCGCTCGGCACAGGCAGGTGTGGGGAATGTCAGTTCAACGACAACAGTTGAGCGACATGAGCGGGAAAGACCGAAACACGTGAGACTCCAATGAATGTGCAGACAGGATCGAGCCGTGAGCAGTGCCGAAACCATACGTCGGCACCCACTACCTGGGTCAACGGTTACATTCATGCCGGATTTAATGTGTGAGGTCCGTATCATGAGGGCATGCTTTCGCCGACGACTGCGCAGGACTTCGAGCAACACCGTGGCCACCTGACGTCGGTGGCCTACCGTCTCACCGGAAGTTTCAGCGACGCTCAGGATGCGGTGCAGGAAGCGTGGATACGCTTGCAAGTCGCACAATCGAGACAAGGAAGCGACCTCGAGATCCGCGAGCTGCGCGGATGGCTCACCACTGTTGTCGGTCGGATCTGCCTCGATCATCTCAAATCGGCCGCGGTCAGAAGAGAAAGCTATGTCGGACAGTGGCTTCCGGAGCCGATCGTCACGCCCGTCGACGCCACCTCGGGCACACCCTCAGCGACACCCGATCCGCTGGAGTACGTCGTGACGCAGGAACAGAATCGTTTTGCTGCCCTCGTCGTCCTGGACACCCTTACTCCCGCTCAACGCGTTGCCTTCGTCCTGCATGACGGCTTCGACGTGCCCTTCGCCGAGGTTGCGCGCATCCTCGACATCGAAGTAGCCACTGCCCGTCAGTTGGCCTCGCGGGCCCGTAAAGCCGCAGCGTCGGCGCCGGTCCCGGTCAGTAGCGAGGAGCATGCTGCTGCCGTCGAGCGATTGGTGACGGCTATCGCGAGTGGAGATCTGAACGCCGTGATAGGTGCACTCGATCCCGATGCCGTCCTGATCGGTGACGCAGGCGGAACTACCCGCACGGCCGTCAACGTCGTTCGCGGCAGTGATCGTGTGGCGCGGTTCTATCTGGGGTTGGCCCGCAAGTACGGACCGGCGGCGTTGTTCTCGATGTCGCCAGTTCTCGTCAACGGACAGCTCGGCGGTGTATTCGCCGGCTCACCAGGGGATGACCAGTACCCGCAGTTCGCCGCTCGCGTTGCCGGCTTCACTGTCCGCGACGGAATCGTGTGCGCGGCCTACGACATTGCGAATCCAGCCAAGTTCAGCGCTGTGCCGATGCTCGATCACACCGAACCCGAACGCAAGTAGCGAGACTCCCATTCCTCGAGGTGTGATCTGGACACCTGCGTGCCGAACCACAGCCGGTGCAGTACATCCGATCCCAGATGGTGCAATTCGGTGTGCGTCCTCCACTGCTGCGACGCCCACTCGGGTTCGTTGTGGGCGGCGTCGATCCCGGCCATCGCGCTACCTCGCAGTTCGAAGTCCAGGTCCCGTCGAAGCTCCGAAAGCTCCGACCAATTCGCCTGTGGTGCATAGTGCCTCGCGCGAATTTCGGTCAGTAGCTTGAACAGGACGCTACTCGCCCGTTCGTCGACCCAGATCAGAGTGCGTCGATGCGCACCGCGCCCCACCGTCCACAGGACCACCAACGCCACGACGACGCCGATTGCCGTCTCGAGCATGCGGCTGAGGATCAGATGTCGGACGGTCCCGTGCGCACCACCGGCCGCGCCGAGGAGAATCGCGAGGGCGGTGATGAAGATGACGGCTATCCCGTAATTCCGCACCAGGAACAGCTCGATCCCCGCCATCAGGACTGCAAGTACCGCCACCAACCACAGACCGGTCGGACTCCAGGCGTAGATGGCACCCAACAGAATCAACCCGAGGACGGTTCCGCCGATGCGGTGGATTCCGCGATAGGTGCCCAGTATTCGATCCGGTCCTTGATGAAGGACCATCGCCGCGGCGATCACCGCCCAGTCCGGGCGATCGATGCCGAGCAGGACGGTGAGGGTTCCCGCCGCCATACAGGCAATGGACAGCCGAAGTGCCGTCACCGACGCTCGGCTGGACGGATTGCAGGCGCGGAGGAACCGATATCGGATGGTCGGGTCGGGCAGAGGCGGGTGGGCCCCGACCTCGTCGACGTCGAACGCGGGGTCCGCCATGAGCTCCGGATCGTGGTCGTCGGAGATCGCTCTGGCCATCGAGATCTGCGCTCGTTCGAGTTCACGGGTCAACGGGTGGTCTTTCCCGACGATTGCGCCGCGGTAAAGGCACTGCCACGCGTCGTGCAGCCGAAGTGCTGCAGCGTGGCGTTTGTCTCGCGTGAGTTCGGGTGGGGCGTACCTCGCCTGAGCGTCCGTGTACTCCGCAACTTCCGAGACGGCTGCCTGTACAGCGCTGCGTTCGACAGCTCTCGGTGCCCACAGGATTCCCGTCATCGAGACGACCACCGCGCTGATCCCACCGATTGCCGTCCACATCGCGACCTCGACCGGCGGCTGACCGGGAGTGGCGATCACGGAACTGATCTCGGTGGTGAGCAACAGAAAGAACGCGCCCGGTGGACCCAATCGAAGCGCGTCGACGGTGAAGGCGCAGGTCGACACCACGACGGCCATGATCAGCACGACAAAGACGAGCAGCACCGTCGGCGCTCCCTCGGCGATGGCTCGGTGGACGGGCTCACCCACCGATGCCCCGACGAAGGACAGGATCGTCAGCGCCGTCGCAGCGATACCGACTGCCTTCCACCTGCTCCGGTACGGACGACCCTCACCGTAGATCGATGCAAATGCACCGAGGCCGACCAGGAGCGAAGCAGACCCGAATCCGAGCAGTGTGGCGATGGCCGCCGGAATCGCCAGGGCGAGGGCGACGCGAACCGCTCCGGGGTACCGGTTTCCCACCGGCGGCAATCCGAACAGGACGCTGCGCGCCGGCCGCGGAGCCGGGAGGTTGGACTCGTGACCCGCTGATGTTTCTTCGGGGTCCACTGCCCATCCTTCGCGCCGGCCTGTTCGTGTCTGTGTCGTCCCATTCTTGCGGGCGGCCGACGTGGAATTCGAGGCGGGTCCGGAGGTCGATTCGACCACCCCTTTATTGACACTATGTCAACAGTGTGGATGATAGGTGGAGTCGGATCCGCTCGCGGGTCGCACTTCATCGATCAGGAGAATCACGATGACGCAAGGATCTACCGCAACCCGGACCGCAGAACGACGGTCCCCGTGGATGGACGACGAATTGGAGGCCGTGGCCGACCTGGCAAGGAACTTCTTCGCCAAACACGTCACACCGCATCAGAAACGCTTCGCGTCCCAAGGTTTTCCCGACAAATCCGCATATCGAGAACTCGGGGCGCTCGGGCTCGCCGGCATGTCGATCCCCACCGAGTACGGCGGCGGAGGAGGAACTTTCGCGCACGACGCCGTGCTGTTCCACGAGCAGGTCATGGCGGGTGATCATTCACTCCAACTCGGCGTGCACTCGGGAATCGTGCCGCACTACCTCAATGCCTACGCCGATCACGAGCACAAACTGCGCTGGCTACCGAAGCTGGTGAGTGGCGAGTGGGTGGGCGCAATCGCCATGACCGAGCCCGGCACCGGATCCGACTTGCAGAACATCACCACCCGAGCCGTCCGCGACGGTGACGACTATCTGATCAGCGGCGCAAAGACCTTCATCTCCAACGGTCGCAATTGTGATCTGGTGATTATTGCCGCCAAGACCGATCCCAGCCTCGGAGCGCGTGGAGTGTCGCTCATCGTGGCCGAGGTCGATGACAACACACCGGGTTTCGAGCGCGGGCGAATACTCGAGAAGGTCGGACAGAAGGGCCAGGACACCACCGAGCTGTTCTTCGACCGCTTGCGGGTGCCTGCAACAAACCTGCTCGGGGACCGCGAAGGCACAGGGTTTGCCCAGCTGATGCAGCAGCTACTGCCCGAACGATTGATCTGCGGAGTTGCAGCCACTGCGGCAATGGAGCGTGCAGTCGCCCTCACCGTCGAGTACACCAAATCCCGAAACATGTTCGGGCAAAAGCTCTTCGATCTGCAGAACACGCGCTTCGAACTTGCCGAGTGCGCGTCCATCGCTCGTATCTCACGAACGTTCATCGACGACTGCATCGTCAAATACCTTGCCGGCCAGCTCGATGCGACTACCGCCGCGATGGCCAAGTACTGGCTCACCGATCAGCAGTGCGCCGTGATCGACCGCTGCGTGCAACTACACGGCGGGTACGGCTACATACTCGAATATCCCATCGCTCAGATGTATGCCGACGCTCGTATTCAGCGAATCTACGCCGGATCGAACGAAGTCATGAAGGACCTCGTGGCGAGATCACTCTGAGCAATCAGGAATCCGCCTCGCACGCCGGCAGAACGTCACGCACGATGGCAAGCAAACTGCGTACCAGCAGAAGGTGCACCTGTTCGCGGTCGAGGGCTCCCGTCACCAACCACTGCTTACTGGCGGCCTTCGCCAAGCCTCCGTACGCCACGATCATCGAATGAACAGCAGCCTCGCTGCCTTCACTCGGTCGAATCTCGAGCGCATCCATCATGCGTCGCGCAGCAACGTCGTCAGCATCCTGGAGGATCCGATCCATCTCGGGATCACGGCGGAGGTCGTCGGACATGACTGTCGAGATCCACATGTCGCGATGACGCCAGGCGACGTCGAGCCACCGATCGATCACGGCGCCGATCCGCTTCTCCTGGCTCGCCGATCGCGGAATGCGGTCCACCGCCACTTCGGGAATGAAGACGAACCGCCGCACGACGTCGAGATACAACTCCCGCTTGGAGCCGAAGTAATGATTGAGCAGCGGACGTCCGACCCCAGCCGCCTTGGCCAACTCGGTCATCGAGACGTCGGCAAAAGACTTCTCCTCGAAAACCTTTGCCGCGCTGACAATGATCTGCTCACGCCGGTCTTCGGGACCGAGACGCCTTCCGCCTGTGGCCGACGCGGACGTCATTCTTTTCTCGCAGGCGTGCTGTTGACCGTCGCCTGCGCCTCGACCATGAGCGAAATGTGCTCCACCAAACGCTTTCGAGAGATCTTGGAGGACGGGGTGTGCGCCTGATAGATGAACGCGAGGGCACCGAACAGCCCCACCGAATTGAGTTCGGAGTTCGCGGAGTCGGTTGCCTCGCCGCCGTACATCAGCTCGAGCGACGCGGAAATCGGATTCGTGAACTCCGCCATCAATTCTCGCCCTCGATCCCACAGCGCAGGTTCCGCCTGGGATTCGACGAACATGATGCGTCCACGTCGAGGATCTTTGAATACGTAGTTGGTGAAGGCCTTCACCACGTGGCGGATCAGGGCCGACGGTTCGGAAGGCGCCGCCTCGAGAGCGTCCAGAATAGTGTCACGCGCACCGAGAACGACCTCGTCGAGCACGGCGACCAGCAGTTCGTCACGGTTGGCGAAGCTCTCGTAGAAGTACCGTTCGGTCAGCGCGGCCTCGCGGCAGGTCGCACGCATGGTCGCGGCGGCCGCTCCCTCGGTGCCCATGATCTGCAACCCGGCTTCGATCAGCTGTGTCCGGCGCGCGGCGCGGCGATCTTCCGGTTCCTGCCCACGCCACCTGCGCGGGCCGGTGCGCCGAGCCTCGGTATCCGTCATGTCCCCATGTTCTCACTGACCGGCAGCGCTCTCGACCTCAGGTTATCGCGGCGACCTCCGCAAGCGAACTGACATCGCCCGATGTCAATCAGTTGAATTCTGACATCAACCGCTGTTGACATCACTTGATGTCAGACTTACTCTTCGTTCAGTTGTTCACGCACCAATCAGGAGGCGTCACACATGGTCGACATCGACCCAACCTCGGGGCCATCGGCCGGTGACGAGGAAACTCGAACTCGCCGAACACGAGTCGTCGTCATCGGAGCCGGTTTCGGCGGCATCGGAACGGCTGTCCGCTTGAAGCAGTCCGGGATCGACGACTTCGTCGTTCTGGAACGTGCCGCGGAGCCCGGGGGGACCTGGCAGGTCAATACCTACCCCGGTGCACAGTGCGACATCCCGTCGATTCTGTACTCGTTCTCGTTTGCGCCAAATCCGAACTGGACGCGGCTGTATCCGCTACAGCCCGAGATCTACGACTATCTCCGGGATTGCGTCCATCGCTTCGGACTGGCCGGTCATTTCCACTGCAACCAGGACGTGACAGAAGCTTCGTGGGACGAGCAAGCCCAGATCTGGCGGGTACACACTGCGGAAACCGTGTGGGAGACACAGTTCCTGGTCGCGGCCACCGGCCCGTTCAGTGCCCCCGCCACACCCGACCTTCCCGGGCTCGAATCGTTTCGTGGTCAGATGTTCCACACCGCGGACTGGAACCACGACCACGACCTTCGCGGTGAGCGGATAGCCGTGGTCGGCACCGGTGCCTCTGCGGTGCAGATCATCCCCAGACTGCAACCGCTCGCGGACACGTTGACCGTGTTCCAGCGGACACCGACGTGGATCCTGCCGCACCCGGATCAGCCGATGACCGGCTGGCCGAGCGCTCTCTTCGAGCGGGTGCCGCTCACCCAACGACTGGCACGCAAGGGACTCGACCTGCTCCAAGAAGCCCTGGTACCCGGATTCGTGTACAAGCCTTCACTGCTCAAAGGGCTGGCCGCACTCGGCCGAGCACACCTTCGCCGGCAGGTGCGGGACCCGGAGCTTCGCGCAAAGCTGCTCCCCCACTACGCATTCGGATGCAAGCGTCCGACGTTCTCGAACACCTACTATCCCGCGCTGGCGTCACCCAATGTGGAGGTGGTGACGGACGGAATCGTCGAGGTGCAGGAGCGCGGAGTCCTCACCGCGGACGGCGCCTTCCGGGAAGTCGACACCATAGTCATGGGAACCGGCTTTCGTATGGGAGACAACCCGTCGTTCGACATCATCCGGGGCAAGGACGGCCGCAGCCTCGCGCAGACGTGGAACGGCAGTGCCGAGGCCTTCCTCGGCACCACCATCAGCGGGTTTCCGAACTTCTTCATGATCCTCGGCCCCAATTCCGTGGTCTACACCTCGCAGGTCGTCACGATCGAAGCGCAGGTCGAGTACATCGTGAGCTGCATTCTTCAAATGGACGAGGGCGGCATCGGCAGTATCGACGTCCGGGCAGACGTGCAGAGAGAGTTCGTGCGCGCGACCGACCGCCGACTCGCCACCAGCGTGTGGAACGCCGGCGGGTGCAGTAGTTACTACCTCGTCGACGGCGGCCGCAATTACACCTTCTATCCCGGATTCAACCGATCCTTCCGCACCAGGACCAAACGAGCCGACCTCGCTCACTACGCGCAGGTACAACCCGTCTCGTCCGAATCACTCACCACTGCCCGAGAAACCGTGAGGAGCCGATAATGCTCGGCATCAACGCCTTCCGAGGCACACCCGTCGTCGCACCGTCCGGCGCGCGCCGCTACACCGACGAAGCACATGCGATCGCCGCCCGTGACGTCGAATTCGACTGGGACGGCGTACCACTGCATTACGTGCCGAACGAACCGATGGTCACCCACGTCATCAACTTCATGCATCTCGTGTTGCCCGAGGGAGAGCGGGCCATGTCCGCAACGCTCGCCGAAGCACTCCCGCTCATCGAGGACCCCCGCCTGCACGAAGAGGTGGTGGGATTCGTCGGCCAGGAAGCAACACACGCGTCGTCGCACAAAGGTGCACGCGAGCATCTTGCGGACCTCGGCATGGACATGAAACCGATGTCACGCCGGATGGACTGGCTCGTGGACAAGATATTGGGCGACAAAGGATTGACCGGAAAAGCCAAGCACGCCTGGCTCTGTGAACGTCTCGGCTTGTTTGCCGCGATGGAGCACTACACGGCGGTGGTCGGGGAATGGCTGCTCACCGATCCCGCCCTCGAAGATGCCGGCATGCACCCGACGATGCTCGACATGGTCAAGTGGCACGGCGCCGAGGAAGTCGAGCACCGCAACGTGGCCTTCGACGCCTACATGTACGTGGACGGTAGCTACGCCCGCCGTGTTCGCACGGCGCTGCTCGCCAGCTTCACGTTGTTCGTGTTGTTCATCGCCTCGATGAACTACCTCTTCCGGCAGGACCCGTCGAAGGCGAAGGGCCGCCTGTGGCCTCTGCAACTGATCAGCGCCACTCGCCGCGGCCTGGTCCCGAACATGAAATTCCTGATCACCGAGATTCCTCCGTATCTGCGGCCGAGCTTCCATCCGTCCCAGATCGGGGACATGGACGTAGCCATGCGCTACCTCGCTCGCTCACCTGCCGCCAATCGTTCTTCCGAAAAGAGTGAAGGATGAACAAGTCGACTGCCGACCGTCCTCACGACGCACAAGACTTCACACCGACCCGGTCGTTGAGGATTGCCGCACAGGCGACGAGCGCATACCGTCGAATCTTTGCGTCAAGTCCTGCAGCGCAGATACTTTCGCGTCCCAACCCGGTCCGCTACAGCGGATTCGACATGACGCTGGACGTGAAGTCCGTCCGGTTCGAGTGCGCAGACGTCCTGAGTGTCACCTTGACCCCGAGGGAAGGAATCACCCTGCCGTCGTGGATTCCCGGCGCTCACCTAGACGTCATTCTCCCCTCGGGAAGGCAACGACAGTATTCGTTGTGCGGAGACCCCGACGACTTGACCTCGTATCGGATCGCCGTCCGGCGGATCGACGAAGGCGGGGGCGGCTCCCGCGAGATACACGAGTCGCTGAAACCCGGAATGGTTGTCGACGTACGAGGGCCGCGGAATGCATTTCCTTTTGTCACTGCTCCGTCGTACCTCTTTGTTGCGGGCGGAATCGGGATCACTCCGATACTTCCCATGGTGCAACGCTGTCACCGCCGCGCAGTCCCGTGGCGATTGGACTATCTCGGACGAACTCGGGCAGCTATGCCATTCCTGAACGAGATCGAGGAGTATTCCAGCGGCCGGGTAACCATCCGACCCGACGACGAGCTGGGTCCGACGGATATCGGAACACTCGTCGCTGCTGCGGATCCAGGTGCCGCGGTGTACACGTGCGGACCGGTTCCGCTGATGAACACGGTGCGTGCGGCAACTTTCGCCGCCAACCCGACCGGATCGGTGCACAGCGAGAGGTTCTCCCCACTCCCGGTAGTCGACGGCAAGGAGTTCACGGTGCATCTGGCGCGCACCGGTCTCACCGTCGATGTGGGCGAGTCCGAAAGTGCATTGGCTGCAATACGACGCGTACTTCCCGGAGTAGCGTATTCATGCCAACAGGGCTTCTGCGGTACATGCAAGGTCCGGGTGCTCTCCGGGACCGTCGAGCATCGAGACACCCTCCTCACCGAATCCGAACGTACTGGTTCGATGTTGACCTGTCGATCACGTTCCACCGGTGGGTCTTTGGTGGTGGACCTGTGAAGGGAAAATTCTCTCTTTCTGCGGCCGACGCAGCCTTCATCCGCTCCGCTCCGCTGGTGATCACTCACCGGATCGAATCCGAAGCGACATGTGAAAGCTTGTGGCAGACGTTGACCTCGGACGGAGCGCTCACGTCGTGGGCGCACGGGATCACCGGAGCCGACTGGACCTCGGACAGACCATTCGGCGTCGGGACTACGCGAACCGTGCGAGCCGGCGCTTTTGCTGCACTGAACGAGCGATTCTTCCGCTGGGACGAGGGGCACCGGATGTCCTTCTACGTGGAGTCGGCGTCACTTCCGGGGTTCAAACGCTTCGCTGAAGATCTGGTGTTGGAACCGACTTCGACTGGCAGCCGCCTCACCTGGACGTTCGCTGTGCAAGCGCAGCCGTGGTTCGCCCCCATTCTGACTCTGTCCCGACCGATCCTCCAACGCGTCACCCGCGGCTGGGCCGACGGCGCCGTCCACCACACACTTCAAGGAACTCCACGATGACGGCGACCGAGATCGACACGACCACACAGGCGTCCGACGACACGGTGACACAGGCAGTGCGCGACGCCCGTACTGCTTCCGAATGGTGGGCAGAACTGACATTCGAGCAACGCGCTCGTCGACTGGATCGGTGGCGAGGAATCATCGCTCGTCGCGCATCCGAACTCGCCGAGGTCGTGCACCGGGACATGGGCAAGCCGCACCCTGACGCGATGCTCGAAATCGCCATGGCACTAGAACATCTCGCGTGGGCGTCGAAGAATGCCCGAAAGGTATTGGGCAGGCGCAGCGTCCGCTCCAGTTTGTTGACGGTCAATCAGGCCGCCTCGGTGGAGTATCGACCTCTCGGGGTGATCGGTGTGATCGGTCCGTGGAACTATCCGGTCTTCACCCCACTCGGTTCGCTCTCGTTCTCGCTGGCTGCAGGCAACGCCGTGGTCTACAAGCCGAGTGAGTTCGCACCGGCAGTCGGGCAATGGTTGGGCCGCGCCTTCGCCGAGGTCGTCCCTGAACATCCTGTGCTGCAGGTCGTCACGGGCGATGGTTCGGTCGGCGCGGCACTGTGCCTGGCCGGTGTCGACAAGATCGGGTTCACCGGATCGACCGCGACGGGCAAGAAAGTCATGGCAGCGTGCGCCGAGACCCTCACACCGGTGTTGATGGAATGTGGTGGTAAGGACGCGCTCATCCTTGATGCCGACGGAAATGTCGGTGCCGCCGCGGATGCTGCGGTGTGGGGAGCATTGTCCAACTCCGGTCAAACCTGTCTGGGCGTCGAGCGTGTATACGTGCACGAACATGTCTACGGCGAGTTTATCGACAAGACAATCACTTTGGCTGCCCGAGTTCATGCGGGTCCGGGTGCCGAAGACAAGATCGGTCCGATCACCATGCCCTCGCAAGTGGCTGTAATCCGGCGCCACATCGACGACGCGATGTCGCGGGGTGGACGTGTCGTTCTCGGAGGGCTCGGCTCGATCTCCGGCCAGTACGTGCAACCGACCATCATGGTCGACGTCCCCGAAGACAGCCTCGCCGTCACGGAGGAAACATTCGGCCCGACGATGACGATCACCAAGGTCGCCTCGATGGACGAGGCGGTGGAGTTGGTCAATGCGTCGCCATACGCATTGGGAGCAAGCGTGTTCGGCAAGGACGGAGCGGCTGTTGCCGATCGGCTCCGATCCGGAGGAGCGTCGGTGAACTCTTACGTGATGTATGCCGCGGTTCCCAACCTGCCACTGGGTGGGGTCGGAGCATCTGGTTTCGGACGCGTTCACGGCCCAGATGGTCTGAAGGAGTTCACCTACGCTCGTTCGACGACTCGGCAACGATTCCGTTCGCCCCTACCACTGACGACGTTTCGAAGGACCGCCCGAATCGACTGGCTGGTCAAGGTTCTCATCCGCGCACTACACGGAAGGCACTGAAGCAATGACGGGACGCTTGTCCGCAATTGCGGGAACAGTCCGCGATCTGGGCATTCCACTGCCCGGACGCCGACTCGACTACGACGTCGCCGGGAAGGTCGTACTGATCACCGGTGGAGGCGACGGTATCGGTGCAGCGCTGGCGCGCACTCTCCACCGGCGTGGGGCCACCGTGGCACTGGTCGACGTCAACGAGAGTTCATTGGCAACGGCCGAGCGCTCATTCGAGTCACAGCGAGTCGTGACGGTGACGGCCGATGTCCGAGATCGGGACGGCATGACCGCAGCCGTGCAAACGATCATCGAGCAGCTGGGCAGAATCGACGTCGTAGTGGCCAACGCCGGAATCACCCCTCCCCCGGCAACATTGCGCCAGATCGATCCCGACGCCTTCGATCGTGTGCTCGACGTCAATCTCACCGGCGTCTTCAACACCGTGCATCCGACCATCGACGAGGTGATCCGCAACAGTGGGCACATCGTCGTCGTGTCATCGGCGGCGTCGTTCGCCCCCGGTTTGGGCGGCGCTTCGTACATGATCAGCAAGGCTGGGGTCGAAGCGCTCGGCCGGGCGCTGCGTCTCGAGGTTGCCGGCTACGGCGCTACTGCCGGCATCGCGTACTTCGGGATGGTGGATACACAACTTGCACGCGCCACACTCGACGACGACGAGATCGGCCGCAAACTCGACGCTCGACTACCCGGTCCCCTCCGTCATCGAATCTCCCCGGACAGTGCCGCCACCGTGATCGCCGACGCGATCGCTCGCCGCGCCGCCCGGACCCTTGCCCCCGCTGCCTGGGAACCCTGGGCGTGGGGACGCGGTTTCATCAATATCCTTGCCGACGGTTACCTGGCAAGGGACAAACAGGCACACGACCTGATCCGCGAACTCGAAGACAGAACCACCGCTGCGGCCCCGACGAATGCATCAGCCCTGACAAAGGCATCCAGGAGAACATCATGACCACGTTGTGTGCAGCCTTCCAGCGAGTGTCGGCGGTAGCGCCCGACGCGGTGGCTTTGCGAGACATCGGCGATGCGCGAACACTGACGTGGCGCGCGTACGGCGAACAGGTTCGCGATGTTGCCGCGGGATTGGCCGGAATCGGCGTGGGACATGGCGATACGGTTGCATTGATGATGAGTAACCGCATCGAGTTCTACCCGATCGACGTCGGCGCCCAACACCTCGGCGCGACATCCTTCTCCATCTACAACACGTCGGCACCCGAAGCCATCCAGTACATCCTCGCCAATTCCGGTGCGCGAGTGCTCGTCTGCGAAGACCGGTACGTGGATACCGTTCGCCGATCCGGTGCCACACTCGACACGATCGTGGTCGTCGACGCGCAACCGTCTGCCCAGCAGTCCGGCACCCTGACGCTGGAGCAGATGAAGTCCTCTGCTGCCGCCGATTTCGATTTCGAGAGCACCTGGCGTGCGATGAAACCGAACGACGTCGCCACGTTGATCTACACCTCAGGCACGACCGGCAACCCCAAGGGCGTCGAGACGACTCATGCCTGTCTGTTGTTCGAAACCACCGCCGTCAGTGCTGTACTCCCCGTCGAGTTCGGTGACCGCATCACCTCGTACATGCCGTCGGCGCACATCGCCGATCGGCTCACCTGCCTGTACATGCAAATGGTGTTCGGCACCCAGATCACTGTCGTGCCGGATCCGAGCCAGGTAGCGGCTGCGCTTCCGGACTGTCGCCCCACGATCTGGGGCAGCGTCCCCCGTGTGTGGGAAAAGCTGAAGGTTGCAGTCGAATCGGCCGTCGCCAACGAACCGGACGACGCGCGGCGAGCGGCATTGCAGTGGGCACTCGACGTCGGTCGCACTCGGCTCGCACACTTGCGAGCCGGTGAAACAGTCCCCGCCGAACTGGAAGCGGACTACGCCCGAGCCGATGCAATGGTCCTCTCCGCTCTGCGTGCGAAACTCGGTTTTGCCGAACTGAAGTGGGCCATCTCTGGCGCCGCACCGATTCCGCCGGACACCTTGGCATTCTTTGCAGCCCTGGGAGTTCCGATCTCGGAGATCTGGGGAATGTCCGAGCTGACATGCATTGCGAGCACCTCACCGGCCGAGCCGACCAAGCTGGGAACGGTCGGAAAGTTGCTTCCAGGCATGGAAATGCGCATCGAGGCGGACGGTGAGCTACTGGTTCGAGGACCGTTGGTCATGAAGGGGTACCGCGGCGAACCGGCAAAAACGGCCGAAGCGATCAGTGCAGACGGTTGGCTTTCGACCGGAGACATCGTCACGGCCGACGCAGACGGATACCTCACGGTGATCGATCGCAAGAAGGAGCTGATCATCAATGCGTCGGGAAAGAACATGTCCCCCGCTGCCATCGAGACCGCAGTGAAGACGTCGTCGTCGTTGATCGGTGAGGTCGTGGCAATCGGAGACGGCCGAAAGTTCAACACAGCGTTGATCACTCTCAGCGCCGACGCCGCGGTCGGAGCGGCACGCTCACTGGGACTTGCGGCCGAGGCCGCGGTACTCGCCAAGGACGCTCGGATCGTCGACATCGTTGCAACTGCTGTCGCCGAGGGAAACTCGCGTCTGTCGAGGGCCGAGCAGATCAAGCGGTTTCACGTACTCACCACGTTCTGGGAGCCAGGCGGCGACGAGCTGACACCGACGATGAAGCTCAGGCGCAAGCCGATAGCCGAGAAGTACGCGTCCGAAATTGCAGCCCTCTATGCGGATTCGGTCGTAGAGGACGTCTACGAGCCTGCGCCCTGCGCATAGATCAGCGTCTCGGTGGCCTTGACCACAAACGTAGCGGCCGATCCCGGAACCAGATCGAGCTCGGCCGCTGCGCTCGCCGTGATGTCGGCAGACAAGCCCGGCTGGCCGGCTTCGTCCTCGGCTCGGACTCGGACGACATCGCCTCGATTTTCGATCTCCGCGATCGTGACCGCAAACGCGTTTCGTGGGCTCCCGTGAGGCGGATCCAGGTAGACCGACACTGCTCGCGGCTCGAAGACTGCCACGGCGGCACTGCCGGCCGGAAGGTCGGTCTCCGTCTGGCCCGCGATATCCACCCCGACCGGACTTCTGAGCATTCCGTCTCCGGCCATCGTGCCGCTGCGCAAGTTGATCCCTGCGATGCGTGCTGCAAATGCACTACGCGGGCGAGTCAGAACTGTTCGTACGTCACCACGTTCGACGACCCGGCCGCCGTCCAGCACGACAACGGTGTCGGCAAGGGCCAGCGCATCCAGAGCGTCGTGCGTGACGAGCACGGCCGTGCGATCTCCTGTTCGGAGCACTCTACGCAGCAACGACCGCAATGCCGGGGCGGAGGCGACGTCGAGCGCAGACATCGGTTCGTCGAGCAGGAGTAGTTCGGGTTCAGCAGCCAATGCCCTCGCCACTGCGACTCGTTGCGCTTGACCGCCGGAGAGCTGTGACGGCTTGCGGTCAGCCAATTCGGCGGCGTCGACTGCGTCGAGCCAGTGGCGCGCGGAATCGGCGGAATCGCGACGCGACCGCCCCGCACTGCGCGGCGCGAACGCCACGTTCGCGGCCGCACTGAGGTGGGGAAAGAGAAGTGCCTCTTGCGCGAGTAGAGCAGTGCCGCGCCGATGCGGCGCCAACGCGACTCCCCTACCGGTATCGGTGAGAACGCGAGAATTCAGTTCGATCAACCCACGCCGCGGGTGATGTAGTCCGGCAACCGCCGCCAGTACCGTCGACTTGCCTGCGCCGTTCGGTCCGAGGACAGCGGTCACCTCACCGGCCGCGACGTCGAACGTCGCAACGACGTCGCGCTCCGGAATCTCGATGTCGACGTGGAGGCCACTCACAACGAACCCGCCGATCCGCGTCCACGCACCGCAACCACGATGACCACCGCGACTACGACCAACACCAGCGAAAGCGCAACCGCTGCATCCGGATCGGTCTCACGCTGGAGATAGATTTCCAACGGCAGGGTACGCGTGACCCCTTGCAGACTTCCCGCGAACGTCAGCGTTGCACCGAACTCCCCCAGTGCGCGAGCGAAAGC
Source organism: Rhodococcus sp. KB6 (assembly GCF_001445685.1). Lineage (NCBI taxonomy): Bacteria > Bacillati > Actinomycetota > Actinomycetes > Mycobacteriales > Nocardiaceae > Rhodococcus > Rhodococcus sp. KB6. Next base: position 553,004 of record NZ_LNAK01000043.1, on the reverse strand, counting down.
CAGCACTGCCCCTGACACCAGACCGGGAAGCACCAGCGGCAAAGTCACCCGGCGAAGCACGGTGGTCGGGCGGGCTCCGAGCGTCGAGGCTACGGCCTCGTATCGTGTGCCCGCAGTGCGTAGCGCACCTTCGAGGCTGACGACGAGGAACGGTAGCGCGACAAACGTCTGCGCCAGGACCACCGCGGTTGTCGAGAATGCTATCTGGATGCCGAGCACTTCCAGCTGCTCACCGATCAACCCTTTGCGCCCGAACGTGTACAGCAACGCGATACCGCCCACCACGGGCGGCAGAACCAGCGGGAGCAGGATCAACGATCGAAGAACGGACAGTCCCCGAAAATGACTGCGCGCCAACACCGCGGCCATCGGTACGCCGAACAGGATGCACAGCAGCGTGCTCATCGCTGCTGTCTTCAAACTCAGTTTCAACGCGGCAACCGACGATTCGGAAGTCACGAGTTCCCAGAACTGCGACCACTGCACGGTGGCCAGCATCGCCGCCAAGGGCGCGATGACAAACGCTCCGCCGATCAGCGCCGGAAGGTAAATCCATACCGGCAACCCGAGCGGAGCCCGGACCGCCGGTCTTAGGTGTGTCACGGGGCAGCGAATCCCGCGTCACTCAGAACTGCCAGGCCCTTGGGCCCCTTCACGAGATCGACGAATTTGGTTGCCGTTCCCGAATTCTTCGAATCCTTCAGCACCGCAATCTGGTACAGGTTGACCACCGTGGTGGCTTCCGGGAACGCGACGGTCTGAACCTTGTCACCAGCGGACTTCGCGTCGGTGACGTAAACGATGCCGGCATCGGCCTGCCCGGACGTCACCTTGTTGAGAACGTCGGTCACCGACGATTCTTCGCTGACGGGCGAGAGGGTCTCGCCTGTGGCCGTCTCGACCTTCTTCGTAGCCGCGCCACAAGGGACCTGCGGAGCGCAGATCACCAGTTGCGTCCCCTCCTTTGCCAGATCGGCGAACGACGCGATGCCCTTCGGATTACCCGGCGGCACAACAATCGTCAAGGTGTTGCTCGCGAAGTCCGAGGGCGACCCCGCGACGACGCCGGCGTCGGTGGCCTTGGTCATGTTGGCGGCGTCAGCCGAGGCGAACACGTCAGCCGGTGCGCCCTGAGTGATCTGAGCGACGAGGTCCGAGGACCCGGCAAAGCTGAATGTGACCGATGAACCGGGGTTCTCGGACTCGAATTCCTTGCCGAGTTCGGTGAAGCTGTTCTTGAGTGACGCCGCTGCGAAGACGGTGATGCTTCCCGTGGCACTATCACTGGAAGTGGTTGTGGTCGGAGCGGCCGACGACGTCTCCGACGAAGAATTGTCGGAGGAACTACAACCGGTCACCAGGGCAAGCGAAAAGGCACCTGCTGCAACAAGTCCGACTACACGCTTCACGAATTTCCTCCAGTATGTTCAAAAACTACGGCGTTTCCACGATGACCGTGGTGGCCTTCACGATTGCGACTCCGATACTCCCGACCTCGAGTCCGAGCTCCCGAACCGCGTCGGTACTCATCAACGAGACGACAGTGAAGGGCCCACACTGCATTTCGACCTGAGCCATCACCTTGTCGGTGACGACCTTGGTGACGAGGCCGGCGAACCGGTTGCGGGCCGAACTCGCACCCGTGAGCGGATCGGCCGGTGCGGGTCCGGCGTTGGACCGGGCGAAGCCCGCCAACTCGGCACCGTCGATGACCTTGCGGCCGGAGTCGTCCGTCGTCGCGGTGAGAAGCCCACCGTCGACCCACCGCCGGACGGTGTCGTCACTGACACCGAGCAGGCCGGCAGCTTCGCGGATTCGAATGTTGGGCACCAGGTGATCGTAGGTCGCAAGTGCGGACCTAACAAGCCGGAATGCTCCGCAGATGCGTGAACTAGTCAATCATGATCACGTATCTGCGGAGCATTGTCGATAGTTGCCGTAGACGAATCAGCGCATCATTCTTCTGCCCAGGGCACACGGCAGGAGTCGGTGCTGAACCCCTGCTCGGTAATCCCCAACGCCGAATACATCCGGGCGCGCATGTTTTCGAGCCCGATCTGATAGGTCAGTTCCACGACGCCCGCTCGCCCGAACCTGCGCTCGAGATCCGCGACCTGTTCGTCCGTCACCCCGTTCTCCCCATGGGGGTCACCGGTCATGGCGTCGGCGTAGGCGATCGCGGCCCGCTCGTCTTCGCTGTACTTCGATGAATCCCGGTAGTTCGCGATCTCTTTCAACTTGTCGATGTCCAAACCGTCCAAGCGCGAGAGCATCGTCCCGAAGTCGACACACCACGAGCAGCCGACAGTCCAGGCGACGCGATAGACGGCCAGTTCACGAATGTTCGACGGCAGCACCTTCGACGCCTTCTGCACAGCCATTTCGTGGCGGGCAGCCGCTACGAACAATTTCCGATGGTTGGCCAGGACGGCAAAGGGCTCGGGGACTTCGTCGTACTGCCTGGCGGCGAATTTGTATGCCACTTTGATCAACGGACCGGCTTCTGACGGTGTCACTGCGGGAATGCGAGTCATGGCAAGCCTCCGTATGTTCTGGGGCACCGGATTCGATGCTCTCTACAGAGTTGGACGATGGCGGCGATTCAAACGTGACAAGCACCGCGTCCGAGCGGATGTGAGGATGCGGTGTCAGCCGACTAAGCTGCAAAGATGCCTTCGACGCCCCGCAACCGCACCGTCTCGCGTCTGCAGCCGTTCGCATCCACGATCTTCGCCGAGATGACAGCGTTGGCCACACTTCACGACGCGGTCAACCTCGGTCAGGGCTTTCCGGATACCGACGGTCCTGCGGCCATGCTCGAGGTAGCGCGCCGAGCCATCGCCGAGGGCGTCAATCAATACCCGCCCGGTCCGGGCATGCCCGTCTTGCGTCAGGCCATCGCGGAGGATCGGCGCATCCGCTACGGACTCGACAGTGATCCCGACTCCGAAGTTCTGGTCACCGTCGGCGCCACCGAGGCGATCAGTGCTGCGATTCTCGGACTGGTCGAACCCGGCGAAGAAGTAGTGCTGATCGAGCCGTACTACGACTCCTACGCTGCATCCGTCGCGTTGGCAGGCGCTGTACGTCGCACAGTTCCGTTGGTAACCGCGGGAGACGGATTTGCGGTCGATCTCGATGCATTGCGCGGCGCGATCACCGCCAAGACGAAGATGCTGATCGTCAACAGTCCTCACAACCCCACCGGCACCGTATTCACCGATCACGAACTTCGAGCGATCGCCGAACTCGCGTGCGAACGCGACCTGATCGTGTTGAGCGACGAGGTCTACGAGCACTTGGTCTTCGACGGCCTCACCCACACACCGATGGCGTCGCTCCCGGGCATGCGTGAGCGCACCGTCACGGTGTCCAGTGCCGCAAAGACTTTCAATGTCACCGGCTGGAAAACCGGCTGGGCGATCGGCCCGCGCGAACTCATCGACGGAGTCCGTGCCGCCAAGCAGTTCATGTCATTTGTTGCCGGTGCACCGTTCCAACCGGCCGTTGCCTACGCGCTCACCAACGAACAGCCGTGGGTCGTCGAACTTCGACAGAGCTTGCAAGGCAAACGCGACGTGCTCGGTAAAGCTCTGACCGAGGCCGGTTTCACGGTGCATTCCGGTGGCGGCACGTACTTCCTCCTTGCCGACATCAGACCGTTGGGCGAAACCGATGCGGGAGATTTCTGCCGCGCACTGCCCGAGCGGATCGGCGTCGCGGCCGTTCCGGTCGACGTGTTCGCGGACAACCGCGACGATTGGAAGCACCTGGTGCGCTTCGCCTTCTGCAAGCAGGACCACATTCTGTCCGAAGCTGCACGCCGTCTCCACCTGCTCCAAGGAGCAGCGCACCCATGACAGCGCGGACCATCCCGACCGCATTCGTCCACCGCTATCTCGCGTTCTCGCCGGACAACGACGTCGACTTGTCGGGTGCACTGCGCGCTGCCGGGATCGACCTCGAGACACTGTCCGACCCGCGCGCCCGGCTGACCCCGACTCAGGTCACCACGTTCATCCAATCCACCTGGCAGATCACCGACGACGAATTGTTCGGCCTCGGATCCGCCCCGGTCCCCCGTGGCACTTTCCGATTGATCTGCCTGACGTTGATCCATTGCCCTGATCTCGGATCGGCCTTCGCTCGAATGTCCGACGTGATCCGTGCGCTACCGGCTCTGGCCCCACTGTCGATCGAGAAGGGCGAGGAAAGCACTCGGGTGAGTTTCGCTGTCCGAGCTCGCGAAGGCGTCGCCGAACCTGATGTCGCAGAACGTGTCACAACCGATTTCGTCCTGATCTTGCTGCACCGATTTTCCGCATGGTTGATCGGAAAGCGCGTCCGACTTCGGGCGGTCGAATTTCCGTACTCGGCACCGGATGCACGGTTGGCGCAGGACTACGACTACATCTTCGGAGCGCCGGTCACCTTCGGCGCGCAGCGCGCGGCACTGGAGTTCGACAACTCGGCCATGCGTGCACCGATCATCCAAACCGAGGAGACGTTGGAGGAGTACCTCCGAGAATCTCCGATTCAGCTCATGTCCGAACGCGATTACGACAGCACTGCGTCGGCGCAGGTACGACGGGTCCTGGAACTCGGGGTGAAGGGGCGAACCTCCACGGCCGAGGAGATCGCCGAGATGCTTTCGATCAGCGTTCCCCATCTGCGTCGACTGCTGCGGCGTGACGGAACATCACTGAATCAACTGCGCGAGGAAGTGCTCCGCGACGTAGCCATCGCTGGTTTGCGGCGCGGAGAATCCGTCGAAGTACTCTCGGCGCGATTGGGGTTCTCCGAGCCCAGCGCCTTCCGTCGGGCCTTCAAACGATGGACCGGCGACACTCCGAGTTCGTACCGCTAGCTGACGCAGAACTCGTTTCCTTCGGGATCGGTCATCGTGATCCACACGCTCGGCCCCTGCGCTCCTCGGTGCAGGATCGTCGCCCCCACCGTCTCGAGGTGCGCTGCGACATCCTCGCGCTTGTCGCCCACTCGTATGTCGAAATGGAGCCGGTTCTTCACCGTCTTCGATTCCGGAACCAGTTGGAACAGAACGCGGGGACGTTCGGGATGCTCCGGATCGCTGATGGCCGCACCTTCGCGCCAGACGAGGACTCCCTCGAATGTCGTGGTGTCGGATTCCTTGGCGTGACCAGCGGCGACGAGGCCCCTGATGAAGTCTTCGTCGCTGGGCTCCGCTGCCCACCCGAGTGCTGCGGCCCACCACTTCGCCTGTTCGTGCGGATGTGCCGAATCTACTGTGACTTGAAATTCGTATCCCATGTTCCGACGTTAACGCCGACCACCGACACCTAGTGAAGGTTCAGCCGAGCCCGGGAGTCAGTCGACGCTCTTGATGGTCTTCATGGTGATCAACGATGTCACCCGCGAGACAGCCGGAAGCCCGCTGAGCTTGGTGACCATGAAGTTCTCATACGTCGCGAGATCTTTCACCGCGACCCGAATGAAGTAGTCGGGAATTCCGAACAACCGCCGACATTCGATCACTTCGTCGAAGGCGGCGACCTGGGATTCGAAGTCCTCGATGGTGGCCTGGTCGTTGACTCCGATCTCGGCGGTGACGATCACCTGAAATCCTCGACCGAGCGCTTCCTGACTGACGATCGCCCGGTACCCGGTAATGATTCCGTCGGCTTCGAGCTTCTTCACCCGACGCAGGCAAGGTGAGGGTGTCAGACCCACCAGATCCGCCAACTCGGTGTTGGTCAAACTCGAGTCCTGGCGTAGGTGAAACAAAATTGCGTCATCCATGGCATCCATCGCACTATTATTGCGCACTGTTCAATATGTGGGCATTCTGAGCAATCGATCACCTCGATCTTTGTTATAGATTTGCGTCGTGATCGAACCAGCATCGTCGACGGCCGCACCGGCCGTCGAACTCCCACCGCGAACCCCGGCGTGGCGGCACGCCTTCCAGCTGTCGCTACCGGTTGGATTCGGCCTGCTCCCACTCGGGATCGCACTTGGCGTTCTTGTGGTCCAACAAGGACTCAGCCCTTGGTGGGCAGTCGCTTTCACCTCGCTGATCTACGCAGGGTCGCTGGAGTTTCTCGCGGTCGGAATGGTCGCGGCCATGACACCGCTGCCGTACGTCGCTCTGACCGCACTGCTGGTCAACTTTCGACATGTGTTCTACGCCTTGAGTTTTCCGCTGGAAAAGATTCGCAACCCCTTCGCCCGCTTCTACAGCATGTTCGCGCTGACCGACGAGGCCTATGCGATGTCGGTAACTGCCGATCCCAAGGCACTCACCGGACGCGTCATCGTCTACTCCCAGCTGTACCTGCACGGCTACTGGATCGGTGGCGCGATCCTGGGCGCGACGGCAGGACAGTGGATTCCGGACTCGATCGTCGGCCTCGACTTCGCCCTGACGGCGTTGTTCGTCGTCCTCTCGATCGAAGCGATTCGCGCACAAAACGGATTCGCGGTGCCGGTCGCCGCGGTCACCTGCGCTCTGGTCGCCCGGCTCGCAGCGCCGGACCACGTGCTGCCAATTGCGATGGGCGCCTTCGTGCTCTTCCTGATCGGGCGCTTTGTCTACGACTCACGAAAGGCGAAGATCGATGCCTGACACCTCGTACATCTTTGCGGCGGTCGCAGTCATGGCCGTGGTCACCTTCGCGCTGCGCGCAATCCCCTTCGCCGCGCTCATGCCGCTGCGCTCCTCCGCCCTGGTCGGCTACCTCGGCATCTACATGCCGGCAGGCGTCATGTTGATTCTCGTCATGTATTCACTCAAAGGGGTGTCGATCACCGCCCCTTCTCATGGCCTACCCGAACTGATTGCAGTGTGCGCCACGATCGCCGCGCACCTCTGGCGAAAGAATGCCGTCCTGAGCATCGTCGTCGGAACGACGATCTACGTCGCGCTGGTCAATACCGTGTTCGCCTGAGCATTTCCCATCGACGAGCAAAATATCTTTACTCCCGAATGGGCAATTTGTAACCTCCAGGCGCTTATCTGAACAGTTGAACACTTATACGATTTCAGTAGCGTGGCCGCCGGCCGCGACTGAAGGATCGGTGAGGTTCGATGTCCACGACAATGACCACGACAGGCACTCGAATCGCCGGTGCTTGGCACAGTCTGGATCGAGGCCAGCGTCGAAGCATCATCGGGATGACCGTCACCGTCGTAGCGCTCAACGTCGTCGGGTGGGCAGTTCTTCTCGGCCTGGTTGTCCCCGGCCACTACACGATCGAAGGCAGTGTCTTCGGCGTCGGACTCGGCGTAACGGCGTACACGCTCGGCATGCGCCATGCTTTCGACGCCGATCACATCGCCGCTATCGACAACACCACTCGGAAGTTGGTAGCGGACGGCAAGAAACCGATGTCCGTCGGGTTCTGGTTTTCGCTCGGACACTCGACCATCGTCTTCGTACTCGTCGCCCTCTTGGCTTTGGGTGTGCGGCAACTGGCCACCAGCCTTTCCGACGACAACTCCGATCTGGAGAAGTGGACCGGCTTGTTCGGCACCACCATTTCCGGCACGTTCCTGATCTTGATCGGCCTCCTGAATCTTTTCTCTCTCATCGGAATTCATCGGGTGTACACGAAGTACAAGGCAGGAACCTTCGACGAGGAACAACTCGAGAAGGAACTCGACAGCCGCGGCGCCCTGAACAAGATTCTGGGCCCGGTGATGAAGATGGTTCGCAAGCCCTGGCACATGTACCCGGTCGGTCTGCTGTTCGGATTGGGATTCGACACCGTCACCGAAGTCGGGCTGTTGGTGATCGCCGGCGGCGCGGCGGCGACAGGGCTCCCGTGGTATTCGATCCTCGTTCTGCCGATCCTCTTCTGCGCCGGGATGTCGCTTTTCGACTCGATCGACGGATCGTTCATGAATTTCGCCTACGGTTGGGCATTTGCTCAGCCGGTCCGAAAGATCTACTACAACATGGTGATCACCGGACTCTCGGTGGCAGTCGCCCTGCTGATCGGGTCCCAGGAAATCATCTCGATCTTCACCGACAAACTCGACATCCACGACGGGATTCTCGGCGCAATCGGGAACTTGGATCTCGGCGCGATGGGCTTCATCATCGTCGGACTCTTTGTTGTCACCTGGCTGATCGCCCTCCTCGTGTGGCGGTACGGCCGCATCGAAGAACGGTGGCAGGCTCAGTCCGGTGCAGCAGTAGCCCGACGAGCGACAGCAGACGAAGCGATGTGAGTTCGACTCGGTCTACGCAGAATCATGGGCCACCCGAAAGCGAATAGCTGATGTACGTCTCGCCCCATTTCAGGTACGCGCTCGACGTCGCCTGGCCGCGGATCTGGTCGTTCTGCCACTGGTAGACAGCGCGCCACGGAAATACGGAACTCACTTGTTCCAAGGTGTACTGCTCACGATGGCCCTGCGCGAATCGCTGTTCGAGATCTTCACGAGTGCGCGGCGGGAAATTGCTGATCAGGTAGGTCCGGCCGAGAGACTCGATGCGCCCTGGCGGCGCAAAGACATCAGCGCTGCGATAAGTGAAGGCCAGATACAGTTAGGCCGCCACCACAATCGTTGCCAGCGCTACCGCGCCGATCTTGATTGCACGTCGAAGCAGGGTCGGCATGGCTCACAGTACAATCCAATTCTCCTGTCGAGCACATTCAGTGCGTTTCCCACATTTATCGAAAGACGCATCCCGCGGAGTTGGCGAGATGCAATAGTGGAGTTCGAACGGGGTGAGCCCCGGCTAGGAGAAAACGGTGCGGATACGTCATGCGGTAGTGGGTGTGGCAATCACGGGACTTGTTCTTGCAGTGGCAGGCTGCGGTAGCGGCGACGGCGAAGCTGCCGAAGGACCAGGCATTGCCGTGGCGGCGGAAACCAAGCAAGTTCCCGACCGGGTGACCGTGCATCGACCTGGCCTCATCGACACCAGCATTTCCCCGTTCGACGTGCCTGCATGGCCAGGGCCGCACCCCTCCGAATTCCTCGAGCCCAACCCGCCGTCGGGTGAGAGCGGTGAGATCGCCGGCGACCAAGCTGCGGCAACGTACGCGGCCTCGCTCGACAACCCCGATGCACTATGGAATGTCGGTGGCACGGTGCAGTGGCTGGTTGTCGAGCCGATTCCCTGAAGGTCTTCCATCTAGGTCTCCGCTCTGACCGACTCCAGACGATCTTTGCGAGTTCAGTCCCGCGACAACGCTGCACAGAATTCACCGGGTTGATCGACATGCAACCGCAACCCACCGATCAGAGTGGAGCGAGATCCCTTCGACAGCCGTTTCGGGAGCGTGACCGAGAGCGGCCGATCGAAGTCTATGTCCACGACAGTGCCGTCGGGCCCCGGCAGAACCAAGCGATCGTCGACAATCACATTTGCTGTCTCACCGAACCTTCGGACCATGCTCGCCCGCGAAATCCGTGATCGGTCCACCTCGACTCGAATGCCCGTGCCGGAACGAAACACCACCGTTCGAGCCGAGACGAGATGCGGGTGCACGACGCGTCCGGCAAGCCAACCGCCAATCGCAATCAGCGACAACACCGTTGCAACGAGCAGCACGACGCGAAGCCACTGCCACGGCACCAGGAAGTGAATCGCCACGGCCTCGATCACACTCGCCGCAACAAATGCCACCGGTATCGACATTGTCCCCCTCGCGTAGCCGAAAGTCGCTGTATCACTGGAACCTCCGTCTCTCCGACCCGTCGAGAGCAACCACAGTGATCGGATCACGCCGTACCGCCTGACATGAGACGTGTTGCGACGCGCGCGACCACTTCACGTTGCGCTGAATCAGGCACCAGATCAGCGATCCCAACCGAGAATCCCACGCCTGCGGAGTCTCCGTCTGCGTACACATCGCCGAGCACCCCGTCCAGTGATTCCTCCAGTTCGTCCGACAAGTACGCGATCTCGTCTGCAACCTCGGCTACCTCGCGCCCAGCCAGAGCGGCGAAACGACGGTACAGATCGACAATTCTCTTCCGGTCGCCCTCGTCGGACAGCAATCGCGCAGCCGTGGAGAACAGTTCGTGTGGCGCTGCTCCCGAGATCGCCACCAATTCCCACATGTCGCGTTCGCGCTCGAACAAGCGTCGCACCGAACCCGTGGGGGACGACGCGATCAACTCGTCGAACGCCGACAGCAGCTCCATCGGAAGCGGCGAGACCACCCTCCCAGCACCTCGCGCCGTGAGCATTTCCTGGAGGCGCACTCGCTGGTCTGCGAGGACGCGCTGCTTCCGGTCTATCTCCGCGATCAGGGAGGAAAGATCTTCGGCGAAGTCGTCCGGTTCTCGTGCATCGATCGGCGTCGGTTCGATCATCGCGGCAATGGATCCGAGTGGAATGCCGGCGGCGGTGAGCCAACGAATGCGCATCAGCCTGACCAGATCGGGAAGTTCGTAAGTTCTGTAACCGTTGGACAGTCGTCTCGGCTCGGCCAGCAACCCCAGTCGGTGATAGTGCCGAACGGTCCGCGGAGTGGTGCCTGCCGCACTGGCCACGTCGCTGATTCGCATACGAACAGCATTAACTATGACGCTACGTCATAGTCAAGGCCCGGCATGTCGGGCCTTGAGGCATAAGGTCCTGTTCTTCCTGTGTGGAGTTTCGCAGACGAATTTCGCGGGTATTGATCACTTGCGGCGGCGATTTCCAGAGCGAGGGGTCAGCCGCGCAAGGTCTGCCCCCGGCTGTCACTCGCCGGGCGGCGGGCCGCCAAAACCAGCGGGCCGCCAGAAACTATCTGTGCCAGGCGATGATTTCGATGCAAACGACACGACTCGACACCATCCTGATTCTGATCGTCGGGACGGCAATCGGACTGAGCGTCTGGCTGGCTACGCAGGAACCATTCGCGTCGATCGGACTCGGAATCGCAACGGTAGTGATCTGCTGGATCTCTTGCTCGATGATCCATGGCTTCCCACACCGATCGACGAAGGACATGCGTCCGCGCGAGAACCAGGATCGCGAGTCACCGAAACGGCGCTGACCCCGCGTAGGGATGAGGCCAACCGTGGAGGCCCGGACACAGCGAAGTGAGTGGTTCACCTACCGCAGGTGAACCACTCACTTCGGTCAGAGGATCACACCTCGTCAGGTCGCCAGGTCGCGACGGCCCAGATCACAGCGACGTCGAGGGCGATGATCACGATCGACCACAGCGGGTAGTACGGCATCCACAGGAAATTCGCCACGATCGAAAGTGCCGCGATGACGAATGCCATCCCGCGGGCCCACGCCATGCCGACGAACAATCCCAGCGACACCGCGATGCCGATGATTCCGAGCACGATGTGGATCCAACCCCATGTCGTGACATCGAATTCGAAGGTGTAATTGACTCCGACGATCAGCAGATCGTTGTCCGCGAGAGCCGCGATGCCCTGCAGCAACGCGACGATTCCCGCGACGAAGAGCAGGCATGCTGCCGCCACCGTGGTCCCGATGGCAAAGCCTTGTCGGACAGGGTGGTTCGCATGAGATTGGTGCGGAGCAGTCATGACATCCCCTTCTTCGGCGAAATAGCGTGAGAACAGTATTCAAAGGTTCACGCCGCCGGACATCACCCAGCAAGGATGAACAGCCGTCCAGCACTGCAATCAAATTTCATGGGAACATATGTTCGATTTCGGTGTACGGTGGAGTCTATGACCGCCACGATGCAACCGTCTCTGTTCGACAACGGTGACCTGGGCGTCTCTTTGGGCGATCTCGAGGGCACGGTGCAGAGACGTATCCTCACAGCCGGCGCATGGGTCGACCATCGCCCGGCCTGGCTGACCGGATCGGAGGCCGTGTTCGACAATCTGGAAGCTACGGTGCCGTGGCGTTCCGAACGGCGTCAGATGTACGACCGCGTTGTCGACGTCCCTCGTCTGGTGTGTTTCTACGCAGAGAATCAACCACTGCCGGACGCACTTCTCACCGAAGCCAAAGACGCGCTGAGCAGTCACTACTTCGACGAACTCGGTGAACCATTCGCCACGTCGGGTCTGTGTTTCTATCGCGACGGTTCCGACAGCGTTGCCTGGCACGGGGACGATACGGGACGAAGTCGCACCGAGGACACGATGGTGGCCATCCTGTCTCTCGGTGCGGCTCGCCCGCTCCTATTGCGCCCTCGTGGGGGCGGCGAATCCATCCGCTTCAATCTCGGACACGGAGATCTACTCGTCATGGGCGGATCCTGCCAACGCACGTGGGAACACTGTGTCCCGAAGAGTGCGCGGGCCCTCGGGCCGAGAATCAGCGTTCAATTCCGCACTCGCGGAGTTAGATAGCGTCGCGGAGTTCGTCTCGCAGCGCCTTCCGATTGAGCTTGCCGACGGCCGTCTTCGGTATGGATTCTGCGAAAACAACCCGACGCGGCTTCTTGTACGACGCCAGTCGCTCGCCGACGTGCGCGACCAATGATGCTTGCAGTACGTCGTTTTCGACGGTCCCGTCCTCGAGCACCACCACAGCCGTGACCGCCTCCACCCACTTGGCGTCGGCGGTACCCACCACGGCGACCTCACGGACAGACGGATGCGTCAGGAGTGCATCCTCGACTTCACGGGGGTAGACGTTGTATCCGCCGCTGATGATCATGTCCGAAGCTCGGTCCTTCAAGAACAAGAATCCTTCGGCGTCGAACTGACCGATGTCACGGGTGTGAACCCAGCCGTCTTCGGTGAAGGTGTCCGCATTCAGTTCCGGTGCATTGAAGTATCCGGCGATCGCCGATGGCGAGCGGATCACGATTTCACCCGGTTCTCCCTGGGGCACTTCGTTTCCCTCGCCGTCGAGCAGCCTGATCTCGACGTCGATGGCCGGCTGACCACAGGACAGCAGGCGATCTTCCGTGTGATCTTCGGGCCGTAAGACTGCAATACACAGCGGTGCCTCGGTCTGCCCGTAGTACTGGAGAAAACGGTGTTGCCCCCACGCCTGCATCGCCCGTTCGATGGTGGCCAGCGGCATCGGCGACGCACCGTAGATCACGGATTTCAGACTCGAGATGTCTGCGCTCGCAAAATCAGGGCGTTCGAGGAGCATCTGAATCATCGTCGGCACCAGATTGATTGCCGTAGCCCGATGCTCGGTTATCGAGTCCAAGAAGGTCGACGGGTCGAAACCGGGAAGGATGACGGTCTTACCGCCACGGAGCCAGAATGGAAGCACGAAGACACCGCTGGCGTGAATCAGTGATGCTGCGTGCAACATCGTGTCGTCCTGAGTCGCCGGAAGCAGATTGAGCAGAACATTGCGGCAGATTCCGGCGTAGCTGCGCTGAGTGTGCTGCGCGGCCTTCAGCGTTCCCGTGGTCCCGGAAGTGAACAGCGTCAGGATCACGTCGTCGGGATCTACCTCGACGTCCGGAGTGGCCGAAGACATGCCCTGTGCTCGATCCAACAGCGAAAGCTGCCCCTCCGCACCTGTTTCCAGCCCGACGAACGTCCGATCCGGGAACCTGGCGGACAGTTCAGCAGCTCGGCCGGCAAGGTCAGTACCGAAAACGACGTGCGAGGTGTCGGTGTCCTCGAGCATTCGTGCGTGCTCGTCGAGCGAGAGTCGCGAGTTGAGCGGAACCCTGTTGATGCCGGCTTTGACACACGCAAAATCGACAGGCACGCTGGCAAGAGAGTTGTTGACCAGCAACGCAACCCGTGCGCCACGCCCGATACCGAGCGCGATGAATGTATGCGCCAATCGGCTGCTGAGTTCGTCCACTTCCGTGAACGTCATCGATCGATCGCCGAAGACGACGGCTGTTCGCGGTCCGTGCTGTCGCGCACCACGGGCGATCAGATCTCGGGTTACGGGCATCATGGTTCAGTTTCCTCGTTCGAATTCGGGTTGTTCTCGAATCGGCCGTGCCGGCCGGCGCCCGCGGCGAACGCAGCAGCGCCGCGCACACCTTCGGCGATGACAATGGGATTTCCTGCGACCCCCTCGGCGCGCAGTGCTTCGGCAAGTGGTAGATCAAAAGATCGGTAGGCCGATGCGCGATCCGCGAGCATGCAGAGTTGTGGGAAAGCGGACAACTGGTGCGCAAGCTCCTTGGCTACCTGGAGTGACTGCCCCACTGGAACAACACGATTGGCCAGTCCGAAGGCCAACGCCTCCGAAGCGTCGACCGGGCGACCGGTCAAGATCATGTCGAGCGCTCGCCCCTGCCCGACGATTCGCGGCAGTCGCACGGTCCCGCCGTCGATGAGAGGAACTCCCCAGCGCCGGCAGAAGACTCCGAACACGGAATCCTCCTCGCAGATCCTCAGGTCCGCGAGCAATGAAAGCTCGAGCCCTCCGGCCACTGCGTATCCACTGACGGCGGCGATCAACGGTTTGGACAACACCAACCGACTCGGCCCCATCGGGCCGGTGCCGCCGCCTTCCGGATGCAACTCGTGCACGCGCGCGGGGTCGGAGACTGCGGTCAAATCCGCACCGGCACAAAATGTGCCGCCCGCACCCCACAGAATTGCCACCTTCTGACTCTCGTCCGACTCGAATTCCAGGAAGGCATCACGCAACTGCGCCGCCATCGGCCCGTCCACCGCATTCTTGCGATCAGGGCGATTCATCACGATGACAGTGACGCCACCGTCACGCTCCACATAGACATCGCCACCTGGTCGATCGGAGTCGGTCACGATATTTCCTCACTGCTCGCGGATAAGGTTTCCCGGTACCCACCATGCCACTTGTAACAGAATCTGTCAGGAGTTGTTCAAAAGTTGTTACAAACTGATCGAGGAATGTCCGCAACCCGAGTTGTGCTGGACCTCGCAACAGCGAGCCCGGACACCGAGTTCAGCACCGCTGTGCTGACCCGGGCCGGCGAGATCGTCGGCGTCAGCGCATCGAGCATTCGCGTGGCAACGGGCCGCCTGTGCCGAGAGAACAAACTGCGTCGTACCGCTCGTGGAACGTACGTCCTCAACCCGGACGGCATCCCCACCTACAGCGAGGTCGAGGGGTGGCGAACTCGTACCGATCGCATACGCCCCTGGGACGGCACCTGGATCGCCGTCGAGCACTCGGGGCTCAAACGAAGCGACCGCACTGCCGCCCGCCGGCACGATCAAGCGCTGCGACTGGCGGGTTTCGAGGAGTGGAAGCCCACACTCGCAGTCCGTCCGAACAATCTCCTCGGCGGCACGGACAGCGCCCGCCGCACTCTCCGCCGACTCGGCGCCGCCCCCGAATCGGCCGTCATGGAAATCGCTCACCTTGCCCCCGAGGATGATTCGACAATCCGCACACTCTGGAACTCGGAAGCACTGTTGGCCGACATCGCCGAGGCCCGTGAAGCACTCACACAGGCGCAAACACGCCTGGCGACAATGAATCGCGAGGAGGCGGCCCGCGAATCACTTGCTCTGGGCAGCGCGGTGATCGCGGTCATCGTGCGCAATCCGCTCCTTCCGGAAGAACTCGAACCGACACAGCCACTGCGCGAACTGATCTCGCACATGCTCGAGTACCAGGACGCATCTCGCGAACTGTGGCAGTCACTGCTCGAGTTCTGATCGATTTCTCCCAGAAGGTAATTCAGTATGTTGCACGGCCGCCGCTGGCGTCGTACACGGCGCCGGTCGAGTAACTTACCGCCGACGACGACAGCCAGGAGATCAGTTCGGCAATCTCGTCCGCCTTCCCCATCCGTGCCATCGGCGTCAAAGACTGCGAACGGGCGAGGATGGCCGGATCGGTGCCGGCATTCATAGGACTTTCCACGGCCGCCGGAGCTATCGCGTTGACCAGCACACCGGTGGTGGCGACCTCTTTGCCGAGTGATTTCGTCAGCGCGACGACGGCCGCTTTGGACGCGGAATATGCACTCTGATTCGGGTTTCCGTCCTTGGCCGCAATACTTGCGAGGTTGACAACCCTCCCCCACCCCGACGCAACCATCCCCGGCACGAACGCCCGGCACATCAGGAATGTCCCTTCGACGTTGATGCGGAACGTACGCTGCCAAACCGCGAGGTCGACGTCGACGAGTGGCGCTGATGGTCCTACGATTCCCGCACTGTTGATCAGGATGTCGACTCTGCCGAGCCTGGTTCGAAGCGCATCGACTGCTGTCGGATCACTCACGTCGAGTTGTTCGTCCGCGCCTTCGGCAAGATCTGCCGTTACCACCCGAACCCCCTTCTCCGTCAACAGCTTTGCACTGGCGGCGCCGATTCCGCTCGCACCGCCGGTAACGAGCGCGGTGACACCCTCCGGGTAACCCTGCATCGCATTCACTCCTGAGTTTCTGTGCGCTTCGCACTCAATTTATGTTGCAAACAGGCATAATTGCCGTCACACTGTGTAGAAATTCTGAATATATGGCGTTTGTTGTCAACGTCAAATACCTGGAGGCCTTGCCGATGGAAACCCGCTGGTTGCACGCGTTTGTCGCGGTTGCGGAAGAACTTCACTTCGGGCGGGCCGCATCACGGCTCCAGATGGCCCAGTCGCCGCTCAGCCAGATGATCCGAAAGCTCGAAAAGGACATCGGCGTCAAGTTGTTCGAACGAAGCACTCGCAGCGTCGCACTCACATCCGGCGGACATGCCTTTCTCCCCCACGCCTATCGCGTCATCGAGAACATGGAGACGGCACGACACGCTACGCGCGCGTCGTCGGGAGGCGTCTACGGACGAGTCACAATCGGGTTCACCGGAGTGCTCAACTATCAAGCACTTCCGCCACTGACACGCGCGTTGCGTCAGCGTTATCCGGAAGTCGAACTGACACTCCTCGGCCGGATCATGACGCGCGACGCGGTCATCCAACTCGAGAGCGGCGCCCTCGATCTCGCCTTCGTCGGACTACCCGTGGAATCCGCATCACTGTCTACCCGACTCATCCGACGGGAGGCGTTCGGCGCCGTACTTCCGATCGACCATCCCCTTGCCGAGAGGGACGCGATCGATCTCCGCGAATTGGCCGACGACGGATTCGTGACCACCCCGCTCTCGGCCGGCTCGGCCCTCCAGGAAACCGCGATGCGCGCCTGCATGAACGCAGACTTCAGGCCTCGCGTCGTCCAGGAGATCACCGATCCGTACATGATCCTCATGCTCGTTGCCGCTGGCGTCGGTGTAGCGCTGATGACGTCCGGCATGGCTGCTATCACCCCACCTGGCAGTGTGTTCGTCCCACTCACCGGCGAGCCGACGTTCATGAATCACGGAATTGCCTGGTCACCCCGGCATATGACCGATGCACTCGCCGTCGCACTGGAGACGTCCGAGGAGATTCTGCCGACGCCGGACATTGAGACCAAAAACGTCATTATCTGAGACTCATTTAGTGTTGGACGCGCCATAGTCCTTCGTGGCACTGTCGTCTCAGCCGCCGGAAGGTGAGGGACGTCACCGATGCGTGGTGCATCACCAAACGTGCCGCCACGGCCGGCCCATCGGGACGAAAGGACTTCACATGGCACCACCGATCACCTCCACCGGTTCCACGCACTCCACTGCGGAGCACCCGAATTCGAATGCGCGCCGCGCCGCCGTTTCGGGCTTCCTCGGCAGCACCCTCGAGTACTACGACTTCTTCATCTACGGCTCCGCAGCCGCGCTCGTGTTCCCCAAGATCTTCTTTCCTGGCGGCGGCTCGACGGCAACGCTGCTCTCGATCAGCACTCTGGGCGTGGCCTACGTCGCCCGCCCACTCGGCGCGGTGCTGTGGGGACACCTCGGCGATCGGTACGGACGCAAGAACGCGCTTCTCGCCTGCCTGCTCCTCATGGGTGTTGCGACGGTCATCGTCGGTTGCCTGCCGACCTACGACCAGATCGGCATCGCCGCGCCGATCATTCTCGTCTTGCTTCGCCTACTTCAAGGGCTCTCTGCCGGCGGTGAATCACCCGGATCTTCCGCACTGACGCTCGAACACGCGCCGGATCACCGTCGTTCGTTCTTCACCTCGTTCACCATGAGCGGGATCATGTTCGGCATCGTCGTCTCCAGCCTGGTATTCATCCCAGTGGCGAGCCTGCCCGACGAAGACCTCTACTCGTGGGGTTGGCGAGTTCCCTTCTGGCTCAGCATCATCGTGACCGTCGTCGCGCTGTGGCTACGTCGCGCCCTGGATGAACCCGAGGTATTCGAAGAACTCAAGGAACAGGACGAGACGGCCGGAATTCCCGTCGTCGAGATGTTCCGCTCGCACTGGCGCACCGTGATCCGTATCAGCATGAGCTCGACCTTCGCGATGATCAACACCATCGTCAACGTCTTCGCCCTGGCGTACGCCGTCGAATCCGGCTTCGAACGCTCCACGATGCTGTGGGCTATCGCGACCGCCAATTTTGTTGCCGTACTGACTCAGCCGCTGTTCGGCATCCTCTCGGATCGCTACGGACGCAAGCCCATCTTCGTCGTCGGCGCGATCGGAGCCGGCCTGATGATCTTCGTCTTCTTCCATTCGATCGGAACCCAAAGCGTCCCCATGGTCTTCGCTTCGGGAATCGTCATGATCGGAATCTTCTACGCGATGCCCAACGGCACGTACCCGGCGTACTTCCCGGAGCAGTTCCCCGCGAAGGTCCGATACACCGGAATGGCCGTCAGCCTCATGCTCGGACTCCTTGTTGCCGGCTTCACACCGGCTATCGCTCAGGCGATATCAGCCGGAGACAAGAGCAACTGGACACCGGTTGCCTGGATGTGCCTGGGCTTCGCCGTCGTCTCCGCCATCGCGGCAATGACCGGACCGGAAACGTACCGCACGCCCACAGCAGAACTGGGCCAACCGAAGCCGAGCCTGCCAACCAAGCAGGACTCGGAGCTCACCAGCAACAACGCTTGACCGGACCGGCCCCTCGCGCTGAATTGCCGCGAGGGGCCGTCCCCACTTATGCAGGAGAATGTCATGACTACCGAATTCACACGTCACCGAATCGGCCTTGTCGGAGCCGGGATCTCGACTTCCCTCTCGCCGGCGCTGCATTCGCACGAAGCATCAGCACTCGGACTCGACGATTACAGCTACGAACTGGTAGACCTCGAGAACCTGACGGTCTCGGTCGAAAAGACCGGCGAGGTGGTGCGGAGCGCCGTCGCAGCCGGCTTCACCGGACTGAACATCACCCATCCGTGCAAGCAGGTTGTCGTGGACGCACTCGACGAACTGTCCGACAATGCCCGACTGCTCGGTGCTGTCAACACGATTGTCGTCCACAACGGCCTTCTGATCGGCCACAACACCGATCACAGTGGATTCCTCACAGCACTGCAGCGCGGTTTGCCCGACGCCGCCCTGGACCGAGTGGTGCTTGCCGGGGCAGGAGGGGCGGGTTCCGCCGTGGCGTACGCACTCGCCGCCGCCGGTACCACGGATCTTCGCATCGCAGATATTGATCCCAATCGCGCTGCCGATGTGTGTTCTCGCGTCGCCTCGGCCTTTCCTGCCACGCGCACAACGGCTTTGGCGATCGATGAGATCGCCGTCAACCTGACGACGTGCGACGGCGTCGTCAACGCATCTCCGATCGGGATGGTCGGCCATCCCGGAACTCCGTTCGACCCCGCGGCGCTCCACGCGGGCTTGTGGGTCGCGGACATCGTCTATCGACCGATGCGCACCGAATTGCTCGACGCTGCAATTACTCTCGGATGTCGAGTCCTCGACGGTGGCCAGATGCTGGTGGCTCAAGCCTCTGACACCTTCACACTCCTGACGGGTGTCGAAGCCGATACGGATCGCATGCGCAGCCATCTGAGCGAGCTGCTCTCCGAGACGGCACGCGCATGAGCACAACCGAACACCTACTTTCTCGCGAAGTACCAGGAGCACTGATGAACGTGACTGCGCCGTTCGCCGAACCTCTCGACATGGGCAGCGTCCGCCTCCGGAACCGGTTCGTGTCCGCCCCGATGGAACGCAACTACTGCGAAGTCGACGGCACCATGACGGACGAGTACATCGCGTACCTCGCCCGCCGCGCCGAAGGTGGTGCTGCACTGATCTTCACCGAAGCGAGCTACGTGCGTGCCGACGGCAAGGGACGCATCCGGCAGATGGGCGTCGACGTCGACGAACGGATTCCCGGCATCAAGAAGATGGCCGACGCGATCCACGCTCACGGCGCCCTCGTCGGAGTCGAACTCAACCACGGTGGACGTACGGCGCAAGGTTCTGTCAGCGGGTTTGTTCCCGTTGCCCCGACACCGATTCCGTGTTTGGTTGTCGGCGGCGAGATGCCAGAACAACTCGACGGCGACGACATCGAGCACATCATCGAATGTTTCGGTGAAGCCGCGGCACGCTGCCAGCAGGCCGGCGTCGACGTCATCTCCCTGCACGGTGGCCACGGGTATCTGATCCACCAGTTCCTCTCCCCTGCTTACAATCACCGCGACGACGAGTGGGCCGACCCCACCTTGTTCGTCAACAAGGTCATCGCCTCCGTCCACGAGCACGCACCGGGAATCACTCTGGGACTCCGATTCTCAGCCTTCGAAGGCATCGACGGCGGACTCGACGCCGAGATGACTCGCGCTCGCGTCGGCGCCATCGACACCGACCGACTCGATTTCCTCGACGTCTCGGCCGGCAACTACGAAGCGGGACAGTGGATCATCCAGCCCGGTGAATGGTCGCGCGGTCTCCTCGCGCCGTACTCCGAGCAGTACCAGCGCGACTTCGACATCCCGGTGGGAGTGGCCGGACGCATCACGTCGCCGGAGATCGCTGCGCGGATCATCGAATCCGGGCAGGCGAACTTCGTCAGCATGGCTCGTACGCTGCACGCAGATCCGGACTTCCCGAATCGTGCCATCGACGGTGGCCGGTACCGCCCTTGCATTGCCTGCAACTACTGCATCGACAGCCTGGCCGCCGGCCCCATTCCCTGCTCCGTCAACCCGTGGGTCGGCCGCGAATTGGATCAGCCTACAAAGCCGGCTGATGCCACCGTGCGGGTCGCCGTCATCGGTGCCGGGCCGTCGGGAATGGCCGCTGCCCGCGACCTCGCACTTGCCGGTCACCGCGTCGACCTGTACGACGAGCGACCCAGCCTCGGTGGCGACTTCGCTCTGGCATCGAAGCTGCACGAATATCCCGAATACGGGCGGATCGTGGACTGGTACGTCGCAGAACTGGCTGAACTCGGGGTCCACTGCCACACCTCGACCCGGGCAGATGCTGCTTTGCTCTCCGGAGGCGATTTCGACGCCATTGTTCTTGCCGCCGGCGGCGTCGGCCCCGTGGTCGATCTCCCCGGAGCATCAACCCGTACCATTCGCGACGTCCGCGAATTCCTCGTCTCCGGCGATCCGGCTCCTGCCGCTGTCACCATTTTCGGTGCCGACCGCGAGGCTGCGGCCGTCGCCGACGATCTGCTCCAGAAGGGCACCCAGGTCGTGATGATCGGCCCGCAGGAAGCCATCGCGCACGACGTCGGACGCCGCGGAAAGATCGTGCTGCTGCCGCGCCTGGCCGCAAGTGAGAACCTCACGACCTACCTCAGCTCGATCGTCACCACAGTCGCCGCTGACCGCGTCACGATTTCGACGGCCGGTGTGCTGAGCGAGGTCGATGCTCCCGGCGAACTGCTGATCTCGCAAGGCGTCGGGCCGCGTTCGGAACTTCTTGCCGAACTCCGTTCACTGGCACCACGACTCGGAGTACATACCGTCGGCGACGCGAGCGGTGACGGCGGGTCCATCCATGCCGCACTCGTGACCGCAGCCGACGTTGCCGTCGCGATCACCGCCGCCGCTGCGGCACGTCAGGAGGTTCACGCATGACCACACAGGCAGCCACACCCGTGGCAACTGCATTGCCGCCCATTGGACTCGGAACCTGGCCCCTGGTCGGTGCCGACGCCACGAACTCGGTTCTCTCCGGCATCGAGGCCGGATACCGGCTCGTCGACACCGCCGCGATCTACGGCAACGAGGACGCCGTCGGCGTAGCGTTGGCGGAGTCTGCTCTACCGCGAGAAGAACTGTTCGTCACCACCAAACTTCGTGGAAACGACCAGGTTTCCGGTGACATCCGCGGAGCGCTCGAGCAGAGCCTGGAACGACTGGGACTCGACCAGCTGGATCTGTTCCTGATCCACTGGCCGCTCCCGCGAATCGATCGTTACGTTGCGTCGTTCGAGGCGATGCTGGCCTGCCGCGACGCCGGACTGGTTCGGTACGTGGGTGTGTCGAACTTCCTCGAGCACCACCTGCGCCGCGTCGTCGCCGAAACCGGCGAGGCACCGGCAGTCAACCAGATTCAGATGGACCCGTCGCTCGCTCGGATCCCGGTTCGCCGCGCAAACGACGAACTTGGCATCTTCACTCAGTCGTGGAGTCCGCTCGGCCGGGGTGACGTGCTCGACAACGCCGTTGTGAGCGAGATCGCCGGTCGAATCGGTTGCACACCAGCTCAAGTGGTCCTCGCTTGGCACGTCGTGCAGGGTGTGGTTCCGGTCGCGCGATCAGCGAACCCGACGCGTCAGGCCGAGAACCTGGCAGCACTCGACGTCACCCTCACCAGCGAGGACATCGAAGCACTGAACAGTCTCGACCGCGGCGAGTCTGCCGCGCGGGACGTCGAAGCAGAGGAACATTTCTGATGACGTTGAAAGTCGGAATCGTCGGCTGCGGCAAGATCGCCGGCAACCATGCCCGCGCGCTGCAACAAGTCCCCGGTGTCGAGGTGATCGGCTGCTGCGATCCCGATCTCGGACGCGCCCAGGAGTTCGCGGCAGCGCACGGCATTCCCGCAGCCGTGAGTTCAGTGGAGCAACTTCTCGCCCTCGGACTCGACGCCTGCACCGTTTGCACGCCGCACCCGGTACATGAAGAGGTAGTCGTGGCCGCTGCCGAAGCGGGTGTACATGTTTTGTGCGAGAAGCCCATCGCAGTCGATGTTGCTGCCGCCGACCGCATGATCGAGGCCGCCGACCGCGCCGGTATCACGTTCGGGGTGCTCTTCCAACGCCGATTCTGGCCGGCAGCACGTCGGATCCGCGACGCCATCGACGACGGGCGGATCGGACTACCCATGCTCGGTGAGGCGTCGGTGATCCTGCACCGCCCGTCTAGTTACTACTCGGCCGATGCGTGGCGCGGACGCTGGGACACCGACGGCGGTGGCGTGCTCATGACACAGGCCGTGCACCAGATCGACATGCTGGCCTGGTTCATGGGCGAGGCCGTCTCGGTCAGCGGCTTCATCCGCACCCACACCCACGGTGAGCACATCGAGACCGAAGACAGCGCGTCAGCTGTGATCTCCTTTGCCTCGGGCGGCACCGCCACCGTCACCGCGACTACCGGTGCCAATCACAATCTGGGTAACCGCGTGACGGTGATCGGGCGCACCGGCGCCATTGCCAGCGTCCTCGAATTTCCTGAAGGGCACGAGGGTGTCAACGAAATCTGGACGGTGCCGGGCGAAGTGGAGTTCCAGTCGCCGTACTCCGCCGACATCGACGCCAATCTCAATGTGGGAGCGGTCAATGCGGCACTGACCGATTTCCACACCCTGCAGGTTCAGGACTTCGCCGACGCGGTCCTGACCGGGCGCGAACCCGCCGTCACCGGCCGGGACGCCCGCGCGTCACTTGCCATCATCGCCGCAATCTACGAATCGTCACGAACGGGCAAGGTTGTCGAGCTGACATCGACACCGACCCTCGCAACAACTGCCAAGGAGCAGAAATGAGTAGCAGTACCCCCCTCACCTACGACGTGGTTGTCGTGGGCTCCGGCGCAGGCGGGCTTTCCACAGCAATTGCCGCAGCACATGGCGGCGCGTCGGTACTCGTTGTCGAGAAGGCCGACACCTGCGGCGGCGCAACGGCCTGGTCGGGCGGGTGGATGTGGACCCCACGCAACATGTTTGCCATCGCCGACGGGGTTGTCGAGGATCGCTCGGCACCGCGGACATATCTGGAAAACCGACTCGGCGACAACTTCGACGCCGCCAAGGTTGATGCTCTTCTCGACGGCGCCCCGGAGATGGTCGAGTTCTTCGAACGCAAGACTGCTCTGAAGTTCGTGCCCGGAGCCAAGATCGCCGATATTCACGGTGACACACCGGGCGCCGGCACGGGTCACCGTTCCGTCGGACCGAAACCGGTGAGTCTGCGAAAGCTCGGACCAGATGTCGCGGCGCTACTGCGTCGGCAGCTGTACGAAACGTCGTTCCTCGGTATGGGCATCATGGCCGGGCCCGACCTGCAGGCTTTCCTGCACTCGACCCGCTCACCAAAAGCCTTTGTGCACTGTGGTGTTCGGGTGACTAAGCACATGTTCGATCTCGCCACCAAGCGTCGTGGTCAGCAACTCGTCAACGGCACTGCGCTTGTCGGCATGATGCTTCGCTCAGCGCTCGATCTCGGCGTCGAGTTTCGGGTGAAAACGTCGGCAACATCGCTGCAGACTGACGATGACGGTCGCGTTGTCGGTGTCCGCCTCGAAGGTCCGGATGGCGCGTACTCGGTAACTGCCACGCGCGGCGTCGTACTGGCCACCGGCGGCTTCGCCCAGGACATCGACCGCCGACGTGAACTGTTCCCCCGTACCCCCACCGGAAACGAGCACTGGTCACTCACTCCGAAGACAACCACCGGCGACGGCATCACCCTCGGCGAATCCGTGGGCGGCCGACTCGACCGCACCCTCGCCTCTCCCGTCGCGTACTGCCCCGTCTCCATCGTTCGCTACCGCAACGGCAAAGAAGGTGTGTTCCCGCACATCCTCGATCGCGGAAAGCCCGGTGTCATCGGAGTTCTCGCGAACGGCAAGCGGTTTGTCAACGAAGCACTCGGCTATCACGACTACACACTCGCGATGGTCGAGCAGGTTCCCGAGGGCGAAGAGGTGTGCTCGTGGTTGATTGCCGATCAACAGTATGTGCGATACCTCCCGCTGGGCATGGCGAAGCCCTTGCCGATCCCGATCCAGCCGTACCTGCGCTCGGGGTACCTCACGCGTGGGCGCACTCTTCGGGACTTGGCCGAGAAGATCGGCGTCGACCCCGTGCAGTTGGAGAAAACCGTCGCAGCTTTCAATATCGGGGCCGTGGCCGGTGAAGACCCCGAGTTCGGTCGCGGTACAACACCGTTCAACCGAGGTTCCGGAGATGCTTCCAATCCGTGGCCGAACCCGTCGCTCGCGCCCTTGCAGAAGGGCCCGTACTACGCGGTGAAAGTCGTGCCGGGCAGTTTCGGCACCTTCGCCGGACTGGTCACGGACTCGTCGTCGCATGTGCTCGACGACAACGACCGCCCCATCGAGGGGTTGCTCGCCGTCGGCGTCGATCAGGCGAGCGTGATGGGCGGGCACTACCCGTCCGGGGGCATCAACCTCGGACCGGCCATGACATTCGGTTACCTGGCCGGCCGGGAACTGGCCGGAGCCAAGACAGTTGGAGCGCACGCATGACACTCTCACTCGGACTGGCAGCCCTCACAGTGCTCGACACCGCACCGATGCAGCACGTCGCCTTGGCTGAAAAGCACGGCTTCGACACCATCGGTATCCGTCTGATGCCCGCGGCACCAGGTACGACGGCCTACCCTCTGCACGAGGACAAGCAGTCGTTGGACGAACTGGTGCGTCGACTGGGCGATTCACCGGTCGAGGTATTCGACCTCGAAATCATCCGTCTTGCAGCCGACTTCGACCCCACCGACTACGCTCCGCTGCTCGAAGCCGGAGCACAGCTCGGAGCCAAAGCCGTTCTGGTGGGCGGCGACGACCGCGACCGCGCTCGGCTCACGGACTCCTATGCCCGCCTCGCTGAACTGTGCGCGAACTACGGCATCGTCGCCTCGCTCGAATTCATGCCGTGGACTGCGGTGCCCGATGCGCGTGCGGCCATCGAGATCGTCTCGGCGGCAGACGGTCCGGCTCGCAGTGTCCTCGTCGACGCATTGCACACCGACCGCTCGGCGACAACGCTCGAGGATCTTGCGTCCATCCCGCGCGAGTGGTTGCACTACGCCCAGATGTGCGACGGTTCGACCCCCGCTCCCACTGGGGACGCAGAGCTGATCCGTCAGGCCCGCGAGGAGCGTCTGGTGCCCGGCACCGGCGGCATCGCCCTGGCCGACATCTGGTCGACTTTGCCTGCCGGACTGCCGGTCAGCATCGAACTGCCCAACGAGCCACTGCGCCGCGCCGTCGGCACCGACGCCTGGCTGGAGCGCCTGGTCGAGGCCACGCGAGAAGTGTTGGCCTAGCGGCCCTGTGCGCCTTTTTGGTAGTTGGCGCTACCAAAAAGGCGCACGGGGGCGTCAGCCCCTCCGAGCCGCAACGGCCTGCGCCAGACGGTCCAACTGCGCTGCGGTGGTGGACCAGTCGATGCACGCGTCGGTGATCGACTGACCGTAGGTGAGCTCGTCCGCCTTGCCCAAGGTCAGGTCCTGACGGCCGGCCTCGATGAAACTCTCCAACATGACGCCCGCGATTCCCTGCTCGCCCTCGGTCAGACGTCGGGCAATGTCGTCGAGCACGATGACCTGACGCTCATGGTCCTTGCTGCTGTTACCGTGGCTCGCGTCGATGACCACGCGCTCGGGCAGGTTCGACTTACGCAGGCGGGCAAGGGTGTCCGCGACTGTCTCGGCATCGTAGTTCGGTCCGTCGCTACCACCACGAAGAATGACATGGCAGTCGGGGTTGCCCGCGGTACGGATCAAGGCAGCCTGGCCGTCGAGGTCCGTTCCGGGGAACACGTGGCTCGCTGCCGCGGCGCGGGTGCCGTCGACGGCTACCTGTACGTCGCCTTCGGTGGAGTTCTTGATACCGACGGGCATGGACAGCGCGCTGCACAGCTGACGGTGAACCTGACTGGCGGCGGTCCGGGCGCCGATCGCACCGTAGCTGACCAGGTCGGCAATGTACTGAGGCATGATCGGATCAAGGAACTCGCAGCCGACAGGCAGGCCCAGGCTCGACACGTCGAGAAGCAACTTGCGGCCGATACCGAGCCCGGTGTTGATGTCGAACGTGCCGTCGAGGTGGGGGTCGTTGAGCAGGCCCTTCCACCCGAGTGTGGTGCGCGGCTTTTCGAAGTAGACGCGCATGACGATGTGCAGATCGTCCCGCAGTTCTTCGGCCTTGGCGGCCAACCGGCGGGCGTAGTCCATCGCCGCTTCCGGATCGTGCACAGAGCACGGACCGACTACGACGATCAAACGATCGTCGTCACCGTTGAGGATGTTGATGGTGTCGGCCCGACCGGTGCGCACAGTGGCGGCCGCGACCTCGTCCGGAGCGTGCTGAGCACGAACAGTCGCCGGTGACACGAGCGGACTGATACTCACAGTGCGCTGATCGTCGAGGCTGTCCGAAGCTGCGGTGGTGTCGATGGTGACAGTCATGGGGTTTTCGGTTTCCTGTTCTCAGGCCGACCCCAGAGATGAAGAGAAACTCCAGCGAGCCGGTCTGTAGTCCGGCTCTTGGGTGGAGGTTGTCAGCGCGTGGTTACGCCGGCAGGCCCACCCGGGGCCGGCCTGCTAAACCAGAAATAGACGCGCTGCATGTCGGCCACGATACCTCGAGTTCGGATCAGATGGGCGCGCCCCTCCACAACGAGCCGAATCCGAGGGGAGAGTCCCGTGGCACGAGCCCGTGACGAATGGCCAAATCCGCTGAGCGATTGGCGCTTTCGAGCAAGGCTGCGGCTACGGAATTCGAATACGTTGGTCAGGCACCTGCCAATGCCCGGAACATCAGATGGAGCTGCGCCTTCTCATGCCTGTGATCGAATCGACCGAAACCTTCCACCCGACGGTGTCCCCTTTTGCGACCGATACCCCCTTGCAGTCGACAAGAGATGTGGACGGCGAGTTCACCCGTCTGATCGATTCCTTGACACGACGCGGATTCCTGGCCGGTGCGGCGGCGCTCGGTGCACTAGGCGCACTCTCTGCATGTTCGAGCGAATCCAGCGGCACCGAAGCCTCCGACGAGTGGGTCGACATCGTCGTCGCGGACCAGGCCTACCGCCTCCCGCGGGACCCCAAGCGCGTCGTGGTACTCGAAGCTCGAGGCGCCCTCGATTTTGCACTACTTGCCGAGTACCCGATCGTCGCGACCAATTGGGATCCGAAGTCTCAACTCATGCGCCAGGTACCCGCCGGCGCGGCTCGCCTCGGTGGGACGAACAACGAACCGAATGCCGAATCGATACTGAGCCACGACCCCGATCTTTTGGTCGTCGGGAAAGGCTGGTGGGATTACTACCAGGACAAGGGCCTGCTCGGCACTGACATCGCACCGGTGCTCGTCGTCGACGAGGGCACGACGAGCTCGTCGTGGAAGCAGGCCATGACCGCGCAGCTCACGGCTCTCGATCGCCGCGAAGTCGCCGAACGCGTCATCGCCCGATACAACGCCGAACTTGCGCAAGCGCGGGCCAAGATCGGTGGTCTCCTCGAAGGCAAGTCGATTGCGATCGCCGGCGCAGACAGCGGTCAGATCTGGCTGCAGAACAACACGTTCGCCGTCTCGGTTGCGCAGGACCTCGGCTTGAACGTCTTGACCGACGCTGCCCATGCCGCACCTGATCGGAAGGATTCGACTTTCTACAGCCTCGAGGAGCTTGCGATCTTCGACCAGGCCGACTTCGTCTTGCTACAGAACCCCGACGCTGTGGAAGCCGAGTCGCCCACGTGGAAACGAGTCCGCGCTGTCCAGGACGGCCATGTCGGGCATCTGCGATACGACCTCAACAACGGCCTCGCTCTGACTGCGATGGCCCTGGCCGCTGACATCGCCGAGCAGGTACAGGTCATGCGCTGACGTCTTCGGGATCGCCTTCCGAATCAGAAATCAACCGGATTCTCTGTCATACGAACAGTCGATACTGACTCACTCGGAAACGGATTATCTTGTCACCTGCCCGTGCTCTTCGCACGTCAGAGGGTGTTTCTCCGAACGCCCTGTTTCTCCGAACGCTAGGTGACCAATGACGCAGAACCCGTACTACGGCCAGCAACAACCGGTCGGCCCTCCGCCGGACAACAATCTGGTCTGGGCGATTCTCGTGACAGGGTTCTGCTGCCTCCCGCTCGGCATCGTCTCGATCGTCAAATCAAGCCAGGTCAACACTTTGTGGGCGCAAGGTCAGTTCGACGCTGCGCGAAAATCAGCTGACGATGCCAAGAAGTTCGCCTTGTGGTCAGTCGGCGCAGGTGTTGCCGTCGCTGTTCTGTACTTCCTTTTTGTCGTCGTCCTTGCCGGATCGAGTTCCCTGTGACCGCCGACGCCGACCGGCGACACTGATTAGCGGCCAAACACCGAACTGCAATGACACCGAATTGTGGTGACACCGAGAACGATGACATATCACGACTCGCCGCACTGAAGGCGCCAGCGGCAGTTGCATTCACGGCAATTGCGCTGTGCGCCTTCATCTCCTGGAGTGACCCCACCACACCTGGTGGGGTCATTCCCGTTTGTCCGACCAAAGCGCTGTTCAACGTCAATTGTCCCGGTTGCGGTAGCACTCGGATGGTGTACAGCCTCATCCACGGCGATTTCGGTGCAGCGATGCGTTTCAATGCCTTTGGCCTCGTGATGCTGCTTGCACTGGCGTTCACGTACGTCTCGTGGACGACCGCCCGCACCCGTGGAAGACCCGTCGTGCTCTGGCATCAGTTGCGCTGGTCACCGGCTGTGATCTTGACACTCGTGTTGATCTGGACGACGGTCCGCATAGCCCCGATCCCGATATTTGCCAGTCTCCGCGTCTAGGCCGGATCTCCTCACGCGTCCAAACGGAATACACCTCGCACCTGGCGTACGCCGTTGATCTGCACCTCGACGGCATGTTCGCCGGCGTAGTACTTCCGGGTGCTGATCGGTTTGAAGGAATGCCTCTTCGCGATACGGGCCGGCACCCCGGGTTCCAGCGTTCGTGTTGTCAGTTTGAAGACCTTGGGCGTCGTCTGCCCGTTGGCCTTCACGTGGTGGACGATGTAATCGATCACGACGGTGACGGACTCGCTGCCATTGTTCGTGACGGCGAAGCCGAAGGTGAGTTCTCCACCCGCATCAACTGTTTCGCGGTCGATGACGAACCCCTCGACCACGACGTCGGTGGGCGGCGAGAACCCCAAGAGGGACAGAGCATCTGGATCGCCGGCCTTGATCAACGTCCGCAATGCATGTTTGACGATTTTCAGTGTGTTGGCATCCGGTGTCTGCAGCCAACGCTTCGCAGTCGATGCTGCGAGCGCAGCGTCAGCACGACTGAGATCGTTGAGATGGTTTGCGACCGAACGTCGTACATATTCCGAATCATCCCGATACAGCTCGTCGAGAATGACGATTGTCGACTCGGGACGCGCCGTCAATTCTTTCACTCGTCTTCCCCAGGGCAAACGAGTACGAGTGCCTTCGGTCGCCAAGCGCCGGACGTGTTCGTCTTCATGGCCGGTCCAGGTGAGTGCGATCGCCAGCGAACGGTCAAGGTTCGTTTCGAGAAATGTGCGAATTGCGAATTCGGCCGTCAGACGCGACGTCAGCTCGGCAAGCAGAGCCATTCCCTCGTCGAAATCCGACTCGGAGCCACTTCGTGTCGCCGTGACGGCGACGGCTTCGGTCACCGGCCAGATCATCCAACCGGTGAAGGTCTCTTCTGAAAGCGCACGGCGGATGATCTCGGCGAAGGCCGGAAGATCCTGAGGCAGTTCGGCAGTCATCGCGTCCCGCACGACGCGCGTACGTTCGCCGAGACTCATACCGTCGAATTCGGATGTACTACCCCGAACGAGGGCGAGGCGTGTGTGACCGGAGGCTCGCTCTAGACAGCCTGCCAGATCGGCGACGACGGATTTCCCGAGCAGTTCGTCAGCGGTGGGCATCAGGGGCACACCGTGAGAGCGGAAATCCGATCACCGTCGAGAGTGAAATGGTGATGTAACTGGACGGGGCTTCCGGGAAAATCACCCTCGACCTTCACCGACACGACAACGGCCGAGCCTGGGGTGTTGACCGACTCGATCTTCTGGGTGAAGGTGAACGCCGTCGACACGGCGGACTTCCACGCCACGATTTCTTCGATCCCGACATACGTCCGGCCGTCGTCACGAACCACTGCGTCTTCGGTGAAAACGCCGCGGACGTCGCCGCCGTCGAAATACGCGCGCGCTGCGCCTGGCACCTTCGCTGAGTCGATCATTCGCGAAGAGTACTGCTGGGGTCCGACAGGTTCGGCGAACTCACTGCCCGAGCAGACGCCGCCAACTGAATCTCCATCAACAGCCTGGCCGACGGCTCGGAGAGGTCGGTATCCGTGATCTCCTCGACCCTCTTGATCCGATACCTGAGGGTGTTCGGGTGAATCCGAAGCTGCTCGGATGCACGTCGGACATCGCCCGAATGTGCGAGGTAAACGGAGATGCTTTCGCGCATGTTCGACCCGTTGCGTCTGTCGTAGACGTCCAGGGCGTCGACTCTCGGATCGTGCAGTTGCTCGTCGGCCGCAATGGTGTCCATGATTTCGCCCAGCAGCACCGGTGTGCGCGAGTCCGCGAGGGTGGTCACACGAACATCCCCCGACGTTCCGTCCAAGACCCGATCCACTTCGGCCCGAGCCTGGGCCACCTCCGCAAGCGTCGAAACCGGCGACGAGACCGCGGCCCGTAGCCCCGAAGGCGACACCTTGTCCAAACGCGCGACAACTTCGCGGGTCCACGAGACTGTGGATTTCACGGATTGGGTTCGCGGAAACAGCACATAGATCCGGGTGCCGACGGCACTCACCAGCGATTCACGCTGAAAGGCGCTGGCGTGCAGTCGCAAAGACGACACGAGTTCGCCCGAAGACGGCAGCCCACCGTTTCCGATACTCGCCACTCCGACCACCATCGCCGGTCCGCACATCGGGATGGTCAACGAGGCGGCGAGCGAAGGAACGTCGACACCGCCGCCGCGAACCCCGAGCAACCGCTGAATCTGTATCGCCTCGTTACTCGGCGCGTCTCGGATGCGCGAAATCAGCCGAGCAGCAACGGCCGCGGCACCGCGGAGCACGCTGTCGGCATCGCCGGCAATGGGAACCGGGCCTTCCTGCACCCAGATCGTGCCGAGAAGATCAGAGCTGAAACCGCTCTCCCCCTTGACATTGTCGGATATTCTCCGAATCGGAACCACCAACCGTCGCCTGATCGCAAGGTCGTCGTGAGCGGGCACCTCCACTACGTCGTCGCTTCGCCGCAGGCTCTCGAAGACGCCCCACTCCTGTAGCTTTCGGAGGTATTCGCGAGGTCCTTCGCGGCCGAGGATTGATTGCCGACGTAGCTCGTCCGCAGCATCTCCCGATGCCGAATAGGCCAAGACGTGGGAATGCTCGTCCTCGATGCTGACCATCCCCCGCGTGATTGCGGCGACGTTCTGCGCCAGCTCGAACAAGTCTGTGTCACTACCGAATACGATGTCGTCCGAATCCTGTCGGGACACCGAATGATCGAGCACGCCCCGGATGGTCGTGAACAATCGATCCCAACGAGCATCCGGATGGACCGCTATCAAGGCGATCCCGGCGCGCTGTGCCGCCGCACGCACCGACGTGTCCGAGGCCTCCTTCGACATGACGGCCCGAGGCGCTGATCCCTTCTGATCGAGGCGGTTCAGCCAGGCCGCCAATTCGGCTGCGCCGATACCGACAGCGAGCCAGAGCTCAGAGGATTCGACGGCCGCGGTTCTGGGGCGCGTGAGGTCCCCGACCTCTGCGAACACCACGGAGTCGACGAAGACGTCATCACCTGACGGCGCGAGGACGAGCTCGACAAAAGCTCCGCCCAGCGCCCGAAGGACCGCGTCGAGCCTGACCCCACGGATAGACACGTACCCCCCACTCTCCGGACCGTCGCAACGCCTCAACTTCGAGAATAGTGCATTTTCCTGCGAAAACGGTTCAGCCGATCGGACAAACACGGACACCGATGTTTGGCCGCTCAGCGGATTACTCGCCGACGTCTTTCGACTTGACTGGTTCACGACACGACAACTGCCCACTCCTGAGTCTGCCGAAGGATCGTCATGGACGCCGTTACCAATGTCCCCCACCCAGCCAACGAACCGGTGAACAATTACGCGCCGGGAAGCCCGGAACGATCGCGCCTCCGTACGAAACTGACCGAACTGGCCGAATCGCCGACCGACATCAGGCAGGTCATCGGCGGCATCCACCGAACTGCGGAAGGTAAGCGAGAGAGCGTTGTTCAACCACACCGTCACAGTTCGGTGCTCGGATCGTATGCGGGCGCAACCCACTCGGACGTTCGTGATGCCATCGACGCCGCCACACTCGCCGCCCCG
The DNA here is from genome assembly GCF_001445685.1 of Rhodococcus sp. KB6. NCBI lineage: Bacteria > Bacillati > Actinomycetota > Actinomycetes > Mycobacteriales > Nocardiaceae > Rhodococcus > Rhodococcus sp. KB6. The sequence goes on along the minus strand of NZ_LNAK01000043.1, from coordinate 519,742 downwards.
GCCTGGCGCGACCTCTCGTTCGACGACCGCGCTGCGGTCTTCCTCCGCGCCGCCGATCTACTTTCCGGCCCGTGGCGCGAAACCATCGCCGCCGCAACAATGCTCGGCCAGTCGAAGACCGCATACCAGGCCGAGATCGACGCGCCCTGCGAACTGATCGACTTCTGGCGTTTCAACGTCGCGTTCGCACGTCAGATACTCGCCGACCAACCCGTTTCCGCTCCGGGAGTGTGGAATCGCGTCGAATATCGTCCACTCGAAGGTTTCGTCTACGCGATCACTCCCTTCAATTTCACCGCCATCGCCGGAAATCTCCCCACAGCACCGGCTCTGATGGGCAACACCGTGATCTGGAAGCCGTCACCCACGCAGGCCGTCGCGGCGTACCTGACAATGCAACTACTCGAAGCTGCCGGCCTCCCGCCCGGGGTGATCAATCTTGTTCTCGGCGACGGCCCCTTGGTGTCCGAGGTCGCGCTTGCCGACCCCCGACTGGCGGGTATCCACTTCACCGGATCCACCGCAACGTTCCAGCGTTTGTGGCGTGAGGTCGGAGCCAACATCTCGAACTACCGGACGTATCCGCGTCTCGTCGGCGAAACCGGCGGCAAGGATTTTGTACTCGCACACAGTTCCGCTGACCCGGACGTACTCACGACGGCATTGATTCGCGGGGCCTTCGACTACCAGGGCCAGAAATGTTCGGCCGCATCACGGGCGTTCATCCCGAAGTCGGTGTGGGCCAAGATGGGCGACACGTTCATCGACACTGTGTCGTCGTTGAAGTACGGAGACGTCACCGACCTGACGAACTTCGGCGGCGCCGTCATCGACCAACGTTCGTTCGACCGAAACGCCGCCGCGATCGTCCGCGCCAAGTCGACCAGCAGCCTCACCATCGCAGCAGGCGGCGACTACGACGACCGCGAAGGATTCTTCATCTCGCCGACGGTCCTGCTCGGTGACGACCCCAGTGACGAGGCCTTCAGCACCGAGTACTTCGGCCCCATCCTTTCGCTTCACGTCTACGACGACTCCGCACCGAATGCCTACGCCGACATCCTCGCTCGTATCGACAGCGGATCCGCTTACGCCCTGACCGGTGCCGTGATCGCCACCGACCGTGCGGCCGTCGATCAAGCTCATCATGGTCTGCGGTTCGCCGCCGGAAACTTCTACGTCAACGACAAGCCGACGGGAGCGGTTGTCGGACAACAACCCTTCGGAGGTGCGCGGGCTTCGGGTACCAACGACAAGGCCGGTTCGCCGCAGAATCTGCTCCGTTGGGCGTCGACACGCACCGTCAAGGAAACCTTCGTTCCTCCCACCGATCATCGTTACCCCCACCAGGACGTCGATCCAGCCGAGAGCGAGAACCGTTGATGAGTGCCGTCTCGCTGAGCAACCCACTGCGCCCGGTGCTCCTCGCGGCGGCACGCTCGTCGCGACTGGAGAAGACAGTCTCCGGGATGACCTTGACCCGCAAGCTTGTAGACAGGTTCGTCGCCGGGGACGCGGAACCCGCAGCGATGTCAGCGGTGCGCGACATCCTCACCAGTGGCCGGTTCGTGACGGTCGACTACCTCGGCGAGGACACCACCGATCCGGCTCAGGCAACAGCTACCGTCGATGCCTATCTCTCCCTTCTCCGCTCGTACGCAACGCTTTCCGAGATTGCCGGGACGCAACACTCCCTGGAGGTTTCGCTCAAGCTCTCCGCGTTGGGGCAGTCGCTTCCCGGTGACGGCGAGAAGATCGCCCTGGCGAACGCTCACCGAATCGTCACAGCGGCAGACGAAGTGGGCGCGTGGGTCACCGTCGATGCGGAGGATCACACCACCACCGACTCGACACTGTCCATCGTCGAAGAGTTGCGCCGCGACTTCCCGACGCTCGGCACGGTCCTGCAGGCGTACCTACACCGCACCGAGGCCGACTGCCGGCACTTCTCCGGATCAGGTTCACGAATTCGGCTGTGCAAGGGTGCATACAAGGAACCGGCCGGCGTCGCGTTCCAAAAGGCCGCCGAAGTCGACGCGTCGTACGTGCGTTGCCTGAAGGTCTTGATGGAAGGTGACGGATACCCGATGGTGGCCTCCCACGATCCCACCATGATCGACGCCGCCCTCGGACTCGCCACACTGACCGAGCGGACAGCCGCGGATTTCGAGTTCCAGATGCTCTTCGGCATCCGCGACGGCGAACAACGCAGATTGGTAGCCGAAGGCAATCACCTGCGGGTCTACGTTCCCTACGGCAGCCAGTGGTACGGCTACTTCATGCGTCGCCTGGCGGAAAGACCGGCCAACCTCATGTTCTTCATGCGCTCACTCGCTTCCAACAACTAGACACCGGAAACCGGTGGCAGCGGTGGCAACTCGAGGTTTTCGCGAAAGGTACCGCCGACGTAGTCGGATCCCACGATTTCGCGCTTGCGCAGCTCCGGCAGCAGCCCGTTCGTGACGAAATCGCGTGTACGCGGATCGGCAAGGTCACCGAGCGTGATGACGTCGAGTACGCCCGCGTCGTATCGTTCCTCGATCGCGTCCGCGAGCTGTTCCGGGGTGCCCGCCGCTGCCCAGTGGCCGGTGTCCTTGGACGCGATGATCAACTCACGCAGAGTCTTTCCTTGTGATGCGAGCTTGCCGAAGATCTCGACCCGGCCCCGTCGTCGATTCACCGACGACGGGTCCGGCAACAACGACTCCGGGATCGGCCGATCCAGCGGCAATTCCGAGAAATCCACGTCACCGCCGAACATGTCGGCAAGCCTGGTGCGTCCGGCGTCGAAGTCCGTCGATTCCTCGGCTTCTCTGACCAATCGTTCGACTTCGGCTTCGGTAGCGCCGTACGTTGCGTGGAACGAGCTGAAAATCAGTGGCAGTTCGTCCCCACGCCCCAACTCTGCCGCCCTGGCGCGGATCGTCTTCGTGTAGGTGACCGCGTCCTCGAAGGTTGCGAGAGAAGTGAATACGACCTCGGCGAAGCGAGCACCCAGTTCGATACCTCCGGCAGATTGGCCTGCCTGGAATTGGACCGGACGACGCTGCGGCAGGGATGGAATGTTCAACGGCCCCTGCACGGTGAAGTACTTGCCTCGGTGCTCGATGGGGACCACCCTCGACGGATCCAGCACCGCAGAGCCCTCTCCCCGGATCAAGGCGCCGGGCTTCCAGCTGTCGAAGAGCGCGTTGACCACCTCGAGCGATTCGGCCGCTCGGGCGTACCGCTCCTCCGGACTCGGCAGGTCCAGGTCGCTGTAGTTCTCTTCTCCGAGTGAGGAAGTGACGGCATTCCATGCGGCTCGACCATTGCTGACGTGGTCCAGGGTGCCGAACAACCGTGCCAGGTTGAATGGGTGATGAAACGTCGTCGTGACGGTGGCGATGAGCCCCACATGGGTGGTGACCGCACTCAGCGCGGCAAGGAAGATCAACGGCTCCTGCGCACCGATCGCGCCCTGCGCACCGAAACTCAGCAGGTCGGCGGCAAACAGTCCGTCGATCTTGTTCGCCTCGGCCGTCTTTGCGACGTCGATCGCGGACGCGACCGTCGAAGTCGTCGGATCGATCGCGGCGTCGTAGATACTCACCGCCCCGCTGACACCGGTCACCGTCTTGAGTGGACGCCTACGATCGGCCACCGACCATCCTCCTGGCTTCGCGAAATCTGTTCCGAATTCACAACGCTAGACCGATCCTGGCTCCCGACAAGGTATTCACTCAGCCTGGTTCTATCCCTCCGAACGCCGCTTGGTCACGCCCCGGATTTACGGGCACGATAGGCGGCGACGTGCGCCCTGTTCCCACAGTTCCCGGTGTCGCAGTATCGCTTCGAACGATTGCGCGACAAATCCACGAAGACCGCTTCGCAGTCCGGGGCCTCGCACCATCGCAACCTCGAGAATTCGTCGGTTCGGATCAGATCGAGCACACCCATCGCCGCTTCTGCGGCCATCCGGTCCACCAGTGGCGAATCGTCAGCGGTGACGTGCAGGTGCCAGCCGAGGTCGTCGTGCCTGGTGAGCCGCGGCCTCGCGCCCGATTCGAGTAGCAGTGTGTTCACCACCTCGACGGCGTCGTCCACTCCCGCGGCTTCCCAGAACTTTCGCAGTCGTGGACGCAGCGCACGAACCGCCGTCAATTCCTCCGGTGTGCCGTCCCGCCTGCCGGTCCAGCGATCCGCGTCGAGAAACCGTGTCAGCTCCTCTTGATCCGGAAGCAGTTCGGCCCCGCCGCGGGCCGTGTTGACCAACGACGCGGCGAAGACGAGCGCCGATTCCGTGTCACCAGCAAAATGCACTTTGACTCCTGAGCCGTATCAACCTAATGTCAGCATCGTAATCGCTTTTACTCCTGACGGGTGACGACGTGAACTCTCGCAACGGCTTGATCTTCGCTCTGCTGTCCGCGGCAACGTTCGGCGTATCGGGCCCGTTCGCGAAATCTCTCATCGAATCAGGGTGGTCCCCCGGCGGCGCAGTGTTCGCGCGCGTTGCCGGCGGCGCACTGGTGATGATGGTGATCGCCGTAGCCACCCAATGGCCTCGCCTACGACAGGTGAGCACCCACACGCGAACGGTACTGCTGTACGGGGTGTTCGCGATCTCGGGCGTTCAACTGTGCTTCTTCAATGCCGTGCAACATCTTTCGGTCGGCGTCGCATTGCTTCTCGAGTACCTTGCACCGATCATCGTCATCGGGTGGGTGTGGATAACCAAGGGCGCACGTCCGAGCGTGCAGACGCTTCTCGGTGCGGCGGTGGCCTTGATCGGCGCCGCCGTGGTGATCGACGTCTTCGGATCGGCAGAGATCAGTGCCGTCGGAGTCGCCTGGGGACTGGCCGCCGCGGCATGCCTTGCAGTCTATTTCGTCATTTCCGAACGTGCGGACGGTGATCTCCATCCAGTTGTTCTCGCGGCATCGGGGCTCACGGTCAGTGCAGTGGTCATCGGCGCGCTCGGACTCGTAGGCGTCCTCCCCCTCCAGTTCTCGGCCTCGAACGCAGTCGTGGCAGACCATTCGGTGAACGTGTGGCTGCCGGTGGTGGTCCTGGTCCTGGTCAGCACCGTCATTGCCTATCTCACCGGCATCGCCGCGATCACGCTGCTGGGGCCGACAATCGGGTCTCTGGTAGCGCTGACCGAAGTGCTGTGCGCGGTCGTCGCCGCGTGGATCCTGGTCGGGGAATCCGTCACCGCACTCCAAGCTGTAGGTGGCGCAGCAATCATCGCGGGGTTGGTCCTCGCGCGCCTCGGCCAGGTTGCACCGAAACAGATACCGGCCGACCCGATGACAAATGTCATGGCAGAAGAATGACGGACAGACGAGGGATCACGACCTCGAAGCGAGCAGATTCTATGTATGACCTCAACACAGGCACGGCATTCACCACAGGCACTGCATACACGCACTGAAGGATCGGCACACGACGCCGTCCGGTTGACCGGACTTCGCAAGAGTTTCGGAACCGTCGACGCCGTCAAAGGTATCGACCTGAGCATCCGCCCCGGCGAGATCGTCGCGTTCCTCGGCCCGAACGGCGCAGGCAAGACGACAACCATCGACATGATCCTCGGCCTGTCCCGGCCGACGTCAGGCGAGGTGAGCGTCTTCGGAATGTCACCTCGATCGGCGATTGCCCGCGGACTCGTCTCGGCAGTCATGCAGACCGGCGGACTACTGAAAGAGCTGACGGTTGCCGAGACTGTGCAGCTGACCGCCAGCCTGTACTCCCAATCCCGTCCGGTCGACGAAGTGCTGGGGAGAGCCGGAATCCTCGACATCTCCGATCGCCTGGTCAGCAAATGCTCAGGCGGACAACAACAGCGGTTGCGATTTGCGATGGCGTTGCTGTCGAACCCGCAATTGCTCATTCTCGACGAGCCCACCACCGGCATGGACGTCGAAGGGCGTCGGGACTTTTGGTCCGCCATCCGCGCCGACGCAGATCACGGTCGCACTGTGCTTTTTGCGACGCACTACCTCGAAGAGGCCGATGTCTACGCCGACCGCATCATCCTGGTCAGGCAAGGCACCGTGGTCGCAGACGGGACCACCGCCGAGGTCAAGGCGATGGCGTCCGGACGCACCCTGCGCGCGACTGTTCCAGGCATCACCGACGAACTCCTGCGAGCCATACCGAACTCCGACGCCGTCGAGGTGCGCGGTGAGTCGCTGCTCGTGCACTCGGGTGACACCGATGCCGTTGCACGGTTCCTGTTGACCAATACGCAGGCTCGCGATCTCGAAATCGTCTCGCGTGGCCTCGAAGACGCATTCATCGCACTCACGTCGAACAACTCCGAAGGACAGAAGTGATGACCACTGCAACCGAAGCGAACACCTACGGAGCCGAGCGAACCGTCGTACCTCTCGGCGGATTCAACACGACGCTACTGCGACTGGAATTTCGTCGCCTGACTCGCAACCGGCGCACGATGATCTTCACGCTCGTCATGCCGGTTGTCTTCTTCCTCGTCTTCGGTCTCGGTCAAGGCGACGACGACCACGGGATCGGGCACGGCAATGTCGCCGCGTACATCATGATCAGCATGGCCCTGTACGGCGCGATGCTGGCCACCACCAGCGGCGGCGCGATGGTCTCGATCGAACGAGCGTCCGGGTGGAGCCGACAACTTCGGCTGACTCCCCTGACCCCGGTCGCCTACATCGCCGTCAAACTGATCATGGCGATGCTGCTCGGTCTCGTCTCGATTCTCGTGGTCTACGTCGTCGGCGCGTTCACCTCAGCGCAGATGGACGGATCACTCTGGTTCACAACGGCATTGATCGCCTGGCTGGGATCGTCGATCTTCGCGGCCTTCGGCCTGTTCATGGGGTACCTACTCCCCAGTGAGAACGTCATGCAGTTGCTCGGACCGGGACTGGCTCTGCTCGCATTCGGCGGCGGACTCTTCGTACCACTCACCGACGGTTCCGTATGGGCGACCATCGCACAGTTCACCCCGATGTTCGGCATCAACGCCCTCGCCCATGCACCGTTGACGGCCAATAGCATTCACTGGACCTGGATCGTCAATATCCTGGTGTGGTTCGCCATCTTCGCCGGCGGAGCGATCTGGCGGTTCCAACGAGATACGGAGCGTGTGTAGTTGTCGCAAACGACTGACCGAGAAGATTCCGTCGCGCTCCCGCGGCGGAATCGTTTCGGCGTTCTCTTCGCGGCGGTCTGGATGGTATTTCTCGGCGGGCCGCTGATCGAGGGATGGAATCTACGCGACGAACTGCGCGGCTGGACAGGGATTCTCGCGACGATCGCCTTCAGTGCCCTCTACCTCTACACCTTCGCCACAACGCAGCAGCGGCGTCGAATGACGATGACTCGGCCGACGATTCGCGAAGCTGCACTGGCTCTGTCCGCCTTGACCGCGTTGGCCGCTGTGATGATCGTGAGCGTCGGGCCGACAGGTTTGACAGCAGCACCGTATCTCGCGGTGACAGCGGTGACGCTGTTGCCGACCGTCGCCGGCGGCATTCTCGCTTTGGTGTTCGCGGCCTCCGTGGAGATAGTCAGCCTCTCGTCCGGATGGGGAAACTACTCCGGACTCTCACTCGGAGTCTGCGCGGCCGCGTTCGCGACCTGGGGAATCATGTCCCTGATCAGCCGCAACTTCGCCATACTCCATGAACGCGAAGAGCAGGAGCAGCGGGCAATCATGGAGGAGCGAACGAGGATGGCGCGCGATCTGCACGACATCCTCGGGCACTCGCTGACCGTCATCACGATCAAAGCCGAACTGGCCAATCGCCTACTCGATGTCGATATCGAACGTGCGCGCAACGAACTCGACGACCTCGAAAGACTTTCGCGTGACGCGCTGGCGGACGTGCGCTCGGCCGTCGAAGGATTTCGTGGGATTTCTCTTCCCGTCGAGATAGCCCGAGCGCGAGAGGCATTGCGTGCGGCTGGTATCGAGGACGAGGTGCCGAGCAGTACCGACATGGTTCCCACGCGTCTTCGGGAACTCTTTGCATGGACGATCCGTGAGGGCGTCACCAACGTCGTTCGACACAGCGGTGCGACCCACTGCCGGATCACGGTCGACGAAAATAGTGCGTCGGTCGTCGACGACGGACGAGGGGCCGAGTCGACGTCTTCCGGAAACGGTCTGATCGGATTGCGCGAGCGCGCCGGAGCGTCGGGCGCACGAGTGATCATCACTCATCCCCAGCCGCAGGGGTTTGCACTTCAGGTAGTCGAACAGGAGACAGAGTGAACAGCCAGGGCGATCGAGCAACCATACGGCTGCTCTTGGCGGACGATCAGGCGCTCGTGCGAGGAGCTTTGGCCGCGCTGCTCGATCTGGAATCCGACCTGTCCGTGGTGGCCGAGGTCGGTCGCGGCGACGAGGTGGTGTCCGCCGTTCTCGAACACCGCCCGGACGTCGCGCTTCTGGACGTCGAGATGCCCGGCATGGACGGAATCGCCGCGACGGCGGCCCTTCGCGAGGCAGCACCCGACACCCGGGTTCTGATCGTCACCACGTTCGGCCGTCCCGGATTTCTTCGTAAAGCCCTGCACGCCGGGGCCGGCGGGTTCGTCGTCAAGGACACCCCCGCCAGGCAGCTTGCCGACGCGGTCAGGCGTGTCCACGCCGGACTGCGCGTCGTCGATCCCACCCTTGCGGCCGACAGCCTCGTCAGCGGCGAGTCGCCCCTGACGGAGCGTGAGACCCAAGTACTGCGCGCCGCTCACGACGGCGCACCCGTGGCAGCCATCGCAGGGGCGCTCTTCCTGTCCGCAGGGACAGTTCGAAATCATCTGTCATCCGCGATGGGTAAGACGGGTGCGTCGACGCGCGCGGAAGCCGTCAGAATCGCCGAGTCGAACGGCTGGCTCTGATCCGCGCGTCTGGAATAGCCTTCCCCGGCAAATAGTTCGCCGTTCGATTCGTGATGGCGATTTGTCCAGATCACTCAAAGTAGGGACCTTCTACCCTAGGGATTTTCCCTGCAAACGACCGCTTCGCGAGAATCTGAAACAGCTAATCGTTCGATAACTGGCTATGATGCAGTTAATTGAACCGACGGAGCCTGTGCGTAGCGGGGGAAGGGACGTCTCATGTCGAACCAGTTCAACGATCGCTTGAACTCGCTGTTCGAGACTGCCGACTTTCACGTCACCAACGCGATGGTCGTTCGCGGCATGACCGAGTTCGGCTGCCGTATCTCGACGCCGTACCTGTCGCAACTGCGCACCGGCGTCCGAACCAATCCGTCACCCGAAGTGGTTGCCGCCCTCGCCCACTTCTTCAAGGTCCATCCGGACTACTTCTACGCCCCGTCCGATCACACTCCGCCCGCGATCTCAGGTGGCGAGGCAGACCTCTCCCTCCTCGAACAGCTGCACAACGTGCGCCTGCGGAACCTCACCTCCCGTGTCGTCGACCTCTCACCGTCTTCACAGGATCTGCTTGTCGAAATGGCGGAGAATCTACGTTCCTCCGAAAATCTTCCGCGCGTACCACCGGACTCGAATTCCTACATGTCACGCGCATAGCGCCCTTCGCCGACTCTCCTTGACTGCTCAGGGAGGGTTGGCCTTATGCTGGTCGATGCAGCTGGTTCGCCCGGCACGGTCATGAGGAGCCCCGAAGACCGGTCCCGGCGTCGAAGCTCCGTCAGCGCAAGCTGTCGGGGTGAGAGGGAACCCGGTGAAAATCCGGGACTGTCCCGCAGCGGTAAGCAGGAACGACCGCCGTTCATGTGCACTGGGCATCCGCCTGGGAAGCGACGGCCAGTAGGTTCGATCCAACTCGATCGAGTGCCCGCGAGTCCGAAGACCTGCCGACTGTGTCGGGCACGCCGTGCCCGACGGTCCACCGCCTCGTGGAATGGGCGTGTAGATCTCCATCGGACCTCGTGTGCGGTGCGGGCAGTGCTGCCCGCTGAAACTCGGGGTCTCGTGAGGTGTACCCGTCTGCCGGCAGTGGCCATCAGTGCATTGGCAATCTGGAGAAACTCCGTGACAACAACATTCACTTCGACCGTGCTGGGCTCACCGCGCATCGGTCCTCATCGAGAACTCAAGCGGGCAACCGAAAGCTACTGGGCAGGGCGCATCGACGCCGACGCCCTGCAGGCTGTCGCCCGTGACCTCCGTCGGCAGGGCTTGGCCGACCTCCGTGACCTGGGCCTCGACTCCGTCCCGGTCAATACCTTCTCCTTCTACGACCAGATGCTCGACACCGCAGTTCTTCTCGGCGCGCTGCCCGACCGCGTCGCGTCGGTCGCCGATCCGTTGGACCGCTACTTTGCCGCTGCCCGTGGGACGGACACCATCGCGCCGCTCGAAATGACGAAGTGGTTCGACACCAACTACCACTACCTGGTGCCGGAGATCTCGCCGTCCACCACGTTCGCACTCGACCCGTCCAAGGTCTTGTCCGAACTGGCAGAAGCACTTTCCGACGGCATTGCAGCCCGCCCGGTCGTCATCGGACCGGTCACCTTCCTGCTGCTCTCGAAGGCTGTCGGCACTGACGAGCCGCTGCTCTCGCGACTCGAAGAACTACTCCCCCTCTACGCGGATCTACTCGGTCAGCTCGCGAAGGCCGGTGCGAGCTGGGTTCAGCTCGACGAACCGGCCCTCGTGGGCGATCGCACCGACGAGGAAATCGAAGCGGCACGCGCTGCGTACGAACAGCTTTCAGCGCTGTCCGAGCGGCCGTCGATCCTGTTGGCGTCGTACTTCGGTTCGCTGCGTGAGGCGCTGCCCGCGCTTGCGTCCACCAGCGTCGAAGGATTTGCCGTCGACCTGGTGGCCGGTCAGGATTCGATCGGCTCCGTCCCCGAACTCGCCCGCAAACTGGTCGTCGCCGGTGTGGTCGACGGACGAAACATCTGGCGGTCGGATCTGGATTCGGCACTGAGCACGTTGGGTGCTCTGTTGGGCAGCGTGGATACTCTTGCCGTCTCCACATCGTGCTCCCTGCTGCACGGTCCGTACACTCTCGACGCAGAGGCCGATGTCGACAAGGCCCTGCGCTCGTGGCTCGCGTTCGGCACCGAGAAGGTCAAGGAAGTAGTAACTCTCGCAACCGCTCTCACACAGGGCCGAGAGTCGGTGGAGGACGAGTTCGCTCTGGCACGAGCGGCCGCGTCGACCCGCAAGGACGATCGCAGACTCAATGATGCGAGTGTTCGGGGACGCCTGGCCGCCGTGCTGAACTCGGCGACCGGTCGCGCGCCCGCCGCCGAACGTCGCGCTGCCCAGGACGAACTGCTTTCTCTGCCGCCGCTGCCCACGACGACAATCGGTTCGTACCCGCAAACCTCGAAGATCCGCATCGCTCGCGCAGCACTGCGCAAGGGCGAGATCGACGAAGCCGAGTACGTCAACCGTATGCGCGCCGAAATTGCCGAAGTTGTTGCGCTCCAGGAAAAGCTGGACCTGGACGTTCTTGTTCACGGTGAGCCGGAACGCAACGACATGGTCCAGTACTTCGCGGAGCAGTTGGACGGATTCTTCGCCACCGCCAACGGTTGGGTCCAGTCGTACGGCACCCGCTGCGTGCGTCCGCCGATTCTGTACGGCGACGTCTCCCGCCCGAAGCAGATGACCGTCGACTGGATCACGTACGCGCAGTCCCTGACCGACAAGCCGGTCAAGGGCATGCTCACCGGACCCGTCACCATTCTGGCCTGGTCGTTCGTCCGCGACGACCAACCCCTCGCCGACTCGGCAAATCAAGTCGCACTGGCCATTCGAGACGAGACCGTCGACCTGCAGGCCGCCGGAATCGGAATCATCCAGGTTGACGAACCCGCTCTACGAGAACTACTCCCACTGCGTGCCGAGGATCAGCGCGCCTACCTGGACTGGTCGGTCGGCGCCTTCCGGTTGGCTACCTCGGGCGTCGCGGATTCCACCGCGATCCACACGCACCTGTGCTACTCCGAGTTCGGAGCGGTGATCGGCGCCATCGCCGGCCTCGACGCGGACGTCACGTCCATCGAGGCGGCGCGCTCACACATGGAGGTCCTCGACGATCTCAGTTCGGTCGGGTTCGACCTCGGCGTCGGGCCGGGTGTCTACGACATCCACTCGCCGCGGGTGCCGAGCGTCGACGAGATTGCCGAATCCCTGCGTGAGGCACTCAAAGCTGTTCCTGTCGAGCGGTTGTGGGTCAACCCGGACTGCGGTTTGAAGACCCGCGGTTCCGTCGAGGTCGAGGCGTCACTGCGTAACCTCGTCGAAGCCGCGAAGTTGGTACGAGCGGAGCTATAGGGGCAAAGCCCCTGTGCGCCTTTTTGGTAGTGGGCACTACCAAAAAGGCGCACGGGGGTCAGCTCAACCACGTGTTGCCGAAGAGCAGAATCCCGTCCGCACTCGGGGTCACTCCGTGGACGTTCTCGCGCCACGGGATGAAGACCTTGCCGGAGTTGACCACGGCCATCGGCGCCGTCTCGTTGACCACGGTCTGAATATCGTCGATGACGGCTCGCCGCTCATCCTCGCCCGACGCTGTTTGCAGCTTGCCGAGCAACTCGTCCATCCGAGCGTTCTTGTAACCGAGGATGTTCGACGGCGATTCGCTGAACAGGTTGCCGTACATACGCACGAACGGTGACTCTTCCAGCACGTTGAACGCGAAGTAGGACACGTCGTAGTCATGCTTTGCGTACAGCATGGAAATCAGATCGTTGATGCTGGTTGCGTAGGTGATGTCGACCGTGAAACCCACTGCCTGCAAGAGCGACTGAAACGTCAGTGCGCTGCGCTGCGTCGCCGGATCGTTCATCCCGACGTACGTCAGTTTTCCGTCGTAACCGTCCGCCTTCGCCTCGGCGAGATACTTCTTGGCCGCCTCGGGGTCGAAGCCGTTCCCGGCCACCGATCCGTGCCACTGCGACCACGACGCGAACATGTCGGTGCCGGGTTCGCCGAAGCCGCCCTGAACTCGCTCGTTGAACGTATTCGGGTCCACCGCAGCGACAATCGCCTTACGCACGCGCTCGTCCTTCGCTGCCCGATCGTCGCGCTGATTGATTGCCAGAACTCCGGCCATGCTGGCCGAGTACACAAATCCGGGATCACCGGCTTCGAAAGCCTCGTGAATGAAGTCGGGAGACTTCAGATAGGCAACCTGGATTCCGTCGGTGTGCAATCCTTCCAGTTTGCTCTTCTCGTTGACGATTGCGGGAAAGCGCAACTTCTCGAGGTACGGCGCCCCGTCCCAGTACGTCGGACGGGCAGCGAGCACCAATTCGTCCTGGGAGGCGAACTTCTCGACGGTGAACGGGCCTGCCCCGATCGGGGTGAACGTGCCGGTAGCCATCGACGAGGGCGCGACGATCATGCCGGGACCGGTGGTGAACATGATCGGGAACTCGTCCCACGGCTGCGCCAATGTAAAGACGACCGTACTCGGATCCGGTAAATTCGTCTCGCGCACAGCGGTCTTCCACACCAGCGCGTGAGTTCCCTTCTTCTGCAGATAGTGATCGATGCTCCACAGGACTGCCGCACTGTCCATCGGAGTGCCGTCGCTGAAGGTGACGCCGTCGCGCAATTTCAGTGTCCACACCGTGTTGTCGCCGTTGGCCGACAAGGACTGCGCCAAGTGGGGGACGTATTCGCCCGCCGCCGTATCGAAGCGCATGAGAAGGTCGTAGATGGCTGCCATTTCGCTACCACCGGTAGCGCCGCCGTCCTGACGGTCAGCCGGATCGAGGCTACTGATCCCGTTGTAGGTGGCAAACGACACGGTGCCACCCGAGCGCGGCTCTCCCCCGTTGTTCTGGTCACCGACAACTCCGACCGTCACGTCCGATGCATCCGTGGTCGTACCTTGGCTACTACCGGCGCACCCCGTCACCACCAGCGTCGCCGACGCCAGGACAACCATCCAGATTCGAGCGCGGACTCGGTACGAGCGCTTCATTGCGACTCACTTTCACAGTTCACGGATACGTCGATCCCTGGATCGGACACCCCGACATATTTGTAAGTGAATTCTAGGTAAGGTCTCGTCCTGCGTCTTCGTTTTCACAAAGCCGAAGCGATAATTCGCGTTCATGACAGCAGAAACAAGAACTGAATTCTAGGTTGCAACCGTTCAGCGAATTACCAGTCCGATGACGTCTTCGACGTTCCGCTGGGCCTCTGCGAATCCGAGCCGGCCACTGGTCCACAGCGCAAGGGCCGTCAACATCGTGCCGCCTATTGCCACGGCCGCAACCCTCGCCGTCTCGGCCGGGACGCCGTCCATCAACTCGAACAGCATTCTCCGATGTGCCGCTGCGCGCAGATCCAACGACTCGATCACGAACTGATCCGAGGACGAATGGAGTTCGATCTCCAACCGAGCGAAGTAGGGCCTACGCTCGAATGCCTTCAACTCGCGGCGATGAAGTGCCAGAACCCGCTCGTACGCGTTGTTCTCGCCACCGTCTGCCCGCAACTTCTCAGGACGACGGACCGATTCGAGACCGCTCCACGCCGTCATCGCCGCAGCCAGAAGTTGCTGTTTGGTCGGAAAGTAGCGATACAGCGTTCCGAGTGCGACGCCTGAACGCTCCGAGACGTCTTTCATCTGGATTCGATCCGACGGCATCTCGGCCAGCATCTCGACCACCGCCGTGGTCAGTCGTCGTCTCCGCTCGAGTTGCCCCACCGACATGAGGTCGACGTCCAAGGGAAACTCGTCGCTGCGCGCAGTCACGCGCGTCACGATAGTTCAGAATCCCGACCGCAGTGCCGGGTTGCGAAGTTTCATCGTAACCCCGAGATCTAATACACGGATTAATCAACTGTAGATCGCGCTAGGGTTAGTCCATGACTGACCGGACAACCGATGACCAGCCAACCGTCGGCGTGCTGAACTTCTGGTCGTTCATCGAACTGGCCAACAAGCGACTGGCCACCGAACACGGCTTTCGCGACCAGCTGGCCACCGAGGTACTACTGACACTCAATCGGGCTTCCAACGTGGTCACCTACGATCTCGAGTCGTCGATCCACCGCCCTCGCGGCTGGTCATGGTCCTCCTTCAGGCTGTTGTTCGTCACCTGGCTGGCCGGTCCGATCGAGCCGAAGGCTGCCGCCGAGCTCACCGGCATGAGTAGGGCAGCGGTCTCCAATCTGTCCAAGTCGCTGCTGGCAGACGGATTGATCGATCGTCGGCCCACCGAGAACGACGGCCGTTCCGTCCAGCTGTACCTGACCGACAAGGGCCGAGAAGCCATGGTCGAAGCCTTTCGCGAGCAGAACGAACGCGAACACGCCTGGGTAAGCGTCCTGAGCGAGGCCGAACAGCGAATTCTTGTCATGCTCCTGGACAAACTGATCACCAACCGCAGCCAGTTCGACGTACGCGGACGTAACTGACATAGACCCCAACCCCCTTGGAGGGTTGCGCTCATCACATCATTTTAGTTAATGTGTTTACTATCTGGTGGAGGTGAGCCAGGCAGAACAGCACAGAAGGAGCCCCGTCATGGCGTTCTATCGACAACTCGGCAACATCCCACCGAAGCGTCACACCCAACACCGTGACGAGTCCGGCAACCTCTACTACGAAGAACTGATGGGAGAGGAAGGTTTCTCCTCGGATTCTTCGTTGCTGTACCACCGCGAGATCCCGTCGGCCATCGTCGACGCAACGGTCTGGGAACTGCGCGATCAGAGCACAACCCCCAACCATCCCCTCAAACCTCGCCATCTGAAACTCCACACGCTGTTTCCCGAAAGCACCTGGAACGAGACCGACGTGGTAACCGGCCGTCGTCTCATCCTCGGAAATGCCGACGTGCGATTGTCCTACGTCGTTGCGGCAGCGCCATCTCCCCTGTATCGCAACGCAATCGGCGACGAGATGGTCTACATCGAATCTGGCGAGGCGACCGTCGAGACCGTCTTCGGTGCACTCGAGGCCAGTGAAGGTGACTACGTCCTGATCCCGATGTCCACAACGCATCGATGGATCCCCAAGGGTGACAAGCCACTTCGTGCCTACGCCATCGAGGCGAACAGTCACATCGTCCCGCCCAAGCGCTATCTTTCCCGCTTCGGCCAGCTGCTCGAGAACGCACCGTTCTGTGAACGAGACCTGCACGGACCGATCGCGCCCATGATCGCCGAAGGAACCGACGTCGAGGTACTGGTCAAGCACCGAACGTCGGCGGGCATCGTCGGCACCCGAATGGTTTATCCCACGCACCCTTTCGATGTCGTCGGCTGGGACGGCTGCCTGTACCCGTACACCTTCAACATCTCCGACTACGAGCCGATCACGGGCCGTGTTCACCAACCGCCGCCGGCGCACCAGGCGTTCGAGGGGAACAACTTCGTGATCTGCAACTTCGTTCCGCGCAAGGTCGACTACCACCCCCTGTCGATCCCGGTGCCGTACTACCACTCGAACGTCGACTCGGACGAGATCATGTTCTACTGCGGCGGTGACTACGAGGCGCGCAAGGGTTCCGGCATCGGTCAGGGTTCGATATCGATTCATCCCGGCGGCCACGCCCACGGACCACAACCCGGCGCCTACGAGCGGAGCATCGGCGCCGAGTTCTTCGACGAGCTCGCCGTGATGGTCGATACGTTCCGGCCCCTCGAATTGGGTGAGGGAGCCCTGGCGTGCGAGGACGAAGCGTACGCCTGGAGTTGGGCAGGGCGGGGGCCTAGGCAATGACGATCATCTCCCCACTCCTGCGCGGCCTGTGCGACGACGCAGCACTCTTCCCACCCGGCAATGCTCCTCTCGCCGAGGCAGTTCCGGCCCACGCCGCCTACCTGCAGGCGGACTACGACGCACTGGTCGGGCCTTTCGTTTTTCCCGCGCCTCGACTGAGCGAACTGGCTGCGTACGTTTCAGCGGACAGCCCGGTGACGCTGAGTCTGACCGTGCCGGCCGGCCCATCCGATACGGCGGCCGCACTCTCGAACGCGCGAGCCATCCCTGGTGTTCACGTCGCCGCCGTCGAGGTGGGAATTCCTGACGGGTTGGACGCCGATGCGGCCTTCGAGGAACTCTCTCGTGTCCATGCCGCTCATCCCGACGTCGACATTTTTGTCGAGGTGCCTCGAGGTGATCGGCGCGCGGGCTATCTCACAGCTCTCGAAACTGCCGGGCATTCCGCAAAGTTTCGCACCGGCGGGATTGTCGCCGAGGCGTACCCGAACGAGGAAGAGCTCGCCGATGCGGTGATATCCGTTGTCCGAGCGAATATCCCGTTCAAGGCGACTGCGGGACTGCACCACGGTGTGCGCAACACCGATCCGGAAACAGGCTTCGAGCAACACGGCTTCCTCAACATCATGGTGGCCGTCGACGCGGCGAGGCGGGGCGCCGATCGTTCGGAAATTGTTGCTGCACTGTCTCAGCGCGATGGAAAATCGATCGCGCAAGCCCTGGCCGACCTCACCGAGGACGAGGCCGGCGAGGTGCGTCGCCGATTCCTCTCGTTCGGTACCTGCAGCATCTCGGACCCTCTGACCGAGCTGGAAGGCCTCGGGTTGATCGTCCGCTCCGACAAAACCGAAGGAACTCTCGTATGACTGTCACGACCATCGACATTCCCGCCGACTCACTGTTCGGTCTCGACAATCTGCCGTACGGGGTCTTCTCCCCCGCGGGAGGGTTACCGCGTGTCGGTGTGCGCGTCGCCGAATCGGTGGTCGATCTCGCAGCGACACTAGGTGATTCCGTCTTCTCCGAACCGACTCTGAACGCGTTCATGGCTCAGGGACGAGATCAGTGGGTATCGGTGCGAAACCGGATCACGGAGCTCGTGACTAGCGAAATAGACTCGAATGCAGTGTTTTCCGTTGATTCGGTGACAATGCATTTGCCGATCGCAGTGGCCGATTACGTCGACTTCTACGCCTCGGAGAATCACGCAACCAACCTCGGGCGGTTGTTCCGCCCGGACGCAGCCCCCTTGATGCCGAACTGGAAGCATCTTCCCGTCGGATACCACGGGCGCTCGAGCACCGTCGTCGTCTCCGGCACCGACATCGTTCGTCCCTGCGGACAGCGGAAGGCACCCGATCAGGAAAGCCCGGACTTCGGACCGTCCCGGCGCCTCGACATCGAAGCCGAGATGGGATTCATCGTCGGAACTCCCTCGAAGATGGGCGATTCCATCACCCCGGACGAATTTGCCGAGCACGTCTTCGGCGCCGTCGTCGTGAACGACTGGTCTGCCCGAGACATCCAGGCGTGGGAGTACGTGCCCCTCGGTCCGAACCTGGGGAAGAGTTTCGCGACCTCCATCTCACCGTGGGTCGTACCCTTGCTCGCTCTCGAAGCAGCCCGAATCGACACTCCGGTGCAGGATCCCGAACCGCTTTCCTATCTGCGTGGTGAAGAGAAGTGGGGGCTGGACATCGACCTGGCCGTCGAGTGGAACGGTCACGTCGTCTCCCGGCCGCCCTACGCCCAGATGTACTGGTCGCCTGCGCAGATGCTCGCGCACACCACCATCAACGGCGCAGCAGCGAGCACCGGCGATCTCTTCGCGTCCGGAACCATTTCCGGACCGGACAAAGATCAGCGCGGCGCCTTCATCGAGTTGACGTGGGGCGGCAAGGAACCCGTAGCTGTGGGCTCCGAGACCCGTACCTTTCTCGAAGACGGCGACACCATCGCCATCTCAGCCACCGCTCCCGGCGTCGGCGGATCACGAATCGGCTTCGGGGATGTTCACGCTCGGATCCTGCCTGCAACGCAAACCGAAAGATAGTGATTGACAACTGTTTGATTCACGCTGATCTGATGTCCGGAATTCCTTGCCTCACGATTCTCCGAAGATAAGCTGGACTAACCATCCAGAGCGATCGAGAGTCCTGGCTCCGTGACGTCGCAGCAACCCCCTCTGCTGAGGTGCGGGTGCTTTCTGCCAGGTCCGATGGAGGACTCGTGCCAGGCGATCGACCCCGTACCTCAGTGGGGACAGCAGCTGTCATCGTGATCGTGGGTGGTGGACCCCGCGGGACCGGCGTACTCGAGCGGATCCTCGCTCACGAATCGGTGAACGCCGATCCCACACCGATCGACATTCACGTTGTCGACCCGTATCCGGCAGGCGCCGGCCGTATTTGGCGAGGCAGCCAGGCGCCGCTTCTGTGGATGAATTCGACAACCGCGGACGTCACGATGTTCACCGACGAGACCACCGCCGTGATCGGCCCGGTGCTGCCGGGTCCGACCCTCGCGGAATGGGTCGCCGAGCGCTCGGCTGAGCTTGCCGAATTCCCAGAAATCGCAGCAGAAGTTCCGACGCTCACCCCGTCGTCGTTTGCATCGAGGTCACTGCAGAGCCGATACCTGAACTGGGTGTTCGAGACTGCAGTCGACTCCGCGCCAGCGCACGTCGACGTTCGAGTTCATCGACGATCCGTGGTCGACATCGTGAACGTCGGCGAGACACAGACAGTTCATCTGGACGACGGAGCTGTCATCGACGCGACGACCGTCCTTCTCGCACAGGGGCACCCCGATGCGTTGCCTGCCCCACGCGAAACCGCGCTGACCAGCTTCGCGTCCGATCACGGGTTGACGTATGTGGGTCCGGGCTACACTGCCGATCTCGACGCCGATGTCATTCCCGAAGGCGAACCGGTTCTGATCGCCGGACTCGGGCTGGCTTTCATCGACTGGATGGTTCTCCTCGCCGAGAGCCGTGGCGGCATCTTCGAACGCGGTGAAGACGGCGTCCTCACTTACGCTCCCTCGGGTCGGGAACCCCTGTTGTATGCCGGATCTCGTCGCGGAGTGCCGTATCATTCCAAGATTTCGTACTCGATCGCTGACGCGCGGCCACCGCTACCGCGGTTCTTCACCGCTGATCTCGTTCCCGGCGACGGACCGTTGGATTTCCGAAACGACATCTGGCCCTTGGCGTCGAAAGAACTGGCAGGCGCCCACTATTACGAGCTGTTCGCATCTCACCCGGATCGGACAGTGGGCACCTGGGAGGAGTTCGACGCCGAATTCGCCTCGCTGGCTTGGGGATCGCCTCGATTGCAGGAACTGGTCGAGAACGCAGTCCCGAAGCCGGAAGACCGTATCGATCTCGAGCGGCTGAACCGCCCACTCGGCGGTGAGCGCTACGACGGGCTTGCCGAGGTCCAGTCCCGGATCACCGAATACATCTCGGCGGATGTCGCGCGGAGGTCGGACCCGTATTTCAGCGCCGACGCGGCTGTCTTCTCAGCGCTGCTGTCGACGTACATGACCGTCGGAGAATTGTTGCGGCGCGGCAGAATCCCGGCCGAATCCGTCGCCAAGGACGTCGAGGGTTGGCTTCATTCGTTCTTCAGCTTCATCGCCAGTGGTCCGCCGCCCGAGCGTTTGGAACAGTTGATCGCCCTCAACGAGGCGGGCATCGTCCAATTCCTCGGGCCGGATTCAGCGTTCTCCACCGAGATCGACCCGGCAACGGGGGCTGGGATCTTTGTCGCTCGCAGTGCGTCGCACACCGACATCGTGGCCGCGAACACCCTCGTCGAAGCACGCTTGCCGGTTGCGTCCATCAGCGCGAGCGGTGACTCGCTCCTGCGGACGCTTCACGGTCGGGGTGAGGCAGTCGAACTTCGTGCGACCGTGGACAGTTCGGCGAAGCTCGCCGTCGACGGTACTTCACGAATTCTCGACCAGAACAACACAGCTCATCCTCGCCGCTTCGCGGCCGGGCCGTGGGTTGCAGGCCACAACTGGTCGGCGGCTTTCCCTCGTCCCCGTACCAATGCAGGGTTCTTCCGGCACAACGATGCCCTGGCGGCGGAGATTTTGGGCGCTACGCGCCTGTGAGCGGTTAGGGAGTCCTGGGACTCCCTAACCGCTCACAGGGGGCTGTGCCCCTAGCTGAACACCAACTCACCCTCGTCAACCGCGACGGTGATACTGCCGCCCTCTTCGAGGAGATCGTCGAGCAGCATGTCGGCGATCTTGTCGTCGACCACACGCTGAATCGAACGACGCAACGGGCGAGCCCCGAACTCGGGTTGATGCCCGTGCTCGGCGATCCAGTCCACCGCGTCGGCAGTGAACTCGATCTCGATGCCCTTGGACTGCAGCCGCTTCCGGCTGTCGTCGAGCAGCAGATCAGTAATCCGGTGCAGTTGCTCGGTGTCGAGCTTGCGGAAGATCACGATCTCGTCGATACGGTTGAGGAACTCCGGCCGCATCGATTCGCGCAACCTGGCCATCACGCGGTCGCGCAGTGGCTTCTCCGCCGACTCTGCATCACCCGTGGTGAAGCCGAGTCCACCGGACTTGCTCGAGATGATGTCCGAGCCGAGATTGCTGGTCATGATCACGACGGTGTTCTTGAAGTCCACCGTCCGACCCTGACCGTCGGTCAGACGCCCGTCGTCGAGCACCTGGAGCAAGGTGTTGAACACGTCCGGGTGTGCCTTTTCGATCTCGTCGAGCAGGATCACCGAGTACGGGTTACGACGCACCTGTTCCGTGAGCTGTCCGGCCTCGCCGTAGCCGACGTATCCGGGAGGAGCACCGACCAATCGGCTGACCGTGTGCCTCTCACCGAACTCACTCATGTCGAAGCGCAGCATCTTGTTCTCGTCTCCGAAGAGTGTGGCAGCCAGAGCTTTTGCGAGCTCCGTCTTGCCGACGCCAGTGGGTCCGAGGAACAGGAAGCTACCGACGGGACGATCCGGATCGCTCATACCGGTCCGGCTACGACGCACGGCACGCGCGATTGCGCGAACGGCGTCATCTTGCCCGATGACACGACCGTGCAGTTCCTCTTCCAGACGGCGCAGGCGATCTTTCTCTGCTTGAGTCATCTGGCTTGCCGGAATACCCGTTGCGCGAGCGACAACTTCGGCGATTTGTTCAGCGGTCACGTCCGGCGTTTCCTCGGAAGGAACCGAGGATCCTGCCTTCTCGAGACGCTTTGCGACGCCGTTGATCTCGTCACGCAGGGTCGACGCCTTCTCGTACAACTCGTCGGCGACGGCTTTTTCCTTGTCGCTCTCGAGCTGCTCGAGACGCTGCTGCAGCGCAGCGGTGTCTACCGTGGCCGTCTTCAAGCGAAGCCTGGCGCCGGCCTGGTCGATCAGGTCGATTGCCTTGTCCGGCAAGAACCTGTCGCCGATGTAACGTGCCGACAGCTCTACCGCAGCGGTGATCGCCTCGTCGGTGTAATGGACCTTGTGGTGATCCTCGTACCGACTGCGCAGGCCGCTCAAGATGGCGATCGCGTCCTCGATCGACGGCTCTCCGACCTGTACGGGCTGGAAGCGCCGCTCGAGCGCGGGATCCTTCTCGATGTTCTTACGGTATTCGTCGAGCGTGGTGGCGCCGACGATGTGCAGTTCACCGCGAGCGAGCTTGGGCTTGAGGATGTTTCCGGCATCCATCGCACCGTCTGCGCCGCCTCCGGCACCGGCGATGGTGTGCATCTCGTCGATGAAGACGATCAGCTCGTCCTTGTGTGCGGTGATCTCGTCGATCACCTTGGTCAGCCGTTCCTCGAAGTCTCCGCGGTAACGGGTACCCGAGACCATGCTCGAGAGTTCGAGCTGGACGATCTTCTTGCCCACCAACGATTCCGGGACATCCCCGTCGACGATGCGCTGGGCGAGACCTTCGACGATGGCAGTCTTGCCGACGCCGGCCTCACCCACCAGGACCGGGTTGTTCTTGGTGCGGCGGGAGAGGATCTCGATGGTCTGTTCGATCTCGTCGGCGCGGCCGATCACCGGATCGACGCCGCCGTTGCGGGCGCGATCGGTGAGATCGATGCCGTACTTGTCGAGCGTCGGTGTGGTGGACTCGTCTTCGACTGGACCGGCTGCGGGATTCTGAACCGCTGCCTGCAGCTTCTCCGGCGTGATGCCGGCCGAAGCGAGCAGACGACCCGGAACATGATCGGGGTCACCGGCCAGGGCGATGAAGAGATGTTCGGGGTCGATGTACGTCGATCCCAGGGCTCGGGCCAGTTGATGAGCCTCGAGTAGAGCGGTTTTCACGGCACTGCTGAGCGCAGGAGCAGAGTAGCCCCCCTGCTCACGGCCTTGTGGCAGCCGCAGGTCGACGGCGTCGACCACGGATTTCGGGTCGGCTCCGGCGCGCTGCATGAGCGTGCGGACCGGATCCTGCTCCGCCATGACGCGGAGAACGTGCAGTGCATCGAGATCCGAATCACCGCGAGCAGCCGCTACACGTGCAGCGTCAGCCATGAGTTGCTGGGTGGCCCTGCTCATGAGCCGGGAAATATCGATGCGACCGGGACCCTCGGGCCCGAAGAATGCTGGCATTCCGAAGCCTCCTTGCAGAAAGTTGAGCGTTACTGACTCAATTAACGTGCATGGGGCTCGATCAATTCCCGCGGCCTCAGATTTGTTTCAACACCATCCAGTCGCCGATCGTTCTCAACTACCGAAAGATCCGGTAGACCGACCGACCGGGTACGCCTCGACGCGCATGATCACCGATCCCGCGCAGGGACCACTCTTGATGTCGGTACGCCACGAACCTTTCAGACTGCCATCGGGCTGAGGTGTGTAATACGCCTCGGAGTGCGCCGGTGCCCACACCTTGGGCACGCCCTCCCCCTGGTAGCAATCCCACTCCCAGTCATAGGGGTGCACCCAACTGGTTCCGTCCCAGGTGTATCGAGCAGGCTGCGGCAACGTCGGATTGGCGGGAGCCGGACCGCCGACCACTGTGGCGATACAGACTCCGCTCGAGCAATCCGTCTCGAACGTGTATGTATCGGAGAAATCCGGCTCCCACTGGCTGGCGGCCAGACTTGTGCCCGTCTTGGTCGCGGCGAAACGCTTGAGCGAGTAATCACCGGACCAATTCGCATCCGCAGCCCCCGCGGGCATCGCTCCGGCGACAAACCACGTAGCAACGAGAGCAACCACCAACAATGACTTCCGCATGCGTGAAGTGAATCACAAGCCATGTCCGAATTGTCGGATACTGACCACAAGAACACCGACGACGATCAGCACCAGCGAAACCAACGGCAATGCTCCCGCACCCCAGTCCGCCAAGATCAGCCCGCCTACGACGCCGCCCGCTGCGATCGCCGAATTGAAGATCGTCACGAAAACCGATTGCGCAGTGTCCACAGCGTCGCCCGTCGTATCCGCGAGCGCCGCCTGAAGGAGAGTGGGAGCGCCTCCGAATGCCACACCCCACGCCGCAACGCTGAGTGCGATCACAGCGAAGCTGTCACCGCCGACGCCCAACGCCGTCAAAGCTGCGGCAAAGACCACCGAGCTCAGCACGGTGAGACTTCGAAGGGCCCGGTCGACAAACACCCCGACCACACCGATGCCCACGAAGGCGAAAAGTCCGAACACGAACAAGACGATTCCCAACCGATCGCCGAAACCGATGCGATCCAGAAACGCCGCCAGATACGTGTACACGATGTTGTGCGCGAGGATCCACAAGAACGCGACAAACAGAATCGGTCGTACGCCAGGCAGGACCAGGACTTTCCGCACCGGCAGCTGCCGATCCGCTTGTTGCCCGGGAAAGTCCGGCATCACCGTGAGTATCCACGCGACCAGAAGTAGCGCAGCAACCGACATCACGGCGAAGACGACGCGCCAATCGGCCAGGGTCCCGAGCCACGCCCCCATCGGAACGCCGATTGCCAACGCGATCGGCTGTCCGACGGAGGCAACCGCAACGGCCCGCCCCTGCAGGTGAGGGGGCGACATCCTGCGTGCGTACCCGGCAAGCAACCCCCACACCACACCTGCCGCCATACCGGCCAGAAACCGAACACCCAAGGTGAGAACAAGATTCGACGAAAGCGCTGTCACCAGATTGAAGACACCGAACCCCAGAATCGCCGACACCAGGACAGCACGCCGTCGCAATCCTCGGGTCAATGCGATCAGTGGTACCGCCCCGACGACGGAACCCAATGCGTATGCGGTGACCAATTGCCCTGCGCCGGAGACCGATACGGACAACCCTGACCCGATCTGCACCAGTAGTCCGGCCGGCATGGTTTCGGTTGTGATCGCTATGAAGCCTGCCATTGCGAGTGCCGACAACCCGGCCAGCGGTAGTGTCCGGACGGAATCGGTCTCCGCCAGTGCCGAAGTCGCCGTCCGGTCCGAGTTCGAGCTCACCTCGTCGGTGTTTCGGGACTGCCTTCACCCGACTGGCCGGAACGGACCAGTTCTGCAATAGACGCCCAGTCCATCTCGCCCTGACCGTTCGCCAGAGCCTGAGCGAGCACGCCTCGAAGTACGCCACCGAACGGCAAATCCAGATCGACGCTGTCGGCGGCGTCGAGCGCAAGCCTCAAATCCTTGAGGCCCAGAGCTGTGGTGAATCCTGCAGGCTCGTACTGACGCGTCGCGACGAGGTTTCCGTAGCTGGAGTAGACCGGCCCCGGGAAGATCGTCGAGGTCAGCAGTTCTACGAGTTGGCTTCCGTCCACACCGGACCTCTCCCCCAATGTGATTGCCTCGCCCAAGGATTGAATCGCGGCGAGGATGAGGTAATTGCCGATGATCTTGACGATGTTGGCCTGCTCCGGACGCTCACCTTGTGGCCACGTGCGAGCACCGATGACGTCGAGGAAGGGTTGCACTCGCTCGAGGAGGGAACTGTCGCCGGCGGCGATGATGTTCAACTGGCCAGCCTGAGCAACAGAAACGCGTCCGAACACCGGCGCCGCGATGTACCCGATGCCGTACTCGGCGTGCAGTGCGGCGGCGCGCTTGGCAAGGTCGACGCTGACGGTGGCCATGTTGACGTGCACGGTTCCACTCGGAACGGATGCGAGGACGGCGGGATCCAGAATGGCCGAAGACACGGCCGAATCATCTGCCAACATCGACAGCACAACACCGGACTGGAATGCCTCGGCAACGGTTTTCGCGCCGATCGCCCCTTCCTCGACCAGTTCGGCTACCGCTTCAGGGCTGCGATTCCACACCGTCACGTCGAAGCCTGCGCCCAGTAGATTTCGAGCGATGGGACGGCCCATCGCGCCCAAGCCGACCACGGAAACAGAAGTCATGGATTTCCCTCTCGAAAGTGCTGAACCATCTAAGACGGTTCAAGACTCTCACACGGGTACAGTTGCTGTCGAACCGGTTGAGATGGTTCGCCACGAAGGAGGACGAAAGTGAACGAAGCAGGAGCTGATCAATCCGCTCGGGACGTGTTTCGACTCGACAACGACACGCTCGCCTTCCGCTTCACCGCCACCCTCACCAATCGGAACGGCTCGAGGTTCGAACGACTCACGAGCCCGCAGCGACTCGAATTATGGTTACGCGCCAACGATCTGATGGACGCCCCCGCAACCGCGACAGAAGACGACCTCCGCGGCGCGCAGGATTTACGTGAGGCCATTCATCGCATCGGAACCGCCGTATGCGAGGACCGCCGCGTCTCACGCGCCGATGTCGGGATCGTCAACACCGCATCCGAACTCGGTGATGCCCACCTCGTCCTCGAGAGTGGCCGGGCCCTCTGGAAATCAGCCGGAGACAATCCGATCCGCGACGCTTTGTCGATAGTGGCTGCCGACGCGATCGCGGTGCTCGGTGGACCCGACCACGACCGCGTCAAAGCCTGCCAGGGCGACGGGTGCACCGGCCTCTACGTCGACACCAGTCGCGGCAACAACCGACGCTGGTGCTCGATGAACATCTGCGGAAACAAAGCCAAGAAATCCGCGATGACCGCTCGCGCCGACTAGCTCATCTCACCTTCACCGCGACTCCATTTCGCCGCCACTCGGTTCCACAGCTTCTCGATCGGCGTCGACAGCAGGAGAAGAAACAGCGGGAAGTACGACGTCACCGGAACGAGCACACTGACGAGCAGCGCCACCACCATGATCAGGAAAGTGACGATTTCAGCGGTGAAATGCGGCTTCGCATTCTCTTCGCTCAACGAGGGGTTGCGAACCAGACCCCACGCGACCACCGCCAGGCACGCAGCACTGGCTGCCATTGTCCCGATGTAGAGAGCCCTGGTTCCGAGATCCTGCGACGGCGCTGCAACGAGCGCAGTCGGAAATGGCAAGAACACGATGGTCATCACCCACAACCCCAGCCCGCGCACAACCACCTTGTCTCCGTCGACCACAAAACGAAGCAGCCGATGCTGCGACCACCAGAGACGGAAGATCACCAGAAAGCTCAGGGCGAACGAATAGAACTGCGCAGCGTGATCGCGCAGGAGTTCCGACGTGGTGCCGTGGTGGTCACTGGTGAGTTCGACCAGCGGCAGGACGAGCAGCGTGATCGCAATGGCGACAATCGCGTCGATGAAAGTGACGTAGCGCTCGAAGTAGCGGGTGCGTTCCGCAATCTCAGCCATTGCGGAAGCATAAGCCTCACAACAGGAAACAGACCGGCGACGCCACTTTCCGGAAGCAGGCATTCGGAAACATACAATTAACGAATCAAATTCGTTAGATCTCTTGACCGTGGCGGAGCTCATCCCCATACTTAACGAATCACATTCATTAAGTGACTCGCATCACGCCACCAGGGGTCGGTTCAGCCACCCCCTTCAGGACATGGGGTTGCCCTAGTGCCGATCAACGCTTCGACGAATACGCAGTCCGACCGGGTTCCACTCACCGCCAACCGCGGTATTGCCGTCTTCAGTATCGGCGTCATGGGGTTCATTACCGCGAACCTCATCCCCCTGATGATCGTGGCAATGGTCGAGGACCTCGGTGTCACCGAATCCGCTGCCGGTGCCGTTCTGACCGCATCGCTGCTGGTCTGCGCCGTCACCTGCCTCGCCACCACCCGAATCGCCTCGGGCCGGCATCGCCATCTCCTCGGCCGCGTCAGCCTGATCGCGATGGCAGCCGCATTCGGCGTTGCGGCCATCGCACCGTCCACGACGATCGCATGCGCCGCGATCATCGTCGGCGGTATCGGCGCTGGTGGATCCGCATCCGTTGGTGGAGCGGCACTGGCCGCGCTCACGAACCCGGACCGGGCGTCAAGCATCAGCGGCCTCGTGAACCGTGTCGTCGTCACAGTCGTCCTCGCTCTCATACCCATCCTCGGCACACACATGACCAACGCATTCGGCGTCGTCGCAGTCCTGGCACTGGCTACCGCAGCAACGGTCACCTGGTTGCCGTCGTCCCCGGTGAAAGAGTCGCCGGAGACGGCGAAGTCCGCCAATACGACCACAGCTCTCCCCGCCGGAGTAAGCGCGAAACGACTCACTTTTGCCGGAACCGCATTTCTCGCGATGCTTGCAGTCTGGGCGATCAGCGAGGACTCGTTGTGGGCAGTACTCGGCATCATGGGTTCCGAGCACGCCGGGCTCTCGGATCAACAAATGAGTCTCGCACTGAGCGCATCAACGGCGGGTGGTGTGCTCGCGGCTGTTACCTTGACCGCGTTGGGTTCTCGGGTCAGTCGGACAGTATCGATCTCCGTGCTACTGATACTCGGGGCAATTCTGAAGCTGTCTGCCGGCCTCACCACCGATCCCACGATCTACCTGGTGCTGGTCATCGCTTGGAACACGGTCTACGCGGCCACGTTCATCGTCCTGGTTGCCATCTCGGCCGCGCTCGACGCGGCCGGCCGATGGTCGGCGCCACTACTGGGCACCTACCTCATCGGCTGCGCGTTCGCGCCGCTGTTCGGAACTTCGGTGACGGCCGGCCTCGGGTATCCGACCTTCGGAGTCATCATCTCGGGGATCAGCTTCGTTCTACTGGTCCCGTTCGCCTTGGTTTCCCGACTCTCCGCACGTACCGAAGGTGCGTATCGTCACCACAGCGCCGCCATCACTACTACCGTCATCGCGTAAGGATCACGTAGAAGTCATGAATGACAGCATCACTCACTACCGCAACGGAAAGATCTTCACGGCTGCCGACGACGGATGGGCCGAGTCGATAGTCGTCGAGGACCACAAGCTCAGATTCGTGGGCGAAACCGTCTATGCCGATATCCTGGCTCCAGACGCCGAGGTGATCGATCTCGAAGGTGCCGTCGTGCTACCCGGTTTCGTCGACGCCCATACGCATTTGGTGATGATGGGATTCGCGCTGCAGAAGTTGGATCTGCGTGATGCCGCCGATCTCGCCGACATTCAGTCCAGCATCAAGCAATTCGCGGAATCGAACCCGGACGCACCACGACTGCTGGGTCGCAGTTGGTTGTTCTCCGCGCTGGATGGAGGGCACCCGACGCGAGAGATGATCGACGCCGTCGTACCCGATCGCCCGGTGTACCTCGACGCCAACGACGTACATTCGGTCTGGGTGAACACTGCAGCACTGCGAGAACTCGGCATCGACGCGGACACTCCCGATCCGATCGGCGGTCGTATCGGCCGGGATCCGGACACCGGAGAAGCCACCGGAATGCTGTACGAGACCGCCATGATGCTCTACGTCTGGCCGAAACTGGCGGAGCTCGCATCCGACGAAGACCGGGACGCCGCCCTCGCTCTCGCCTTCCGCCACTATCTCGAGGACGGCGTGACCGGTGCGGTCGACATGGCACTCGGCGCGGACGAATTAGCCTCGCTGGAAAGAGCATTGGACGCAGGAGACGGAACACTGCCGCTGCGTGTCGCGGCTCACTGGCTGATGACCCGCGAGGACAACGAGGCCGACAACGTCCGACAAGTTCACGACGTGATCGAACTCCACGAGCGCGTCCAAGGTCCGTGGCTCCGTATCGCCGGAATCAAGATCATCATCGACGGTGTGATCGACAGCTGCACTGCCGCAATGAAAGAGCCGTACTCGGACGGCACCAACGCCGAGCCCATCTGGGATCTCGAGTCCTTGATCCCCGTCGTGACAGCCGCCGACGCCGCAGGCCTGCAGATCGCGATGCACGCGATCGGCGACGAGGCGTCGGAGATCGGATTGACGGCACTCGAGTACGCGATCGCCGCCAACGGAGACATTCCCCGCAGGCACCGAATGGAACACTTGGAGTCCATCACCCGGGACAACGTCGAAAGGCTTGCCCGCCTGGGAATCATCGCCTCGATGCAACCGGTTCACGCTGACCCTGCAATCCAGGAGAACTGGCAGGCGATGCTCGGCGACTACCGGGTCAATCGCGCGTACCCCTGGCCCGAATTCACCGAGGCCGGAGCGGTTCTGGCGTTGGGTTCGGACGCTCCGACCGCTCCCCACCCGCCGCTGCCGAACATGTTCATCGCCACCACCCGTCGATCCGCAATCGATCCGTCACTGGCACCCAACCTGCCGAAGTACGCACTCCCCCTCGCGGACGCGCTGGCTCACGCAACTCGCGACGCTGCCTACTCGTGCCGGTGGGAAGATGTGACCGGCCAGCTGGTTCGGGGTAAAGCAGCCGATTTTGTCGTACTGAAACAAGATCCGTTCACCGAAGGGGTCGATTCTCTCCTGATCACAGAGATTGCGATGACCGTCGTTGCTGGATCCGTGCGATACGACGCGGCCGGGGCCAAGAGCACCGAAGCACGGAACACCGAGTCCGATAGCTGATCGTTACCGGTTGTTCGATAACGCACGCATGCGGCCCGGCGACAGAACGAAGGAGGGACTTGAACACGTGAACCCATACACTCTGGAGGACGCATGCGCAGGAAAGCTCCGATTTCGGCCGCCGTCGCAGCCGCTGCACTGGTGACGGCCACTGCCCTGACGGTCGCCGGTTGTGGGTCGACCGAAGGAACACCTGAAGCGGCGGCGAGTTCCACGGCAGCCAGTTCAACGGCGTCGGCGACATCGACGGCAAACGAAACCGGGACGACGGTAGCGAGCTCTCCCCCGCCACAATCGAACACCCGCACAAATGCATCCACGACGGCGACTACGACAGCAATCCCCGCTTCGGGTCCCTGTCTCGACGTCGACTCCCAGGTCGTCACCGACGCCATCGGCACGCTGGGCACCGACATCAACGGGGGCAATTGGATACCGAGATCCGCGAGCGAAGAACAGATCGGGAATTGTCCTGACCTGCTCTGGGTTTCGGTGGACGGCGACGGCGTCGGCGATGCGACTTACCAGTCACACGTCCTGTTCTTCCACGACGGAACATACCTGGGCACGGCTACCAGTAAGCCGTACTCGTACACACACGTCATCGACAGCAACAAGGATTCGGTATCCGTCCAATACCGTTGGCTGCTGGACGACGATGCATTCTGCTGTCCCCAAGGCGGACCGAACATAGTGAACTTCACGTGGAACGGCAGCGCCGTGGTTGCCGACGGCCAGTTCCCGCCCTCCTGAACCTGCCTGGGTCCGAGAAGGCCCTGAATGCAACTGTGCCCCAGCGACGACGGTCACTGGGGCACAGTCTTGTTCGATCTACTCGCCGGCGCTCCTACTCACCGACACCGAGTTCGCGCAGGCGAGTCTTGTACAGCTCGATGTTGCCGAGCTTGATGTCTTCGTAACCGCGAACCACGTCCGGCAGTGCCGCGATCTCGACGGCGCGATCGTATCCGTCGGTTGCGAGCGTACGAGAGAGGTCAGCGATCATGGCCTCGTACTCGGCGAGCAGTTCACGCTCGACCTTGCGGACGTGCATGTAGCCGAAGGGGTCGAGCTTGGTACCGCGAAGCTTCTTACCCTTGGCCAGAACCTTCAGTGCAACATGCGACTTGGGTCCGAGACCGATCTTCTTCTTGCGGCCCATCACTCGAAGGATCGGCGGGTGGAGCTTGTAGGTCAGGTTCTCCCCGGCCGGCACCTGAGACTTGACGTCCTCGATGAATGC
Source organism: Rhodococcus sp. KB6 (assembly GCF_001445685.1). Classification (NCBI taxonomy): domain Bacteria; kingdom Bacillati; phylum Actinomycetota; class Actinomycetes; order Mycobacteriales; family Nocardiaceae; genus Rhodococcus; species Rhodococcus sp. KB6. Next base: position 488,035 of record NZ_LNAK01000043.1, on the reverse strand, counting down.
GGGGTCGACCAGCATACGAGCAACTTCGTACTCGTCCTTGTACGCGGTGAACTTGAACAGGCCGCGGGCAACAGCCTCGCTGAAATCGGTCCGCTCGGTTGCGGCACGTTCGGCGGTCCAGACTGCCTGAACCTGATCGATGTAACGCTGGGCGATCTTGACGGACTGGAACTCGATGAGCTGCGCTGCACGCAGTTCCACCAGTCGCAGGGTTTCACCGGTGAAGGTGGTTCCGGCGAACATGTGAGCCGGTGCGACAACGGGTTCGCGGACGGACTTGGCCGGCGTGGTGACGGCCGAGAACGCTGCGGTGTCGGCAATTGCTGCACGACCCCAACGGAATGCCGCGATGTTCGCGTCCACGGCAACGCCGTTGATGCCGATCGCTTCTTCGATGGCCTCGGCCGGCAGACGAAGTCCACCGCTCTGGTAGGCAGCACCGATCAGCAGGAAGTTGGCCGCTGCGGTGTTACCGAACAACTCCTGCGCCGCGGCGAGTGCGTCGAACGAACGCAGGGTGCGCGACACCTTGTCGAGACGGGCGAGGAGTGACGTCTCCTCGGGGTAGCGAACAGCCTTGTCGTAGACCATGTCTCCGGTCGGCGTCTGCGACGTCGAGGCGATGGAGACCGTCTTCTCGGCGTTGCCGTAGTCGAGGTTCTTGTTGTCCGTCGCGGTCAGCAGGTCGAAGGCGACGATGCAATCCGCGCTGCCCGGAGTGAGGCGGTTGGACGGCTCGAGCGCGCTGGAGCTGAAACGCAGGTGCGAGACAACCGGTCCGGCCTTCTGGCTCAGTCCGATCTGGTCAAGGCTCTCCACCTCGAGGCCGGCGCGCAGTGCAGCCGTTGCGAGCACCTGGTTGACGGTCACGATGCCGGTGCCGCCGATGCCCGCGAGGAAAACGTTCTGCGTGCTGGTGAGCGGTCCGAAATCGGGGTCTGCGACGACGGGCGGGACGGGACGTGCGGCCTTGGGAGCCTTCTTGCCCGGTACCAATTCGACGGTCACGAACGACGGGCAATCGCCGTCCATGCAGGTGTAATCGGTGTTGCAGGACGTCTGGTCGATCTTCGTCTTGCGGCCGTACTCGGTGTCCACGGGCTGGACCGAGAGGCAGTTCGACTTCACACCGCAGTCACCGCAGCCTTCGCACACTGCCTCGTTGATGACGACGCGAGTGTTGCGAGTGGGCAGCGTGCCACGCTTGCGCTGGCGACGAGCGTCGGCCGCACAGTGCTGGTCGTAGATCAACACTGTGACGCCCTTGATCTCGCGAAGCTCCTTCTGGGCCTCGTCGAGGCGATCGCGGTGCCAGAGCTTGGTGCCCTTGGCCAGAGCGCGCTTGTTGTGACGCGAAGGCTCGTCGGCGCAGATGATGATCTGCTTGACGCCCTCGGTGGTCAGCTTGTGGCTGAGCTGAGCAACGGAGAGGGCACCTTCCGCGTCCTGTGCACCGGTCATCGCCACTACTTCGTTGTAGAGCAACTTGTAGGTGATGTTCACGCCTGCGGCGATGCATGCCTGGACAGCCAACTGACCGGAGTGGAAGAAGGTGCCGTCGCCGATGTTCTGGAACAGGTGAGGCACGTCGGTGAACGGTGCCTGCCCGATCCACTGGCTGCCCTCGCCGCCCATTTGCGTCAGGCCGGTGACAGCGCTGTCCTCACGGCCGGACATGGTGACGAGTGTGTGGCAACCGATTCCGCCGCCGCCGATGGAACCCTCGGGAATAGCGGTGGAACGGTTGTGGGGGCACCCGCTGCAGAAGTACGCGGTTCGCTTGGCGGAGAGCACGTTGAGCGACAGCGGGGCCGGGAGGGTGCGCTTGAGCTCGACGTGCGGCTTCAGTACGCGGCGCAACGGGGCGAGCAACCGGCCTGCGGTCAGTTCACCACTGGCAGGCATGAGCAGACGGCCCTGGCCGTCACGCTTGCCGATGATGCGAGGAGCATCGTCGGTGCCGTACAGGACTTCCCGGATCTGAGCTTCGATGAACGCGGTCTTGTCCTCGACCACGACGATCTGCTCGAGGCCTTCGGCGAACTCCTTTATCTTCTCGCCCACGACGGGGTAGCACATTCCGATGCGAAGGAGACGGATCCCGGCGCGGTGCAGCGCGGCATCATCGACGCCGAGGTCTGCCAAAGCTTGACGGACGGAGTCGAAAGTTGTACCGGTGGCGGCTATACCGATCTTCGCACCGGAGGGGTTGACCTCGATCACATCGAGGTTGTTGGCAGTTCCGTACGCGTGCACAAGATCCCATCGCGGGCCGTACAGATCGGCCTCGGCGATGACACTGTCCGGCGGCGCGGCCATCTGACGCTGCTTGTAGACGAAGGGCTTGCCCTCGAACTGCACTTCCGGAACCACGATGTCGAAGTCCGCGATGCTGCCGTCGATCGTCCAGGCACCGTCTGCGACGTCGGCGACGATCTTCAGCGCTACGACGCAACCGGAGACACGCGAGAGAGCAACGGCGTGCATACCCATCGTGATGATCTCTTCGGCATTGCGTGGGAAGAGAACCGGCACGCCCATTGCGGCAAGCGAGCGCTCGCTGACGGCCGGAACCGTGGAGGACTTCGACGCGGGGTCGTCGCCCACCAGGAGGACGACGCCGCCCTTGGGGTTCACGCCGTACATGTTGGCGTGGCGAATGGTGTCGGTAGCGCGGTCGACGCCGGGGCCCTTGCCGTACCAGACGCCGGTCACGCCGTCGTGGGTCGCGGTTCCGGCGGGGAGATCCGTCTGGCTTCCCCATACCGCCGTGGCGGCGAGCTCCTCGTTGAAGCCGGGGATGAAGGTGATGTCGTGCTCGGCGAGAACCTTGGGCATGCCGTGAAGCATCTTGTCGACGCCACCGAGGGGGCTGCCCTGGTAACCGGAGACGAAGGTGGCAATACGCTTACCTGCCCGAATGTCGCGAACGTGCTGCTCGACGAAGCCGCGTGCAATTGCCTGAACACCGGTCAGCAACACCGGTCCCGATCCCGACCGGTACCGATCATCGAGGTCATAGGGCTTGGCCTGGGCTACGCCCGACACCAGTTCAGTCATCGTGGACCACCGTTCCGTCTGCAGTGCATTTCAACTACCGTGCATTTTCAACAACCGCGTAACTCGATCTGTTCAGATGATCGTGGTCGAGGTATGTGAAAGCGTCAACAGAGGCTTGTTCAACTATTCAAATTGACAATTTGTGAGCCAAATCACGTGACCTAGGTCATCGAATCAATCAGTTGGAGACCCGTTCGTGGCGATACGACGAAACGGACATAAAACGTTCCCGACAATGCACACCGAGAACTTTCTTGACATTGACGCAACGTCAACTTGCATGCTGAATGAGCACAACCGATCCGAGAGTAGGAACTCCACGTGAGCGAATGGTCCATCCAAGAACTCGCCAAATCCGCAGGTACCACCAGCAGAACGCTGCGTCACTACGGCGATTTGGGACTCCTGGAACCGAGTCGCATCGGCGCCAACGGCTACCGCTTCTACGACGAAGACGCCCTGGTGCGACTGCAACGCATCCTTCTACTTCGGGAACTCGGACTCGGATTGCCGGCCATCGCCGAAGTCCTCACCGGCGAACGCGATACGGCCGCCGCACTGCGTACGCACCTCGAACTCCTCGAGCAAGAGCGCACGCGGATCTCGAGACAGATCGAATCGGTCAACAGGACCTTGAACAAGACGAAGAATGGTGAATCACTCATGCCGGAAGATGTTTTCGACGGGTTCGACCACACCCGATACAAGGACGAGGTCATCGAGCGTTGGGGCAAGGACGCCTACACCAGCGGCGACGACTGGTGGCGGTCGATGTCGGAGCAGGACCGTAAAGCTCATCTGCAATCTCAAGCCGACATCGCAGCGGCATTCGGAAAAGCACTGACAGCGGGGCTGTCCGCGGAAAGCGACGACGTCCAGACGATTACCCGAAGACAGTTCGAGTGGATAAAGATCGGTTGGCAGGGAAGGACTCCCAGCGCCGACGCCTTCACCGGACTCGGCCAGATGTACGTCGACGATCCCCGCTTCACTGCAAACTACGACAAGTACGGAGAAGGCACCGCTTCGCTGGTCCGTGACGCGATGAAGGTCTACGCCGAGCGCAATCTGCACTGACGCCGATCAGTCCTGCCCACTGCCGAGGAGGTTGTGTCGGTGCGCTGCCGCGACAGCCTCTTCCCGGGAATGCGCACCGAGTTTGCGATACAAGGCTCGGAGGTGACTCTTCAGCGTGTTGTTGGATACGAACAACCGCCGCGCGATCTCACCGATCGGAATGCCGAGACCCAGTTCCACGAGAACGTCCATCTCCCGTTTCGTCAATTGGACCCGAACGATGGCCGCCGGATATATCTGCGCCGCTTCGGATTCGAGAAAGGTCGCGACGGCACTGCTCGAGCCCTCGGCCCCATCTTCGAGTTGCCTGATCAGATCACGCGGTATCGTCGCCAGGGCCGACAGGACACCGGAGGTTTCGAGCAGTCCGCGAGCTTCCTCCCATGTACTCGCGGCAGCGGGGATCCTGCCCAGTTCACACAGAGCAGCGCATTCGATCAGCAGGGATTCGAGCCGAAACCTCGTGAGATACTGCCCGCTCCAATCGATTTCGCGGCACAATTCCAATGCCTGGGACGGCGACCCGGTCAGAAGATGCGTCCGCGCCACGGAGACCGTGACAACTGCAAACGTATGTGGCGCAGCGACTGATTCTTCCAGCGCCTTGGTACCCTCCCCGGACGCCAACAGAAGATCGATACGTGCCGCGGTGAGAAGCGCGTCACCGAGCGATCGTTCACACGGATTCACGTGCCCGTGCGTTGCCACTGCGCGCTGGAGGGAAATCAGCCCCGAGAACGGGTCCGATTGCAGCAGTGCAAATCTGGTGTAAGTGTAGGCCGCGAACGCCCACAGGTCGCCCGGCGGTGTAACCTCGGCGAGTGCGTCCATCGCGGCAGCTCCGGCGTGCAGGTCCACGCTGTCGCACGCCACCAGTGCCCGCGCGATCGCTCCCCCCATGTGCGAGGGCGGTCCCAACCATCCCGAAACGTCCGGGTGTGTGCTTTCCAGGTGCAGCCAGTCCGTCGCGTGCGCGACGTCCCCGATCAGCGCGGAGTTGAGCGCGGCATTGCCTGCGGCGTGACGCAGGACGAACTCCGGACCATGTTGCACCGCACCTTGATAGGCGAGTCGCAATTCCACCGCGGCATCACCGAGGTCACCGGTCAATTGATGCGAGACCCCCCAGATCAGCCGCAGGGCGGGCAGTTGAGACCCCAACGCGCCCAACGACTCGTCGCCGAGGCCGTACACGACGTGCGCCAATTTGCGCGTGATCTCGGTAGAGCGTTGGTACTTACCGGATGTTCTCAGCACCACCGATTGGACAGTTCCGACGTTCAACAAGCTGTGCGCATGCGGACTACCACCTATCGCACGCAATTCCGCCGGTTCCGTCGGTAATGAATCGCCGTTGATCAACTGCGGCCGCAGACGTGATTCGAGCAGGTCACGACCCACCAGAATCGAAGGGTTCGAACTGAGTACGTCACCGGGTATGGATTGCAACGCAGTCCGGACCAATCCGGTGTGATCGACCAGAAGATCAGCCCAGTGGCGCTCGAGTATGTCGAGCACCCTGGTCCACTTGCGTCCGTCCAAGGCGTAGTGAACGGCACCGGCTATATCCGAAGTCCCGAGAGCGTGATCGACGAGAACCTGGAAGGGATCTTCGAATCCATCCCCTTGTTCGGCCCGTATCTGTATGAATGCCAGTCGAACTGACGGCGCGAAGTACCAGGACGGTTCTCCCTCGAAACCATTCCGGAAGATCAGACCGAAAGACTCGAGCAAGTCCAGTTTGCCCTCCACGTCAAGATCGTCGGACAAGACACGAGCGATCTCTGGTGTCACCGTGCGGGCAGCGGCGATCGTAGTCGCGAAGTCGAACAACTCGAGCGACTTGCCCGACCGAGGAGCGGTCCGACTGACGTACGCGTGGATCGCCTGGTCCACTCGCTGCTGAACGCGTTCGCGTCCACGGCTCGGTTCACTCAGCCCCGCAACCGCACTCAGAGCAACCTTCATCAGCACGGGAACGCCGGCGACGCGTTCACAGATCGAATGGACGATGCCCGAGGGAAGGTGAATCCCTGCCTCCGCGAACAGAACGGTGGACTCGTCGAGCGTGTATCTGAGGTCGTTCGCGCACAGGTACTCGTCCACGCGGACGTCTTCGAGCAAGTCCGTCGCAGACCGATCCTGCAGCGTGACGATTACTTTCAATCCGGGAAGCCGCACGATCAGATCCACGATTCGGCGTCCCACCTCGTCACCCTCAACCAGGTCGATGCGGTTGAACACCAACACGAATGGTGCGGGCGACGAGTCGAGGAGTGATTCGATCGCGCCCACTGGATCCTCGCGCATTCGTGGCGGGGCCTCGAGTGATTCCAGCGAATCCTGAATTACTGCGAGCGCGGTGTTCCAGTACTCGAGGGGGGTCATCCGATGCGATGGCGCCGGCACCCAGACTACCGGTCTGCTCGGCACCTGCCCGAGAGTCGTGAGCCACAACGCGGCGAGTTCCGTCTTGCCGAACCCAAGCGGCGAATCGATGACAGTCAATCCCGCCGAGCGTTCCATCAATCCGAGGAGGCGGGGACGAATCGCCGTGGCTCCACGCCCGGCAAGCCGCCTTTGCAGCGTGCCCCTTCCTCGAGGATTTCGCTTTGCTCGAGATAGCTGCGATCGATTCGAAGTGGACGTCATGATGGCCGACAAACGAGCAGTCGATCCCCGCCGAACTCGAGATTTCGTTCGAGCATCGAACTCCCAACCTGTCCACCCATAACGAACAACATAGACAGCTTCGCCGCGACACGCGAGCACTGGCCGCCTCACAAATACGCCCGATTTGTCTCATTATGTGGGCTCGGTCACTATTGACGTCTATTTGCGGGAGAGTGACTGCGACCTGCGGGATCTGACATATCATGCCCGCGTGTCGATGAATTCCGCCCGCATCCGCGTGTCGACCCGATCGGTCGATCCTGCGGACGCCGACGACTTCTGGCGCAGTGTCACACGTCCGTTCTTCGTCACCGACCGAATTGACCCTGACACATCTCTCGAAGGCTCGATCACAGCGCTTTCCATCGGAACCTCGTTGATCGGTCAAACTACCTTCAACGCACAGAAGTACACCCGAAACAATCGGCTGATCGCCGAGAGCGGACTCGACGATGAATACATGGTCCAGGTCGTCCTCGACGGGCAGTTGAGCGGCAACGCCGACGGAGTCGATTTCGTCGCACGTCCAGGCGATGTCACATTCTTCGACCTCGGGCGTACCTGGACCGCCGACGCGGAGGCGGAATCGACAGGGCGCACCATCACGCTCCTCGCACCGCGTTCCCTCGTCGAGGCCGAGTCGAAGGGTCGTTCTCTACACGGGACGGTACTGCGCGGAGTTCCTGCCGTCGTGCTCGCTCAGTGCATGCAATCGGTCGTACTCGCGCTACCGCATCTCGATCCCGATGCTGCGGCCGGCTACGAGGACGTCGTCGCTTCCCTCCTTCGTGTCAGTTTGGGTATCGCCGAACCTGATCTGTCGCCGCGGCCCGATCACTCTCTCCGCGATCGTGCGTACGCCTACATCGCCGAGCATCTCTCGGAGACCTGGCTCGGCCCGACGAGCATGTGCGCAGCATTGTCCGTCTCCCGGGCACAGCTCTATCGCGCATTCGCATCCGACGGCGGAATAGCTCTTGTCATTCGGCGGAAGCGTCTCGAACTCGTCTACCGCGAATTGACCAGAACCGAGATGCCGAACGAAACGATCGAAGCGTTGGCCCTGCGATGCGGCTTCACCTCGAAATCCCAGTTGGCGCGAGCGTTCAAGGACTTCTACGGGATGACCCCGAGCCAAGCCCGAACCGACGGCAGACGCACGATCGGGGACCCGTCGATCGCACGCCTGCGCCGCCGACTCGAGTTCTTCAGCCCCTGAATCCGAGATACTCCACAGCCTCGCGAGCGTGCCTGTGTTCTAGTTGATCCATGAGCTGGGTCGACAAGGAACTGAGTCTGGCTGCGCTCACAGGTGCGGTCACAGGTGTCGCCGTGATGATCCCGATAGTCGGCGATGGAGCCTGGTCCTGGGGAGGACTGTTCATACCCGCCTTCATCGGAGCGCTGGCAGGGCTGATTGTCGGCTCGAGCGCTGTTGCAGGTGGGCGCTGCGCCCTGAGAACAAGCCACACATGGCCGGCGCGCACAGTCTGCTGCTGGAAGCATCGGTTCGCTGCGTGCTCTGCCTTGGCGGTGACATTGCTGGTAATCGGAGTGTTCATGTCGGCTGTCGTCGCTACTGGTGACCCGGTGCGAGATGCCGCAGGGTTCCCGATGTCCTTGATCGTACTGGCGGTCATCGCCGCAGTTACGTACGTGTTCTCCTACCTGCTCGCCCCCGCCCAGGCCTCCGAAACCCCGTAAGAACCTCTGCTTCATCACGATTCATCCTCCGAACCGCGGTGGAGATCAATAATTCCATGACAGGCAGCGAGCTCAGATCACTTCAGCTGGAAATGAACCGGAGAACAAACTGCTCGATGCCTTCCGATATGACCTTGGTCAGCGCGGTGAAGTCGTTCGACCAGCGTTGAATATCCAAGCTGCTCATCACTTTCCTCCGTTCTTCGTCCCGCTGCCCGTGACCGCACAACGTATGCGGGACGTTGGGGCGCACTGGAACTATCTGCGAGAACGCGGTTTCCGTTACCAATTGACCGATCGAACAGCGACGCAGGTTCATTCGAACCTGATATTGCAACTTCGCCGAACGGTTGCAACAACGCCGAGCAGAGTTCGAGCGAAAAGCACTATCCACCAGAAGTATTAGCTCGAAAGAACTACGATTAACTCGATTCCTGGACGCACCACACCAGACGCGCCGACTTGCGAAAAGGGCGAGCTGACAGGCAACAACCGGGACAAAGCCATCCGACGATCATGCACGAAATACGGCCACGCCGCTCGAGGAATAATTCGAAGTCTTCCAAGGGATCGGCTCTGCTCACTCACTTCGCTGATTTCGCCTGGCGACGATGGCGAAGTTCAACGGTATCCGCGGAGAGTGGCTCGGCAGAGTCCATCCGTTGGCGCATGGAACGAGTTCGGGAAAGGCCGGCCAGTCCATATAGGGAAGTTCCGAAACTGATTCGATATGAAGACCCGCATCCAGCAATGAACCAATGACCTCGCCTAGGTCGTGGCGCCATTCGTGGTTGGCAGTGTGCGCTATCTGCCCATCGGAGGTCCCGGTGTAAGTCGCCGAGTCTTCGTACGATCGCATGCCGCCTCCGGAGAGGTAGTCGTCGGTGATCATCCACGGCTCGAACGCCATTGCGCCGAGGATCGGATGATCGTCCCGGATCTGAAACACCCCACCAGGCTCGAGGAGGTCGTGGATCGACTGAGCCCAAGCGGTGAGTTCCGGCAACCAGACGATTGTTCCGGCACTGGTGACGATCGCGTCGAAACGTCGGTCGATCAGCGTCGAGGCGAATCGCGCATCACCTTCCACCCAGGTGATCTCGCGGTTGTCTGCCTTTGCGATACGAGCAGCGTGGTGCAGAGAGTTGGGTGACAGATCAAGCCCGTGCACGTCGATCGCACCAAGACGCGCCCAGGAGATCGTGTCGATCCCGATGTGGCACTGCAAATGCAGGAGCGAGTGACCTTGCACTCCTGACTGTGGCAGATGCGGGGCCAGAATCGACAAGTCGTTCTGCACAACTGTGGAAATGGTCGCTCTGTTGGCGAGAAACCCGCCGACGTCATACATTTCGGAGCGCACATGCACATCGGCGCGATCGTCCCAATTTGCCTTGTTTCCGGCGATGGCTTCGGCCTCGTGCTTCGCTGCTGCCCCTTGCATGACTACCCCTCCGAGATCGGCCTGAACTGCCTTTCTAACACGTCTGTAGTCGTGTTCGCCGTCGTGTCTTCGAGGACACTTTCGTCTACCGGATCAGACGGTCACTTCTTCGACCGGTTTCTCCTCGTGGCTCGCCGCGCCGAAGACGGCCACGGCGACGGCACCCGCGATTGCCCCGACGAAGCCGACGACGGCAAGCCATTCCAGGCCCGGTCTCGACGTGTCGCCGAGCACCACGACGCCGACGATTCCCGGAACCACCGTCTCGCCGACAACCAGAGCCGCTGTCGCTCCGTTGACGGATCCCAGTTGCAGCGCCACCGTATGCAGATAGAAACCGCCCAGGCCCGAAACGAGGATCGCCCAGCCGGCCGGATCGCGGAGCATCGTACCGATTTCGAACGGATCGATTCCGTAGACCACGCGTACGGCAATGGCCAGACAGCCGAACAGCACACCCGAGATCAACCCGGCGACAACTGCTGCGCGTGAGCCCAACCATCGGATCAAACCGATGCCGATCAGCAAGATCAACGCCGAGCCCACGAGGACACCCCAATGGACGACGTCGTTGGAACTCCCACCGCCCGCGTGACCTGACGACAATCCGAGCAGCAGGAGCGATCCGATCACCGCAGCGATCGCGAACCAGTCGCGACGATGCAACTGGATGCCGAGGACCACGGTCCCCAGCACTGCCGTGATGACGAGATTGGCACTGACCACTGTCTGCGACAAGAACAGTGGAATGAGCCGCGCGGAGATGGCACTTCCGGCGAATCCGACCGCATCGAGCACGGTGCCCAGGATGAACGACGCCGTCAGCGCGGCCGCGAACGTCGAACGCAAGGTCGGGCCACCCGACGCCGTCACGTGTCCGGCCTCGCCACGCTGCTCGGCGGCAGCTGCCGACTTGCGCGCGCCGTAGGCTTGCAGCACGGATGCAACGCCGTACCCGACGCATGCCACGATCGCGGCAATCAGTCCGATCAGCATCGAAATTCCACACGAAGTTCCTGGGCAATGGTCATGGAGATAGACCCTGCCTTATTTCCCCAGGCCTGACATCACCCTCAGGTATTCGAACAAGTGCTACCCGAGAAGTACACCGACCGCCCCTGACCGGTACCTGGGGACACCCCGACCCCTAGTGGAATTGCTTGAGAGCCCTGATCTTGTTCATGACGTCGAGCGCCGCCACCTTGTACGCCTCGGACAGTGTCGGATAGTTGAAGACGGCGTCGACAAGGTATTCGACGGTCCCGCCGCACCCCATCACCGCTTGGCCGATATGCACGAGATCCGTTGCACCCGAGCCGAAGATATGAACACCGAGCAGTTTCAGGTCATCCGTCGACACCAGGATCTTGAGCATCCCGTAGGTGTCGCCTGCGATCTGCCCGCGTGCGAGTTCGCGGTATCGGGAAACCCCGACCTCGTACGGCACCGATTCCTTGGTCAAATCGACCTCGGTGGCGCCCACGTACGACACCTCGGGAATCGAGTAGATGCCGATCGGCTGCAGATCCATCAGCTTCGCGCCTGGTTCGTCGAAGGCATGATAGGCCGCGAGTCGACCTTGATCCATCGACGTCGCCGCCAACGCCGGGAATCCGATGACGTCACCGACGGCGTAGATGTGTTCGACCTTGGTGCGGAAATTGTCGTCGACGTAGATACGGCCACGTTCGTCGGCTTCGAGCCCGGCGTTCTCCAGCGCGAGTGGCGCCGTGAGGCCTTGCCGTCCAGCCGAGTACATCACGGTCTCGGCTGGAATCTGCTTGCCGCTGCGCAGCGTCGTGAGCGTTCCGTTCGCTCCGACGTCGACGGCCGTCACTTCTTCACCGAATCGGAAAGTGACCGCCAGATCGCGTAGATGGAATCGAAGCGATTCGATGACCTCGGGGTCGCAGAAGTCCAGCATCGACGTCCTCTTCTCGACGACGGTGACCTTGGTGCCGAGTGCCGCGAACATCGATGCGTACTCGATACCGATCACTCCCGCGCCCACGACGACCATGGTGGTCGGGATGGAGGTCAGATCGAGGATTCCGTCGGAGTCGAGCACCCGGTGACTGTCGAAGGACACCCCCGCCGGGCGAGCAGGCAACGTTCCGGTCGCGATCACGACGAACTTCGCCGTGATCGTCATCTTGTCTCCGCGCGAGGAGTCCTCGACGAGGATGGTGTGCTCGTCGACGAACGAGCCGACCCCTATCAACAATTCGACGCGGTTGCGCAGAAGCTGAGATCGAACGACTTCGATTTCTTTGGTGATGACATGCTGGGTTCGCGCCAGCAGGTCGGCCGGAGTGATGTTCTCCTTGACGCGGTAACTCGCGCCGTACAGTTCGCGTTGGTTCATCCCGGTGAGGTAGAGAACCGCCTCACGCAACGTCTTCGACGGAATGGTGCCAGTGTTGACGCACACTCCCCCGAGCATGTTGCCCTTCTCGACCATCGCTACCCGTTTACCCAGCTTGGCCGCCGCGATGGCAGCCTTCTGCCCACCCGGGCCGGAGCCGATCACAACCAGGTCGTATTCCATCGGATCAGTCATCGCTTAGAAATACCGTCTGCATACGACCGGCAGATGCCGAGCATGTCAATACTCGGTGAACAATCCGCGCGCCGAAACGACACGACGGCAGTACACGAACCCTGTTGCAATTAAAAGAGATACAGCCGAATCTATACGAAACTTGCTACACATAAACATATTCCGACGTTCGCATGCGCACATGCTTCGTCGCCGACGGAATTCACAACGGTCTGTTGAAATTTGTTTCACCACAGAGTGATTGATCGATCAACTGACAGGTGACCAGGGCCGTAAACCGGATGTCCAGTATTCGAATTGTCCGAAATAACGAGCGGAATGTTCCTCGTCACATCCCGCACCGAAGCAGTTGCGCGGAGCCTCGGGCCGCGTTCTACTTGCCTTGACTAATCATCTGTCACTCTCGGTTACAAACATCCGCCCCGTTCACGATCCCCACCTTTCGCCATCTCGAGAGATCAGGTTTCCCAATGGAATTCACGGAACTTGCCGACTATCCCCTACCTCCAGGGACCGTCACCGAGTGGACTCCCGCCGCGGTGAATCCGCCCGAGCTGTGGCCTGTCGACCAGCGTCCCGCCAGCTACATACACGAGGCACACTTGAAACATGCCGAGCAGGCGAAACGGCAGGTGCACCATCAGACCGACGTGTGCACTCCGTCGTGGCTGGGCACCTCGTTTCGCATCCACGACCGACTCGACCGAAGGACCTGGGCGGCCGCTCTCGATCACTGGATCGATCGCCACGAAGTGCTCCGAACACACGTCGCCGTGGAGGGCGAAACGATAGTCCGACGCACCGCGGCGTCTGGAGACGTTCGGATTCTGGGCGCCGAGGTCGGACACCTTGCGTCCTCGATGTCTGTCTTCACGCATCTGCAGCAACTGCTCGACCGATCGACCGATCCACTTGTCTGGCCTGCGTATCAGTTCGCGACGATCGAAGGCCCCAACCACTTCACCGTGGTTTTTGCCGCTGATCATGCTCTGCTGGACGGATATTCGGTGGCGTTGACCGCGCACGAACTGCAGACGATCTACCGATCGTTGAGCGAGGGAAGCCCTCCCTCGCCGCCGGAGACCGGAAGCTACATCGACTTCGGCACCAAGGAACGAGATCTCGTGGGACACGCGGACCGCTCTCACCCGGCAGTGCAGACGTGGCGCGAGTTCTACGCGCAGGGCGAGGCTCCGTACTTTCCAGCGCTACCCGAACCGGTCACCGGACGCCGAGTCCCTCAGCAGAGCCTGTCCGCCTGGCTTCTGAGCGCCCGGGGAGCCGAACGCCTGGCAGAAGCGAGCAAGCGCAGCAACCAAGGATTCCTGGCCGCGATACTCGCGTGCGCGGCCAAGGTGACCGGCGATCTCACCGGTGCAGACGAATTCCGCGTCGTCGTGCCGCAACACACCCGTTCGGAGCTTCGATGGGCCGCGTCGCTGGGATGGTTCATCGGTGTTGTGCCGGTGAGGATTCCGATTGCCCCCGCCGCAACCGTGAGCGATCTGGCCAAGGTTGCCGGCACGGAGATACGGCGCGTCCGCCCCGCCGCGGCACTGCCGTATTCGAAAGTGTGCGAGCTGATCGACTCCCCGCAGCACCTGCCGTTCGTGCTGTCGTACATGGACGTTCGTCACGTTCCTGGTGCCGAGCAATGGACGAGCTGGCAGACCAGGGGCCTTCGTAGTCGAGATCATTCGGGAACCGACGTCTACATCTGGCTCACGCGGACTCCCGAAGGGCTGAATCTGGCCATACGCCACCCGGGCAACGCGCGCACGAGCCGCCACATCCATCAGTTCGCGGGACTCCTACGCCGCGAAATGGAGGACTTTGCCTTCTCGACCGACACTTTCGCACCTCCGACCAACACCGCCGTACCGATCAATACCGCTGCACCGATCGAGGAGAACTCTCATGGAAATGACACCCATCGATCTCTGGGCACCGAAAGCCGGGACGCTCACCGAGTTCAGGCCTACTGAACAATCCCTGGCGGCGGCATCCGGGGCACCGCGGAGCGACCAACCGCTCTCGTTCCTACAGGAAGGACACATTCGTACCGCCGATCACAAGCGCGCACAAGGCGTCGACTGGTCACCGTGGATCGGATTCACGTTCACTCTGCCCGGTGATCTCGATCGGGAGGCACTGCGTCGGGCGGTCCAGGCGTTTGTCCTGCGGCACAACACACTGCACAGTTGGTTCGAGGTGAGATCATCCGAAGATCCCGACGGTAGCGGGGTCATCGACCGTCACGTGGTGGATGCGTCGACGATCGAACTCACGCCGCACAGCGTCGGTTCTCTGAACACGACAGATGCGGTTCGCGAGCATGTGAGCCGAAGTTTCGCCGGCGATACCAGCCCATTGCAATGGCCCTCGTTCATCAGTGGCGTCGTCGAGCACGGCGCCGGCTTCACCGTCTACTACGGCGTCGATCACTCGCACACCGACGGCCTGTCGTTGATGCTGGGCGTCGAAGAACTTCGTGCGCTGTACATCGCCGAAAGCGCCGGCATCGAGGCTCAACTTCCCTCTCCCGGCAGCTACGTCGAGTACAGCGGCGAGGAACGGACATCCGCGGGGAACCTCGACCTGGCCGCAGCGCCTGTGCAGCAGTGGATTTCGATTCTCGCCGCCAACGCCGGCCAACTCCCGACGTTCCCCCTCGACCTCGGTGTCGCGCGGGGCGAACAGGCCCGGTCGACCCGCACACACATCGACGTTCTCGACAGCGACGAGTCAGCCGCGTTCGCAGCGCTGTGCAAGTCCAATGGCGTCGGCTTCTCCACGGGGATCTTCGCAGCCCTCGCCCTCACCGAGATCGAAGTTGCGGATCGAGCGAACTACTTCGCGCTCAACGCAGTCGGCACTCGCTCCGATCCGAGATACCTCTATTCCCAAGGCTGGTTCATCAATCTCGTCCCGGTCTCGTTCACGCTGAGCGGTGTCACGAACTTTACCGATGCACTCCCCCTTGCCCACGCTGCTCGCGCTGCGGTGAAGGGACTCGCGGACGTGTCCATTCACTCGGTGATCGCCCAGGTGTCGAAGTTGACCGGATCCGACATCGGTGGAACCTCGGTCCCGCCGATGGTGTCGTACATCGACATGCGCCTGATTCCAGGTGCCGAGCACCATGACGAACTCGAGGCGCGGGCACTGGGTGGGCCAGGAACGACGGGTGATCTGTCGATGTGGATCAACCGGAAGGAAGACCGTACGTACGTGATGGTCAGTTTTCCGGACACCGAGCAGGCGCACACATCGGTGAATCGGTACCTACGACACCTTCGCAACGTCCTGAGAACGGTCGCTGATACCGGCGACTACCGTGTCGTGCGTCAGGCGGATGCACGTCAGGAAGTGGAGACCGCCTGATGCACATCACGTTTCTCGACAGGTTCGAGGCACGGCCGGGCCGCATTCTGCAGTGGACGCCGAGCGAAATCTCCACCGGAACGACGTATCCGGTTCCCCCGACCTCCAATCAGCAGCTGCATCTTGCCGGCAGCCGCGGCGATACGACTTGGCTCGCTGCCACTTTCGACGTTCCCGGCCCCATCGACACGGACGCACTCAAGGCCAGCTTCGAGGAATGGACGTCCCGTCACGACGCCCTGTCGTGCTCGTTCTCCCAGGCCGAAGAATCGGGTGAATCCTCGGCACTGTTCGTCGACGTCGCCGACGTCGGCGATCTGCGCCTGCGTGAGGAAACAGTGGCTGACGCGAGAACACCGGAGCAGGTGCGAGAACTCTTGGGCGAGCGCTTGGATCGATGGTGCAATCCTTTCGCGTTTCCCGCGTACTTTCTCGGTGCCATCACCCGCGAGGACCAGTCGACAGTGGTCTGCGGGTTCGACCATGCCATCTGCGACGGCTGGTCCATGAGCATCGCAATTACCGAGATCAGCACTCTGTATCGCGAATACACGCGGGCGGACCGTGATCCGATCGCGTCTGATCTCCTTCCGGAGCCCGGGAGTTTCCTCAACTACTGCTTCCGGGAATCGGCAACCGCGGATCCAGAGCCCGGCGACCGCCGGATTGCGGGTTGGCGGTCCTTCCTCCGAGCATGCGGGGGTGACACTCCCCATTTTCCCGTAGATCTGGGACTGCCCGCCGGGGCGATGTCGCCCCAGGGCACAGACACCCGAATGCTCCTCGACGCCGACGAAGCAGAGCTGTTCGACCAGAACTGCGCCGATCATCGACACTCCTCGTTCGGTGCAATTCTTGCGTCGATCGGTTTGGCCACAACACAATTGACCGGCAAGAGGGACACGCACCTACTGTTCCCTGTTCACACGCGTCGGGAACCGCGACACAACCACACCTTCGGATGGCTGGTAGCCAATGCGCCCATCACCGTGACGAGCATGGACAATCTTCACAGCACTGCCCGGGCAGTCAATCTCGCTTTCCACGAGTCACTTTCACTGTCGTCCGTGTCGTCGAGGCAGGTTTTGCGGAGCTTGGGGCCCGAGGTTTCGCCCACTCGCAGAGACATCTTCTCGGTGTCCTACGCCGACTACCGAACCATGCCCGGTGGATCTCGCCCCCGTAAATCAAAGTCCAGCGAATCACAGCCTGCGCCGATCAATCCGCAGCAACTCAGTCGCGTCTCGAACGCCGACGACGTTCAGTTCTGGTTCTCACGAACTCACGACGGATTGGCAGTGCGGACCAGGTTTCCTGCGCCCGCTACCCGGACAGTGCACACCTTCCTCTCGCATGTCTCCGAGATCCTGTCGACGCCGTAGACGAACGGCCGCCTATCCGTAGATCTATTTGACACTTCTTTGTTGTGCACAACTTAACTGTGCGCTACAGTTGTTCTCGTGACCAACCCACTCGCCCTCGAACGCCAGGTCTGCTTCGCCCTCTATTCGGCGTCGCGGGCCACGACGGCCGCGTACCGGGCGATGCTCGACGACCTGGGAATCACGTATCCTCAGTACCTCGTCCTGTTGACACTCTGGGAACGAGACGGCCGGGGCGTGCGTGAGATCTGTGAGGCACTCGATCTCGATACCGGAACTCTGTCGCCGCTGCTCAAGAGGCTGGAGGGTCTGGGATTCATCGAGCGCCGACGCCTCACCACGGACGAGCGTCGCGTCGAGATTCACCTGACCGAGGCGGGTTCCACCTTGCGTAGCAAGGCCGAGGACATCCCGGCCAAGCTCGCAGGCGCCACTGGTCTGAGTAACGACGAACTCACCGAACTCCGAGACGTTCTCACTCGTCTCGGTGAGTCACTTCAAGCATCCAACGCCCACTCCGACGGAAAGAAGAAGTCATGAACATCGTCTACACCGCAGAAGCACTTGCCACCGGCGAAGGCCGCAACGGTCACGCTCGCACCTCGGACGGACGCCTCGATCTCGGCCTCGCCATTCCCAAGGAAATGGGTGGCAGCGGCGAAGGCACCAACCCCGAGCAGCTCTTTGCCGCCGGATACGCAGCATGCTTCCACTCCGCTCTGCAGATGGTCGCCCGTGCCGAGAAGGCCAACGTGGCTGATTCCGCAGTCGGCGCGCGGGTCGGCATCGGCCCCAACGGTGCAGGAGGCTTCGGACTCGCTGTGACGCTGGAGGTTTCACTCCCCCATCTACCCCATGATCAGGCCGTCGAGCTGACGGAGAAGGCACACCAGGTGTGCCCGTACTCCAATGCAACTCGCGGCAACATCGAGGTCACCCTCGAAGTAAGTAAGGACGACGAATGAGCACTACCACTGTCAGCCGGGAAATCCGTCTCGCTTCACGCCCGAACGGTTGGCCCACGTCGGAGAACTTCGCCACCGCCGAAGTAGAACTCCCCGAACTCGAAGACGGCCAGATCCTGGTCCGCAACATCGCCATCTCCGTCGACCCGTACATGCGCGGCCGAATGAACGACGTGAAGTCCTACCTTCCGCCGTTCCAGGTCGGTGCGCCGCTCGACGGTGGTGCCGTCGGCGAGGTCGTCGAATCCAAGTCGGCTGATCGCGCCGTGGGCGACGTTGTCGTCCACGGCCTCGGATGGCGTGAATACGCCATCCTCGACGGATCCGCAGTGACTCCGGCCGACACGTCCATCGCGCCGGCGACGGCCTACCTGGGTGCCCTCGGCATGACTGGCCTCACCGCGTATGCCGGCCTCACCGCGGTTGCGGAGTTCAAGGAAGGCGATACCGTATTCGTCTCCGGCGCAGCAGGTGCCGTCGGATCGCTTGTCGGTCAGATCGCCAAGTTGCTCGGAGCGAAGCGAGTAATCGGTAGCGCCGGTTCACCGGCGAAGGTTGCCCGACTTCTCGAACTCGGATTCGATGCGGCATTCGACTACCACGACGGCCCGATCACCGAACTACTCGCCGCTGCCGCCCCTGACGGCATCGACGTGTACTTCGACAACGTCGGTGGCGAGCATCTCGAAGCCGCAATCGATGCCATGAACCAGGGTGGCCGGATTGCCCTGTGCGGAGCCATCGCTCAGTACAACACCACCGAGAAGCCCACCGCTCCCCACAACCTGGCACTGGTGATCGGCAAGCAGCTCACACTGCGCGGATTCCTCGTGGGCGGCTACCGTCACCTCGGTGGCGAATTCCGCACCCACATGGCAGGGTGGCTCGCCGACAACAAGATTCAGTGGGACGAGACCATCGTCGAAGGCCTGGAGAATGCACCGCAAGCGTTCATCGACCTGATGCGCGGCGCGAACACCGGCAAGATGGTTGTCACGCTGTAACCCGAACAACATCTAGCTCGAACGGATATGAAAGTGGCCGCGAACTTCTCGAAGTTCGCAGCCACCTTCATATCTGAATCAAATCCCGAACGAGACTCCGGTCAACTTCTCCGACAGTGTCCACAAACCCGAGGCTGTCTTCGTATCGTGTGACTTCTTGTTCGACCCCACGACCTTCGGATACCCTCGCTGCTCGAACGGACCGTCCGGTCCGATGTAACTGCCGCCGAAGGCATCCGGCGCGGTTGCCGCCCACAGTTCGGGAAGGGCGCCCATCTCCGCGGACTGCGCGAAGATCGAATTGCCGATTCCCATCAGCTTGTCCTGGATCGACTCGGTGTGCCCCTGCAGGTTCGTCGACGCGTATCCCGGATGCGAAGCGAGCGCTTTGAGCGAAGATCCCGACGCCGCGAACCTGCGTTGAAGTTCGTACGTGAACAACAGATTGGCAAGCTTGGACTGCCCGTAGGCCAACCATCGGTTGTACTTCCGACGCTCGAAATTGAGATCGTCCAGATCGACAGTTCCGAGCTGATGCAGGGCACTGGACATCGTCACGACACGATCGGTGAGCTTGTCCTTCAGCAATCCGGTCAATGCGAAGTGTCCGAGATGGTTTGTGCCGATCTGCATTTCGAATCCGTCGACCGTCCGGCGGAACGGAACCGCCATCACGCCGGCGTTGTTCACCAGGACGTCGACCTTCTCCGTTGCGTCGGCGAAGGCTCGTACCGACGACAGATCCGAGAGGTCCAATTTGCGGACAACCGCGTTGGGCCCGATCTCGGCGGCTACGGCGTCGGCCTTCGTGGTGTCACGACAGGCGAGGACGACGTCGGCCCCGGCTTTGCCCAGCGCTCGTGCGACTACCTCACCCAGTCCGCTGTTCGCCCCCGTGACGACAAATGTGCGGCCGGTCTGATCGACTACGTCTTCTGCGGTCCATTTGGTCATGCTTTCCAGCGTACGTGCCTTACTCGCCGGTAGGGAGGGGTCGCTTTCCGTCATCGCCTGCGCTTGGCGCGGATGGGCTTGGCGCCCGGCAGCGGCGGTGCAGCCACTCTGGGCGACGGGGGCGCGGCCATTCCGGGAGTCGGCGACGATTCGGCTTCCTTCTGCTCCGCAGCGATGCGTCCGTACACAAAATGCTGTTGTCCCAGCGTCCAGCAGTTGTTACTCACGAAATACAGCAGGATCGCCACGGGCGCGAACGCACCGAAAGCGATCACCCCCACCGGAAACACCCACAATGCGAGCTTGTTCATGATCGCTGTTTGAGGGTTGACGGTTCCGGTGTCCACTTGGCGCGCGATGGATGCCCGCGATGTGAAATGTGTAGCGACGGCGGCAAATATCATCAGCGGTACCGCTACCAGAATGATGGAGATACGGCTGACGTCGCCGAATGCTTCCAGTTGTGCTGCCGGGCTCGAAATCATGGCGGACAACGGTGCGCCGAACAGTTTGGCGTCGAGAAAAGACTGCACGTCCGAGGCACTGAAGAAGTAGTTGGCCGTGTTCGCGTTGTCCGCCACCGACATCGGTTCGGTCGGGCTCAGAAACGGGACGTGCGATGCCGCTCCGGTCCGATTGAACGATCGCAGGACGTGATAAAGACCAATGAACACCGGTGCCTGAACCAGCATCGGCAGACAGCCGAGCAACGGACTGTAATTATGTTCTTTCTGCAGCTTGGCCATCTCTACAGTGAGTTTCTGCCGGTCACCCGAATACTTCTTCTGCAACGCCTTGATCTGAGGTTGCAGCTTCTGCATCACCAGTTGAGTGCGGACCTGCTTGACGAAGGGTTTGAACAGCAGGGCTTTGAGCGTGAAGACGAGAAATACGACCGACAACGCCCACACGACGCCGTTGTCGGGTGATCCGGAGACCAGTGAGAAGACCTTGTGCCAGAACCAGAGGATTCCGGACACGGGGTAGTAGACAAAATCGAGCATGACGAATGAACCTCACCGAAATGCACGCTCAGAGAGATGAGAGCGCGGGAATGGTCGTGGACGCAAGACGTCTGACCGACCTACGACGAGTTCACACCCGCCGACTGCCGATCTACAGACCGATTCCCGGAGCTCGAGGTTGCGGACGACCGGGCGCGTCCGGGCTGCTCTGCCTGCGGAAAGCACCACGCAGGCAGCGTTCGTCATCAGACGGGCCAGTGGCCGAAACCGCGCACAGTTGCAGAAGTTCGTACTTCGAGGAAGTTGCGAGCGCAGCGACCACGAAGACGGCAATCGCAGTTCCCAGCACCGCGGCGCTACCCGAGGAACCAAGCGGAGGCACTGCGAGAAGAGCGATGAACGGCAGCAGAAGCAGCAACAGTGACCGTGTCACCGTTCCTGTGCTCCGCTGTTGCATGACTGCGAGAGTACAGAACGTCCGCCGAATCCAGCCAGACGCTTGCCTCACGTACTTGTTCGCGCAGCCATTTGTGCGCAGGATCGTGGTCCATCCGACCGTGCCACTGTTGAGCGTTGGCGCTCCCGCTGCGAATCGCCTGACCGGAGCCGGGGTGAGGCCGGCCGCCGTGCCCTCCTTGATTCGGATCACGAAAGTCCGTCGAAGTTCTCGCGATCGATCAACAGGCCTTGCACCCACAATGCCGCTCGAAACAGGTATGCACCCCGTCCAACTGACCGATGCGAACACGTCGAGGCGCAACCAGGCTGAGTGTCGCAAGCCGAAGCCCGATCACACCCAGCTGGACACCTGCTTCGGGACGCATCGACGCAAAGGCAACACGAGAAATGTCGCACCACCGATTCACCGACCCCCGCACGAAGAAGCATGCACTCGGAAGGGCGCTTGTCGTCGGCGTTCTTTCCCTGACAACCCTTGCCGTGAGTATCGACACCGCGAACGCTCAGGCCCCCGTGCTTCGGGACTGGAACATCGCCGCAGTTTCCGTCGACACGAATCCGGCGAAGGTGTCAGCTTTCGCTTCCTCGGATACAGGCCGCGTATTGGCAGCCGCAGAGTCCAAGATCGGCGCTCCGTACGTCTGGGGCGCGACCGGGCCGGACTCGTTCGACTGCTCCGGTCTCGTTCAATGGGCCTATGCACAAGCGGGCGTTTCGATTCCGCGAACCAGCTACGACCAGGCGGTTGGCGGCACTCCAGTTTCCCGGGACGATCTACAGCCGGGTGACGTGGTCCTGTACTACGGCGGGGAGCATGTGGGGATCTACGCCGGAGGCGGTGAGATCGTTCACGCCCCGACGTCCGGGGAGTCGGTCGAACGCGCACCCGTGGACTCGATGCCGTACTACCTCGCCCGACGTTACTGACATGAATCCCGCAAGCTCGATGAAACAGCGTGTATCGCGGCGATATTCGAATCGCTCGTCGCGAGCCGAACGATTGACACTCCCCCATTGCGCGGAATGTGATGTCATCCTCTCACCCGCGAGCGCGGTCTGCGCCAGGTGTCGTGGGGCGCGGTTGGACGTGACGCGGTGTTGCGGAGACGGCACTGTCGTGTCCTGGCGAACGGTTCACGGCGACCCCTCGACCGTTCTCGCCATCGTGGAATTGGACGAAGGGCCGTGGCTGTACACTTTCCTCACCGAATCCCCTCGCGCGGATGCGCCTGGACCGCTACGAGTGTCGTTTCAGGGGCGTGAAGAAGGTAAGCGCTACCCGGTGTTCTGCTTGTGCGGCGACGACCGTGGTGAACTGCTATCGGACGTCAACTCCGGCCTGCTGAGCCATTGACCTCACGCGAGTCACGCTCCTGCGCGGTCGAGACGTACCACGCTGCGATCTGCGCTCTGGAACTGAATCCCAGTTTTGTCAGTACGTGTTCCACGTGTCCCTGAGCGGTGCGCAGCGAGATTACCAAGTGCTCCGCAATCGCGCGATTGGTCAACCCTTGGGCAACCAGTTCCGCAACTTGCTGCTCACGAGGAGTGAGGTGAGGCCCTTCAGCCGACGACGCAGTCGTGACACTGGAGCGCTTGTCGAGCGCATATGCGACAGCTTCACCCTCGGACATCGCAAACCCGCTGCGAAACGACTTGTCGAAAGCATCGTCACCCATGGCTTTGCGAGCAGTCTCTGCAGCAGTGTCGTGATGAGCTGACAAACCCGGCAGGCCCGCCAGCCGTCCCCCGACCTTCTGCCAATACATGGCTGCCGCGCCGAGCAGAACCGCTGCATGCTTCCAATCACGTTGCGCTGCAGCAATCCACGCCAACGGCTCGATACACCACGCCGAGTTCATCGGGGCATCGAGAATTCTCAAACTTCGAGTCAAATAGTCACTTGCGGCCTCCAATTCACCTCGGAGCCAGCTCACGAGCCCGAGAGTTCCCAGCGCAAATGCCTGGAACATCATCTCGTCGGCGGGCACGGTGATCGCGAGAATCTCTTCGTTGCACTCCACAGAGCGATCAAGAGCGCCGGACAGGAAGTACGCGACTCCCAAGGTGTCCAGGCCGATCACAACATGCAGCAGATTCTTGTCGAGTCGAAACAGCGTCAACGCGGATTCCAGCTTGGCTGTAGCGGTATCGAAGTTACCTCTGAAGGTATCGACGTATCCGTCTCCCCACGTCGCCAAGCCGCGCGAGCGCACATCCGCCAAGTCGTTTGCCAGGCGCCAACTCTCGTCGACCAACTCTTCTGCCCGTTCGAGTTCCCCCTGCATCGCGTGATTCACGGCGTCGATGGCCAAGACATCCACTCGGAACGGATCCAGCTCTCGATCCTCTGCATTCAAGGCTCGATCCGTCCAGTAACGCGCCTGCACAAGTAATCCACCTGCAAGCCAGAATCTGTACAACGCACCGACCATTCGCGTTGCAGATCGCGCCTCTCCGGCAGTGGAAATCGAGTACTCCAACGCATCGTTGACGTTGCGCTGTTCACGACCGAGCCTTGCGATCCAGGCAGCTTGCCGGCCACTGATCCACTCGGCTTCCGCATGAACGACCAGTGCCTCGAACCAATCACGATGGCTTCGACGCAGAGCGGAATACTCACCGGCGGACTCCAACTTTTCATGTCCGTACTCCCGGAGTAGGTCGAGGAGGTGGTACCGAACATCCCCGTCGGTTTCCTCACGAATCAGGATGGACTTCTCGACCAACGCGGTGACGAGATCGAGCACTTCGGTCGAATTCATGTCCTGCCCACACACGCCCTCAGCGGCGTCGAGGTCGAACCCACCCGAGAACACCGACAACCTCCCCCACAACTGCTGTTCGGTTGGCGAGCAGAGGTCGTAACTCCAATCGATCGACAATCGCAGCGTCTGTTGACGACTCGGAACGTCGCGTCCACCCGTTGTAAGAAGTCGGTATCGATCCGAGAGCCTGTTCATGATCTGCTCAGCAGACATACCACGCAGGCGAGCTGCCGCCAGTTCGATCGGAAGTGGGAGTCCATCCAAGTCGTGACAGATATGCGCAACGGCGCGCTTGTTCTCCTCGGTGAGGGTGAAACCAGGTACGACGGAAGCCGCACGCTCGGTGAACAACGACACCGATTCGTACTGGGCAATTCCCTCGAATTCGGGCGGCTGTTGCTGCGGTGTGGTGAGTGAGGGAACGCGCATCGTCACCTCACCGCCCAGGCCCAGCGATTCGCGGCTCGTCGCCAGGATCTTGACGCCGGCACATCGCCGTAGGATCGCGCCTACGAACACAGCGACGGCATCGACCAGATGTTCACAGTTGTCGAGCACCAACAGCAGACTCCGATCGGCGCAGTAGTCGATCAATGCCTGCAGCGGGTCCGCCGACGAGACCGACCGGACACCAAGGGTCACGGCGACATGATCTTCGAGGAGATCCGAATCTGTCTGCTCCCCCAGTTCCACCAACCAGGCACCGTCTCGAAACACCCTTTGCAACGCGCCCGCAAGTCGGATCGCGAGCCGTGTCTTGCCCACGCCACCGATCCCGGTGAGTGTCAACAAACGGGACGTCTCGAACAATCTCCTGGCGTCGGCCAACTCACGCCGACGACCGACGAAACTCGTCAGCTCCAAGGGCAGGTTGCCGACAACTCGCTGGTCGGCTTCTGAGCGCACAGCGGATGCCATCGACCGACTCGCTTTCTGCCATACCACTACACAACAACGCTACCCCCACGATCGGCCTCCCGAGCAGCACTCACGCGAGCATGTGATCGGAGCCCACTTGTTCTCCCCCGAGTGCGAGATGCACGACGGCCACACCGGTGTCACGCAGACGAAACAACGTATTCCTACTCTGGCAGACAGACGAAGGGAGAGCGACATGCCGCCGCGCCGTAGATCGGTACTGCTGACGCAACTGGTAATCGATGCTCCCGGAAGTCCCCAACAAACGATCCTCGACGAACTGCGGCGAGTGATTCTGTCGGGTTCGGCGCCTCCGGGTACCCCGATTCCTCTCGGCGACGTGGCTGATGTGTTCGGTGTCAGTCGAATACCTGTGCGGGAATCACTGAAAACACTGGTCGGAGAGTCCTTGGTCGACCATCGACATCAATTCGGCTACACCGTTGCTCAGCTGACGCCGGCAGAACTGCGAGAGATGTACATCGTCCGCGAAACTCTCGAATCAGCTGCATTGGCCGTCGCCGTCGAGCAGGCAACCGAAGAGGATCACGAACACGCCGTCGAGGTGAACTCCCGTTTGGAGATCGCGTTGCGCTACGACGACTCTCAGTCCTATCACTGTGAGAGCCGAAACTTTCATCTCGCACTGACCCGACCGTCGCAAATGCTTCGACTTCTGCACATGTTCGAAGCTGCCTGGAACATCACCGAACCTGTACAGCCGATGGTCCATGTTGCCGGCGTCGATCGCCAGGTTCTGCACTCCGATCACACCGCGATGCTGGACGCATTCCTGCGTCGGGACGCATCCGCACTTCTGAGCGCTTCCGAAATCCATCATCGCCGACTCGATACCGTGATCGCGACTCTACCGACAGACACCGGTCTATTGGCCGAAAAAGATATACCGATCACGCAATAGTCGTGCAACACAGCATCGATACCTTTCTCTCAACACAGTTTTCATCACTGACGCTGAGAGCTCGTGGCACCGTCCGCTGATTTCCTGCACTGATGCACAGGAGCTGTCATGACCGACATTCTTCCGTCCCGAACGACCACTACCCCCACTCCCCCAAAGGAAACCGGATCGGGTGACCTTGTCGAAGCCGCGGGTCACCCTGTCGGAAGCGGCCTGATCAAGCCGGGCTACGACCCTCGTTTGACCAACGAGGACTTGGCGCCGCTTCGCAAGCAGACCTGGTCGTCGTACAACATCTTCGCCTTCTGGATGTCCGACGTACACAGCGTCGGCGGATATGTCACTGCCGGTAGTCTTTTCGCACTGGGATTGGCCAGCTGGCAAGTACTCGTCGCCCTGCTGGTCGGTATCACGATCGTCTACTTCTTCTGCAATCTCGTCGCCAAGCCCAGCCAAGTTACCGGCGTGCCGTATCCGGTGATCTGCCGCAGCGTGTTCGGCGTCCTCGGCGCGAACATCCCGGCAATCATTCGTGGCCTGATTGCCGTGGCTTGGTATGGAATTCAAACCTTCCTCGCTTCAGCAGCCCTCGATGTCGTACTGATCAAACTCTTTCCGTCACTCGCGCCCTATGCCGTCGTCGAAGACTACGGATTCGCCGGACTCTCCGCACTGGGCTGGGGAAGTTTCATGCTCCTGTGGGTACTTCAGGCCTGTGTCTTCTGGCGAGGCATGGAATCGATCCGCCGCTTCATCGACTTCTGCGGGCCGGCTGTGTATGTCGTGATGTTCATGCTGTGCGGCTACCTGATCTACAAGGCAGGCTGGAGCGCCATCGATCTCACGCTCGGCGACGTCAAGTACTCGGGTTTCGACGCCGTGCCGGTCATGCTCGGTGCGATCGCTCTGGTTGTCTCGTACTTCTCCGGACCGATGCTCAACTTCGGCGACTTCTCCCGCTACGGAAAGTCGTTCACTGCCGTCAAGAAGGGCAACTTCCTCGGTTTGCCGTTGAACTTCCTCGTATTCTCGGTGTTGGTCGTCGTCACTGCATCGTTGACGCTGCCGGTGTACGGCGAACTGATCACCGATCCCGTTGCGACCGTTGCACGAATCGACAGCACCTTCGCCATCGTTCTCGGCGCACTCACCTTCACCATCGCCACGATCGGCATCAACATCGTGGCCAACTTCATTTCCCCGGCCTTCGACTTCTCCAACGTGAGTCCGCAGAAGATCAGCTGGCGCGCCGGCGGAATGATCGCAGCGATCGGCTCGATCCTCATCACGCCGTGGAACTTGTACAACAATCCGGACGTCATTCACTACACACTCGAAACCCTCGGAGCCTTCATCGGTCCGCTGTTCGGAATTCTGATTGCCGACTACTACCTCGTGCGCAAGCAGAAGGTCATCGTCGACGAACTGTTCAGCATGTCGCCGACCGGAACCTACTGGTACAGCAAGGGATACAACCCTGCTGCAGTGATCGCCACCGTGGTGGGAGCCGTCGTCGCGATGGTCCCGGTCCTGGGCAAGGACCTCACCGGGATGTACACCGCAGCGCAGTACAGCTGGTTCATCGGTTGTGGGCTCGGATTCACCGTCTATTACCTACTCGCCGCGCGCTCTTCCTCAGCTGTCCGGAATGCTTCCTCTCCCGACACTGTGACGGTCGACTGATCGTCATGAGAATCAAGGTGATCAACCCCAACACCACGTGGGCGATGACCGCCAAGATCGAGGAATGTGCCCGGACCGTCGCAGGCTCGGGCACATTCGTCGAGGCTGTCAGCCCTGCCATGGGTCCCGCGTCGATCGAAAGCCACTACGACGAAGCTCTCAGCGTCCCCGGAATCCTGACCGAGATCGCCGCCGGAGAAAAGAACGAAGTCGACGGCTACGTCATCGCTTGCTTCGGTGACCCAGGTCTTGATGCAGCCCGAGAGTTGGCCAAGGGCCCCGTCGTAGCTGTTGCCGAAGCGGCCATGAACTACGCAAGTTTCCTGGGTCGCGGATTCAGCATCGTGACCACTCTCGGTCGAACCCGCGGCCGCGCAGCCGATCTGGTGGACCGGTACGGCATGCAGGCTCGGTGCCGGGGTATCCACTCCTGCGAGATTCCGGTTCTGGAACTCGATCGTGATCCCGACGCGCGAAAGGTGATCTTGGAAGCCTGTTTCGACGCATTGGAGCAAGACGACTCGGACGTCCTCGTGCTGGGTTGCGCCGGCATGGCGGACCTGTGCCAGGACTTGTCCGACGAACTGGGTGTCCCGGTAGTCGACGGCGTTGCCGCTGGGGTCACGATGGTTCAGTCGTTGGTCACCCTCGGACTGTCGACCAGTTCGCGCGGCGAGTTCGCACGGCCACTTCCCAAGAACTACACCGGTACACTGACACCGTTCTCGCTGTGAGCGTGCCTGAGCGAGAGTCGAACACCTGTCACCAGCAGCGCCAGGATCGCGAACAATACTCCAGCCCAGACTAATTGGCGGGTTTCGAAATGCGCGAGAAACAGTCCACCGACCGCAGTGCCGAGCGTGATCCCCAGGTTGGAGAACGAGATGAAAAGGCTGTTGCCGAATTCAGGCGCGTCGACTGCGTCTCGCCCCATCCAGCTCTGCGAAACCACCAGTCCACCGGAATGCACTACACCCCAAACCAACACGGCTACAACCATCGCGCCGAAGTACGGGCCCGCCAGATAGAGCATCACGTAGACGACGATGTACAGCAAGGGAAAAGCCACAACCGTGCGCACCACCCCCTTGGCGAGCAGAGCCCCGAAGACGAAGTTGCCGAAGATCATCACGACACCGAAAGCCAAGAGCATCGCGCTGATCCACGATCCGCTCATGCCGGTCACTTCGCCGAGGTATTCGGCAAAGTATCCGTACACCGAGAACATGGCTGCGAAGACGAAGGTGACGGAAAGAATGGTCAACCACACGCGCGGCCGGCGAAGTATCCCGACCTGTGCACCGTACGACAGGCGTTGTGTCACAGGAGCCGAGGGCAGAAGTACGACAATTCCGAGAAACGCGAGAACGTTGACCACGGCTCCGAACACGAATGCTGTCGACACCGAAAAGTTCTCGGCCAAATAGGACGTCAAGGGCACGCCGAACGCGAATCCGACTGTGACGCCTGCAAATACCTTGGTCACCGCGGCGGTCGCCTGTTCCGGCGATACCAGACGAACCGCACTTGCAAGCGCGACAGCGAAGAAGACCGGATGAACCACGGCGGGGATGATCCGAAATGCAAACATCACCTCGAAACTCGATGTGGTCGCATACACCACATTTGAGACCGCAAAGACTGCAATCGCCACCAACAGAACGGTTCTCCTGTTGATTCCCGAGGTGATCAGCGTTGTGAACGGACCGGTCACCGCCACGACGAGTGCAAACACACCGACCAACCATCCGGCAGTCGACGCGGTGATACCGAACTTTTCGCTGATCTGAGGCAGAACCCCGATAATGCCCATCTCCGTAGTGATGATTCCGAATACACCCAACGCCAGAACCGGTATCAACAATTTCGACTTCACGACACACTCCTCACTACTTCGTCACACAAGAAAGTTACATATCTAGATATGTAGATATATTTGGTTGAACAACCCAGCCGACGAGGGCAATTCGGCCGCTACAGCTTTTCGCGAACGAATTCCCTGAACTCGCCGATCACGGATTCGTTTCGTCGGTAATACGTCCACTTCCCGATGCGCTCGGACTCGAGCAGACCCACATCTTTCATGCCCTGCAGGTACCCCGAGATCACCGACTGGGCAAGTCCCGATCGCCCCTGGATGTCACCCACACAGACTCCGATGTGAAACCCGAGATCCTGCTGCGTATACGAGTCCTCGTCGAAGTACTTCGCCGGGTGCGCGAGCCACTCCATGATCTGCAGGCGAGTCGGGTTGGACAGCGCCTTGAAGATCGCCAAAGCATCCATGGACCACACCCCTCTGCACGACAACCGGAACGCATCTACTTTTATGGATATGTTTGGCGAAGTCAAGCCCGATCCGGACCGAAAGCCGTCTGCATCACATCGAAGCATTCGAAGTGAGCTGCGACACTTACGTTTCGACGACCTGCGGAAATCTCAGCGCCGACTTTCTATCTGTGACGACTTGTTTATAGTTATCGCCAACAACGAATTGCCGGAAGTTTTCGGTTCACCTCAGAACGTCCGTGGGTGAACACAATTCGCTCAACACCAGCCGTACCCGGCTTGTCATTCGGGAGTCGAACCATGAACACACCGCATCAGTTCAGGGTCGTCACCTCATGGTGATGTCGAAGCTCGCCAAATGGCAGCTGGTCGCCCTCGTCGTGGTTGCACTCCTGGGCTTGATCTATGTCGGAGCGAAATACGTACGGCTGGACAATCTTCTGGGATTCGGCCAATACACGGTCAAAACCGAACTGGCGACGTCCGGTGGCATCTTCACCAACGCCGAAGTGACCTATCGCGGTGTACCCGTCGGACGCGTCGGTGACATGTCGCTCACGTCCGACGGAATCGAAGTCGACCTGTTGATCGACAGCAGTGCTCCTCAGATTCCCGCATCCGCGCGGGCCGTGGTGGCCAATCGCTCAGCCATCGGCGAGCAGTACGTCGACCTTCAGCCCGATACCGACCAGGGCCCGTTCCTCGAAGACGGCTCGGTGATCGCCGTGGGCGACACAACCACGCCGATCCCGATCGAGAATGTCTTGACCAGCGCCAACGGTCTGGTGCACTCCGTTCCGGTCGACGCACTCCACACCGTCGCGAAAGAACTCGGCGCGGCATTCAACGGCAAGGGCGAAGATCTGCAGGTACTTGCCGACTCGCTGTCGGGGATCTCCCAGTCGGGCCTCGACACCCTTCCCCAGACCCTCGGACTGATCCGTGACAGCCAGACGGTGCTCACGACCCAGTCCGATCAATCGTCGGCGATCAAGCAGTTCAGCACCGACCTCGACGCACTGACGGCGCAATTGCGCACCAGCGACCCCGACATCCGACGCGTGATCGACAACGGCATACCGGCCAGCGAACAAGTCGGCTCTCTCGTCACCGAAGCCGGCCCCGCGCTCACGACCAACCTCTCCAACCTCTCCGCCGTTGCAGCGGCAGCCGCACCGACACTGCCCTCGCTGCAGCCCTTCCTGCTCTTCCTGCCTGCGCTCGCCGGGGCGGCGCCCACCGTTGCACCGGGAGACGGCACAGTACATCTGGGCTTGGTACTCGAGACCAACAACCCGCTCTCGTGCACCGTCGGTTACGAAGGGACCATGGCGATCCTCGACGAGATGAAGCGCAAGGACCCGAACTTCGACGACACGACGCAGAACTTCCCGTTGAACACTGCCGCCAACTGCCAGGCACCTCAGGGCAGCGAAACGGGGGTTCGTAGCGCCAACCGCATCGCGTTCGCCGACCCGAACACCTCGCAACCGTGGGACGGCAAGCCCAAGGTGGACCCGGACAAGCTCAACCTGAACCCGATTGCCACTCAACTCGCACCGATGCTCGGCGCCACCCCGAAGTAGCCGTAAACAACTGGCACCGTCGACCCTCCGCGACGATGATGATGTGATGTCGGAAGGAACGCCTGAAGGCGAGCCACAGAGCATGTCACGAGGTTTCGACGAACTTGTCGCCGAAGCGGAATCCGCCTCCGTCGACGGGTGGGATTTCTCGTGGCTCGACGGACGCGCCACGGAGCAGCGTCCGTCGTGGGGGTACCAGAGGCTGATGGGTGAACGTCTCGGCCGCGCCGGCGCCGCATTGGACATCCAGACCGGCGGCGGCGAAGTCCTCGCCGCTGCACCGTCACTCCCGCCGGTGATGGCTGCAACCGAATCCTGGCCACCGAACATCGCCAAGGCCACCGCCCTTCTGCGTCCCCGAGGTGTGGTGGTGGTCGCGGATCAGGACGAGCCGCCGCTACCGTTCGCCGATTCGGCTTTCGACCTCGTGACCAGCCGACACCCAGCGACGGTGTGGTGGACCGAAATCGCGCGGGTACTCGAACCGGGAGGAACGTACTTCGCTCAACATGTGGGTCACGCCAGCGTGTTCGAACTGGTCGAGTACTTTCTCGGTCCTCAGCCGCAGGCTCGTCGCGGACGGCACCACGAGGACGAAACTGCCGACGCGATTGCGGCCGGGCTCACCCTCGTCGACCTTCGCTTCGAGCGTCTGCGCATGGAATTCTTCGACATCGGCGCCGTTGTCTACTTCTTACGCAAGGTGATCTGGATGGTTCCGGGATTCACCGTCGCGCAGTATCGGGACCGGCTCCGCGAACTCGATCAGCAGATCCGTCGCGACGGATCTTTTGTCGCGCACTCGAGTCGATTCCTGATCGAGGCACGCAAGAGCTGAGCGCACCGCGACGGGCCGCACATCCCGAACGTGATCGATGCTGCTAGTCGGACTCGTCGGCGTCGCTCCGCGAGCCGATCGCAGCGGCAAGATAGTCGCCGAGTTCACGCTGAAGGTTCGCGTCGAGTGCCCGGGCCAGTGCCGAATGTACCGACGCCACACCGAGTTCACGCATCGTCTGGAGCATCTCGGCTGTTCCGGCAACCTCGTCGCCCTCCGGGAGCCAACCGACCCCGTGCTGATCGACGATGCGATCCTTCGCCGCCTGAATCAGGTCTTTGGCGATCCCGTCCACAGCGTTGTGAAGCTTTTCGTGCACATCGACCAGTTGATCGAGAGTGAAACCGTAGTCGAGGAGACTCGAAAATCCGCTGAGCAAAGCAGGATCGGTGAAAACGCAGTTCTCTCCTTCGATCTGTACCAGTCCGAGATCTACGAGACGATCCAGTTGACCATCTGCATCTCCCCCGAGAAACTCGCGTACGACGGCCATCTCGATACTCACGGTGTCGCTGCGGGACCATGGTTCGGTGACCGCGTGCTGCAGACCCAGCACCTCTGTCAGGTCTTTCCCGCTTTCCCACCCGGTGATGAAGTCGTCGATATGCGCAGTGGTGAAACCTCGTTGAAGAAGCGTGTCGATCAGCTTGAGGCGTTCGAGGTGCGCGTCGCCGTAGATGCCTACCCGCCCACGTTTCTCCGGCGGAGGAAGCAATCCACGTTCCTGATATGCCCGTACATTCCGCGAGGTGGTGCCCGCAGCGCGCGCTAGATCGTCGATGCGGTACTCGGTCACCGCCTCGTCTCCTCTGCCGCGTCGGTCGTCACGATTCCAACTTAGTGGCAACACCAGGCCGATCAGAACCCGGGATCAGGTCTGCGCGGTGTCTTTCTCGCGCACCGTGCTCGTGTAGTCCCGAAGATCCACCGATTTCAATTGGTTCACGTACTGGGTCGCGAAACCGGGAAACATAGTGGCATTGAATCCTTCGTCGGTGAGATACCAACTCGAACATCCCGAGTTCCACGTGGTCTTCGACAGCCGACGCTGCAACTCGACGTTGTACGCATCTTCGACATCTTGACGAACATCGAGTGCCTTGAGGTCGCGCTCGAGAACGATCTTGATCGCTTGGGCGAGATAGTCGAGTTGCGCTTCCATGTACACAAGGGCGGAGCTGTGCCCCGGACCCGAGTTGGGTCCGAAGGTGAAATACAGGTTGGGATAACCGGATACCGCAATGCTCTTGTACGCACGCGCCCCGGATTTCCACTCCTGAGCGAGCACACGTCCGTCCCGGCCGATGATCGGGACCGGTGTTCCGGTCTTGCAAACGTCGAAGCCGGTGGCGAAGACGATGCAGTCGAATTGATGCTCGATCCCTTCGACCGTGCGAATGCCATGTGGCGCCAATCTCGCGATCGGCCAGGTCACGAGTGTGCAATTGTCTTGCTGGAGAGCCGGGTAATACTCGCTGGTCATCAGCAACCGCTTGCACCCTGCCCGAAAGTCGGGAGTGAGTTGTCGCCGCAACCACGGGTCCTTCACCTGCATGCGCAGATGAAGACGCCCGACTGTTTCCACCACCCTCGTCAACGGGGATTCCCACACCACCCCGAGAGCTACCGATTCGTGTCCCCAGTACCAAGCCCGACGCGCCAGAGTCTGGACGACCGGATGACGACGGTACAGATCCTTCGTGCGAGATCGGGTGCGTAGGTTTGCTCGCGGCAATGCCCATCCCGGTGTTCGTTGGAAAACCTTCACTGATCGTGCAGTTTTCACGAGTTCCGGGACGATCTGGACGCCACTGGCCCCGGTTCCGATCACTGCGACCCGCTTGTCGGTGAAGTCGTAGTCATGGTCCCAGCGAGCACTGTGAATCTTGTGTCCTTCGTAGCTCTCCAAACCCGGAACAGCAGGAAAGCTGACGTTCGCCAGCGGACCGGACGCCATGACGACGGTCCGGGCAATGACCGCTTCACGGCCCTCGAGCGCGATCGCCCAGACACCTGTCTGCTCGTCCCACTCGACGCCCGTGACGTTGCACCGAAACCGAATCTTCGGCTCGAGGCCGAACTCTTTCACCATCGTTCGGATGTAGCCGAGGATCTCCGCGCTGGCCGAGTAGGTGTGCGACCAGTCCGGGTTCGGGGCGAAACTGTACGAGTACAGACGGGACGGAATGTCGCACGCAGCTCCCGGATACGTGTTGTCGCGCCACGTCCCGCCGACCTCCGTGCCGCGTTCGAGAATGACGAAGTCCTCGATACCGTTCTGCTTCAACCGAATCGCCGCTCCGATTCCTGCGAAACCTCCACCGATGATCGCCACTGACAGTGGCACGGCAGTACTCATGCGAGTGGCTCGTACGTAAGTTCTTTGGCCCAGGTCGGCTCGGAATTGAGCCTGCTGCCGGAAAGTCGGCCAGTGACCTTGACCATCCGATCGGCAAGCAGATGGTAGGGATGGTTGCGATTGATGACCATGTTGCCGTGCCACTTCACCACCCGATACATCGGGACGCGGAGCGCGGCCGGACTCCGTTCGCCTACGTTCCTGAATCGCTTCATCGCGGTGTAGAGCCGTTCCTCGTTCACTCCCATGTCGACGATGTTGTCGCGCATCTTGTTCAGCAGCGGGATGTAGCGAAGTGTCCCGATGATCAACGCCGGATTCAACCAGGCGCCGACGGTTTCGACAACGAGCTTGCGCGTCGTCGAGTGCCCGAGCATCTCGATCACCGCAAAATCGACCGCCAGATGCCTGGACTCGTCTGCATTGATCTTCTTGAACACAGCCTGACAGACCGGATCCTCGATCTCGTCCATGATGAACTTGACCAGGGCTCCGTCGAGCGCCACCTCGAGCATCGGTATGACGGTCCCGAGAATCGAGAGCGACAAACCGTCGGAATGCTTGTCCAGCCAGTCGATGACGAGCTTGACGTTGATGTTGGGCTCGGGCATCTCGTCGCCGTCCAGCATTCCCCACCGACGCATCAGCGCGAGTTCGGCGTTGGCGTGCTTCTGTTCCTCGGCGTGGAAATGCCGATAGATGTCTCGGAGAGTTTCAGTCGGCGCCTTGATAGCCATCGCAGCGAAGCCACGGGCACCGACGTTCTCGATCCACATCAGGTCCGACATGAACGGTTTCAGCTTCGCATGAAGCTCTGGACTGATCGTCTCGGCGCCCGGAGCATCCCAGTCGATGTCCACCAGAGCCCATTGGCGGTCCTTGATCTTGTGCAGCATGCCGTCGAAATCGAAGGACATGTCACGCTCCTTTCGTGCTCGGCGAGTTCGTCTCCGGCGCCGCCGAAGTTTCAGATGATCCCGACTTCTGTTTCGGTGCAAAGCGATTGAGAACTCCACAGCCCCACGTGTATGCAACGGGTAGATACCGTTTGAGTCGCCAGATCACCTTCGCATCGAACTGCGGCACCACGTAGAGTCGACCCTTGTCGTAGGCGTCGAGAGTGGTGACGGCGATGCGCTCCGGCGAAAAGCCGGTTCGCCGCATCAACGCTTGCGCCAATTGTGTTGCTTCCGCGGTGATTCGGCCGTCGAGAGCAACATTTGTCTTGACGAAGGTCGGACACAGCACCGTCACCCGCACTCCCGTACCGGCAAGTTCAGCGGACAAGGTCTCCGAGAGCGACATCACGGCGGCTTTACCGACGTTGTAGGGCGCCATCAGCGGCGCAGCCGCAAACCCAGCAGCCGAGGCCACGTTGATGAATCCCCCGGCCCCGCTCGCACGCAGTTGTGGAGCAAATATCTCACAGCCGTGCACGACACCCCACAGATTGATCCCGAGTGCCCACTCCCAATCGTCGAAACCGATCTCGCCCACCGGTTTTCCACCGATACCCACCCCGGCATTGTTGATCACCAACGAAAGCGGACCCGCAAGTTCGAGTTCCGCGAACAACGCCAGGTCCTGAACCTGCTCACGAATTGACACATCGCATTTGACGGCGTGCGCGGTACCACCGATCTCATCGATGAGTGCCACTGTTTCCTTGGCCCGTTCCAGCGAGATATCCGCGCAGATCACCTCACCGCCTCTGCGCGCCAACTCCAACGAAAAGGCACGGCCGATTCCGCTGCCGGCGCCGGTCACCACTGCGCGGGCATTGTGGGACGACTTCGATCCGCGGTTCTTGGTCGGTTTCCTGGTCGGCACCGGTCGGCTCACCTTGAAGACGCTTCGACTGCTGTGTGTTTCTCCATCTCCAAAGAGTCATCCACAACCGTGCCAGTTGTCAATGGCCTAGAATTCGATGGCGGAATACGCGGCAGTCGAACCAGTACCCGGACTGCTCGAATGAAGTCTTTTGTCGACCGACCGTGACCTAAACGGGGTGCGCGGTCTTCCAATGCTCGGCGATGTCGATGCGCCGCGCGATCCAGACCTTCTCGTGTGACTGCACGTGGTCCAGAAATCGCTCGAGAGCGGCCGCACGGGCAGGGCGGCCGACTATGCGGCAGTGCAACCCGATCGAGAGCATCTTGGGCGATCCGGCCGTCCCCTCCGCATACAGCACGTCGAAGGCATCGCGTAGGTGCGCAAAGAACTGATCACCGCTGGGAAATCCTGCGGGAGAGGCGAAACGCATGTCGTTGGTGTCAAGGGTGTACGGGACGACCAGGTGCTTCACCGATTCTGCGCCACGCGGAACGTCGACCCAGTACGGCAGATCGTCGGCGTATGAATCGGAGTCGTAGACGAAGCCGCCGTGCTCGACCACCAATTCGCGGGTGTTCGGTGAATCGCGCCCGGTGTACCAACCGAGAGGCGCCGAACCCGTCAGATCTCGCAGAATCTGCACTGCCTCGGCCATGTCTGCGCGTTCGCGCTCGATGTCCACGGATTGGTAAGACTTCCAACGTAATCCGTGGCACGCGATCTCGTGGCCCAACTCCTGAAAAGCACTGACTGCTTCGGGG
Organism: Rhodococcus sp. KB6; assembly: GCF_001445685.1. Classification (NCBI taxonomy): domain Bacteria; kingdom Bacillati; phylum Actinomycetota; class Actinomycetes; order Mycobacteriales; family Nocardiaceae; genus Rhodococcus; species Rhodococcus sp. KB6. The sequence goes on along the minus strand of NZ_LNAK01000043.1, from coordinate 450,447 downwards.
TTCCGCTGCATCGCCCGCGCCACCGCAAAGACTGTGAGAGGCAGGTTTCGCCGCTCGAAGGTTCGCAGTACACGCCACAACCCGGCCCGGGAGCCGTACTCGTACAGCGATTCCATGCTCATGTGTCGATTCGGAAATGCCTCTGCCGGAGTCATTTCCGACAGAAATGTTTCCGAAGCCGCGTCCCCGTCCAGGACGTTGTTCTCGGCTCCCTCTTCGTAGTTGAGCACGAACTGAACCGCTATCCGCGCGTCGCCGGGCCAGTGCGGATGCGGCGGATGAGGGCCGTACCCCACCATGTCCCGGGGATAGTCGTCGCGCGGATAGTCGCTCATGCCAACAACTTTACCGTCAGCGCCCGGAGATCACAGCGCGAGCAGCGTCGGTGAGTACGCCGAAGACTCTCAGCCGCGCCAGGCCACCGTCCGGGAAGATGTCCAGACGAACATCGGTGACCTGGACTTCGGAATCGATCGGAAAGCGATGGCGCGTATCCGGACGCAGCGTCGTGCGCGGCAACAGTTCGATCCACTCCCCCTCCGACGTCCGCCCGGTCAGAGCGCCCTCACCTGGACTGTTTCCGAGGAAGTACGAGGTGTCGATCTCGACGAAACTCAGCACGCCTTCACCCGCGAGTTGTACTTGCACCCAGTCGTTTCCGTTGTCGCGGCGCCTGGCGGTCTCCCACCCGTCACCCATCGAAGCAGCGCGTCCGGGAAACAGGATGTTCTGCGGTGAGCTGTAGAACATGTTGGAGCAATCGGTCACGCGGCCACCGTTTTCGAGTGCTGCGAGGTCCAACGGCCCGGCATCGAGGAAACGCGGGTCCGGCCGCGCTTCGCCGTGAACACGGAATCTCGCCACGCCGCCGTCCGGGTAAATGGTCAGCTTGACGTGCGTCCACCGCTGCTCCGACGCCACCGAGAACGGATTCTCCGAGTCACCGCGCACGGTCGAGCGCTCGACGATGGTTGTCCACTCGCCGGATCCGGCCAGGTCGGCGGGATCCGGATACCCGTCGACCGAGATTGCTTCCACCGAGATCTCGGGCGGGTAATTGCCCTTGAACCACGCGGTGTCGACCACGACGCCTCGCACCACTCCGGGAACACCGAGTCGGACGATCGCCTCGTCATGGCCTGCCACCCGGCGGCGACGCGTCTCCCAACCGTCGTACACCTGCCCCTTGTGACCGAACGTCGCCGGCTGGTACCCGGCCTTGCTTGGGCGGATCAGGGCCTCACGCTCGGCAAACGCCTCGTCGTTCGCCCAGATGACGGCTCCGCCGAGGGTGCGCAGTGCGAGATCGGGCAGCAAGGTGAATTCGGTGGTGCTCATCGGTCAGTGTTCTCCTGTGATCGGTGTGGTGCGTCCTACGAGGTGACGGAGTGCGTTGGTGTCGGCGCTCGGGGCGAGCCGGAGAACTTCGGATTCCGGATAAGCCCCCGCGTCGAGCCCGCGCAGTACCACCGCTGCGAGCGCCTGGGCGGTTGCAGGTTCGTCCATCACGTCGCCACCTTGGCGCCCCAAGTACGACTGGATGCGCGGGGCAGCGGCGCCGAGCGCATTGCGATAGAAGCCGAACGTGGCGAGCCAGCGGGTGACCAGATGCCCGGGGTGCATGTCCCACCCCTGGTAGTAACCGCGTTCCAGGGACCGCGTGACGAGGCGATGGTGCCGAGTGATCGCGTCGCGGATCGCCGTGGCGCTCCCGACAGGCGCGACCTGAGTCGACCCGTCGCACACCCAGACGCCGGTCTGCGCGGCAGCAGCCAACATGACAGCCTTTGCGTGGTCTGCCACCGGATGTTCGAGCGACTGATGACGCGATGCAATTCCGCAAGCTGCACTGTAATCGTAAGTGCCGTAATGCAAACCGGTCAGACGACCGGCACCGCGATGGATGGCCTGAGCAACTGCCACCGTTCCGTCGGCCGCGATGACCGCCTGCGGGCTCTCGATCTGCAACTCGAACCGAAGCGAACCGAGCTCGAGTCCGTGCGCCTTCTCCAGCTCTTCGCAGAGCAACACCGTCGCCGTGACCTGCTCCACCGCGCGCAGTTTGGGAACGGTGAAGACAAATCCGTCCGGCACTCCGCCGGCCGCGTCGAGCACAAGCTCGAGCGTCCTGATCGAGCGCCGACGCTCACCGGCCGGCAACCCCTTGAACCTGATGCCACTCCAGTTCGGCCCGGCAGGATCAGCGCTGAGCGCGGCAAGCGTCTGTCCGGCCGACGTCGCTGCATCGTCTTCTTCTTCGTCGCTGCGGCGTCCGTACCCGTCCTCGAAATCGATCCGAAAGTCTTGGACCGGCTTGCGGCCGAGTTGAACTCGCACATCAGCGAGCGCATTCTCCGTGTCGAGATCGGCGAACACATGAGCATGGGAATCGAGAAGCGCGATCGCCTGCTCACCCCAGAGTCGAGGGGTGTCGACGGTTGCATCCGCGGCACTGACGTAAATCGTGTGCACGGGTTGGATCTCGTCACGGTTTCCCGGGTACTGCGCCGCGAGCCGCTCGTCCACCGGATCCAGAAGTCCGTCCAGACGATCGTGGACGGCGGCGGAGAGTCGGGATTCTGTCATCGGACGATCTTCTCAGAACGTCCGCGAGCCCGCAGGTTCTCACGCCGCCGATCCAATCCGAGTCAGCGGCCCCCGACGAACGGAACGTTGACGAAGCTCGGCCGGTCTGCAGCCAACTCGATGTGCTGCGGTTTGAGTTGGCTGTCGGCGAGCATCGGGCCGAGCGCCAGGTATCGCGGCACGCTGGCAGCGTAGACGTCGACGCGGAGCCGGTGCCCCGGTTGCAGCACTGCGTCCGTCGGGAGCATGTTGATGTCGACGGTGGTGACCTCACCGGGAACCACCGGCTGACGCGTGTCGATCGTCAGATAGTGGTGCGGTTCACTGTAGTCACCGTTGGCCGAGCGAGTGCTCTTCGAATCGTCGACTGCCCGCAGCGACGCAGTCAGAGCGCCGTTCGTGATCGGTGTCGATGTTCCGTCCGGTGCTACGTCGTTGACCGTCGCTGCCCAGAATCCGTCCGTCGCGTCCAGGACGGTCTCGAGGTGGACGTTGATCGGGCCCGAGAGTGAGGTCGGCTCCGTCACTGCCTCACCGGTGAACGTCAGGCCCTCCGCTTCCTGGAATCGGGAATCCTTGGAACACGTCGCACCGAGCACCACGGAGATCCCGGCAGTTCCCTGAGTTCCGTCACCGGAGCAGAAGCCTCGCAGTCCTGGTGTGACTGTCAATCGCGCTGCGGCCCTGGGCGGGTCATTCGTCAGCGAACCGTCGTACGCTGCGTGGGCGGCAGTACCGCTGGGCGCAGAGTTCAGATACATACGTTCGTAGCTCGCACCGGCTCGCGGGAACTGATCGTCCGTGATCCATCCGCCGCCTTGCTGGAACATCGTCACCGGACCGTAACGATCGATTCCGTTGTCGATGCCCTTGAGCCACTTGTCGAACCACGCACGTTCGAGCACGTCGAGGCGCGGCGGCGCACCGTCCTTGCCGAATCCTCCACCGGGAGTGACGTGATAGCCGTTCCCCATGATCAACTGCTTCTGCCCGGGCGGCAGATCGATTCCGTTGTAGATCCGCGGCTCACTGTTGGCGAAGATGTCGTGCCAACCGCCGTAGACCATCGTCGGAACGGCGATGTTGCCGACGTCAGCGGCTCGGTCCTGATAGAACTGCCCGTCTTGCGCGACTTGCAGAGTCGACGGTGACACGTCCTCGATTCTCTGAGCCGTCATCGCTTGCACCAGTTCGGGAATCAGCGTACCGGGATCCTCGAGGCGGCTCGCCAACCACAGGGGATCGAAGTTTCCTTGCAGGATGTCCTGAACGTTCGGGATGAGTTTGAGCCCGTTGACCGCGGTCAACCACAACGGCATGAACCCGACTCCGAGGCCGCCACCGGTTCCGACGATGTCGCGCAGCAGATCGTTTCCAGGTTCGACCGGGAAGATCGCCTTCAGTGCAGGTGGATTGTTGCTCGCCGCCTGCACCGAGTTGATCGCGGAGTACGAGATGCCCGCCATCCCTACTTTCCCGTCGGACCACCCCTGCTTGCTCATCCAGTCGATGACCTCGACCGAATCCTGTTGCTCGCGCTTACCGAGCACGTCCCAATTACCTTGGGAGAAGCCGGTTCCACGTGCGTCGACCACTACCTGCGTGTATCCGTTCTGGACCAGATCACGGTTGACGCCGAGAACCCTGGCGCCTCCGCCGGCGATGACGCCCGTCAACTCCGACACGCCGTCGAACGGCGCCGCGAGGTCGAGCGAGTTCGCAACGTCCATCAGCGTCTCACCGACCTGCGGGATCGACAGAGCTGAATCCACCAGTGTGTCCAGCAGTTTCGTGTACGGCGTGATGTTGAGGACCGATGGCGTCTTCGATTCCACGGCCCGCCCGGATGCATCCGCCGGTCGGTACACATTCGCTTGCAGAACTGTGCCGTCACTCATCGTGATGGGCACGTCCCACTCGATCGAGACCCCCGGATACTGCGGCGTCGCCTCCGTTGCCGCGAGCCAGGCCTGCCCGTCCGACCCTCCCGTCGGATCCGCAGAAGCGACGGCGCTCGGCACCGTCAATCCCACGACGCACAGCCCCACCGCAATCGTTGTCGACCTTCGACGTAGAAGTCGTGTCCTCACGAAAACCCCAATTTTCTGTTGTGATGACCCAGCCCTGCCCCCACGACAGTGACCGGTGTCACGAACTTACCGGATAGTAACTTCCGTCCCATATGTCGTCAATAGGTCTGAATGCCGACCGGACGGCTAGCTTTGAAGATGTGTCACGATCACCGCTTCCCGTCCGCGACGGCCTGAACCCCAGTCGCATCCGTCAGCCAGACGACGACATGTGGACGACGACGCTCGACTACCTGCTCGAACGGTTCCCCCAGGACGCCGTCCGATTGCGGGAGAAGGTCGCAGCCGGGGAGGTCGTCGACGAGAAGGGTGTCGGAATCACCGAGACGAGCGCTTTTGCTCCCCGGCGGTTCGTCTACCTGTACCGCGACCCTCCCGTCGAAACGCGGGTGCCGTTCGAGATCGACATCCTCTATCGGGACGAGAACATCTTGGTCGTGGACAAACCGCATTTCCTGGCGAGCACCCCGCGCGGGCGATACATCGCCGAATCGGCGTTGGTCCGCTTGCGTCGGGACCTCGAACTACCGGAGCTGAGTCCAGCTCATCGCCTCGACCGCGTCACGGCGGGACTGCTGCTGTTCACCGTGCATCAGGCGGCCCGGCGCGACTACCAGACCATGTTCGCCGAGCGCCGCGTCGCCAAGGAGTACGAGGCCATCGCGCGTCACGACGCTCAGGTGAGCACCCCCGTGGTCGTGCGTAGTCGCATCGTGAAAGAACGCGGCGTGCTCAAGGCCGCGGAGATCGAGGGCGAACCCAACAGCGAGTCGCGGATCGAACTGATCGAAACGCGAGACGGCTTCGCGCGGTACCGGTTGACTCCCCATACCGGCAAGACCCATCAACTTCGGCTGCACATGACCTCGCTCGGGCTCCCGATCCACGGCGACAACTTCTATCCCGACTTCTACGACGTTGCCGCAGAAGATTATTCGAACCCGCTGCGCCTGCTGTCGAAGGTTCTCGAGTTCGAGGATCCGAAGACCGGCCGGCTGCAACGGTTCGAAAGTCGGCGGACCCTGTCCTGGCCGGACGAATCAGGCCGTGGCGACTCGCCGTAGGGACCCCGGACCCTTCCACTGCGCCTCCGATACCGGGAGGATGGAAGCGCAGACCGCACCGCAAGAGGAGACCAGATGAGCAAGACCGCCGTCGTACCCGAAGCCGTACGGGAGATCGAGCGCAAGTACGAGGCGCCGGCCGAGCAGGAAGTTCCCGCCTTGGGCGGACTTCCCGGTGTTGTCGGCGAACCGGTCCACGACTCGATACAGCTCTCTGCCACCTACTTCGACACCGCGGACTACCGGTTGCTGGCCGAGAAGATCACGCTGCGCAAGCGTGAGGGTGGCGACGACGCGGGGTGGCACATGAAACTTCCCGCAGGCCAGGACACTCGAACCGAAATCCAACTTCCCCCGGACGAGAGCACCGATGTGCCCTCGCCGCTGTCGAGTCTGATCCGGGCGATCATTCGCGGTCACGATCTGGTGCCGGTCGCCCTGATCATCACCGATCGGGAGCGCACCAGGCTCAACGGCGAAAACGGTGTGCTGCTTGCCGAAGTGGTCTCCGACACCGTCATCGCCTGCAAGGCAGACGGTTCCGGAGAGTCGACGTGGCAGGAAGTCGAGGTCGAACAAGGCGCAGGCGGGCAAGAGCTGGCCGATGCAATCGAGTCGGTTCTACTGGACGCCGGGCTGGAGCGCTCTGCGAGTCCGTCCAAACTCAAACGAGCACTGGGCACGTCGGTCACACCGTACGCCGGTCACGAGGTCACCTCGGGCAAGGCGTCGAATCCGCGGATCTTGTTGCGTAATTACCTCATCGAACAATTGCGCGCACTGGTCGCCGCGGATCTCGGCACGCGTCGGGCCGACGACGAAGCCGTTCACGACTTCCGGGTTGCGGCACGTCGCATCCGCAGCGCTCTGCAGTCGTACGCCGGCCACTCCCCCAAGACCGACGATCTCATCACGGATCTGCGGTGGATCGGTGGAAAGTTCGGTGACGCCCGCGACGTCGAGGTCCAGTGGGAGCGTCTTGTGGAACGCCTCGGCGAAATCGACGAGATGCCCGAGCGAGGAGCTGTGCGAGCTCGAATCGACGAGTTCTTCTCTGCACGTGGTGAAACCGCCCAGGAAACAGCCCTCGAGGCGCTCGATTCCGAGCGATACACCACGCTGCTCGATCGCCTCGACGAGTACGTCGGCGACCTCGAATTCGACACCGCCACCCACCGCGTCGGAAAGAAGGCATCGGCACGAGAGTTGGCCCATACCCTGCGGCACCTGGCACACAAGGTCGGTAAGCGGGTCGATCACGTCTTCGATGCCGATAGCCGCACCGAGCGTGACGAGCGAATGCACCGCGCCCGCAAGGGAGCCAAGCGGATGAAGTACGCGATCGAGGTCATGGAACCCGTGTCGAAGAGCCGAGCGAAGCGTGCACTGAAGCATTTCAGCCACTTCCAGGATGTTCTCGGCGAGCACCAGGATTCCGTTGTCGCCCAACATCATCTACTTGCAATGGCAGCCGAGCAGGAGCATACCTCGCTCACCAGTTTCGGATTGGGCATGGCCTACCGACGAGAACTGGAAATAGCCGACGGGCAATCGACCCTGCTACGCAAGACGTGGAAGGAAGCCGTGAAGTCAGCATCGTCACTCTGGTGACGTCGCTGTAACCAGTCGACCGATCTCGATCATTTCAGAGGGAGTAGACATGAACACACTTGCAGGACACCAGGATGTCGTCGCCGGTATCGACGGATCCGAGGCCTCGACGGCGGCGGCCCGGTGGGCGGCCTCCGTCGCGAACGCGGTGAACTCACGACTGATTCTGGCGCACGCCCTGCCGCAAGAGGGCCCGATCTACAGTCCCGCTGCAGTGATGTTGCAGTCACAGTTCCTCAGCCAGATCCGCGAAGACGGCGAGGCGATCGTCGATGCCGCCGCCACGGTGATTTCGGCCGAATTCCCCGAACTGACCATCGAATCCGAGATCGCGCCAGGGCCGGCGTCGACGCATATCCTCGAATCCTCGGGTACCGCACGCCTGATCGTGATGGGGTCGACCGGATCGGGTGCACTGCGCTCACGGCTGCTCGGATCGACCGCACTGAAGGTGGCCAATCATGCAACCTGTCCGGTCACCGTGTGGCGTGGTTCGGCGGAGAATCCCGGTCCGGATCAGCGTCCCGTCATCGTCGGAGTCGACGGAAGCGCGTTGAGCAAGAAGGCCGTCGAGTACGCGTTTCGTTATGCCGATCAGTTCGACGCGCCGCTCATCGCGGTCCACACCTGGCAGGGCTCGTCCACCTTCCGCGAAGGCGGAGCGGGAATCCTGATCGACTGGGAGGCTGTCGAGCAGGAGGAATCGGCGCTACTGGCGGAAAATCTAGCCGGTATGGCCGACCAGTACCCGGACGTGCCGGTCACCCGCATCAGTGAACCCGGTGCCGCTGCTCCCGTCATGCTCAAATATGCCGACGACGCACAGTTGATAGTTGTCGGAAGTCACGGACGCAGTGCGATGGCCGGCGCCGTGATGGGCTCCACCAGCCAGAATCTGCTGCACCATGCGCCAGGGCCGGTCATGATCTGTCGCGCCTGAATTGCTGTGCGCCTTTATTAACCCCCCGCGGTTAATAAAGGCGCACAGCAGGGGTCAGGCGAGACCCGTGCCCACCAGCTGACCTACTCCGTACGTCACGGCCATGGCCAGCGCGCCGCCGATCACCACGCGTAGCACCGCTCTGGTCTTGCGGGCTCCGCCGAGCGTCGCGCTGATCGTCCCGGTCAGTGCAAGTGCGATCAGCACTGCGAAGAAGGCGATGGGGACGCGGATACCCGTCGGCGGCAACAGGATTGCGACCAACGGGATCGCCGCGCCGATCGTGAACGAGATTGCCGACGAAATCGCCGCATGCCATGGATTGGTGAGATCATCCGGGTCGATACCCAATTCGACTTCGACGTGCGCCGCGAAGGCGTCGTGCTCGGTTAATTCTTCGGCGACGCGGCGGGCCGTCTCCGGACTCAATCCCTTGTTCTCGTAGATCTCGGTCAGTTCCTGAAGTTCAGCCTCCGGGGTCTCGAGGAGTTCCTTCTTCTCCTTCTGCAGGAGTGCGCGTTCGGTATCCCGCTGAGCGCTGACCGAGACGTACTCACCCAGCGCCATGGACACAGCGCCGGCAACCAGACCAGCAAAACCCGCTGTGAAGATTGCTGAGCGCTCGGTTGTGGCTGCAGCAACACCGACCACGAGGCCTGCGGTCGAGACGATTCCGTCGTTTGCACCCAGAACACCTGCACGCAGCCAGTTCAGGCGATTGTTCAAACTCGGTGCGTGAGGTTCCGATTCCCCACCGGGCGCCCCGTCGGTCAACTGCACACTGTCTCCGGACATGGCAACAGATTAGGACGATCAGTCCGGTTGCGATAGCAATCTGAGCCTGTCCTTCGCGCACTGATATATTCCGATTGGCACCCCAACCAAGCATTTGTTAGGTTTGGAATCGGCAGACACCTGGAGGCATTGTGAGCGCAGTACGCACCGCTTTTGTCAGCGGCGGAACCGGTGGAATCGGGTCGGCGATCGCCCTGACCCTCGCCGAACGCGGACACGACGTCGCCTTCACCTACCGAAACAACAAGGGCGCTGCCGAGCAACTGAGCGAGCAGATTCGAGCGCATGGTGTGCGCGCCCACTCGTACTCGCTCGACTTGACCGACGAGTTGTCGATCGGCGCCGCCGTCAACGATGCGGTCAGTGATCTGGGCGCATTGACGACCCTCGTCCACGCTGCGGGACCGCACGTCCCGATGACGCACCTCTCACGTGTGACGCCGGCGTTCTTCACCGAACAACTCAACCAGGAGGCCGCGGCGTTCTTCACCCTCGTCCACACCGCCCTGCCTGCGCTGCGTGCATCCTCGGGTTCGGTGGTGGCGGTGACAACCGCGGCAACGGATCGTTTTCCCGTGCGCGACGGACTCTCCGCAGGCACCAAAGGGGCTGTCGAACAACTTGTTCGCGGATTCGCCGCAGAGGAAGGACGCTACGGCGTCCGGTTCAACGCTGTCGGACCAGGCATGTTGACGGACGGAATGGCGGAGCGCCTGATCAGCTCCGCCGAACTCGACCAGGGCGCGCTCGACGTGACAATGAGCCGAATCCCGTTGAAGCGCTTCGGATCAGCTGCCGACATCGCCGAAGCAGTGTGTTTTCTCGCAAGCGACGCGGCCGGATTCATCAGCGGTCAGAAGCTCAACGTCGACGGTGGCTACACCGTCTGAGCGCTATCCGCCCAACTTGCGAAAGACCAGTCGCACGGCAAGTTCCAGGTGCGCCATCACCTCGTCCGTCGTCATCCGGCCCGCAACCCACGAGACGAGACTCGACATCCAGACGTCGTCGATCACCTTCACCGCGTCCAACTGCTGCTGCGAGACTTCCTCGACACCGATCGCCTTCGCGAACATCTCGGTCACGACCCCACCGAGCGCGTTGAGTTCCGGAGTCGCCGACGCGTCCGCGAACATGTACGCCCGAACCAACGCTTCGTAACGGAGGTGATCGGTCTCGAGGACCTCCGTATTCTTGCGCAGCACAAACAGAATCCGGTCCGACGGAGTCTCGCCCGGGATTACAAAGTCTTGGAATCTGTCACGCAAACCCTCGAACATCCACAACAATGCGACGACAAGCATGTGGTTCTTGGACGGGAAATACCGGTAAACAGTGCCGATCGCGACGCCGGCGCGATCGGCCACCGATCGCATCTGCACCGCGTCGTAGCCGCCTTCGGAGGCGGATTCCATTGCGGCGTCGACAATCCGGCGAAAACGCGCTCGCTGCGACGGCGTCGTACGACGTCCGGTCACCGAGCTACGTTCGACCACCGACTGGTCTGCCTTGTCGCCACCTGCCATGTCCACAACCCTTATTAGACGTCGTTTTGCCGACTCCCAATGTAGCCGCCCAACGCAATTGTCGGGTGCATGACTGCCCGCTTCCGAACTGCCCGCCAGTGGAACTGGCCCAGATCAGGAAGCGCGCCGCGGCCGATCGGATCGGCCGCGTCTACGTGGATCTTCCGACCAGTCGCGAGAGGGTGCGCGTCGGCCCGGAGCTGGAGTCCGGCGTCTGTCGGGTTGTGGTGCCCGTCGTTCCGGTCGGCGTTGACCGCCAGGGGCAGGCTGGGCGCGGCGAGCGGGCGGCCTACGTCGATCGGTCTGTGGCTTCTTGGCAATGCCGAACCGAGGCTTGCCGAAGACCAGCGGTATCCAGCCGCGACCGCTGCTCTCGGCCGAGGCGACAGCCTCGGGCTCACGGAAGGCTGCGTGCGCGATGAGCCCGAACATCAGCAGGGTGGTGATCATCGACGTTCCGCCCGCCGAGATGAGCGGTAGTTGCAGACCGGTCACCGGAATCAGGCCGACGACGTAGGCGATGTTGATGAACGCCTGCACGACGATCAACGTCGTTGCCGTCGCTGTCATGACTTTGAGGAACGGATCAGTGGACCGTTTCGCGATCCGCAGCCCGACGATCAGAACCGCGGCAAAGAGAGCGACGACGATCAGCGCGCCGACCAGACCCAACTCTTCACCGATCACGGCAAAAATGAAGTCGTTGTGCGCCTGCGGGAGATAGCTCCATTTGGCGTCGGACTGTCCTAGACCGCGCCCGAAGATGCCTCCGTTCGCCAGTGCGTACTTGGCCTGAGTGCTCTGGAAGTTCAAACCCTGCGGGTCGAGATCAGGATTGAGGAAAGCCTTGATGCGATCCGAGCGGTAACCAGCAGTAAGCCCGAGCACGAGAAATGCGACTGCGGAACCGAGTGTGAGGCTGATGAATGTCTTCATCCGGAACAGCCCGAACCACAGCACCGACATGAAGATGATGCCGATGGTGATGGTGGTTCCGAGGTCCTTCTCCAACACCACCAGAACCAGAACCAGCAACGTCGTACCGCCGATCACCGGCAGCGCGCGGTTGACGTCCATCCGCGCCTTCATGAACGACGCAACCGTCGCTGCGGACCAGATCGCCAGAGCAAGTTTGGCCAGCTCCGACGGCTGGAAGGAAATGCCCGCGATCACAAACCAGCTGCGAGCACCCATTTGTTCCGAGCCGATACCTGGAATCAGCACCAGGACAAGCAGAACAAGACACAGGATCAGCAGCCACGGGGACGCTCTACGCATCGTTTCGGTCGGCAACCGCACGACTGCCACGAACATCACCAAGCCGATCGCCGCGAACATGCACTGGGGCCAGAATCTGGCATAGGACGTCCCGGACAACACATAGGATTCGACGCCCGAAGACGACAGCACCATCAGCAGTCCGAACGCGACGATCAGCACGACCAGACCGACGATCATATGGAAATCGAACAGAGGCCGATTGGTCCACATCGCCGTTCGAGCGCGGAAGGGTGTCGATGTGCGGTCACGTTTGTCCGACGATCCACGGGGTGAGTTAACTGGCTCTCCACTCCCGCGACCGTTGGGCTTGTCTTCACTGCGACCGGTCACCACACAAGTATCGTCCCACGACTCCTAACCCATGGGTAACACAAGTCCCATGAGTCACACGGGCTCGGCCTCCCGAGGTCCATGTAGACCCACGAAATACCAGGTCACGTCCTTCGCCGGCGTCGGTCTGCCACCGCCCCCGCCAACGAGAGCGTCAACATGACCACGCAGACGGCAAGCGCGATCCCGAACGCACGTCCATATCCGTCGGGCGAGCATCCGAGTACACCGAGATACAACCCCGATACCGCGGCCAGCGAGATGGTCGCTGACAGGCGCTGAGACAGTTGAAGGAAACCCGCCGCAACACCGTTCGCGCCCGGCGGTGCATATTCGAGAGTCAGCACCCGATTGGGCGCGTCGACCAAACCGCTGGCAACTCCCGACAACACCGCCAGGACCACCAGCACCGGGATCAGATGTTCCCGAGGAATCAGATTGACCGCTGCGATGTAGCCGAGGACGACAAGGATCTCGCCGACGATGGCAAAAACCACCGCACTTCGGCCGAACCTGGCAACCAGCCGCCATCCGAAAGCCGACGTCAATGCCATCGCGAGTGAGCTACCGGTCATGATCAACGCCGCACTCAGCGGGGCGAAGCCCAAACCCTCGATCAGATAGAGGCTGAGCACCGCGTTGACGGCGAGGATGGATCCGAACCAGAAGAGTGCAACCGTCGTACCCAACCGGAAGCCCCTCGAGGCGATCAACGACGGAAGCAGTACCGGCGTCCCGCCGCGCTCGGCGTACCGACGTTCCCAGAACCAGAAGGCAACGGCAGCGCCGAACGCACCGATCAGGAAAGCCGCAGCCACAGTGACACTGGTTCGGGTCACGATGGGCCACAACAGGAGCCCGGTCGTAGTCGCCAGCAGACACAGCCCAACCGGATCGATCGATGCGCCCGATCGGGTAGTTCGATCACGGCGCAGAAAGCGAAACGCCAGAATCAGTGTGATCAGAGCAAACGGCACGTTGAGAACGAGAAGCAACCGCCATCCGAAGTCGGCGTCAGAATACTTCAGCAGAACGCCACCGAGGATCGGTCCGGAAACGCCGGCCAGACCACCCGCGGTGCTGTACGCGCCTAACGCCTTCGCCCGAGCCTTTCCGGACACCCGGTCGGTGATGATGCCGAGCACCTGCGAACTGATGGTGCCTGCGCCGATCCCTTGCCCAAGACGAGCCAACACGATCATCGACGGATCCGACGCACATGCCCCGAGGATTCCCATCACAGCGAAAATGCTCAGCCCCGCCAAGAACAAGCGTCGACGCCCGACGACGTCACCGAGTCGGCCCGCCGGCACAAGGGCCAAGCCGAAAGTCAGCGAATAGCTCGCAAGGATCCACTGCACCTCGGAGGTCGACGCGCCCAGCGACGCCCGGATCGACGGAACCCCGATTCCGAGCACCGCCGAATCGAGAAGAGTGGTGAAGCCCGCGGCTACGCAGACGATGATCTCCCAGCGGACGGCCGAATCGAGCTTGGTGGATTCGGCCGCCGCTGTGACCGTGTGGGACAGGACCCGTTACCCCGCAGCTTCAGACGCGGCCCGACGCGTGAGCGGCGGTCGCAACCCCAAGTGCTCTCGCAGCGTCGACGTGGAGTACTCGGTGCGGTACGCCCCACGCTCCTGCAGTTCCGGGATCAACCAGTCCACGATCTCGTCGAGGCCGGTCGGCACCAGGTACGGCGAGATGTTGAAGCCGTCCGAAGCTCCGTTGCGCACCCAATGGACCAACTGATCTGCGACCTGCCCCGGAGTGCCCGCAAAACCCGAACGCTGCGAGGTCTCGATGGCGACCTGACGTAGGGACAGATTCTTTGCCTCGGCGAGAGCCCGCCATTCACGTGCGATCGCAATGGGGTCGTTGCCGTCTCGTGCGGAACCGCGCGTCTCGGACACCGGGCGGGCAACCGGATCTTCCTCCGGTAATGGACCGTCCGGGTCTCGGTCGGAAAGGTCCTTCCCCCACACCAATCCGACGAGGGACAGTGCGGTTTGGCCGGTGAACTGACCTTCGAGGACCCACCGCGCCTTCTCCTCGACCTCGGACTCGTTCTCCGCCAACACGATCTGCGTGCTGGGCAGGATCTTGACGTCGTCCTCCGGTCGCCCGGCTTTACGCAACCGAGCCCGAATGTCGTCGGCGAAGTCGAGCGCGCCGTCGAAATGAGTCCCGTGTCGCGAGAAGATGACGTCGGCATGGGTCGCCGCGAAATCGCGTCCACTCGGGGAATCACCCGCTTGGAAGATGACCGGATGCCCCTGGCGGCTTCGGGGAAGCGTCGGCGTCACGGAGATGTCGAACTGTGAAGTCTGCCTGCGCACGTCGCCGACGGCACCCGGAGTAGACCAGTTCTCGGACGTGCGAGAATCCGAGATCGCGTCGTCGGCCCACGAATCCCACAGTGCCCGCGCGGTTTCGATGAACTGCCCGGCACGCTCGTAGCGCAGGGAGTGGTCGAGGAAACCACCGCGACGGAAGTTCTCTCCCGTCCACGCGTTGTCGGTGGTCACCGCATTCCAGCCGGCCCGTCCGTCGGAAAGTAGGTCGAGGCCGGAGAGTCGACGCGCAAGGTCGGCCGGTTCGTTGTACGTGGTGTTCTGTGTCGCGACCAACCCGATCTTGTCGGTGATACCGGCGAGGGCGGCCAACTGCGCAATGGCGTCGGGTCGGCCGGCGATATCCAGATCGAGAATCTTGCCGTTCTGTTCCCGAAGCCGCAGGCCTTCACCGAGGAAGAAGGCGTCGAACAGACCTCGCTCGGCGGTGAGTACCAACCGCCGAAACGTCTCGAAGTCGATCTGGGATCCGCTCGCGGAATCGGACCAGATGGTGGTGTGGTTGACCCCCTGGAAGAAGACACCGAAGTGAACGTGAGCGTCGGGTCGAGGTACGGCGGAGCGTGATGCAGTCATGGCCGAAATATCCTTAGCGCGAAGTCAAGTCAGGAGGAGTGGACGAATCGATTTGCGGGCCGCTGCAGACCGAGGTTGCCCCTCAGAGTCGATCCCGGAACCGGGCGTCGCGTCAACCCGGCCTTGGACAGCGTCGGAAGCACGAATTTGGCCAGCACCGGAAGGTCCTCGTCGATCACGAGAGGGTGAAAATGAACACCGTCGAGGTGTCCGGCCAATTCCTTCAGAACCACGGCCGCTTCCCCCGGATCTGCAGCCAGGAGCAGTCGGCCGGTGACGACGGCATTCCCGTACGAGTTCAGCTCGGTCCTCCGCTGCGCCGCAGACAGATTCGGCGTATCGAATGCCACATCGACCTCGGCGAACACCAATGACGCGCCCTCATCGCGCGCCTTGGCAGCCGACTGTGCAATGGTCTCCACCGAATCACCGGAAACGAGAACAACATCCGGCTGGCGTGGATCGATTTCGCCGTAGCGGCCGAACACCACCAACTGGCCTTGAGGCGGCCGCGGAACGATTGCCGGCCCCTTCACCGAGAACGTGTCGCCCTCGAAATTGACGTAATGCAGACGATCACGCTCGAGGAAACGCCCACTGAGATAGTCACGAACGACGGCGTCGTCCTCCCACGAGTCCCAGAGATCGGTCACAACGGTGACCGAATCCCGCTGCTCTTGCTGACGCGCCGACTCCGTTGTTACCGGAGCCCTCCCCCACGCCCTCGCCGCGGCATCGTCTTCGACCGGAACAGCAAGCCAGCCGCCGCGCCCACGCGAGGAGTAGTCCAACGTCGCCAATTGCGAGGACGTATGAAACGGTTCGGCGTACGTGGTCCCGACGACGGGGACCAGCCCGATCGTGCTGGTTGTCGCCGCCACGTACGACGCCCTCGAGACGGCATCGATGCGGCCGACGACGTCACCACTCGGGGGGAGGATGGAATCGTCGAACGTCGCGAACGTGAAGCCGGCATTCTCGGCAGCCGCGACGCGATCGCGCACCGCTTTGCCCGTGAGCAGCTGGTCCGGGCGGTGTGAGCTTCGGCGCCAGGCAGCGGGGTGAGTGCCCTCGCCGTCCAGTTCGATACCCACGGCAAATACAGTCATGTGTCCTCCATCGGTCCTGGCGGTAGCACCCACACTGCGGTTAGGTAGCGGGTTGCTGCGGCATCATCGAGCCAGGTCTCTCAGCCACTCTGGATGGTGGATGCAATCTATGCGGGCCACGCTGGGCAAGTCAAATCACGCTTGTCGAATCACATTGACCTACAACATATTTCAATACAATCATCCTGATCGAAAGGGTTGCGCAACGCTAGCCGACGTAGACACGAAAGAGCCCCGCCCGACTCGCGTCGGACGGGGCTCTCGGTGTGCGCTGGAACGCTACTTCGCGCCCATCCATGCCTGATCGAACAGCATGATTCCCGTGGCAGTGGGAACGACACCGTGAACATTCTTCTGCCAAGCCCAAAACGACGTCAGCCCGCCGATCGGCGCCGATGGAACCGTCTCGTTCCACAGCGTCTGAATTTTGCCGATGATCGCCAGGGTCGACGAATTGTCCTTGGCCTGTTGTAGATCTGCGATCAGCTGATCCATCGCCGGGTTCGCATATCCAGCAGTATTCGCCATCGAGGTGCTGTTGGTCGTGGAGAACAATCCGAGATCGAGAATCGACTCGTACATTCCGATGCCCGCGTGCGCGAGGTCGAAATCGTGCTTGACGTAGACGTTCTGCACGATGTCGCCGGCGTTGTTGGCCAAGATCAAGTTCACCTCGAACCCGACGGCCTGCAACAGTGACTGCACGGCGAGGCCGATCGCGTGGTCCTTCGGCTCACTGAGAACGACGTAGTCGAGGCTGCCGTCGTACCCGTCTGCCTTTGCCTGATTCAGAAGTTCCTTCGACTTTTCGGGGTCGTAGGCAATACCCGGTGTGTCTACATGCCATTGAGACGTCGGACCGAACAACTCCGAGCCCGGCAGTCCCTCACCGTTTTCCACTCGCTGATCGATCAACGTGGTGTCGAGCGCGTAGCCGATAGCCTGACGGACGCGAACATCCGAGCCCGGTCGGCCCTCACGGTTGTTGATAATCTCGGCACTACCGGCATTGAGCACGTCGATGTAGCCGGGGTAGCCAGCGGACTTGGCGGAATTGATCGCCGACGTGAGGCCGCGAATGTAGGCGACATCGAGCTGACCGCTGTTCAATGATTCGAGATTGGCCTGCGGACCGTTGAGCGCAACCATCCGCAACTTGTCCAGCTTGGGGGCGCCGCCGTAGTAGGACGGGTTGGCCTTGAAGATTCGCTCGACGCTCGGTGTGAAGACATCTTCGGTGAAGGGTCCGGCTCCGACGGCGGTGAACTTGTCGCCCTGCTGCGAACTCGGGGCGACGATCATCCCGTGCCCGAGAGCGAGCATCGACGGAAAACGCATCCACGGCGTCTTCAGCTTGAATTCCACTGTCGTCGGACCGCTTGCCTGCGCCGATTCCACCGAAGCCAGCCACAGTTCGGCGCCATTGCCCTTGCCCGCGTTGTACCGATCGATGCTCGCGATCACGGCGTTGGCGTCGAGGGTGGTGCCGTCACTGAACTTCACACCGTCGCGAAGTTTCAGCGTCCAGGTGGCTCCGTCGTCAGCTGTCTCGAGCGATTCAGCCAACTTGGGCTCGAACTCGCCGCTCGCAGTGTCGTAACTCATCAGGACGTCGTACACAGCAGCGAAGGCCTCACCGCCGGAACCGCCGCGAGCGGCCGTCTTCGTCGGGTCGAGTGAGGGAACGAGCACCTGTACGCCGTACGTCATGGTCCCGCCGGCCACCGCAGTTCCCGGATCGGGCTGCTCGTTGACCATGCCGGTCACGATGTCTCCCGACGCGGTCGTCGTATCGGTACCGCTGTCGTCATTGCTGCTCGCGCAGCCCACCAACAGGACACCGGCACCGATCAGCGCCACGGCGACCCGGCTGACTTTCCCGATAGGCCAAGATCTCGAGTGCGACACGGAGATTCCACCTCACTTCCAGTAGACGCGGCCAGGGATCGGCCGCAACCGGCTAATAGTGAGGTTCTTGACGGAGTGACGCGCAGCACGTTCCCGGTCACCGGAATCATTCACGGAGACAAAGGATGCGTATAACTCAGATGATCGAGCCGAGCGGTTTATGGCGACTGACATCCGAATACGAAAAAGCTCCAACCTTATGTTCGAAGAACATGAGATTGGAGCTTGTCGATAAGAATTATGGTGGCCAGGGCCGGGATCGAACCGGCGACCTTCCGCTTTTCAGGCGGACGCTCGTACCAACTGAGCTACCTGGCCGGACGGCACCCGAACCGAATGCCTATCGCATTGCTTTGTTCTCAACCGATTGATTGAGAACAAAGCTTTGCGACCCTGACGGGACTCGAACCCGCGACCTCCGCCGTGACAGGGCGGCGCGCTAACCAACTGCGCCACAGGGCCTTGCTTTTTCCTTGCTGTGAAACCGTACTACATCTTCGAGCCGCTCCCAAACCACTGTCCTGGCCTGGCATTTGTGCATCTCAAAGCGTGTCGTGCGGGTCAAACCATACTGCATCGTTTCGCTTTCGCAAAACGTACCCCCTACGGGATTCGAACCCGCGCTACCGCCTTGAAAGGGCGGCGTCCTAGGCCGCTAGACGAAGGGGGCCCGCCGGATCTCTCCGAACTAGTACCCCAACGGCGTTCCGTTGGGAGCTTGGATAGCTTATGGCACGGCATTCGGAAATCACAAATCGCCTGTTCACGGGCAGAAAAGTGCACTATTCAGTGTCAGGGAACTCGACTTGGGGCCACCCGTCACGATGGAACGTCTCCAACCACTGCGGCGTAGCCATGGCTTCGAGGACTACTTCGAGAGACTCCTCGAACCACTCGCCCAGATCTCCACTGGAGGCAATCAGGTCTGCCATGTACCGCTGGCCGGCAAGGCTCGCTGCCAGTACACGCGTGAATTTGTCCGGGTCGGCGTCTTCTCGGAGCAAACCGTCGTCCTTGGCACGCAATGCCAACTCATAGGCGGTCTTTCCCCAGACCTGCCCACCACCGGACTGCACATCCTTGTAGAACTCGGGCTCGATGATCAGCCGGAATTCCGCCTGCACGATCACCTCGGCACGGAAGACCTCGGCAATGTCGAGCACGAGACCGTGCAAAGCGACGAATGGATCGAGGTCTGTTCTCTTGGCCCAACGATCAGTAATTCCAGTGAAGGTTTCGATAGCCGAGGTCAGAACCGCTCGCGCCAACTCTTCCTTGGACTGGAAATGGAAATACATGGCGCCTTTGGTGGCGCGGGAGCCCTCGAGGATCGTGTTCACCGACGCAGCTGCATAGCCGCGCTTGGCGAATTCGACTGCAGCCGCTTCGACCAGGGCGGCGCGGGTACGCCGCGCACGCTCTTGTTGACGTGCCATTTACGGTGTTGTGCCTCTCGCAGAGTTGGTACGCAGAGCCGCCGTGATCGGCGCCTGTCATCCCCCGAAACTTCACAATATCCCCTCCAACACACCCTACGTAAGGACTAGAGCCATACCCGCCAAAAGTACTAGACGCAATCGGCTGTTCAGGGGACAAGAACCGACTTTATGCCCAAAAGACACCAAGTGGTATGGTTTTGGCCGCTCGGGTGCGCCGCAGGGGGTGCGCATCCGAGCTTTTTCGTGCCCGAGATTCTGATAATTCGACCTCGCAGACGGAACTGCTTCGCCGACCGATGGACAGCAGTCCCAAGGTTTTAAACAACTAGTGCAATTGTTTATTCCCCCTTTTCCGTCGAAACCGTACTGGCAGCATCGAAACAACACAGTTAGACTGTCTAAATGAATGTTGGAGAGGGTCGCAGCAAGGCTCGAGACGAGATCGACGTACTTTGGGACGATCTGGGTGCCTTCGTCCGACGTCTACGCACCAAACGCAACGACCACAAGCTCACGCCGAGCCAGATCCAGGCCCTCGGCCACCTCGACCGACAAGGTCCGTCGACCGCCAAAGAATTGGCAAAATTCGAGCGCGTCACGCCGCAATCAATCGCAAAGACCGTGGCCGCGCTCGAAGAGCAGGGCATGGTGACGCGAAGGGCGGATCCATCGGACGGCCGCGCGGTCTTGGTCACGATGACCGAACTCGGCACATCGACCCTTCACGAAGACCGAACGAAACGAACAGAGTGGCTGGCCGAGGTCATCGACGCCGAGTGCACCGAAGCCGAGCGTGACTTGCTTCTGATCGCCGGCCGAATCCTGCGAAGACTCGGCCAGGGCGAGTCCCCAGCATCGACATCGATATCAGAGGAGTCACTGATGAACTCGTGACCACCGTCGTCGAAACGCCGACCCCCCAAACTCCCGTTCCACTGAAACTGAGTCTTGCTCTCGGCTCCGGAACCGTTCTTCAAGCGCTGAACTCGTCGATGATTGCGGTGGCAATCGTCCCGATCGCCACATACTTCGGTTCCAGTTCAGGCACAGCGTGGGTCATCTCGGCCCTCTACATCGCGACTGCGGTCACGGCGCCGGCGGCTGGTCGACTCGGATCGATCCTCGGCGCCAAACGCGTCTACCTCGCCGGATTGGGCCTGATCGCTGCCGGATCGATCCTCGGCTCGCTCGCCCCGTCGCTGGGCTGGCTGATCGCCGCACGAATCCTGCTCGGAATCGGCACGGCGACACAGTATCCGAACGCGATGACCGTCATCCGCGAATACGCTGACCGCCACCGGACTCAAACCCGTTCAGCTATAGCAACACTCACCATTTGCGCTCAATCGGTCGTCGCGCTGGGGCCCACTCTCGGCGGGTTGTTGGTCGGCACACTCGGTTGGCAATCGATCATGTGGGTGAACCTCCCACTTGTCGTCGTCACTGCCGTATGGGTCTTCTTCGCCGCCCCGAGCGACTCCGCCCTGCCCGACCGGGCCGGCGCCGCTGCGTTGTTCAAATCTCTCGACCCACTCGGCATCACCCTGTTTCTCGCTCTGACGACATCGACGATGCTTTTTCTCCTCTCTCTCGCCGAGCACGCGAAGTGGTACCTCGTGCCATCGACGGCCCTCTTCGCGTTCCTGTTCGTCTGGTGGGAACGTCGAACGGCCTCGGCGTTCATCGACGTCCGTGCCGTCGCTCGAAACCGCGCACTGAGCATGACTCTCGGCCGGACGCTTCTGACGTACACGGCGTTCTACTGCATCTTCTTCGGGCTCCCCCAGTGGCTACAGGTAGCCCGCGGAATGTCACCGATCAGCGCCGGACTCTTCATGCTGCCTGTCGCTGCGGTCGGGATCTTCGCGACCATGTCCGCGTCCAGGGTGTACGGGAAATTCGGCGCACGGATCACCCTCCTGATCGGCACCGCCGCGTTGGCTGTCGGCGGGATTCTGATTGCCTTTGTCGAATCGAGTTCGACTCCCCTAGTGGCACTCCTGCTGATAGCGGCGATCCTGGGCATCCCCAACGGCTTCAACAACATGGGAAACCAGAACCTGATCAACTCGGTGACCACCTCCGCCGACGTCGGGACCGCGATCGGCCTTTACCGAACAATCCAGTACATCGGCGCCAACCTTGCGGCCGTCGTCATCGAGCTGACCATGCGCGGAACCATCGACGACGCGGGTCTGCATCGCACTGGCGGGACCATCGCCGTCATCGGAATTGCCCTTCTGGTGGGGGTGGTGTTTTCACGGACTCTGCGGTCCCGTTAGACTCTGCGCCGCGCCCCTATAGCTCAGTTGGTAGAGCTACGGACTTTTAATCCGCAGGTCGTAGGTTCGAGTCCTACTGGGGGCACAAATGCAGACCCGGCGCCTCATTCGGAGGCGCCGGGTCTTGTGCATTCGTGCCACATCGATTCGGGCCACATGAATGCATCAGCAGGTCATCGAAGCAGGAACTCGAGGGTCACGCGCTCGAATGCCTCCTTGGCTTCGATCATCACCCAGTGCCCGCAGTTCGGAAATACATGCAGTTCGGCGTTCGGAATCAGTCGCATCGGAATCATCGGCATGTCCGGTGGACACTGCCGATCATCGAGTCCCCATGTCAGCAAGGTCGGGCATTGCACCTTGTGCATCATCGACCAGTACGGCGGCACATCCGAGTTGGACATCATCTGCTGCTGAGCGGCAAAGGCTTTGGATCCGTACATCGCGGTCAATGCCTGGTGCGAGGCCGGATCGTTGGCCGTTTGCCATCGTTCCTCGATCCGCTCCTCGGTGATCGCGGATCTGTCGTAAACCATGCACTCGAGCCAGCGAACCAACTTCTCACGGCTGGGCGCGTCGGCGAATTCCTGGAGGAGACGCGTACCTTCGCTCGGGTTCTGACTGAAGATGTTCGGGCCCACGCCTCCGATGGTGACCAATCTGCGGACGCGGTCAGGGAACCTCATCGCGACGTTGACCCCGACAACTCCGCCCATCGAATTGCCGATCATCGCAGCGGATTCGATTCCCAGCGCGTCCATGAATCGAACCACCGCCGAGGTTGCCGTGATCACTGGATGACCGTCGACGGGATCGCTCACGCCGAAACCCGGGAACTCGAGGATGTAGCAGTGGAAATGCTTCGCGAATACCTCGAGGTTCCCCCGATAGTTCCGCCAACCACTCACACCGATCCCTGAGCCGTGCAACAGGATCAACGGCGGACCATCGCCCGCCTCGTGATAGCGCAAAGTCCCCTTGTCAGTAGCGACTTCGCGTTTGGTCCCCTCATAGGTCACGTCCATCACGCAAGATTAGAACGTGTTACAGATCCAGGACGGCTGATTGCGGAACTTCGCAACCACCGTCAGAAGCATCCCCCGCTGCCTCGACGCCCACTGCGATTCGTGGACTTCTGCTCGCTCGGTTTCGACTTCCCCGTCCCGGCCTTCACACACCGGTTGGGGCGCCGCACCTGCTCGAAGTGCCCGGCGCTCACCACATGACCGGCCACGCTGACCTTGACCGGCGCGTCCGCGCGGGCGGTTCCGACTTGCGCCGATCCCAACGTCAGGGCGCAAGCAGCCACAACGACCAGCGCTACCTTCTTCGAGATCTTCATATGCACGGCCACTTCGACACGGGTCCACTCCAGATGCTGAACAGGTGCGCGCACCGAAGGAACACGCTCGGCGTCGACGATATTCAGTCAGGGTGGCCGGCCGCGATCCTTTTGCTCACCAGCATCTGAACAGTCGACGACAAAAGTTTTGGCGGCACGTCAACATCCCGAGGGCGTCAACGAGCCGACGCCCAACGTACGCACCGTTACTGAGAAATCCGTAAATCCGGGCAACCACACAGCGACGGGCGTGGACGTTCGCGTTTGGACTCGCTACGCCACAATCAAACGCCGAACCGCCTCGACTGCCGCCTCCCGACGTCGAGGGATGGAACGAGACGACTTGAGCGCGAGCATCCGGGCGATATCCGTGATCAGCAGGATCAACTCCGTGGGATTCCACGCGGGGTCGATGTGTCCCTCGAGCTGCCCCTTGCGGATTTCCGCAACTTTAGGCAGGAAGGTCTTACTTCGTATGTCGTCCTCACTCATGACGTCCGGCGCTTCGAGATCCGCCCATTGCTGCAATCGGGCGTTCTTGGGATGGGCAACGTAGTTGTCGAAGAGGCGACCTGCATAGCCCGGCAAGTCGTCACCTCGAAGTGCTGTCTCCGCGGTTGTTTCGGACGTCCACTGTTCGGTCACGGCAGCGAACAACTCTTCCTTGCTTGCGAAGTACGCATAGAGACGGTCTTTGCTGGCACGCGCTTGGGCGGCGATCCGATTGATCCGCGCGCCGGCCAGCCCGTACGTGGCAAATTCGTCCTTTGCGGCCGCCAGAATGCGGTCCCTCGTAGCTTCCCCTGCTGAGCGCATGTTGACAGCCTAGAACGAATCGACCGTTGCCGAACCATCCGGTTCGGCGTAGCGTGCAGAGTTGACGAACAATTTGGTTCGCGAACAAGTCGTGCCACTTACCGTCGACTCGAGGAGAGACATGAATCTCGACGAAGCCCGAACTGCTTTCGCCCGGCTCCGTGCTGCGGAAAGTGGTGTATCACCAGCAGAACTCGACGAAGTGTGGGCCGCGCTGGAAACCGTCGCCGCCGAAGAAATCCTCGGCGAGTGGAAGGGTGACGACTTCGCCACCGGTCACCGTCTTCACGAAAAGCTGTTCGCGAGCCGTTGGTACGGCAAGACCTTCAACTCGGTCGAGGACGCCAAGCCGTTGATCTGCCGAGACGAAGACGGCAACCTCTACTCCGACGTCAAGAGCGGCAATGGCGAGGCAAGTCTGTGGAACATCGAGTTTCGTGGCGAAGTCACGGCGACGATGGTCTACGACGGCGCGCCGATCTTCGACCATTTCAAGAAAGTCGACGATTCGACGCTCATGGGCATCATGAACGGAAAATCGGCGTTGGTTCTCGACGGCGGACAGCACTACTACTTCCTGCTCGAGCGAGCGTGATTCGCGCCGAACAGAATTCGACGTCCGCCATGCAGATGACAGCGGCGCTCTCACACGGCCCGCACTCCCCCTTCACACTCGACACCGTCGAGATCGACGAACCCCGCGCAGACGAGATCCTGGTTCGCATCGTCGCGACCGGCCTGTGCCACACAGATCTGTTCACGAAGTCGGTGCTACCGGAAAGACTCGGCCCCTGCGTGTTCGGACACGAAGGGGCGGGGGTGGTCGAGGCCGTCGGCTCGTCGATCGACAGCATTGCGCCCGGTGATCACGTGTTGCTGAGCTACCGCAGTTGCGGTGCGTGCAGGCAATGTCTCAGCGGTCATCGGGCGTACTGCGAAAGCTCACACGCGCTCAACAGCTCTGGCGCACGCACCGACGGCTCGACGCCGATCCGGCGAGACGGAACCCCGCTACGGTCCGCCTTCTTCGGCCAGTCCAGCTTCGCGGAATACGTCATCGCCTCTGCCGACAACACCGTCGTCGTCGATCCTGCGGTGGACCTGACCGTCGCAGCTCCGCTCGGCTGCGGGTTTCAAACCGGCGCCGGCGCGGTACTGAATCTGCTTCGCCCCGAGCCCGACTCGACGTTTGTCGTCTTCGGGGCAGGCAGCGTCGGACTCGCAGCGCTGCTGGCGGCGAGGGCTGCCGGCGTTTCCACCCTGGTCGCCGTGGACCCCGTTGCGCAGCGGCGCGCACTCGCCGAGGAATTCGGCGCCGTCACTGTCGATCCCTCGAATGAAGATGTGATCGACGCGGTCCACGCCGCCACCGACGGAGGTTCGACACATTCCCTCGACACCACCGGAATCGGCTCCGTGATCAATCAAGCCGTCACATCACTTCGAGCACGGGGAACACTGGCGGTAGTCGGACTCGGAGCGTCCACGGTCGAGATGAACATGGCCGACATCATGCTGAGCGGAAAGACAATTCGAGGATGTATCGAAGGAGAGTCGGAAGTCTCGACGTTCATCCCCGAACTCGTCGAGCTCTTCACTGGTGGCCGGTTTCCGATCGACCGCTTGGTGACGCGCTACGCCTTCTCCGACATCAACAAAGCCGTCGAAGATCAAGCGTCGGGGCGCGTCATCAAACCCGTTCTCGTGTGGTGAGGGGCGAAATGTCTCATTCGTCGACCCGACGGAATTCGCCCTAGACTGCGCTCCTGCACTAGACGTCGGAGCAAGGTGGGGACGATGACAGAACACACCAGTACGGGCGCGGGCCACGGCCGGGCCGTTATGCCGATCATCCGGATGCGCGCACGCAGCCGCGACGAGAACCATCGCGCATCGACACCACTCGAACTGTTC
Organism: Rhodococcus sp. KB6; assembly: GCF_001445685.1. Lineage (NCBI taxonomy): Bacteria > Bacillati > Actinomycetota > Actinomycetes > Mycobacteriales > Nocardiaceae > Rhodococcus > Rhodococcus sp. KB6. Next base: position 424,484 of record NZ_LNAK01000043.1, on the reverse strand, counting down.
TTCGACCTGTGTTTCGTGGTTGCAGCCGCACAGGCCGGAGTTCAACTGGTGCATGCTGTTGCCGAGGGCCACTACGCCGACGGCATCGCCGGCTATATGTTCGTCTTCTTCGCGCTGTGGTGGGCGTGGGTGAACTTCACCTGGTTCGCGTCTGCCTACGACACGGACGACGTCCCCTACCGGGTCGCGACCTTCGTACAGATTTGTGGCGTGCTCGTCTTCGCCGCGGGAATCCCCGACGCATTCGACGGAACCGACCGTACGACGGCCATCGTCGGCTACCTCATCATGCGAATTGCGCTCACCTGCCAATGGCTTCGAGCCGCCAGCGGTGAATCCGGTGCAGCGCGAACCACTGCTCTGCAATATGCCGCCGGGCTCGTGATCGTCCAGGCCGGCTGGATCGTGCTGCTCCTGATGCCGGCGTCGGCGTGGATTCCGGGCTTCTTCGTTCTCATGATCGCCGAACTCGCGGTGCCGGCGATCGCCGAACGCAACCACCAGACGCCGTGGCACCCGCATCACATCGCCGAACGCTACGGCCTCTTCACCATCATCATGCTCGGCGAAACCATCGCTGCCGCGACCATCGCGGTCCAATCCGGCATCCGGGATTTCGACGCCGCCGATCTACTGATTCCGATTGCCGTCGGCGGAGTTCTGATCGTGTTCTCCGCGTTGTGGATCTACTTCGCCGTCCCGATCCACGAGTACCTCGCAGACCAAGGCAATCGCGCCGTCCTGTTGTGGGGATACGGGCACTACTTCGTATTCGGATCCGCTGCGGCCATCGGCGCCGGCATCGAAGTAGCCGTCGAGGAAGCAGTTGGCGAAGCGCACATTTCGACGTTCGCAGCATCTGCCGCGGTCACGATTCCGGCCGCGATGTTCCTGATCTTCGTGTGGCTCATGCATTCACGCCACTTCAAGCGCGACAGGATCGAGCAGGCCGTTCTATCGGTGAGTGCAATCCTGGTTCTCGCCTGCACATTTGCCGGACACTGGGCTGTCCCGCTCGCCGGACTGGTGGCGGCGGGAACCGTCGGAGTCGGTGTCGGCCTGAGTACTCGGTCGAAGAGCTGACTCAGATTTCCGGAGCCGGAGCCTCGCCCTTGCTCTGCGGCTCGTGCTGCTTGAGCTCACCGCGCATCTTGTCGAGATCCTTTCCACGCTTTTTGTACATGTAGCCGAGCGCGACAAGTCCAAGGAACAACGCAACGCCCAGGACGGCACCGACAACGGATGCTCCGCGGAATCCGGGGCCGTCGACGTCGAGGATCCGCTCGCCCGCATGCGCAGCGTTGTTGTTGCCGAGAACAACTGTCAGAGAGAGCAGATTCGGCAGCGCGAAGATCACACCCAACGCGAGAGCCGTGATCTGCATGATTCGAGCATGCTTGCGCTTGCGCACCTGCCAGACCGCCCGGAAGAAGATGAGCGGGACCAGGGTGCACACGAGACCGAACAGCAGCCCCCACGCGATTCCGGCGCTGAAACTGCCGTTCGCCAACGACGCAATGCGCTGCGCCCACCAACGCGGAAGGAAGGCGGCAAGGATGAAGTAAGCGATGACCAGGACCACCGCCATCACTGCGATCCCGATGGCCTTCTTCGCCCACGGCGGCATGCCCGGTTTTGCGGTGGCCGGTGAAGTTTCCGGTGTCGTCATGACAATTCCTCGTCTAGTCGGCGTCTGTACTGACGAATCTATCTGTTACGGGCGTTCCTCATCCGCATCGAGAACGATCCGGGCAAGCCGCTTCGGCGCAACGAGGGTGAACGAGGTGTAGATCCACTCCTCCAGTTGCGACCATTTCTCCTCGGAAACGTCGGTGCCGATGTCGAGTGCAACCCACCCGTGTCGACCGAGTCCGTAGCCCGCAGCACTTGCGCCTGGTTCGGTGGCCACCACCGCTTCGGCTTCCTCCTTGCTCAGCTTGACGGTCAAGGAGGTGGCTTCGAGGTTGCAGAACACGAAGTTCTTGCCGCGGACCCGGAACGTCGGGTGGCCGTCCCACGCTTCGATGTCGACGCGCTCCGCTTCCGGCAGCGACAGCGAGATCTCTTCGAGTCGACGCATGTTGTCGGGCATGGAGACGATTCTGCACGCTCGATACCGAGCTTGACACCCGCGACACAGCTAGGCTCGGCGACGACCGCGTCACCGAACTCCGAACACAGGGAGACTGGCATGCGCACGTTAGTTCATCTCGTTCTGCTCATTTGTGGAATCGCCGTTGCCGTCGGCTCGTTCATGTACGTACTGGCCGGGGTCAAACCCGACAACGTTCGCCTCGAGGACCTGCGGGACGGCTTTCCGGCAGGGTGGGCAATCGAGCAACTCGGCGATCAGTCCGTGACCTTCTACCGGTCGATGGCGATACTTCTGCTCGCCGCCGCCGTATTGATTCTGATCGCCGCATTGTTCGGTTCTCGCATCGCAGCATGGATCGGAATTATCGTGGGATTGGGGACTCTTGGCACGTTCTACTACCGCGTGAACGATCAGTTCGACAATGTCATCAGGGAAAACTACTCCACGATCCTGACAAATCAGACAGGATTCATTCTGACGGCCGGCGGACTGATTCTCGCTCTCCTAGCGTGCCTGGTCCCCCGCGAGAAGACCCGAGCCTGACCGCTCGGCAACCGGAGGGTTACCGTCGACGCCGACATTCACTAGTGTCTGCAACAGCCGGGTACTGACGAGTAGTACCCCAGAAGAGGTAGGGCATCAATGGCATCGCTTGACGACCTTCTATCCCAGATCCCCATCGACCAGATCGCGCAGCAACTCGGCGTCGACCAGGCAACTGCCGAATCGGCGGTCAAGACTGCACTTCCGACCCTCGTCGGTGGCCTCGGCGCCAACGCTCAGGATCCCGCCGGCGCAGCCTCACTCGAAAGTGCGCTGCAGTCGCACGCCGACACCAGCCTTCTCGACGACGGCGTCGACATCAGCAAAGTCGACACCGCTGACGGTCAGAAGATCGTCTCGAACATCTTCGGCGGCAACACCGATCAGGTCGCCAGCGCACTGGGCGGTGTCGGTGGCGGCGGTGGAAACGATCTGGTGAAGCAGTTGCTGCCGATCCTCGCTCCCATCGTCCTGGCTTACCTCGCCAAGCAGTTCACCGGTGGCGGAGCCGGCGCGCAGACCCAGGCCTCCGGTGGCGGCGGACTCGGGGACCTCCTCGGCGGAATTCTCGGCGGCGGCGGCAATTCCGGCGGCGGCATCGGCGGAGCACTCGGCGGTATCTTGGGCGGATCCGGGGGCGGCGGCCTCGGAGACCTGCTCGGCGGCCTCCTCGGCGGCGGCAAGAAGTAATTCGCTCGACAGATTCGCACTGCGGCGATCCCGTTCGGGATCGCCGCAGTGCTCGGTTCAGTCAACCGTCGAAGATCGAAACATCCTCAGTGACAAGGCAAACGCAACCAACAGCAGCGCGCCCACAAAAGCACTGACCCCGACCCAACCGCCACCCGCGTATGCAAGACCCGCGAGGGCGCCCGCCACGGACGAACCCGCGTAGTAGGCAAACAGATACAACGCCGACGCCTCGGCCCGGTGATCGGTAGCGATCAGCCCCACCCAACCGCTGGCCACCGAATGTGCGGCGAAGAATCCTCCGGTGAAGAGCAGCATCCCCACGAGCGTCAACGCCAGATTGTCCGGAACGGTCAGTGCCAGGCCGATACCGATGACGACAACCGACCCGAGCAGCACGCTGCGCCTACCCAGTCGGTCAGAGGCCCCGCCGGCTACCGCCGAGGTGAAAGTTCCGGCAAGGTAGAAAAGGAACACCAGGCCCACAAGCGCTTCAGGAAGGCCGAAAGGTGCTGCCGTGAGCCGAAACCCGAGGAAGTTGTAAATCGACACGAAGCCGCCCATCAGGATGAATCCCAAAGCGAAGAGTGTTCGCAGCGACGGGTTCGCAAGGTGGCGTCGTAGATTCGACGCGATCGTGCGCGCCGATATCGGTTGCGGGCGAAAGAACTTCGACGCGGGAAGCCGCCGGATCATGTTGAGCGCGAACAATGCCGACAGCGCGGACGCAGTCAACAGCGCCCAACGCCACGTACTGAAATCGACGACGGCCGACGGCACGAGCCGTCCGATCAGCCCACCGATCGTCGTGCCGGCGACGTACCTTCCCATCGCTGCACCGAGGTCCTTCCGATCGACCTCCTCGGCCAGATAGGCCATCGCCACCGCCGGGACACCGGCCAGAGCCAATCCTTGTGCTGCGCGTCCGACCAGCAGAACCTCGATCGTCGGACTCAGCGGCAGAAGTAAACCGATCACACAGGACGCCGACGCCGACGCGATCATCACCCGCGTGCGACCGAAGCGCTCGGAGAGCGCACTGGCCGGAATGATTGCCAACGCCAACATGCCCGTCGTCGCCGAGACGGACAGCGCAGACACCGCAGGCGAGACGTGGAAGTCTTCGGCGAACGCAGGCAGCAACGCCTGTGCCGCGTACATCGAGATGAACGTCGACAGCCCGGCCGCGAACAACGCAACGGTCACGGTTCGATATCCCGATGTTCCGCGGCGAAGCGGCATCACTTCGGATTCGATCACATTCTCGACAGTCACCACGTACCTCCAGGCATCACTTACCTCCGGCAAGAATCCTCCCGCCCCGACTTGGCAAAAGAAAATGCATAAACTTGGTGTTCTATATGCTCTGGGGGTATATAGATTGGGTTCGTGATGCTGACCGAAGACCTCGAATGGTTTGTCGTGCTCGCCGAAACCCAACAGGTGACCGCTACCGCGGATCTGACTCACCTGTCGCAGCCGACCCTTTCGCGCAAACTCGCTCGCCTCGAACGACAGATCGGCGTGACACTCTTCGACCGTCAGGGACGCCGACTCGAACTGAACCGGTACGGCGAGATCCTCTATCGACATGCTCGCATCGCACTGCGTGCCCTCGACGCCGCGCAGACCGAAATCCAGTCGCTGGCGAGCCCCGAGAGCGGCACGGTCCGACTCGACTTCCTCCACTCGTTCGGCACCTGGTTGGTGCCGCACATGCTGCGCGGATACCGCGTCGAGTATCCCGGAGTGCGATTCGAACTGCATCAGGACAGCGCGCAGTTCCTGGTCGACAGAATCGCCGCCGGCACGTCCGACCTGGCCGTCGTCTCGCCTCAGCCGCGCGATCCGCAGGTGGCGTGGATGCAGATCGCCCAGCAGTCACTGGCATTGGCTGTTCCGGCTGATCATCGCTTTGCGAAGTTGCATTCGGTCGAGCTTGCGGACGCGGCCGACGAACCGTTCATCGGTATGCATCCGAACTTCGGGATGCGAAGAATTCTCGATGAACTGTGCGCGGCCGCAGGATTCACTCCGAATTTCGTCTTCGAGAGCAGCGAGCTGGCAACGGTCGGCGGACTGGTCTCCGCGTCCTTCGGTGTCTCGGTCATGCCGGTTCAGGATCCACCGATCTGGGCCGAAGGAGTCGTCTATGTACCGATCGAAGGAGCACAGCGAAAAATAGGGCTGATCTGGTCGAAGAGTCGCAAGCTGTCCGATCCCGCCCGGACGTTCCGCGACTACGTCGAAAGAACGACTTGGTAGTGAAAGTGCCCCCGGATAACTACGGATCGGTAACATCCCTCGAGGGGAGCAATTTTCATGCCATTCTTTTCAAACCTACGGTGCCGTAGGCTGGGGCGAAGTCGCGCATTCACTCAACATGGAGGCAAGAAATGACGAGGATTCTGACGCAGCTGGAGCTGCTACAAGAGCTGCAGCCGGTTGCCGAGGAGAACGTCAACCGCCACATCTCCATGGCCAAGGAATGGCATCCACACGACTACGTTCCGTGGGACGAGGGCCGTAACTTCGCAGCCATGGGCGGCGAAGACTGGAGTCTCGAACAGTCACAACTCGGCGAGGTAGCTCGCGCCGCGATGATCACCAACCTGCTCACCGAGGACAACCTGCCGTCGTACCACCGTGAGATCGCCGAGAACTTTTCGCAGGACGGTGCCTGGGGAACGTGGGTCGGCCGGTGGACCGCCGAGGAGAACCGCCACGGCATCGTGATGCGTGACTACCTCGTCGTCACGCGCGCAGTCGACCCCGTCGAGCTCGAGCGCTTCCGCATGGAACACATGACAAACGGTTACAGCGCACCCATCGACGAGGGCGACGCCGGCCTGCTGCACTCGGTCGCCTACGTGACCTTCCAGGAACTCGCGACGCGCGTCAGCCACCGCAACACCGGCAAGGCCTGCGACGAGCCGATTGCCGACAAGATGCTTCAGCGCATCGCCGCCGACGAGAACCTGCACATGATTTTCTACCGCAACATCTGCGCCGCCGCGCTCGATCTTGCTCCCGATCAGGCGCTCAAGGCTGTGGCGAACATCGTCCAGAACTTCCAGATGCCCGGTGCCGGCATGCCGAACTTCCGCCGCAACGGCGCCCTCATGGCCAAGCACGGCATCTACGACCTTCGCCAGCACCTCGACGAGGTCGTCTGGCCTGTCCTGCGTAAGTGGAACATCTTCGAGCGCAACGATTTCAGCGCCGAAGGCGAGAACACGCGCGAAGAGTTGGCGGCCTTCCTCGAGACACTCGCCGCCAACGCGACGAAGTTCGAGGAACAGCGCGATCGCATGCTCGCACGCGAAGCCGCCAAGCGCGAACAGCAGGCTTCTTAGTTTCACCAGCTATTCTGTGCCCGGTACCGGATTCGGTACCGGGCACTTCCAATTGTCACAAGTATTTGTTCAGAGGTAGACATGTCATCCCTTCGTATCGGTTCACTCGAGCTGCACAGCCCCGTGGTCCTCGCACCCATGGCGGGCGTCACCAACGTCGCCTTCCGCACGCTGTGCCGTGAACTCGAACTCGAACGTGCAGGCAGCACGTCCGGGCTCTACGTCTGCGAGATGGTCACCGCCCGCGCGCTCGTCGAACGCCAACCCGCCACGATGCACATGACCACGTTCGGTCCGACCGAAACGCCCAGGTCGCTGCAGCTGTACACCGTCGACCCGGATACGACTTACGCCGCGGCCAAGATGATCGTCGACGAGAACATGGCCGATCACATCGACATGAACTTCGGCTGCCCGGTACCCAAGGTGACCCGCAAGGGCGGCGGATCGGCGCTACCGTACAAGCGTCGACTGTTCGGTCAGATCGTCGCGGCAGCCGTGCGCGCCACCGAAGGCACCGACATTCCGGTCACCGTCAAGATGCGCGTCGGCATCGACCCCGAACATCACACGCACCTCGACGCCGGCCGGATCGCGGCAGCTGAAGGCGCCGCTGCCGTCGCACTTCACGCACGTACCGCGTCGCAGCGCTACTCCGGCACTGCTGACTGGAACGAGATCACGCGCCTCAAGGAACACGTCACCGACGTGCCGATCCTCGGCAACGGCGACATCTTCGACGCCTCGGATGCTGCCCGCATGATGAACGAGACCGGCTGCGACGGCGTCGTCGTCGGACGCGGCTGCCTCGGACGGCCATGGCTGTTCGCGGAACTCAGCGCAGCTCTCAACGGACAACAGATCGCCACGCCGCCGACGCTCGGCGAAGTCACCAAGATCATCGCCCGTCACGCCCAACTGCTCGCCGCACATCACGGTGAAATGAAGGGTCTGCGCGAGCTCCGCAAGCACGTCTCCTGGTACATGCGTGGGTTCCCGGTCGGATCGGATCTGCGGGTCTCGATGGCTCTGGTCAGCACGTTGTCCGAACTGGACGATCTGCTCGGACAGCTCGACCACGACGTCCCGTTCCCCAAGGACGCCGAAGGCCCGCGCGGACGCCAAGGCTCACCCGGTCAGGTAGCACTCCCGGAAGGTTGGCTCGACGATCCCGAAGACGACCTTGTGCCGGTGGGAGCTGACATGATGCACTCGGGTGGCTAGCGAAAACACGCCGTCGGATTACTCACATCACTTTCTGAGTGAAGCACTCAGGATTCACCAGTAATATGGCTCCAGCTTCGTCGACAACCGGTTGACGCCGGCATCTGAATGACGAGTTACTGACAGTCGACGACGGGACAGGTTGCATCGGTGGGTGATGATCACGATTCGGGCCCACCTCCGCCCGAGAGCCGCGCCCCCTGGGAACGTCCGCTCGCAGACAAGCGCTTCCGCAACGCCCGACCGGACCAACCGGCAACGCCCCAGCGCCCTGCCACACCCCAGCGACCAACACCGCAACCACCCAGTCCCCCGGAGCGTCGCAGCAGTGGACGTACCGGGCGACGGGACTCGCCTCCGACCGACGACTCTGTTTCGGTCGCCGAGTTGGTCCGTCGGGTAGGCGACAAGAAGCCGCCACCAGCCCCGGCTACGCCGCCCAAGCCGGCGCCGAACAAATCCGTACCACCCAAGACTCAATCTTCAGCAGCGTCGTCGCCGCCCCCCGCCCGGCCGATTCCCGCCCGTCCGTCCGTTCCGCCCGCCGCTGCGGACTGGATCACCGAAGAACATCCCGTCACCTCCGCAGTGCCGCGGGTAGTCGGTGACACCGGCGCCACTCGTCTGGCGCAAAGCAAGATTCGCCGCCGCCATCGCGCAAAAGTGATCGGCCGATCGGCAGTAGCGTTCCTGGCCGTCATGTCTCTCGCATTGACCGGCGTCGTGTGGGGCTATCTGCGCTCGGTCGAAGGCGGATTCGATCAGATTGCGGCACTCGACACCGAGTCCGACGACATCATCGACGCCGGTGGTCAACTCGGCGACGAGACGTACCTGATCATCGGCACCGATACCCGCGCCGGTGCGAGCGGTGAGATCGGCGCCGGAACCGTCGAAGACGCCGAAGGCGCCCGAGCCGACACGGTCATGCTGGTGAACATTCCCGCCGACCGAAGCCGCGTCGTCGCCGTCTCCTTCCCGCGTGACCTCGACGTCGAACGTCCGATCTGTCAGGGATGGGACAACGACGCCGGCAAGTACACCAGCGAAACCTTCCCGGCAGCGAGCGGCGACAAACTCAATGCGACATACGCACTCGGTGGCCCCAAATGCCTGGTCAAGGTCATCCAGAAGATGTCCGGCCTGAAAATCGGGCACTTCGTCGGAATGGACTTCGCCGGTTTCGAGCGCATGGTCGACACCGTCGGCGGTGTGAACGTCTGCTCCCCCGGACCGATCGAAGACGGCATCCTCGGAACCGTCCTCGCCTCCGGCGGCACGCAGATGCTCGACGGCCGTACCGCCCTCAACTACGTGCGTGCTCGCCACGTCGAAGCCGAGGGCAACGGCGACTACGGGCGCATCACCCGTCAGCAGAAGTTCCTGTCGGCGCTGCTCCGCTCGGCCCTGTCCAACCAGGTCCTCCTGAATCCGAGCAAGCTCAACGGATTCATCAACGCCTTCACCAGCGACACGTTCGTCGAAAACATCGACACCAAGTCACTGGTCACCCTCGGTCGCTCGCTCCAGAACGTCGACGCAGGCGCGGTCACGTTCTTGACGGTCCCCACGGACGGCACCAACGACTGGGGCAACGAGATTCCTCGCACGGACGAGATCAAGTCCCTCTTCCAGGCGATCATCGACGACGATCCGCTTCCGGGTGAAGAGCGCGAGGACACCACACCGTCGTCGACCAGTTCCACGACAACCGCTCCTACGTCCAGCACGCCGCCGGCCGCCACTTCCGTCGAGGCAATGAGCGCCTACAACATCTCGGTCGACGTCTCCAACGCGTCGGGAATCGCCGGGCAGGCCGCGACGATCGCCGACAGCCTCGCGGCTTACGGTTTCCAGATCTCCACGGTCGGTAACTTCAGCGCAGCCACCGGCCTGGCGAATGCTCAAGCGTCGACCACCGTCGTGCGCTACGCCGCAGGTTACGAGGCTGAAGCGGTGACCGTCGCGTCGTCGATTCCCGGCGCGGTTCTGGTTCTCGCTCCGAGCATGGGAGACATGATCGAGGTCGTCGTCGGAAGCAATTTCGCCGGCACCGTCGTCGCCCCCGCGGACCCGGGAACCATCCTGGCGGCAAATCCGACGTCGGTCGACACCAGCACCTCGACGGCTCTGCCCGCCGACATCGCCAGCGTCAACGCCGGCGACACCACCTGCGACTGACACGCGTTCATTCACCTTGCGTTCACCTGGTGCTTGTGACTTGGTCTTTCACGGCACGTAGGCTCTGACCTCATGCGCGTGGCTTACAACGAACAGATGACCGAGCTTGCAGACACGCTCGGCGAGATGGCAGGACTGGCGGGTGCCGCTATGGAGCGCGCCACCCAGTCCCTGCTCCAGGCAGACCTGTCCCTGGCAGAACAAGTAATCGGCGAACACGACAAGATCACCGAACTCAGCACCATCTGCGAGGAGCGCGCGTTTGCGTTGCTCGCCTTGCAGGCTCCCGTTGCCGGAGATCTGCGCTCGGTGGTCAGCGGAATCCAGATCGTCGCCGACATCGACCGCATGGGCGCACTCGCCCTGCACGTCGCCAAGATCGCGCGCCGCCGACATCCCAACCACGTGCTTCCTGAAGAGGTCAACGGCTACTTCGCCGAGATGGGACGCATCGCTGTCTCCATCGGTGCGGCCGCCAAGGTCGTCCTCGAGACCCGCGACCCCGAGCGCGCTGCCCGTCTGCGCGAAGAAGACGAAGCGATGGACGACCTCCACCGCCACCTCTTCACCGTCCTCATGGACCGTGAGTGGAAGCACGGCGTTGCTGCCGCAGTCGACGTCACGCTGCTCGGCCGCTTCTACGAGCGATTCGCCGACCACGCCGTCGAGGTCGGCCGACGTGTCATCTTCCTGGTGACCGGCAAGCTGCCCGAAGAGCCCGAAACCACCGAGAAGGTCGACAACCTCACCTCGTACCCGGATCTCTGAACTACCCGGATCTCTGAACTACCCGGATCTCTGAACCCAACCGTCCACGTGAGTAAAAGGCGGCCGCGCACTTGCGCGGCCGCCTTTCCTATTCAGTTCTCGTGCAACCAGGTTTCCAACGTGGGTCCTGCAGTTGTGGATCCCGGCGCGGGCAGCAAACCCCCACCCTTCATCGCCTTACCCGCTCCCGGCATCGAGATCGGGATCAGCCACTTACGTCGGCCACGGTATTTCAAGATCTCGCGCGTCATGGCCGGGATCTCGAGGACCTCGGGCCCGGCCAGGTCCGGAGCCCTCCCGGTCGGACCGTTCTGAGCGCAGGTCACGAGCGCCTCGGCAACGGTCTTCGCTGCCACCGGTTGTGACCGCATCCGAGGAACCATCGCGATCGGCCCCAGTCCGAACAGCGCGATCGTCTTCTCGCCGAACTCGAACCACTGAGTGGATCGCAGGATCGTGAAAGGAATACTCGACGCTTCCACCGCGCGTTCCTGCGCAGCCTTCCCCTGGTAGTAACCGAAGGACTTCAATCGCGGATCGTCGCAGTTCACGATCGAGAGCAGCACGTGGTGCTTCACGCCGGCTCTGGCTTCGGCCGCGGCGATGTTCTTCGCTGCCGTCTCGAAGAACTCGATTGCCTTCTTGGCACTGTTGGTGACGTGATCACTCACGTCGACGACCACGTCGGCACCGACAAATGCTTCGTCCAACCCCGCACCCGTGGAGATGTCTACTCCCGTCGATCGAGCGGCGGCGACGACGTCATGGCCCCCGATTTTCGCCTGCTCGACGACCAGCTTTCCCATCTGGCCGGTTCCGCCCAGAACAACAATTCGCATGATGCCTCCGTCAAACCCGTGCGCCCGGCTCTCTTCGGCCTGGTCACATACTGGACGACGCAGCCTCCCGAAGTGTGACGGTCGGGCGAATCAGTCGCTGTACTTCTGCGAAACCCGCCCACGCCACCGCGACCAGATCGGATCCAACGCTGCGCTCGCCTCGTGTGCGTGATCGGCCACGGCCCGTGCCAGCATCCCTGCTCCCGCCAGCGGCGTCACGTGCCCTTCGACGTCGTCGGAAGTCTTGATCCCCAACAGCATGGTCGTACCGAGCACGCGATGGCCACCGAGAATTCCCGGCAGCGAACGGCCCGGCACGCTACGCAGGTCGAGAGTTTCCACGAGCAGCGCGTCACCGTCGACGGTAATGCGCTGATCCGAGCGAAGGGCACCGCCGGTTTCGCCGGTCCGGCCGAACACGATCATCTCGTCGAGCAGCGCAACCGCATCGGATTCCAGTGAAATATCCACGCGCCTGGTCACATCCGCGCCGCCCGCGACGACAAACGGTGCCGCGCGCCAGATCAGCGCCGCACCGGCGCCGACGCTCGCCGAAGCCGACCACGACGCCCGGCCACCGCGTGCGTTGTACGCGACGGTCCCCGACGGCTCGATCACCTCGAGGCACGTACCGGGTGCGACTACGAATTCGATACGCAGGTCGTCGTCGGCCAGCAGCGTTGCACTGTGCCCTACCAGGGCAATTCGCACGGTGAGCCCGCGAGCGTCGACGAACCGCGGGGCCAGGAATTCGCCCGAGATCAGCTCTCGCGCAACAGCGGTGTCACCCACTCTCTCGACGACGACCCGCGTAGCTCCAGTGCGCATCAGTGAGCGTGAGAGTGGCTGTGCCCGTGACCGTGACCGTGGTCTTCTTCATCGGCATGGAAGTGCGGCGCCATCGGCCCCGGATCCTGCGGGGTGTGACTACCCGCGCGATGGGATGCGATGACCTGGCGGAGCCACGCACTGAGCTGGTCGATCGTTGAGTGATCCTTCTGGCTGAGCGCGAGAACGGGAAGTCCGTCACGCGCGGCCGTGGCATCGGCAACCATCTGGACCGCGTCGACGTCGACGTACGGGGCCAGGTCGATCTTGTTGACCACCAACAGATCTGCCCGCTCGATTCCGGGACCGCCCTTGCGTGCGACGTCTCCGCCGCCCGCGACGTCGATGCAGAATATCTGGGCGTCGACCAGTGCCGGGCTGAACGTGGCGGTCAGGTTGTCACCGCCGCTTTCCACGATCACCATGTCGAGGGGATGGAACTGACGCTCGAGGTCTTCGACCGCAATGAGGTTCGGCGTGACGTCGTCACGAATAGCCGTGTGCGGGCACGCACCGGTCTCGACTGCGACGATGCGCTCGATCGGCAGAACGTTGGCCGCGCGCAACAGTCGCGCGTCCTCGTCGGTGTAGATGTCGTTGGTGACCACCGCGATCTCGTACTCCGACGCGAGTTCGCGGCAGATGGTGGCGATGAGGGTGCTTTTGCCGGTGCCGACGGGGCCGGCAACGCCGAGCCTCAAACCTCTTGCAGCAGTGGTGGTGTTGTTCAGGTTGTCAAGCACGGAAAATCCTCCTGGATCGAGCGTGGTGTTCGAGTGACCATTGTTCGACCAACGGCCCTGTTGTTGCGGGTATATCTGCGACGCCCTCGACGGCCACGGCAGCCGCGGCGACGGTTTCGATGGTCGGGGCTGCTCGGAGCAACCATTCGACCGGTTCTGCCGGATCCACCGGCAGTAGCTTCAATGCCGCCGACGCCACCGTTTGGGCGTCGTCGTACAAACAAGATCTGGCTGCCTGTAGGTCGTCCATCCCGGAGACCGCCGTGAAGACGCCCAACGCGAGCGGACGCATCGGATGCCCAGGCAGCGCCATGAGCATCTGCACCGCGGGGTGCTGCGGCCACAATCGCAACGCCAGTCTCGCCAGCCCACGGCCGAGCTGAATCGACGCCTCACGCAGCGGTGCGCTGGGAGTCCGAGCGAGCAGTTCCCTCGAGATGTCCTCGAGTTCGCCTGCACTACCCTCACTTACGGCCCAGCGGCGCGTGACCACCGTTGCAGCGGCCTCGACAAGTCCGACTGTTTCGAGTCGACCGCGAATGAAGTCAGGGACCTGACTCTGCAGGAGTCCGCCCGCCAGTGCCGGTTCCAACCCCGACGAGTGCGCGTGACCGCCGGTAGGCAGACGCCCGTCTGCCAAGAGCATCGATGCTATCTCGGCAGACGCCGTCTCGATCGACATGGTTTCAGAACAGCATGTAGCGCTGAGCCATCGGCACTACGTCAACGGGGTTGGGCGCGATCAGGTCCCCGTTGACCTTGATGGCAAACGTCTCCGGATCGACGTCGATGGACGGCAGCGCCGTGTTGTTCGGCATGTCTGCCTTGGTGAGGTGCCTCGTCGGACGAACACCGGTAAGGGTGCGCGTGAGACCGAGACGGTCGGCCAGACCGTCCTCGATGGCCATCGGAGAGACGAACGTCGTGGACAGGTGCGGGGCCGATCCCGGAGTCGCCGCGATGGCCGGGCGAACGAACACCGGCTGCGGGGTCGGGATAGCAGCATTCGGATCACCTAGCGGCGCAGCAACTATCGCCCCGCCCTTGATCACGGCAGAAGGACGGACTCCGAAGAACGCGGGATCCCACAGCACCAGGTCCGCCATCTTCCCGGCCTCGACCGAGCCGATCTCGTGATCGATACCGTGCGCCACCGCGGGGCAGATCGTGTACTTGGCGACGTAACGCCGCGCACGCTCGTTGTCGGCCGGCATGCTGGTGCCCAGCTTGCCGTACTGGGCCTTCATGACGTGAGCCACCTGCCATGTCCGCAGGGTCACCTCACCGATACGGCCCATCGCTTGGGCGTCGGACGAGGTGATCGAGATGGCTCCGATGTCGTGCAGAAAGTCTTCTGCTGCAATCGTTGTCGGCCGGATCCGGGACTCGGCAAAGGCAAGATCCTCCGGAACCCGGGGATTGAGCGCATGACACACGATGAGCATGTCGAGGTGCTCGGCAACCGTGTTGACGGTATGCGGCAACGTCGGATTGGTCGATGCCGGAAGAACGTTCGGCTCACCTGCCGTCACGATGATGTCCGGTGCGTGCCCGCCGCCGGCGCCTTCCGCATGGAACACGTGGATCCCACGTCCGGCGATCGCATCCAAAGTGTGCTGTACGTAACCGGTTTCGTTGAGACTGTCCGCGTGCAGCGCTACCTGGAGGCCGAACTCGTCGGCTGCTCGCAGAGCGGCGTCGATCGCGGCCGGAGTGGAACCCCAGTCCTCGTGAACCTTGAACCCGCCTGCGCCCGCGAGAGCTTCCTGACGCATGGCCTCATGGCTGACGGTGCTGCCCTTGCCGAGAAGAAGGACGTTGAGCGGGATGTGGTCGAGGGCGCGGTGCATCATCGTCAGCGACCAGGCGCCGGGCGTGACGGTGGTTGCCTTGCTTCCTTCGGTGGGGCCCGTTCCGCCGCCCGCCACGGTCGTCGTACCGGTCGCGAGCGCCTCCATCATCTCGATTTCACTGAGGAAGTGCACGTGAGTGTCGATCGCACCCGCGGTGAGGATCTTTCCCTCACCGGCGATCACGTCGGTGCTCGGCCCGATGAGCAACTTGGGGTGCACGCCATCCATGATGTCGGGGTTACCGGACTTGCCGATCGCAACGATGCGTCCGTCGCGAATTCCGACGTCTGCCCGGACGATTCCCCAGTGATCGAGAATCACCGTGTTGGTGATGACGACGTCGAGAGCGCCCTGGTCGCGAGTGGTCAGGCCCTGGCCCATCGACTCGCGGATGCTCTTACCGCCGCCGAAGACCATCTCGTCGCCGGTCGCGGTGTAGTCGTGCTCGATCTCGATCCACAGATCTGTGTCGGCCAAACGGATCTGGTCGCCTGCGGTCGGGCCGTACAGGGAGGCGTAGCCGCGTCGATCGATCCTGCTCATTCGGCTGTCCTCTCAACTGTCGTCGCGGCGTCGTCCGGTGAATCCGCCTCGACTGGAACATCACTCACACGCACGTTCACCGAGGACGCTCGCAAAGGTTCTTCGACCTCGACGCCGGGCGTGCCGAACGGCATGACGGTCTTGGGCTCGCGCGCATGTGTCGGTAGGTCTTCGTCCGGCACGATCTGCAGGCCCGGAACCTTTTTGAGTCCGCCGAGCGCGATCAGTGTCACCGTTCTGCTGACCCCGGGTTCGAACCGAACCGACGTTCCCGAGGGGATGTCGAGCCGGAAGCCGTCTGCCGCTTCGCGATCGAAGGTCAACGCCGGGTTGGCCGCGGGAAGGTGGAGATGTGAACCGATCTGAATGGGGCGATCGCCGTCGTTGACGACGACCATCGTGATCTTCTCCGCGTCCGTGCCGAACTCGAGCGGTTCGGTGGACACACGTACTTCGCCGGGAATCATCGAATGGGCTCCGTCACGGTGACCAGTTTGCGACCGTCCGGGAAAGTGGCCTCCACCTGGACGTTTGCAATCATCTCGGGTACCCCTTCCATCACGTCGTCGCGGGTGAGCACTTGCCGACCGGCGTTCATCAGTTCCGCAACCGTCATTCCGTCACGCGCGCGCTCGAGAATCCAGCACGAGATCAGTGCCATCGCTTCGGGGTAGTTCAGCAGTACCCCGCGCTCGCGGCGGTCACGGGCGACCATGCCCGCGACGCTCAGGAGCAGCTTTTCGGTATCTGAAGGGGTGAGGTGCACTGACAAGCCCTTCCGGTTGTGAAACGACATCGATCGACAGCGTGCTGTCGGGCCGAGATTAGCATTGTCCGAAGCGTCGTCAGTATCCACGAGATTCACGTCGTCGGCTACTTCAGCGCCCACTCGGCGCACTTGCGCTGCTCATCGAATTATTCGGGCGCCCAACGACGCTCAGCTCTGCGCACCGGAGTGGGAACTATCACCACAACCAAAAAGTTTCACCCCCGTCTCCTGTTGGAAACGGGGGTGAAACATGATCGTGCAGGGTTGATCCCGGGACCTATCCGAAGCGGCCGGAGATGTAGTCCTCGGTGGCCTTCTGCGTCGGGTTCGAGAAGATCTTCTCGGTGTCGTCGATCTCGACGAGCTGACCGGGCTTGCCGGTTGCCTCGAGGTTGAAGAATGCCGTCTGGTCACTCACACGCGCAGCCTGCTGCATGTTGTGCGTGACGATGACGATCGTGAAGTCCTTCTTCAGCTCGGTGATCAGGTCTTCGATCGCGAGAGTCGAGATCGGGTCGAGCGCGGAGCACGGCTCGTCCATGAGCAGGACGTCGGGCGAGACCGCGATGGCACGCGCGATGCACAGACGCTGCTGCTGACCGCCTGAGAGGCCGCCACCGGGCTTGTCGAGGCGATCCTTGACCTCGTTCCACAGGTTGGCACCGCGCAGCGAACGCTCGGCCACCTCGTCGAGCTTCTTCTTGCTGCGCTCGCCCTGCAACTTCAAGCCCGCGACGACGTTGTCCTTGATGGACATGGTCGGGAAGGGGTTGGGTCGCTGGAACACCATGCCGATGGTCTTGCGAACACCGACCGGATCGACGTTCGAGCCGTAGATGTCCTCGCCGTCGAGCAGCACCGAACCCTCGACACGCGCACCGGGAATCACTTCGTGCATGCGGTTGAGTGAACGGAGAACGGTGGACTTGCCGCAACCGGACGGGCCGATGAAGGCGGTGACGCTCCGGGGCGGGACGGACAGGCCCACATCGGCGACGGCGTGGAACTTGCCGTAGTAGATGTTGACGTCCTTGAGATCCAGACGCTTGGCCATTACCGGCTCCCTACTGAGTTGTTGACGCTGTTGAGTACGAACATGTTCCGAGGCCGCATCACTTACTTCTGACCTGTGAGAAGTGACCGATCAGCTTCGCGACGATGTTGAGGATCGCGATCAGCAGGATCAGGGTCAGTGCTGCGCCCCAGATGCGGTTGGTGCCGGCGTCGGTGGGGTTGTTCATCTCGGCGACCATGACGGAAGGCAGTGTGCCCATTTCGCCGTTGAACAGGTCGAAGTTGATGAACGGTGCGTAGCCGACGAGGATCAGCAGCGGTGCGGTCTCACCGAGCACGCGGGCCAGGGCCAGCATGACGCCGGTGATGATGCCGGGAAGTGCCGTCGGCAGAACGATTTTCGAGATGGTCTTCCACTTCGGCACACCGAGCGCGTACGACGCCTCTCGCAGATCCATCGGGACGATGCGCAGCATTTCCTCGGTGGAGCGGATGACGACCGGGACCATCAGAAGGACCAGAGCCAGTGACACCGCAAACGCGGACTTGGGGAAGCCGAAGGTCGCGATCCACAGGGCGTAGATGAACAGCGCTGCCACGATCGACGGAACACCGCTGAGGATGTCGACCATGAACGTGGTCAGCTTGCCCAGCTTCGACTTCCGGTCGGCGTACTCCACCAGGTAGATCGCGACGAAGATACCGAGCGGGATGGAGAAGACCGCGCACACGATGCCTTGCAGCAAGGTGCCGATCAATGCGTGATAGATACCGCCGCCGTCGGCCGACGCCGTCAATCCGCTCAGCGAGTTGGTGAACCAGGTAGGCGACGTCAGAGCGGGCAGGCCCTTGGCGATGACCGTGAAGAGCACCCAGACCAACGGGATGAGCGCGATGACGACTGCCAGGCTCACCAGGATGGTCGCGATGACGTCCTTGGCACGACGACGAGCGCCGACGCCTTGGAAAGTGGGGGCCTTGACCGGCCGGTCCAGAGTGGAGGTCATGGGTCAGTCCTTCTTTCCGGCGATCACTGCGCGGGCAGCCGCGTTGACGACGAAGGTCAGTACGAACAGCACCAGTCCGGCTGCGATGTACGCGCCTGCCTGGATGTCGTTGTTGAACTCCGCGTAGCCGAGGGCGATCTTGGAGGCGATGGTCGAGCCGCCGTCGAACAGCGACCAGCCGAAGGCCTGAGAGGTGGTGCGCAGGATCAGGTACAGCGCCATCGTCTCACCGAGTGCGCGTCCGAGACCGAGCATCGAGCCGCTGATGTAGCCGGACTTACCGAACGGGATGACCGTGGTGCGCACAACTTCCCAGCGCGTGGCGCCGAGGGCGAGTGCGGCTTCGATCTGTGATCGCGGGGTCTGGATGAACACCTCGCGGGTCACTGCGGTGATGACCGGAAGGATCATCACGGCGAGGACGATGCCTGCGGTGAAGATGGTGCCGCCGCCGGTGATCGATCCGCTGCCGTCGGCGAAGAGCGGGAACCAGCCGAGAGTGTCGTTGAGCCACACCGCGACCGGGGTGATCGCCGGAGCAAAGACGAGAAGTCCCCACAGGCCGTAGACGATGGACGGCACAGCTGCCAGAAGGTCGATCGTGTACGACAGTGGCCGCGTGAGCCACTTGGGTGAGTACGAAGTCAGGAAGATCGCAATGCCCAGTGCGATCGGCATCGCGAGCACCAGTGCGAACAGCGAGACCAACACCGTGACCTGGAAAAGATCGAGGACACCGAACGCCATCGCGTTGATGTTCTGCGTGACCCATTCACGGCTGGTCAGGAAGTTGACCTGGTTCCGGCTCAAAGCAGGAACAGCACGCCAGATCAGGAACGCGCCGATCGCCGCGATGACAACCGTGATGAAGATTGCCGAACCGGAGGCGAGCGAGCTGAAGATGCGGTCACCCGGACGGGTCACCGTCTTGCTGTTGCCGCTACCCGGACCGTCACCCTTCGGAGGATGCTCGGTTTCTGGAGCCTTGGTGGAAGTAATCGTGTCCTCCGTGGTGCCGTTCGGACCGCCCACCCCGGCCCCGCTGGTTGCGGGGCCGGGAGAACGAGATGTCGAGGTGATGGGCGCGTCACTCATGCGCGCTCACTTCCTTCACGTCTGAATGTAGATCCATGAGCTTGTCCGCACGAGTCTCTAGGTCAGCTGATTGCCGTGATGGACGCGTTGAGGCGATCCTGGACGTTGGACGGCAGCGGGACGTAACCCTGCTCGGCCAGGTTGGCCTGACCCTCGTTGGCCGCGCTCGTCAGGAACGACTTCACTGCTGCGGAGGTGTCCGCGTCGTAGCCCTTGGAGCAGACGATCGAGTACGTGGCGAGAACCAGCGGGTAGGCGCCGGCTTCGTTGGTCTTGAAGATCGACGCGAGGTCGAGCGTCAGGTCGCCGGTTGCGTCGGACTTGAACTTCGCGCCTGCGATCGACTTCGCGGCCGTGTCGTTGGTCAGTGCGACTGCCTCGGAGCCGGTGTTGATTTCGGCAACCGAGAGCTTGTTCTGATCGGCGAACGACTTCTCGACGTAGGTGATCGAACCCGGTGCCGTGGCAACTGCCTGTGCAACGCCCGCCGAACCCTTGGCGCCCTCACCGACGCCACCGGTGAAGTCGGACCCTGCGCCCGACGTCCAAGCACCGTTCGATGCCGCGTCGAGGTACTTCTGGAAGTTGTCGGTGGTACCCGAGGAATCGGAGCGGATCACGGTGGTGATCTTCTCGTCGGGAAGCGATGCACCGGAGTTGAGCGCGGCGATTGCCGGATCGTTCCACTTGGTGATGCCGCCGTTGAAGATCTTCGCGAGAACCTCTGCGTTGAGAACGAGCTTGTCGACGCCGTCGAGGTTGTATGCAACTGCGATCGGGCCGAAGACGAGGGGAAGGTTCCAGGCTTCGCCGCCGACGCAACGCTCCTTGGCCTTGTCGGCCTGCTCGTCCTTGATGGCCGAGTCGGAGCCGGCGAAGTCGATCTGGCCGGCGATGAACTGTGTACGACCGTCGCCCGAACCGCTGGGGTTGTACGCGACGTTGACCGTCTTGCCCTTTTCCTGGCACACGGAGATGTAAGTGGCGACGAACTGGTCCATGGCGTTCTTCTGTGCCGAGGAACCAGCGGCAGAGAGGTTGCTCTTGCCTTCGCACGTTGCGTTCGATGCGGACGCGTCCACACCCGTCGACGACGAGTTGTTGTCGCTGCCACATGCGGCCAAGGTCATGGCGCCCACGGCCACTACACCGAGCAGGGCACCACTGCGCTTGAGATTCACCAAGATCCTCCGGAAATCGCTACCGCCACGCCCACGATCGGGCGGCGACATGAGACGCAGAATGATTGAAATCTGCATCAGGCAACACGGCGCTGCCCACAGAGAAAAGTAGGCGGGCGCGGTGTCCGGCTGGACCACACATGGTTAACGGAGAATGAACAGACTGGACATTTCTGCGTGTCCGACTGTGACGTCAGAGCGCGCGGGCGTAAGCCATGTCCACGTGGAAGCGATCGAAGC
The DNA here is from genome assembly GCF_001445685.1 of Rhodococcus sp. KB6. Classification (NCBI taxonomy): domain Bacteria; kingdom Bacillati; phylum Actinomycetota; class Actinomycetes; order Mycobacteriales; family Nocardiaceae; genus Rhodococcus; species Rhodococcus sp. KB6. Next base: position 403,515 of record NZ_LNAK01000043.1, on the reverse strand, counting down.
CGAGTCGTTCGTACGTGTGGAGGGCGGCCGTGTTGTCGCCTTCGACGTACAGAAGGACGGTTCCGAGGCCGCGATCACGCAGGTAATGCATGCCCGCGAGAGTCAGCACTCGGCCGAGACCTCGTCCCTGCGCCGCGGGATCGATCCCCACGACGTACACCTCCCCCAGCTCCGGATCGTCACCTTCGGGTGCGTGCACCTTGGTCCAGTGAAAGCCGAGAAGAGTATCGGGATCGGTGTCCGCGAACGCCATGAACAGACCAGCAGGGTCGAACCAACCTTCGGCCGTTCTCTCGTCGATCTCCGCCTGGGTCCAGCCGCCCTGCTCGGGATGCCAGGAGAAGGCCGCATTGTTGACGCGAAGGATCTCGGAATCGTCTTCGGGTCCACGATACGTCCGAATCGTCACACCTTCGGGCACAACGATTTCCGGAAGCTGCGGAGCATCGAGTGGTCGACGCAGCTGCAGGAGTTCACGAACGCTGACCAGATCGAGGGTCTTGGCGAATTCGACTGCGGCGTCGACGTTTCCGTGCGCCCAGACACGCGTGCCCGGCCGGCCCTCGTCGAATACCGCTGCAGCAAGCCTGGTTCCGATGCCGCGACGCCGCGCCTGCGGGTCGACCACCAACTCGGCCATGTCGGGATGCTCGTCCGAACCGGCTTGCAGCTGCGCATAACCGACGACTGCATCGCCGTCGAGTTCGAGGAAGTGTCGCGCGCCGCCGCGCCCGGCAACGGCATGGCGCCCCTGTTCCGACACGGGCGCCTTGCCGTCGAACTCGGTTGCGCGATCGAGAAGCGCGGAAACCTGCTCGGCGAATCCAGCCGGCAGTGAATCTGTCCAACCCACGTCAGACCACCGATCCGTCGGCCGCGTCGTAGTCGACGTCCTCGTCGTCCTCGAACTGAACGGGAGCAGCTGCGCCACCCTTGGCCCTGGTCGGACGCACTGCCTTATATCCGACATTTCGGACTGTACCGATCAAGGACTCGTATTCGGTGCCGAGTTTCGCCCGCAGACGACGCACGTGGACGTCGACCGTCCTGGTGCCGCCGAAGAAGTCGTAGCCCCACACTTCCTGCAGCAGCTGCGCCCGGGTGAATACCCGTCCGGCGTGCTGCGCGAGGTACTTGAGCAGCTCGAATTCCTTGTAAGTCAAATCAAGGGGCCGTCCACGCAGTCGTGCCGTGTACGTCCCCTCGTCGATAACCAGTTCGCCCAGCGTGATCTTTCCCGACGCTTCCGGACTGGCCACACCGCCGCTGCGGGCGACCAACAACCGCAATCGGGCGTCCACCTCAGCCGGACCGGTACCGGGAAGCAGGATGTCGTCCAACCCCCAGTCGGCGTTGACGGCAACGAGTCCGCCTTCGGTGAGGACGGCGACCACAGGTACTGCGGATCCTGTGCTTCCGAGCAATCGACACAACCCGCGTGCGGCAGCCAGATCGGTGCGCGCATCCACCAATGCCACGTCCGCGGAACTTGCCTCGAGTAGCGAGGAAACCTCTGTGGGGGCAGGCCGAACCGAGTGCGCCAGCAACGCCAACGCCGGTAGTACAGCTTCCGGGTTGGGGTCGGAGGTGAGGAGGAGCAGTTCCACACGGCCTCCTATCTAGTAGCCCGCGCAACCCGTGAGGGCAACGCTCGAGTAGTTCGACGCTTTTGGTCGGTCCCTACATTAGCGTGCCTGGTACCGGGGCCGTCGCATCGAACCCCGACCGGAGTCCGTCACAATGGTGCGGTGCGCAAACTGATCATCGGCATCGTCTTTCTCCTCGGCCTCGGACTGGTGGCCGATTTCGGCGCGGCCGCGTACGCCGAGTACCGGGTTTCCCGCGAGCTCCGAACCGGCGCATCACTCGAGTCGGATCCGGAGGTCACCTTCAACGGGTTCCCCTTCCTCACCCAGGCACTCGGCGGGAAATACAGGGACGTCTACGTCAGAGCTACCGGCGTCCAGAGCGACGTGGTGGGCGAAGTGACCGTCGAGGCCGATCTGCGCGGGGTCACCGTTCCCTTCTCCGACATCGTGAACGGCAATGTCACCCAACTCCCCGTCGACAAACTCGACGGCCGGATGGGAATCAACGCCACCGACCTCGGAAAGCTGCTCAATATCCCTGACCTGCAGGTATCTTCGCCGCCGGCCAACAAGTCGGATGGCACCGGGGGCAGCGGCGGAACCGGAGCGAGCACCGCGGGCGCCGTCGTGCTGACGGGAACGGTTGCCGTCGGCCCGGTCGAGACTGCAGTGAGTGTGCAGGCCAACCTGGTTCTGGAAGGTGGGCAGGTCAAGATCGTCGCCAGCAATCTGTACTTCGGTCCGGAGGGCAAAGCCGATTTCTCGATCCCCGCAGCACTCGAACCCGTCGTCCTCGGACTGTTCAGCTACACGATCGATCCGCAGGCACTCCCCTACGGAATTCAGCCGAGCCTGGTCTACGCGGAAGGCGGAAGAATCGTGATCGAAGGCAGCGCCGAAAACACGACGATCGATCTCGCAGAGCTGCAGAACCGATGACCGGGATCACAATTCTGCTGGTCGCGCTGGTCGCCGTCGTCGCGGTCGGGCTCTTTCTCAAGTCGCGCAACGGAAAGGTCCGAGTCACCACGCCGGCCGCGACCGGCGCGGCGGACAGTCGCCTCGAACTGCTCCGCGCCGCTGGAGTCTCTTCGCCGAACGGCGGACCCGTCGTACTGCATTTCTCTGCCGACTGGTGCGGACCGTGCGCGGCAGTACGCCGCGTCGTCGGTCAGGTCGTGATCTCGATGGCCGACGCTCCCCGTCCGCCGGTGGAGATCGAGCTCGACATCGACAAGGAACCGGCTCTGGCACGCGAGATGAGTGTCCTCTCGCTGCCCACCACCTTCATCCTCGACGGTGGCCTGGAGGAACAGTTCCGGGTGTCCGGAGTGCCATCCGCAGCCGATCTGAAAGCTGCACTCGTACCACTATCCGGACCCCACGAGCCAAAATCCGAGAATTCGGGGTAAACTCGCCGACGTGCAAACCCGCCACGAGCTGATGCTCACCCGACGCCGCGCAGTAGACCTGTGCCGCCTCGGGGGCTGTTGCTGTACCTGTTGCTGATCACCACATCCGTCAGATCTCTCTGACCTTCGAGCTTTCGCTCACGTGATCAATCCACCGAGTGGGACTTTGACGTCCCGTTTTCTCGGCCCAGGCACAGCATCATGCAATCCAGCGCAGGAGCACTCCCGATGTCCACAACCACACCCCAGCTCGAGCAGGTCGACGTCCGCGGACCTCGATTCGCCGCGTGGGTCACCACCGGCGTTCTCGTACTCACGCTCATCCTCTCGACCTTCTCACTGCCCGCCGCCACCGTCGTTCTCGCACTGCAGGCCATAGTCTTCGCGGTCGGAGCGGTACTCGGCCCCAAGCGCAGCCCGTACGGCCAGATCTTCGGCAAGCTCGTCGCCCCGCGACTCTCGCCGGTCAGCGAACGCGAACCCGTAGCGCCGCTGCGCTTCGCGCAGTTCGTCGGCTTCGTCTTCGCACTCGCCGGCACGGTCGGTTTCCTGGCCGGGTCGACGATCGTCGGCACCGTTGCCACCGGCTTCGCCTTGTTCGCGGCCCTGCTCAACGCCGCGTTCGGCATCTGCCTCGGCTGCCAGATCTATCCACTCGTCGCAAGGCTGCGAAATACCGGCCGCGCTACCACCGCGTGAAAACGCTTGCCCCACAACCCTGCTGAACCCCTGCTAGATAACGACCGATGCAAGACCACATCGAAAGGAACACCATGGCTCGCTCCGACGTCCTAGTCTCCGCTGACTGGGCTGAGCAGAACCTCAACACCCCCAAGACCGTTTTTGTCGAGGTGGACGAGGACACCAGCGCATACGACGGCGGCCACATCGAGGGTGCAGTCAAGCTCGACTGGCGCAAGGACCTCCAGGACGGCGTCCGACGCGACTTCCTGAACCAGGAGCAGTTCTCGGATCTGCTCTCCGCCAAAGGCATTGCGAACGACGACACCGTCGTTCTCTACGGTGGCAACAACAACTGGTTCGCCGCTTACGCGTACTGGTACTTCAAGCTGTACGGCCACCAGGACATCAAGCTGATCGACGGCGGCCGCAAGAAGTGGGAACTCGACGGACGCCCGCTCTCCAAGGACGCAGTCAACCGCGAAGCCACGCAGTACAAGGCCGAGACCCCCGACTTCTCGATCCGCGCATTCCGCGACGAGGTCATCGACGCCATCGGCAGCAAGAACCTCGTCGACGTTCGTAGCCCTGACGAGTTCTCCGGCAAGATCCTCGCTCCCGCCCACCTTCCGCAGGAGCAGGCGCAGCAGCGTGGCCACGTCCCCGGAGCCATCAACATCCCGTGGAGCACCACCGCCAACGAGGACGGCACCTTCAAGTCGGACGACGACCTCGCCAAGCTGTACGCGGAAAAGGGCTTCGACGACACCAAGGAAACGATCGCCTACTGCCGCATCGGCGAGCGTTCGAGCCACACCTGGTTCGTCCTGCAGGAGATCCTCGGCAAGAACAACGTCAAGAACTACGACGGCAGCTGGGTCGAATACGGCTCACTCGTCGGCGCACCGATCGAATTGGGAGCCTGATCATGTGTGGAGCACCTACTCAGGGCCAGACCCTGCCTGCCGGCGTCGACGTCGAGAAGGAAACGGTCATCACCGGCCGCGTTCTCGCAGCTGACGGCCAGCCCATCGGCGGCGCATTCGTGCGTCTGCTCGACGGCTCCGGAGAGTTCACGGCCGAGGTCGTGGCATCGGGAACCGGCGATTTCCGCTTCTTCGCCGCTCCGGGCGAGTGGACCGTGCGTGCACTGTCCAGCTCGGGCAACGGCACCTCCACCGTCGCTCCCGAGGGCTCGGGCGTGCACAACGTGGACGTGACCGTCAGCAAGTAATTCCTGCTTTGTCAGGCGGCCCCGCACCCCTCCGGTGCGGGGCCTTCTGCATTCCGGCTCCCGATTTTTCCGGTCGGTCGCCGCGGTCTAAGATGTACCCGTGGTCATTTTCTTCGAGGTACTCCTCGCACTCGCATCCGTCATGATCGCTTGGTTCTCCGTGTACGTCGTGTACCGCTTGGTCACCGACGAGTCGTGAGTCAGGCTCCGGATTCAGGGTCCGACGCGACCGCTGACGATTCCGCCGCTGCAGGTGCCGTAAGGCGCGGCAGCGGGGACGAAGCTGTCGCCATCGCCGTCGAGCGCTCCAAGTCGACGGCGTCGCTCAACATTCCGACCCTGCCGGACCTTCCGTTGCCGGAGGACACCGCAAACCTGCGCCTCGGCCCGGACATCAATCCCGAACTCCTCGCGCTTCTCCCCCTCGTCGGTGTCTGGCGCGGCGAAGGTGAAGGACACGACGAGAACGGCGACTACGCCTTCGGTCAGCAGATCGTCATCTCGCACGACGGCGGCCCCTACCTCAATTGGGAGTCCAGATCTTGGCGCCTCGACGCCGAGGGCAAGTACGTGAGCCCCGATCTGCGCGAGAGCGGCTACTGGCGCATGGGCGGCGACGGCATCCCGGGCAGCGTCAACCAGGAAGTGGTCGAACTCCTGCTCAGCCACAGCTCCGGTGTCGTCGAAATGTACTACGGGCGCGCACTCACCCAAGCGTCGTGGGAACTTGCCACCGACGTGGTGATCCGCAGCCAGTCCGGTGCACTGTACGGCGGCGCGAAGCGTCTTTACGGCATCGTCGAAGGCGGCGACCTCGCGTACGTCGAAGAGCGGATCATGTCTGACGGTGGCCTGGAACCGCGTCTCTCGGCCCGCCTGACGCGCTACATCGGCTAGCTCTGCTGTGCGCCTTTATTAACCCCCGGCGGTTAATAAAGGCGCACAGCAGATTTATCCACAGGCACCGACAAATTCCACAGGCGGGCTTCTGAGCGGCATCTTCGACCGGTTCTTGTCGGTCCGCGATCTGACGGTATTCGCATGAGCTGCGACTACATCGATCCTGATCTCCGAAGACTCTTCGACTTCCAACACGGACTCGCGACCAATAAACAACTACGCCCTTTCGGCTATTCACCGCGGCGCATCCAACATCTGGTCGAATCGGGTCAATGGACTTCCGTCCTCCACGGCGTTCAATCCAGCACCAACGGCCCGCTCAACCGAGCAATGATTCTCGAGGCCGCCCTTCTGTTCGGCGGCGGAGAGACCTACCTGAGTCACCGGACGGCAGCTGAAGAGTGGGGACTCACGCACATCGAGTCCGAACTGCCGGTCCACATCACGGTCCGATACGGCAGATCCTCGCGCTGTCAGAGTCCGACGGTCAGACCCGAACGCTCCCCGGCGCGCCCCGTTCCGTTGGGGTGGTCCACTGCCCATCCCGGAGTGATCGTTCATCGTTCACGCGCTCAGGCCCACATCGGCGTTGCCACTCAGCCTGCTCGTACTTCGCTGGCCGACACCGCAATTGACCTGGCGGTTGCAGAGCCGTCGGCTCGCGACGCCGCTCGTTCTCTGGTTCGCTCGGCCACGGCGTGCAAAGTGTCACGGATGGAATTGCGCACCCGAATGGAATGCCGACGGCCGAGGCGATATGTCAAAGCGCTGTCCTCGACATTGGACCTGTTGGATCGCGGTGTCCAGTCGGTACTCGAGCATCGCTACGCAATCGAGGTCGAGCGAGCACACGGTTTGCCGGAAGCACGACGGCAATCGCTGGTCCTCGTCGATGGGAGAACTCTCTACGAGGACGTCGACTACCGCAATTGCGGTGTCGCACTGATCGTTCGACTCGACGGATTTGCCTTCCACTCTTCTCGAGCGACTGCACTGCGTGATCGTCGGCGAGGAAACGCATCCGAACTGTCAGGCAACGCCACACTGGTCTTCGGTTGGGAGGAGGTGGAGGGGGCCTCGTGCCGAACTGCAGCCGAGGTCAGAGCCATCCTCGAGCGCGGTGGATGGTGGGGGCCTAATCCTTGTCCACGCTGTGCGCCTTTATTAACCGCCGGGGGTTGATAAAGGCGCACGGCACGAAGCGACCCCCGAGCCACACCCACGCTTTCGCGCGGATCCCGGTCGGACTGATCGGGGGCTCGGGGGTCGGGTGGCTGCCTGGGATTCGCCGGCCGCTCACGCGGTAAGTGAATTCCATCAGCGATTGCGGCTAGCTGGCAGCCACCTCACGCGTCCGTCTGTACTTCAATTTCAGACCACCTCCTTCCTTGTGTACAGGAGAAAGTACGCCCACTTCACGATGAGGGCAACGTATTTTCCACAGAAACTTTTCCGACGCATATCACCTGGTCAGCTGGTGTGCCGTCCGGAAGTTGGTGGGTGACGACAACAACGGTTCGCGAAGAATCGACCAGCGTTGCGTCGCGACTGAGCAACTCGCGGAGCAACTGATCGCCCGCCTCCGCGTCCATGTGCTCGGTCGGCTCGTCGAGCAGCAGCACCTCCGCGGGCGAGACGATCGCGCGCGCCAACAGCAACCGACGACGCTCACCGCCAGAAACCGCTCTCATACCGCCGACCAGGTAGGTATCGAGCCCGTCCGGCAGGTCCGACAGCCACTCGCCGAGACCAACTGCGGCAAGTGCCTTCTCCGCGTCCTCGGCGGTGAGGTCACCCCGCGCGACGCGCAGGTTCTCGAGTACCGACGTCTCGAAGAGGTGTGCGTCCTCGGCGAAGTACCCGACGTGCCTGCGCAGTTCGGCCGGATCGATATCCGAAATATCCACTGCGCCAACGCGCACTGTTCCCGCGACGGGCGGCAGCAACCCCGCCGTCGTCATCAGTGCGGTGGTCTTTCCGGATCCGCTCTCCCCGACGACGGCAACGCGGGCACCGCGAGGAAGATCCACGGAGAGCGGTTCGGTCACCTTTCCCCCGGGCCAACCCGCCCGCAACGCGTGCACACTCAGGACCCCGTCCTCCGGCCACGCACGATTTCCTTCAACGTGTTCGGCGTCGGCTCGATCGAGTACCACCATGATGCGTGCCGACGCCAGCCGCGCCTTGGTCAACGCAACTGCCGCGCTGGGCAGTATCGCGGTTCCCTCGAAAGCCGACAGCGGAAGCAGTACAAGGATTCCCATGGACATCGGTGACATGTCGGTGGTTCCGTACAGCGTAATTCCGATCAACAGGGCACCGAGGACGCTCACGCCGATTGCCAGGGGCGTCGCCGCGGCGGCAAAGGCACTCGGTACCGCCGCGCGATCGGTTGCGTCGACCACATCGTTCTCGGCAGAGACCGCCTCGCTCACCGCCTGATCCAAGCGACCCGATACCCGGAGCTCGGCGGAATGGTCGAGGGCGGTCACCGCGGACTCACTGAATCGCGCTGCGGCAGCAGAACTGTCGGCCTCGGCGAGACGAGCAGCACGAGCCGAAAGCCAGGGTGCCGCGATCCCGGACACCGCCAGCGCAACAGCCAGGATGAGCGCGGCCGGAACCGAGATGAACAACAGGATTCCCACCGCAGCAAACGCGAGGACAATCGAGACCGCAATCGGGATCAGTGCTTTGACGACGACGTCGCCCAGTGCATCCACGTCGGCGCCCGTACGTGAGAGCAGGTCACCGCGTCGTAGTCCGGCTGCTGCCGCGGGATCTCCTGCGGCCAACTGCTGGTAGATCCTCGATCGCGCCGCGGTGGTTCCGCGCAACGCGACGTCGTGCGTCGTCAATCGTTCGAGATAGCGGAAGACACCACGTGAGATTCCCAATGCGCGTACGGCAACTACCGCAACACTGAGATCGAGAACGGGGGGCATCTCCCAAGCACGCGTGATCAACCATGCGGACAGCGCGGCCAAGGCGAGTGCGCTACCGAGTGTTGCCACACCCGCCGCTACCGCCGTCAGTACGCGTCGTGGCCGAAGTTCCAGTAGCCGCAGAGCACGCAGAAGCGGATCGTGAGCGTCACTTCTCATGAGCGCGCACCTCGACGATCCGGTCAGCTGCGGCAAGCACACTCGGACGGTGGCCGATCACGACAACGGTGTCGCCACGCTCCGCCCGTGCTCTCAGAGAAGCCAACACTGTCCCTTCCGAATCCGAGTCGAGGTGAGCGGTGGGTTCGTCCAGGACAAGAACTGCGCGGTCCGAGGCAAGCACGCGTGTCAGTGCCAGCCGTTGCCGCTGCCCCAAAGACAGACCTGTACCGCCGACGCCGATCACGGTCTCGACGCCCGCAGGCAGCTCGGCCAGTACCGCGTCGAATCCCGTCGCAGCAGCGGCGCGAGCCAATGCTTGCGCATCGACGACCCCGGTGAGATCGAGATTTTCACGAACGGTGCCGGGCAGGAGGACCGGATGTTGCGGTAGCCAGGCCAACTGACTCCACCACGCGTGCTCGTCCAGGTCTCGGACATCGACGCCGGCGACCGTCACGCGCCCACTGCTCGGTTCGATCAACCCGAGCAGCGCGTGCACTGCCGTCGACTTGCCGCAGCCGTTGGGACCGGTGAGCACGGTGATCGCCCCTGGCGATGCCACGGCGGAAAGTCGAGACGGTGCGACTCCCCCACGAGAGGTCACGCCGAGTCCGTCGAAGACGATGTCGGCACCGCGAGCGACCACCGTCGTGCTACCACCCTCCGGTGCGGCAGAATCCGCCTCGATAACCTCGAATGCCTTGTTGGCTGCCGCCATTCCGTCCTCGGCGGCGTGGAACTGGGTTCCCACCATCCGAAGTGGCAGGTACACCTCGGGGGCGAGGATCAACGCGACTATCCCCGGCTCGAGTGACATGTCGCCGTACACCAGTCGCAAGCCGATACTCACGGCCACCAACGCGACGCAGAGCGTTGCGAGCAGTTCAAGCACCATCGAGGACAGGAACGCAACGCGGAGGGCGGACATCGTCGTTCGCCGATGAGCGTCACCGAGTTCACGGACGCGCTCGGCAGGACCCTGCTGACGACCGAGCGCCCGCAGCGTCGGCAAACCGGCAAGGAGATCGAGCAGTTGCGAAGACAACGTGGTCATCGCTGCCAGCGTCTTCTCCGACTTACCCTTTGTCAGCAGGCCGATCAGAATCATGAAGATGGGGATCAGCGGCAGCGTCACGAAGATGATGACCGCAGACGTCATGTCCTGCACCGCAATGACTATCAGGGTGATGGGTGTCAGCGTCACCGACAAGACCAGGGCCGGAAGGTATCCCGTCAGGTACGGACCAAGGCCGTCGACACCTCGGGTGACCACGGTCGCGATCTCGTCACGCCGCGGATCCAGATCGCGAGGACTCATCGCCGTCGCCGACGTCAGCACGCCGTTCTTGATCTCGGCAACGACGCGAGTCGACGCCCGGTGCGCATACCTGGTCTGCAGCCAAGTCCCCAGAACTCGGACCGCCACAGCTGCGGCGAGAACAACCAATTCGGTTGTCCACGAGGAAACATCCACAGTTCGAGTGGTGATCACTCCGGCCAGCACCCGGCCGATCATGAGCGCCGCGACGATGACCATCACGACGTTCACCATCGACAGAGCAACAGTCAGGATCAGGTAGCCGCGCGCAGAAGCGGAATGTCGCCACAGCCGCGGGTCGATCGGCCCCCGGCGACGCTCCCGAGTGGTGGGAGCGTCGCCTACTTCGATTGTCACGTGAATTCGACCGTCAGTTCTTTCGTGTTTCGAATGTGTCGTGATTCAGGGTTCGTGACTACCAAGTCTTCTCCTTGAATCGGAGACCGATCGACGCCGGAATCTGCTTGGAGGAGATGCGCTGTCGGAACACCCAGTACGTCCAGCCCTGGTAGATGATCACCACCGGTGTCATGAATGCCGCGGCCCACGTCATCACCTTGAGCGTGTACGGACTCGACGACGCGTTCTCGATGGTCAGGCTGTACGCCGGATCCAGCGTCGACGGCATGACGTTCGGGAACAGCGAGGCGAACAGCAGCACGACGGTGGCGATGACGGCCACACAGGTGAGAACGAAAGCCCAGCCTTCGCGCTCGGCCCGCGTCAGGAAGACGACGCCGATCAGTGCCGCAGCAGCGGCAGCTACCAGAATCCACGTCCATCCCTTGCCGTAGGCGAGTTGCGTCCACAGGACGAATCCGCCGGCGACCGGAATAGCCGGAATTGCCAGTCGTGCAGCAATCTTCACGGCATCTTCACGAACCTCGTCGGCACTCTTGAGTGCCAGGAACACTGCGCCGTGGAGAGCGAACACCAGCGCGGTGGTCAGACCGCCGAGCAGCGCGTACGGATTGAGCAGATCGAAGAATCCCGACTCGACCTGCTTGTCGGCGTTGATCGCCACGCCCCGAACGATGTTCGCGAAAGCCACGCCCCAGAGAACTGCCGGGACCCAGGAGCCGAAGATGATGCCCCAGTCGCAACGCTGACGCCATTTGTCGTCGTCGATCTTGCTTCGCCATTCGATGGCACAGATACGAACGATCAAGGCCACCAGGATGATCAGCAGCGGTAGATAGAACCCGGAGAACAACGTCGCGTACCACTCCGGGAATGCCGCGAACATCGCGCCACCGGCGGTGATCAGCCACACTTCGTTGCCGTCCCACACCGGGCCGATCGTGTTGAGCGCTACCCGTCGACGCGTATCGGCCGGGAGGTCACTGCCTCTGCCGACGATCGGCATGAGCATTCCGACACCGAAGTCGAACCCTTCGAGGACGAAGTAACCGATGAACAGTACTGCGACGAGCACGAACCATACTTCTTGAAGTCCCATGATCGCCTCCTAGTACGCGAACGACAGTTGTTTGGGCTTGTCCGGATCTTCCGGCTCATCATGATCTGTATCGCCCGGCGGATGCATGTCGTGCTCCAACGGGCCTTCCTTCGCGTACCGCACGATCAGCTTGAACCAGACGACTCCCAGCGCTCCGTACAGCAGGGTGAAGGTGATCAGCGAAGCCCAGACGGTAGCCGACGCGTGGTCCGAAACACCTTGGTCGACAGTAAGTCTGATCATGTCGACGCCGGTCGGGTTGGGATGCACCACCCAGGGCTGACGGCCCATCTCGGTGAAGATCCAACCGGCGCTGTTCGCCATGAACGGAGTGGGGATCGCGACCAGGCTGAGTATTCCGAACCACTTCTGGTCCGGGACCCGCCCCTTACGAGTGACCCACAGTCCCGCGAGAGCCAGTGCTGCCGAACCGGCGGCGAGGCCGATCATGGCGCGGAAAGACCAGTACGTGACAAAGAGATTCGGTCGGTAGTTACCCGGTCCGAAGTCCTGCTCCGCCTGCTCCTGCAGTTGGTTCACGCCTTGCAGTTCGACGCCGGTGAACTTGCCCTCGGCCAACCATGGAAGAACGAACGGCACCTTCAGAACGTGCGTCACGCTGTCACAGTTGTTGTGAGTGCCGATAGTGAGGATCGAGAAGTCCGGATCCATCTCGGTGTCGCACAGCGATTCCGCCGACGCCATCTTCATGGGTTGCTGCTGGAACATGAGCTTGCCTTGGACGTCACCGGTATAGATGATGCCGATTCCGGCCACGATCATGACGAGCAACGCGAATCGTGTTGCCGGGCGGTACATCGTCCGTGCGTCGGCTTCGAGGCGCTCGGCTTCGGCGGCCTCAGCCTGCTTGGCGCGGCGCATGTTCCGCACCATCCACCAACCACTGATGCCGGCGACGAACGTCGCCGCTGTCAGGAAGGCGCCGGCAACCGCGTGCGGGAAGGCAGCGAGAGCGGTGTTGTTGGTCAGCAGCTCCCAGATACTGGTGAGCTCGGCACGACCCGTTTCAGGGTTGTACGTCGCACCGACCGGATGCTGCATGAACGAGTTGGCCGCGATGATGAAGAATGCCGACGCGTTGACGCCGATCGCCACGAGCCAAATGCACGCCAGGTGTACAAGTTTGGGCAGCCTGCCCCAACCGAAGATCCAGAGTCCGATGAAGACGGACTCCATGAAGAAGGCGACGAGGCCTTCCAATGCGAGCGGAGCTCCGAAGACGTCACCGACGAATCGCGAGTACTCGCTCCAGTTCATGCCGAACTGGAACTCCTGCACGATGCCGGTGGCTACACCGAGTGCGAAGTTGATGAGGAAAAGCTTGCCGAAGAACTTGGTGAGCCGATACCAGTGGTCCTTTTTGGTGACCACCCACATCGTCTGCATGATCGCGATCATCGGCGCAAGTCCGATGGTCAGCGGAACAAGGATGAAGTGGTAGACGGTAGTGATACCGAACTGCCACCTGGAGACGTCCAAAGTATCCATTGGCTACTCCGAGAGTAGGGCCCTGGGACAGGCTTCGGGGTTCGAGACGCGGGCAGTCGCTCGGCCCCTGCGGACACGGTACTGCTGTCCGGTTTGGACCGCAGGACTTTGCTACTACCAAATGTAGTAGAGACCTGTCGCGATTCCTATTCGCCTATCGCCCTGCTGAATCCGAATCAATTGCACGTTCAACCAATTCCGCGAATTCCCCGGAGACCTTCGGCTCTGGCAATGTGAGCCCGTCGAGTGTATGGACGCATGCGGCCAGCGTGACGCTCGAAACCATCCACACTCCGTCGGCCGCAATCAAATCCGCAGGTCGGAGGGTTTCGTATCGGCAATCGAAGCGAGCACTGCCGGCAACGTCGAACAGGGCGCGCTGCGTAGTGCCCATCAAAATGCCTTGTGCGGGAGGCGGTGTGATCAAAGTCCTGTCCCGAACGATCACCACCGTCGAGCGTGGCCCCTCCAACACATTGCCCTCGGAACTGACGAAGATCACATCGTCAGCACCCAAATTCGCCGCATATCGAAGCGCTGCCATGTTGGTTGCGTACGACAACGTCTTCGCGCCCAGTAGCTGCCAGGGTGCCCGGGCAGAGAGATCGACAGAGAAACCTCGCTCGAGAGTCATCACCGACAACCCCGATTCGCGGACCTGTCTGACCCGATCGGCCACCGGACCGACCATCACGAAGGCTGTCGGCTTGTCACCGCTCTCACGGCCGCGGGTCAGAACAAGACGAAGAGCGCCTTCCTTCTCGGTCCCCCACTCCTCGGCAGCCATCTCGATCGCCAGACGCCAATCATCGAGAACGGGAGCGGGCAGACCGAGTGCCCGCGCGCTCAGAACCAGTCGACTCAGGTGTCCCTCGACCACCCGGGCGCGGCCGTCGCGTACCAACAGCGTCTCGAAGACTCCGTCGCCGCGCACCACCGCCAGGTCGTCGGCGTGCAGAAACGGTGCGTCAGCATCGAGCACCTCATGGTCGAGAGTCACCAATACGCGATCAGGCATGCCATCAACCCTAACGATCCGCCAAGCCGCCGGGGCCGCCCTGTAACCGCGATCCCGCCCACACTCCTAGACTGGTCTCGTGGTCGACAACGCTCTTGTGCCCAACAGCCCACTTCTGACTTCCCCCGGCGCGGTCACCGCACCGGACGGTTCGGCCGACATCGGTGTCGCGTGGCACTACGGCGATCCTCTCGGCGAACAGCGAACCGCGCAGCGCGCAGCAGTGGTGGTCGACCGCAGTCACAGATTCGTGATCGCCATTCCCGGCGACGAACGCCTCACGTGGCTGCACACGATTTCGAGCCAGCACATCGCCGCGCTCCCCGACGGCAAGAGTGCCGAGAACTTGAGCCTGGACGTCAACGGACGCGTCGAGCACCACTTCGTGCAGACGGACCTGGCAGGTGTCACCTGGATCGACACCGAGGCGAACCGCGGACCCGACCTTCTCTCCTTCTTGAAGAAGATGGTGTTCTGGTCCAAGGCCGAACCTCGAGACGGCAACGAACTCGCGGTCCTGAGCCTGATCGGACCCGAAGCGTCAACTGTCCTCGCCGCACTCGAGGTTCAGACACCCACCGAGGCCTACGACGCTCACGCCTTGGCCGACGGCGGATTTGTCCGCCGCATGCCGTGGCCTACCGAGAACTCTTTCGATCTTCTCGTCCCACGTGAGCAACTGGCAGCGTGGTGGACCAGGCTGACCGATGCCGGCGCCAAGCCCGCCGGCAGTTGGGCCTTCGAGGCACTGCGCGTCGAAGCGACGAGGCCTCGCCTCGGACTGGACACCGACGAACGGACCATCCCGCACGAGGTCCACTGGATCGGCGGGCCGGCCGAGCACGGCGCCGTCCACCTCGACAAGGGCTGCTACCGCGGTCAGGAAACCGTTGCCCGGGTTCACAATCTCGGCAAGCCCCCGCGCCATCTCGTCATGTTGCACCTCGACGGCAGCGCCGAAGCCGTCCCGGAACCGGGTGACCCGATCACGGCGGGCGGACGGGCCGTCGGACGCGTCGGGACCGTCGTCAATCATCACGAGCTCGGCCCCATCGCACTCGCTCTGATCAAGCGGAACATCCCGGTCGACACCGAACTGATGGCCGGCCCCAGCGCTGCGTCCATCGATCCGGATTCGATCGTCGCGGACGACGCACCCCAGGCCGGACGTGAGGCTGTCAACCGATTGCGCGGAAAGTGACGGGCACGGTCGACGCGGTCTGCGTCGTCCACACCGAACGTGACAGTGGCGTCAGGCGAGTCCCCCGTACCGCGATCGACAAGCGTCCCGTCGACGGCCGCGTCGCGGTCGGCCGACTCGGTCTGGGTGGCGACTACGTCTGCGACACCGAGTTCCACGGCGGCGCCTTCCAAGCTGTCTACGCGTATCAGCGCGACGAAGCGCAGCGCTGGTCGGACGAATTGGGCCGACCTCTCGGCCCCGGATGGTTCGGCGAGAATCTTCACATCAGCGGGATGCTCGTCACGGACGCCGTGATCGGCGAGCGTTGGCACATCACCGGAGCCGAGGCGTCGGACGTTCTCGAACTCGAAGTGACCGCTCCCCGGGTCCCGTGTGGCACCTTCGGCATCTGGGCCGCGGAGAAGGGCTGGGTCAAGCGATTCACCGAGCGGACCGACGTCGGCGCCTATCTTCGCGTCAACCGGACCGGCACGATCGCCGCGGGCGATTCGGTCACCCGAGTCCACGTACCGGATCACGGAGTGACTGTTCGAGAGGTCTTCGCCGGAACGGACCCTGAGCGGCTTCGACGGCTACTCGCAGAACACACCGATCTTGCACCGAACGTCACCGCGCGTGTCCAGAGGTTCATCGAACAAGCAGAAGCGCAGGTGCACTCGTGAGTATCGAATTGGTGGAAGTGGTCCGCTCCGGATTCCGCGAATGCGTGCATCGCGGATCGGCCGTCATTCTCGGCGCCGACGGCGAGGTCGTTGTCGGACTCGGGGAAATTCACACACCCATCTACCCGCGCTCGGCGAACAAGCCGCTGCAAGCCGTCGCTGCGCTTCGTAACGGCTTTGCACCCACCAGCCCGGAAGAGCTGGCCGTCGCGTCGTCCTCACATGCGGGCGAGGCCGATCACATCGAACTGGTCGCAGCGCTTCTCGCTCGCTACCAAATCGGTGTCGACCAGTTGCAGTGCCCCTCCGATCTGCCGGGCAACGAACTGGCCCGAGCCGAACTGATCGCAGCGGGCGAGCTTCCCAGCCCGATCTACATGACCTGCTCGGGCAAGCACGCCGCGATGCTCGCCACGTGCGTCGTGAACGACTGGCCGCTCGAGACGTACATGGAGCCGACTCATCCCCTCCAACTCGCGATCCAGGAGACGATCTTCGATCTCAGCGGCGAGGAAGAGCAGGAACTCGGCATCGACGGTTGTGGTCTCCCGATCGTGCCGCTCTCGCTCACGAACCTGGCTCGGGCATTCGGACGCCTGCCCTCGGCTGAGCCCGACTCACCCGAACGAGCTGTGGCCGACGCGGTCCGCGAGAACCCCTTCCTCGTCTCGGGCACCGGCCGCAACGATCAGCGCCTGATGTCCGCCGTGCCGGGTCTGTTCTCCAAGACCGGATACGACGGCATCTACGCCGGAGCGCTTCCCGACGGTTCCGCTTTCGCCCTCAAGATCGACGACGGTCACGAGCGGGCGCTCCTGCCCTTGGCGGCAGCTCTGCTCAAGCGGATGAACACCGAGTGGACCGAGGAGTTGGCGGCTCTCGCATCCGCTCCGGTCTTCGGCGGCGACGCCCGAGTGGGGACGATTCGCGCAATTCCCGGAAACTTCTGAGCAGTTCTCACAAAGTTCTGACGAGTTCTTTCAGCATCCTGGCAGCTCGCGGCCATAGTGAGAGCAATCAGACACGGCGGTGAGGCCTTCGTGGAAGCGGAAGCGACTTTTCCACGCTAGAGTGTGTGTCAGGAAACTTACACACTCAAACGGGGCCGCCAAATTCCCCAGGCCGCCCCGCGAAAGCGCGAGGGGGTCAGCCATGGGCCGCGGCCGGGCTAAGGCAAAGCAGACCAAGGTTGCACGCGAATTGAAATACAGCGTACCGACCACGGATTTCGACAGCCTGCAAAGAGAGCTCGCAGGTGGATCGACCAACTCGCATCGGAGCAGTGTCCGATCGGACCAGACTTCCGATAGGGAAGGGCATGCGCGAGAGGACGACTACGACGACTGGCGGCGTTGACCGCGCACTGCCACCGCGCAGACTGTGAAATGAGGAAGAGCTGATCGCTCTTCCTCATTTTTGCGTTCCGTTTTCCGCCTCGCGTCTGCTTGCACGGACACACAAAACTGCCCCACCGGATCTCTCCGATGGGGCAGCTGACGTTGCGGTCTAGAAGCGCGGGTGGTCTCCGGCCAGGAACGCACGCTCTGCAGCGGCGTCCGACGCCTTCTTGACGCTACCGAGCGTCCAGCAGTCGATGTGGCGTGCGGTGAGGACGGCAAGTGCACGGTCGACGTCCTCGGGTGCGACGACGGCGACCATGCCGACGCCCATGTTGAACGTCTGCTCCATCTCGGCGCGCTCGACGCGTCCGCGCTGCGCGATCATGGCGAAGACCGGAGCGGGGCTCCAGGTTCCGCGATCGAGTTCGGCGACCAAGCCCTTGGGCATGACGCGCGCGAGGTTGTTGGCGAGGCCGCCACCGGTGACGTGGCAGAACGTGCGCACGTCGGTCTCGGCAGCGAGTGCCAGGCAGTCCTTGGCGTAGATCTTGGTGGGCTCGAGCAGTTCCTCACCGAGCGTGCGGCCGAACTCGTCGACGTGTGCGCTCAGGTTCATGCGGTCGATCTCGAGCAGGACCTTGCGGGCCAGTGAGTAACCGTTGGAGTGCAGTCCCGAAGAACCCATCGCGATGACGACGTCGCCGGGGCGAACGCGATCCGGTCCGAGCAGCTTCTCTGCCTCCACGACGCCGACACCGGTGGCGGAAAGGTCGTAGTCACCGTCGGCCATGATGCCGGGGTGCTCGGCGGTCTCGCCGCCGAGGAGAGCGCAGCCGGCCTGGATGCAGCCCTCGGCGATTCCGCTGACCAATTCCGCGACGCGCTCGGGGATGACCCGGCCGACGGCGATGTAGTCCTGGAGGAACAGCGGCTCGGCGCCACAGACGACGAGGTCGTCGACAACCATGGCGACGAGGTCGAGTCCGACCGTGTCGTGCTTGTCCATCGCCTGCGCGACAGCGAGCTTGGTTCCGACGCCGTCGGTCGATGCGGCGAGCAACGGCTCCTTGTAGTCACCCTTGAGGGAGAACAAGCCGGCGAAACCACCGAGGCCACCCATGACCTCGGGGCGGCTGGCCTTCTTGGCCAGAGGGGCGAAGAGTTCCACCGCCCGGTCGCCTGCGGCGATATCGACTCCTGCTGCCGCGTAGGAGGCGCCTGCGGTGCGGTGACTGTCCTCGGTCATCGGGTTACTACTCCAGCCTTGTATTTCTCGCGAGCACGTATTGCTCGTGCACAGGTAAGTGGTCTTGCAATGTGAAGTGTTTGCAATCCTCGTGACGCGAGATGGATCGTTCGACTCGAGACCCAGAGCGCGCACACAAATACCGACGATTACGCCCATACGCTACCGGACCGGCCCCCTCGGTGAGACCTCGCGTACCCCGAGACGTCAGTTCTGCAGCCGCGCACCGATCGAGGCGTGCAGTGCGCGCAGACTGTTCTGCCCGAGTGCGACCGTCTCGGATTCGATGTGTTTGAGGAGGTGTCCGTCGTGGACGACCTTCTCGCTCGACTGGATCAGTACCGTCCCGGCTCCGGTGAAATCGAACTGGCGTTCTTCGCCGGTGTTCGCGCCGAACATGCTTCCCCGAACCGCGCCCAGGAAGCTCTGCATCCAGTCGGCATCGAAGTGGTGGGACGGCGACGGGCAGTCGGCCCAACCCACCAACGCCTGCGGGTCGATGCGCAGCGGCGGCTCCGCGAACATGACCGGGCCATTGGACGACGCCAGGAACTTGCCTGTCCCCAGTAGCGTCAAAAAGCCTGGGACGATGGACTGTTTGAGGTCCAGGCTCGTCTCGAAGGCGAGGAGATTGGCCGCGCGAATCGTGAGGTTGCCGTCGTCGAGGTCATAGGAATTGATGTTGAATCCGCGGTCCCCGAGGATCAACTTGCCCTGTCCCTGAGCGAGCACCCAGTCGTCCGCGTAGAGCGGTGAAGAGAACCTGGCCGCGACGATCGCCGTCATGCTCGTGCGCCCGAGCGGCTCGAAGTTGATGTTTCCGTAGTACGCGATCATCGCGCCCTTGGACGTGAACCACGGCTGCCCGGCCATCTCGACGCAGAAGGCGTAATCGTTGCCCGGGACGTTGTCGTTGGCGGGCAGAGTTGCCGGATTGTGAATTTCGATACCCATGCTCTGTGCCCTCTCAGAACTTCTGCTCGGACGCCTGGACCCAGACGGTGCCGGCGCCGGTCATCTTCAGCTGGATGGACTCCCCCGAGCCCTTGCCGACGGCCTCGCGCCAACCGACGTTCGCGGAGATGTCGACGTTGATCTGACCGATGTGGCACACGTATGCCTGCGGGTCGACGACGACCTGAGGATTGTTCGGACCGACCTGCAACGGAATCGCACCCCCGTGCGAGAGAACCGCGACGCTTCCCTGGCCGTGCAACTGCGTCGTGAACAGTCCTTGACCGGTCATGGCGCCGCGTACTGCTCCGCGCACGCCGCCCTGCGACGTGAGAGCGACTATCGAACTCTGGAGGTAACCGTCGTGTGCGAGGAGTCGGTCGGCTTCGACGGTGAGCATCGACGAACCGTCGAGGTGGATGACCTCGACGTACAAGCCGGCATGCCCGTAGAAGACCTCACCGTTTCCCTCGGCCGCCATCATGCGTGCATGCTCGCCGGACATCATGCGGCCGGCCATCCCGGCGATACCGCCCATGTTCGGCATGGCGCCGGGCCCACCGCCCATGCTGTGCGGGATGAAGCGGACGTCACCGGTGTAGTAGAGCATCGACCCGGTGCGGGCGAGCACGTTCTGGCCCGGCGCGAGGGTCGACTTGACGACCTTGCTGTTCACCAATTCCAACGGCATGGTTCAGCGCTCCTCGGGCTGGATGTAGACGACTCCGGATCCGTCGAATCGCAGCGAGAACGCTTCACCGCTGCCACCGCCGATCGCAGAACGCCAGGTGACGTCGGTGACGAAGCTCTGGTTCAGCTGGCCACGGTGAGCGACGAATGCGTCGGGATCGGCAACCAGCGGATACTGCGGGCTGACTTCGAGCGCGATGATCGGTCCGCCCTTCGACAGCACGGCCACCAGACCGGTGCCGCTGACGACCGTCGTGAACAAGCCCTGTCCGGAACCTGCGCCGCGGAGACCGGCAAATTTCACGTCGGTTCGCAGTTGGCCGACCAATGCGAGCAATTGCGAGGCTTCGACGTGCAAAGCGTCGTTGTTGAGCTCGATAATCGTGATGTCCTGGGCGTCGACCGCGAAGTAGACGGTGCCTTGACCGCTGACTTCCATCAGGGACAGTGATTCACCTGCCGCCTTCTGTTTCAGCGCGGCACGTAACCCACCGCCACCGCCCATTCCGGCGTTCTTGAAGGTAATCGCACCCTCGTACGCCACCATCGAGCCGTTGATCGCTTTGATGGTGTCCCCCACCAGGTCTGCGACCAGGACCCGGTGCCCATCCATTCTCAGTTGCGCCACGGAGGGCACTATGCCAGATGCTCACGACGTATGCCGTGTCGTGGAACAGAAAGTCGTGAACAGAAAATCTGCCGCCCACATGCTGTGGACGGCAGATTCTCGGCTGTCGAATTTCAACGATTCTGATGTTCAGGGGCGGCTGAGCGCGCTCGCATTGTCGTTGTCGCGAGTGGCCGTCGAACCTGCGGTGCTCTCGAGCATCCCCTCGAGGACGTTCTTGCCGATCGACGTTTCCTTGGGAAGCGCGATCGGGTAGGTCCCGTCGAAGCACGCGGCGCACAGACGGCTGGCCGGCTGCTCGGTGGCGGCGATCATGCCCTCGGTGGAGATGTATCCGAGGGTGTCCGCTCCGATGGAACGACGCACACCGTCGAGCATCTCCTCGAACGTCGCATCCTGTCCGCCCGCGCCGTTGGCAATCAATTCGGCCGGTGAGGCGAAGTCGATGCCGTAGAAGCAGGGCCACTTGACCGGCGGCGAGGCGATACGGACGTGAATTTCAAGGGCGCCGGCTTCGCGGAGCATCCGGATGAGCGCACGCTGAGTGTTACCGCGGACGATCGAATCGTCCACCACCACAAGGCGCTTGCCGCGGATGACTTCCTTGAGCGGGTTGAGCTTGAGCCTGATACCGAGCTGACGGATCGTCTGCGACGGCTGGATGAAGGTACGGCCCACGTAGGCGTTCTTCATCAGACCCTGGCCGTAGGGGATGCCTGAGCCCTGTGCGTATCCGACGGCTGCGGGGGTGCCGGACTCGGGAACGGGGATGACCAAGTCACCTTCGGCGGGATGCTCGCTGGCGAGCAGACGGCCGATCTCGACGCGGGTCGAGTGGACCGAACGGCCACCGATGACGCTGTCGGGACGGGCAAGGTAGACGTACTCGAAGACACATCCCTTGGGCGTCGGATTCGCGAAACGTGAGGAGCGAACGCCGTCGGCGTCGATCGCAAGCAGCTCACCGGGTTCGATGTCGCGAACGAACGACGCACCGACGATGTCGAGGGCTGCCGTCTCGCTGGCGACTACCCAACCGCGGTCGAGTCGACCGAGGCAGAGCGGGCGGATGCCGTGCGGATCGCGCGCTGCGTACAGCGTGTGCTCGTCCATGAAGGTGAGGCAGAACGCGCCCTCCAACGTGGGAAGCAATTCCATTGCGGCCTGTTCGATGGTGCTGTCGCCGGCAGCGTGTGCCAGGAGACCACCGATGAGGTCGGAGTCGGAAGTCGCTGCGTTGGGGCGCTTGTCGTTGACCAGGCCGGCTGCACGGGTGCGGCTCGCGAGTTCAGCGGTGTTGACCAGGTTGCCGTTGTGGCCGAGCGCGATGCCGGTTCCGGCAGTGGTGGTACGGAAGATGGGCTGCGCGTTCTCCCACGTCGTGGAACCGGTGGTGGAGTAACGGCAATGTCCGACGGCGACGTGACCTGGCATCGCTGCGAGGGTCTGCTCGTCGAATACCTGGCTGACCAGGCCGAGATCCTTGAACACCAACACCTGGGAGCCGTCGGCTACCGCAATGCCGGCAGCTTCTTGACCACGGTGCTGAAGTGCGTACAGGCCGTAATAAGTGAGCTTCGCCACATCCTCTCCCGGCGCCCAGACGCCGAATACACCGCATTCTTCGCGGGGCTCGTTCTCGTCCTCGTCGGACGGGTTCGAAGCGAGGAGATTTGGACTGTTGACCGACAGATCGGCACGAGTCACCGGGCGCTCCCTTTGTGGGCAGGGGTTGGGGGGCATCCACAGTCTACGGCCATTTTGGGACTCACTTCCCCTGAGGGCTGCCTTGGCTCTCAGATCACGCCGAAGCGAACCGGATGGTCTCTCACTGTTACTGCGTCAACCACTCTGTTGCTGCGCCAACCCCTCTGTTGCTAGGTCAACCGCAGCAGTGGGAGCCAGTGCGCAATTTCGGGAGCGCGGCTACCTGAGGCGTCGACTCTTCCGTCACCTGAGGCCTCGGAGAACTCGAGCAATCCGGTGACCATCTGCAACCACGTCCGAGCGTCCGTCTCGACGACGTTGGGCGGGGTTCCGCGCGTGTGACGCGGACCTTCGATGCATTGCACCGCAACAAACGGTGGGACCCGCACCTCGACGCTCGATCCGGGGGCGATCTGTTCGAGAGTGCGCGCACTCATCTTCACTGCCGCACCGAGTTCACTGCGCGAAGGCTTCGGCAGTTCCGGATCTCGAAGCCACGGGCCGACGGCCAGGACGGCGGCACGAAATTCGGCGGGGTCGACGGCGCGGCGGGGCGGCATCAGTTCACTCCCTGTCTGCGAGTAGCGATACGAACGGCAAGTGCGCCACCGGCATTCGTGGCCAGGTGCAGCAGGGCGGGGGCAAGTACGCTGCCGCCACGGCGGTGCAGCCACTCGAACAGCAATGCCGAAGCGCCGGTGAACGCCACTGCTGCGGGAACGTTGTCGCCGGCACCGCGAGCGGGAGCGACGTGCCACAGCCCGAAGGTCAGTGCGTGAACAGCCTGCGCGGTCGGCCTGTTCAGTTCGCGGCTCCAGACGGCCGACATCGCGCTACGGAACAACAGTTCCTCGGAGAGCACCGTCCCGAACGGGATGTGCAGGATGATCCATTCGAGGAAGTCTTCGCGGCCGTCTGCTCGCTCGTCGGCAGCGAGAGTCGCGCGCAAGGACGGAACGGCCAAAGCGACGCTGTAGCCGGTAAGGACCGCCCCCGCCGCGGCTCCGCCGAACTGAGCACCACCACGAATGCCGGTGTGCGCCAAGCCGAGTTCCTCGCGGGTGTAACCACGTGCGAGTAGGACTCCGATGGCCGACAGACCGGCCGCGGTGTTGACCACGGCGCGGGCTCGGGGCGAAAGACCGAATGCCGGAAGCACGACGTTGCTCCAGGTGATCGCGGTAGCGGAGAGCGCGATCGAGGCGACTCCCCTCACTTCTCGGGGCCCTCTGATTTCACGGCGACAACCAATGCCGACCGCACTCGCTCGGTTTCTGCGGCCGTCCATCCCTCGGGCTGGGCGACGCTGATCCAGGCGTCCAGAACGGAGGTTCCGTAATTGTGACCATGGCCGTCGGGAACTCCCGCGGCGTTACCGAGGTCTGCAGACACCTGCCAGAACGTCACGACCGGGAACCATTTCATCGACGGCGAGCGGTCGAAACCGGGTACTTCCTTGAGCCACTCGGGCCGATTGAACATGAGGTCGGGTGACCACCACACCACTGGATCGGAAGGGTGCTGGACAAACAGAACCCGCGGCTGCGGCCACGTCATCCCGTCGGTCGGAATGTCTTCGGAGCGATCCGCGAACCGCACACCGGCCAAGCCGTCCGCGTAGACAGGAGCTACTTCGGGAGTGCCGGGATCGCGCCTCTTCTCGATCGAACGCCACAACTGCGTCGCGTTCGGTGGGCCAACCCACAGAATTCCGTCGGCGGTATCGCGCGCCGCTTGCAGTGTGTCGAAGGCTCCGGCGCCGGCCATGACGCCGAGGCTCTCGCCGTAGACCATGAACTTCGGCCTGGTGGCTTCCGGTTCCTGGAGCCATCTTTCGTGTACCCGCTCGATCAACAGGCGTCCGGCAGCTTGCGCCTTCTCCTGGTCGGCGAGGAATGAGATCCAACTCGGCAGGTACGAGTACTGGCTGGCGACAAGAGCAGTGTCGCCGTCGTGCACAAGTTCGATTGCCTGCGCCGCAGTGGGATTGACCCACCCCGTACCCGTCGTCGGAATGACCACGAGAACCTTGCGCTGGAATGCGCCGGTCCTCTCCAGCTCCTTGATGACCAGATCCATACGCTCTTCGGGATCTTCGGCGCTTTCAAGTCCGGCATATACGCGAATCGGATCCATCGCAGGCTTACCGGTTGCCGCTTCGAGTTCCTGCGCGTCGAGTCCGCGCGAGACGAAGTTTCGTCCCTCGAACCCCAATGTGTCCCAGGGAGCGGCTGATTCGGGGCTACCCGATTTCATCGGATCCTGCGGTTCGACGACGCCGTCGCGAGTGGTCGAGTTCTGCAGACTGAAGATCGAGTTGGTCGCTGCATAGATTCCGCGGACCAGGACGCCGTCGACCAGCATGAAGAACAGGACGGTGACAACCAGGACACCGACGCCATTGGCCACCGACCGTGACCAGTGGAACCGCCGCATCAGCTGTCGGGCAATCAGTTTCACCAGATCGTGGAGGACCCGCCAGATCGAGATGAGCAGGCCACCGACGAGCAGGCTCAGTCCGAGGGTTCGGATGTAGCCGGAAGTGGTCGTGCCTTCGGCATCGGTCAGTGCCGCGATTTCACGTTGCCACCCGGCCGCGTAGACCAGCATGATGATCGCCGCGACGATGGACGCGACCGGAACGAAGACCTTGATCGCGGAAGGCACCGGCTCGGGCAGTGGCCACCACCGTCGCCCGCTGAGCAGGTATCGCTCGACAGCCCAACCGATCGCAGTACCGACGCCGTAGCCGATGGCCGAGTTGATTCCGCCGATCAGACCTTGGAAAAGCCAATCGCGCGGCAACAGCGAAGGGGTCAACGACCAGCAGAAGAAGAACGCGGCAAACGCGATGCCGGTGAAGTCGAGTTTGAGGAGCCCCCACGCCCACTCGGTGAAGCGGTTGTCGAGCTTCTCGAGGGGTGCGGGAACAGCCAGCCGCAGGTGGTGTTCCTGCGGCTGGCTGTCAGAAGAAGTCAGTTCTCCGGAATCGACCATCTATCACCCGAACAGTGCGGGCAGCGTTCCCTCGAAGGCCTCACGGAGCTTGGCCATCGTGACGGAGAAGTGTCCCTGGACCTCGACGGAGTCGCTGCCCTCGTCGACGACCCCGATACGCGTCCACGGCAAGCCGCGGGCGGTGCACATACCGGTGAAGCGAGTCTCCTCGGTACGCGGAACTGCAACGAGGACACGTCCCGACGATTCCGAGAACAAGGTCACGAACGGATCTGCGCCCTCGGGAATCAGGATGCGGCAACCGGTTTCGCCGGCCAGCGCGGCTTCGACGACTGCCTGGGCCAGTCCACCCTCGGAGAGGTCGTGGGCTGCGGTGACGAGACCGTCACGCGAGGAGGCGAGCAGAATGTCGGCGAGCAGTTGCTCACGGGCGAGGTCGACCTTCGGCGGCACGCCACCGAGGTGACCGTGCTCGACCTGCGACCAGATGGAGCCGTCGAACTCGTCGTGGGTGTCGCCGAGCAGGATCAGCGTCTCGCCGGGCTCGAGTCCGAGGCCCGTCGGGATGCGGCGGTGAACGTCGTCGATCACACCGAGGACGGCAACCACCGGCGTCGGCAGGATTGCCGTGGATCCGGTCTGGTTGTAGAAGCTGACGTTGCCGCCGGTGACGGGGATGCCGAGGGTGGCGCAGCCGTCGGCAAGGCCGCGAACGGCCTGCTGGAACTGCCACATGACACCCGGGTCCTCGGGAGAACCGAAGTTCAGGCAGTTGGAGACGGCCTTGGGCGTTGCGCCCGTGACTGCCACGTTGCGGAAAGCCTCGGCCAACGCGAGCTGCGCACCGGTGTACGGGTCGAGCGCGGTGTAGCGGCCCGAAGCGTCGGTGGACAGTGCGATTCCGCGTCCGGTCTTCTCGTCGATGCGGATGACACCGCCGTCGGCGTTCTCGGCCAGGACGGTGTTTCCGCGGACGTAGCGGTCGTACTGCTCGGTGATCCACTTGCGGCTGCACAGGGCAGGCGAGGCGATCATCTTCAGCAGGGTCGCTTCGAGCTCGGCGTCGGTTTCGGGACGCTTCAGTCCGGCAGTCGTATTCGCGATCAAGGCATCCTGCGTTGCCGGACGCTCGACGGGGCGGTGGTAAACCGGACCCTCGTGCGCGACGGTGCGCGGGGGAACGTCGACGACGGTCTCGCCGTGCCAGGAGATGGTGAGGTGCTCACCGTCGGTGACCTCGCCGATGTCGGTGGCCAGGACGTCCCACTTCTTGCAGACCTCCATGAACGCATCGACGTTCTCGGGCGTGACCACGGCGCACATGCGCTCCTGCGATTCGCTAGAGAGCACCTCGGCCGGGGTCATGCCGGTGGCGCGCATCGGAACCTTCTCGAGGTTGATGTGCATGCCGCCGTCGCCGGCCGCGGCCAGCTCGGAGGTGGCGCAGGACAGCCCGGCGCCGCCGAGGTCCTGGATGCCGACGACGAGGCCGGCCTTGTAAAGGTCGAGACAGCACTCGATGAGCACCTTCTCGGTGAACGGGTCGCCGACCTGAACCGCGGGCAGCTTCTTACGTCCGCCGGTGTCTCCACCCTCGTCGTCGAACGTCGCCGACGCGAGGACCGAGACGCCGCCGATTCCGTCGAGACCGGTGCGAGCACCGAACAGAATGATCTTGTTGCCTGCACCCGAAGCGAAGGCCAGATGCAGATCCTCGACGCGCATGACGCCGGCAGCGAGGGCGTTGACCAGCGGGTTACCTGCATAGGACTCGTCGAAGACCGTCTCGCCGCCGATGTTCGGCAGGCCGAGGGAGTTTCCGTATCCACCGACACCACGCACGACACCGTCGACGACGCGACGGGTATCGGGGGCGTCAGCAGCACCGAACCGAAGCTGATCCATGACGGCGATCGGACGAGCACCCATGGCCATGATGTCGCGGACGATGCCGCCGACACCGGTCGCCGCACCCTGGTAGGGCTCGACGTACGACGGGTGGTTGTGGCTCTCGACCTTGAACGTGACTGCCCAGCCGTCACCGATGTCGACGACGCCGGCGTTCTCACCGATACCGGCCAGCATGTTGGCGCGCATCTCGTCGGTGGTGGTCTTGCCGAAGTATCCGAGGTGGACCTTGGAGGACTTGTACGAGCAGTGCTCGCTCCACATCACCGAGTACATCGCCAGTTCGGCGTCCGTGGGACGGCGGCCCAGGATCTCCTTGATGCGTGCGTATTCGTCGTCCTTGAGACCGAGCTCCTTGAACGGCTGAGCGGCATCGGGATCAGCCGATGCGTGCGTGACGGTATCGACCTGGTGAGCAGACACTGGAGAGTGGTCCCTTCCCTACGGGAGTCAAGAGGCAAGCCGGCGCGGAGCGGGACACCACGAATGTGCCCAACGAAAGAACGTGCCGGGGGACAGTCTATCGGTGTGGGCCGACGACTTCCGCAGACGGCAGCACCCGCAACACCTCCGGGCCTGCGAAGTATCGCCGGTCACACCCGCCCCGGTTGGGTGATCCGGTCGGTTTTCCTAAAGTCAGGGCCGGTCCACTCTCTCCCTCGAAAGGTCTCGCATGCCCCAGGATGTTCGTCAGTCCGACCTCACGGCACAGTCCCAGTCGGTGACCACTCCCCTCACTCCGGCTGCGATTTTCCTGGTCGCGACCGTGAATCCGGGTGGCGAGAACACCACACGAGAACTACTCGCCGACGTCGCCGGCCTACAGCGCGCCGTGGGGCTGCGCGTCCCCGGATCAGGTTTGGATGTGGTGACAAGCATCGGTTCGTCGGTTTGGGATCGACTGTTCGCCGGTCCGCGCCCCGCGCTACTGCACCCGTTCACCGCTTTGCAGGGCGACGTTCACTGGGCGCCGTCGACTCCCGGCGATCTGCTCTTCCACATCCGCGCGATGAGCATGGATGCGTGTTTCGAGGTGGCTCGGCAGATCACGAAGCGACTGCACGGCGCAGCCACGGTGGTCGACGAGGTTCACGGCTTCCAGTACTTCGAGAACCGCGACCTCATCGGCTTCGTCGACGGCACCGAGAATCCGGTGGGCCGCGACGCCGTCGCCGCCGTGACTGTCGGAGACGAAGATCCTGCGTTCACCGGAGGAAGCTACGTCCATATCCAGCGCTACGTCCACAAGATGCGGGACTGGGAAGCAATCACCGTCGACGAGCAGGAACGTGTGATCGGACGCAGCAAGCTCGAGGACATCGAGATGACGTCCGAAGTGAAGCCGGCCAACTCGCACGTAGCCCTCAACGCAATCAAGGACGAGAACGGCAAGGCTCTCGAGATCCTGCGTGCCAACATGCCGTACGGGCGCCTCGGTGACGACGAGATCGGCACCTTTTTCATCGGCTACTGCCGCACGCCGGCGATCACCGAACGGATGCTCGAGAACATGTTTCTCGGCAACCCTCGCGGCAATTACGACCGTCTGCTCGATTTCTCGACGGCCGTGACGGGCTCGATGTTCTTCACTCCGAGCGCCGACTTCTTCGAGGATCTACCGGCTACACCCGCTGGGCTCTCAGCCGTTTGACTGCCCGCTCCCAGCTACCCACCCTCTAACTACGCGGCGTGAGGAACGCACCGAGCGCGTCGGCATACATGCGGACATCTGCCGCGCCCATCAGCTCGCGGGCAGAGTGCATCGCGAGCTGAGGCGCGCCGACGTCGACGGTGGACAGTCCGGTGCGTGATGCCGTGATCGGTCCGATGGTGGAGCCGCACGGCAGATCAGCGCGGTGGACGTAGCGCTGCATCGGCACTCCCGCCTGATCGCACGCGAGCGCGAATTCGCCGGCACCGGCCGCATCGGTGGCGTAGCGCAGGTTCTGGTTCACCTTGAGTACCGGCCCACCGTTGATCTCGATCCGATGAGCGGGCTCGTGGCGGTCCGGGTAATTGGGGTGCGTCGCGTGTGCCATGTCGCCCGACGCGCATACCGAGCCGGCCATCGCCTGCAGGAATTCTTCGCGGCCACCACCGCGTCCCAACACGATCCGCTCGAGCACGGTGTTCAGCAGGTCCGAGAAAGCTCCGCGATCGGACATGCTGCCGACCTCTTCATGATCGAAGAGAGCAAGCACTGGGACCTGCTGACCGGGCGACTCAGCCGCGGCCAAAAGTGCTTGTGTCCCTGCATAACACGTGCCCTGATTGTCGAGCCTGGGGGCGCTGACCAATTCCTTGTCCACCCCCACGACTGCGCTGGGCGCAAGGTCGTGTGTCATCAATTCCCAGCCGAGAACCGACGACGCGGCTACACCCGCACGCTCGGCGACAAAGCCGATGAAAGACTTGGGCTTCGAACCCACTCCCCAGATTCCGTTGACGTGCCGCTGCGGATCCAGCGTCACACCCTTGCGATCTTCGGACAGGTGGATAGCCAGCTGCGGAACACGAAGAATCGGGTCGTCAATGCGAACCAGCTTCTGCTCCACAGTGTTTCCCACCCGGACACTCAATCGTCCGGAGATACCGAGATCGCGGTCGAGCCACGAGTTCAGCCACGCACCGCCATACGGTTCGAGGCCCACCATCTGCCACCCGGCCGAAGTGAGGTCGGGATGCTGTTTGACCCGCAGGTTCGGGCTGTCGGTATGACCTCCGACAATCCGGAACGGAGCGGTACTTCCCACACCCTCGGTGCTCCAGGCGATCAGCGAACCGCCTCGCACGAGGAAGTACCGTCCGGGCTCGGCTGGCCACGACTGCGTTTCGTGGACTTCGACGAACCCGCCGGCCGTCAGCTCGGTCGCCACCGTCGCGCACACATGGAACGGCGACGGTGACGAATCGACGAGGCTGCACAAGCCGTCTGCGTCGGCCCCGGTCAGAGAAGCCGCCCCGGCCCGAGCCGCCCGAGAAGTCTGAGAAGTCATGCCTCTCATCATGCCCGAACAGGTGTCCGGGATATCAGTGGCCACGAATCAGGTGAGCACAGAATCGGTTAGCTCAGGCGTGAGGACCGGACACGCAGAACTGATTCCCATCAGGATCGAGGAGCGTCACCCAGCGGAAACCGTCCATGTTTTCGCGGTGGTGCTCAGTTGCTCCGGCCTCGACGAGCCGCGCCACCTCGGCGTCGAGATCCGGACTCCCCAAATCGAGATGGATGCGATTCTTGCCGGCGGTGGGGTCCGGGACCTTCTGGAATGCGAAGTTGGTGGCGCTGTCAGGGACCGAGACGATGTAGAACCAACCGTCGTTTTCCTCGACGATGTTTCCGCCCAACTGCGCTGCCCACCACGTTGCGAGCGGACCGGGATCGAGACTGTCGAAGGTGATCATGCCGAGTGTGAGAGTCATGCGCACACGTTAATGGAAGCCACCGACAAAGACTCTCGATCTCGGGCTGAGATGAGACGATCGTCGAATGCGACTCACAACGCTGCGCGACCGTGTTACAGAACCACTCTTCGCAGTTTTCATCGCGACCGGCATGCTCCTGAGCATCCTCGGAGTGCTCGCCTGACCATCATCCACTTCGACCTCGAGCCGAACCTGATCACCTTCACCGCAACAGGTCTTGCCGTCGGCCTTCTCGCGGCCGCCCTGCTTTATCTCCGGAACTACTCGCTCACTCGATCGAACTAGCAGATCGGTAGATCACTCGACCGCTTCGAGTTCCGCGACACTCCCGTCCGAGATCACCCGGACGTGGCGGGTGATCTTCTCGATCGGCCAGTCCCACCACGCAATTCGCACCAACTTCTCGATGTCTTCGGCACTGAAGCGGCGCTTGATCTCCGTTGCCGGGTTGCCGCCGACAATTGCGTAGTCCGGGACGTCGCGCGTTACGACGGCGCCAGTGGACACGATCGACCCGTGACCGATCCGGACACCGGGCATGACTGTCACGTTCCCGCCGAACCACACGTCGTTCCCCACGACGGTGTCACCGCGCGACGGCAAATCCTGCACCAAATCCATGTGCCTGGCCCAATCACCGCCCATGATCGGAAACGGGTAGGTGGAGACACCGTTCATACGATGGTTCGCGCCGTTCATGATGAAGGTGACACCGGTGGCCAGGGCGCAGAACTTTCCGATCACCAGTTTGTCGGGACCGTAGTGATGCAACACGTTTCGAGTCTCGAACTCTTCGGCGAACTCCGGATCGTCGTAGTAGGTGTACTCCCCTACCTCGATCAACGGGTTGTCGATCAACGGCCTCAGCAACACCACTCGCGGTTGCCCGGCCATCGGATGAACATTGGTGGGATCCGGCGCAGTGAAATCTGACGCAATGGGATCTGACGCGTTCACTGCTTACTCCGATCCGTCGGCGCGGTGTCGCCGACCGCAGCAAGACTATCTGGTTCCTGCTGCGATCGACCGACAAGCGAAAACGTACCGGTGTCAGCCCAAGAGACCCTTGGCGATATGGGTGACCTGAATTTCGTTGCTGCCCGCATAGATCATGAGCGACTTGGCATCACGCGCCAACTGCTCGACTCGGTACTCGGCCATGTAGCCGTTTCCACCGAACAGCTGCACGGCTTCCATCGCGACCTCGGTCGCTGCGCGCGAGGAGTACAGCTTCATCGCCGACGCCTCCGCGAGACTCACCTTGTCTCCGGCCGCGGTACGTTCGATCGCGTTGAAGACCATGTTCTGCACGTTGATTCGAGCGACCTCCATCTCGGCCAGCTTGAGCTGGATGAGCTGGAACTGCCCGATCTCGCGTCCCCACAGTTTGCGGGACTTCGCGTATTCGATACTCAGACGGTGGCATTCGTTGATGATGCCGAGAGACAGGGACGCGATGCCGATGCGTTCGGCGGCAAAGCTCTCCTTGGCGCTGGATTTGCCGTCCGACTTTCCGCTGTCCTCAGTCTCGCCGAGCAGACGGTCCTTGGTGATGCGAACGTTGTCGAAGAACAGCTCACCTGTGGGTGAGGAGTTCATGCCCATCTTCTTGAACGGCGGGCTCTGTGTGAGACCCTCCATGCCCGTGTCGAGGATGAAGGCGAGCACCTTGCGATCGCGACGATCAACCGACGCATCGCCCTCGTCGAGCTTTGCGTACACGATCATCACGTCGGCGTACGGACCGTTGGTGATGAAGGTCTTGTTGCCGTTGAGAATGTAGTCGTCGCCGTCGCGGCGTACGTAGGACTTCATGCCGCCGAAGGCATCCGAGCCGGAGTCCGGTTCGGTGATCGCCCAGGCGCCGACGGTCTCGAATGTCACCAGGCCGGGGAGCCAGCGTTCCTTCTGCGCGAGTGTGCCGCGGCTGCGGATAGTTCCGGCGGCCAATCCGAGGCTGACACCCAACGATGCGACCAGGCCGAGGCTGACTCCGGCCAATTCGCTGTTGAGCACGACGCCCATGCTGCCGGCGCCGCTGAAGGCGCTCGACTTCTCACCGTCACCGGAGGGCGCATCGCCGCGCTCGCGTGCCAGCGACTTCTCGAGGCCCTCGCGTGCCATGTCGGCCAGACCGAAGGTCGAGTACAGCTTGCGAATGATGTCGAACGGCGGCAGCGCACCGCTTTCGAGCTCGTCGACGTGAGGTCGCACCTCTTTGTCGATAAAGCCCCGCAAGGCGTCGCGGAACATCAGGTCGGTGTCGGACCACTCGTACATGTGCCTGAACTCCAGTCGGTGAACGATCGAGAGACTGCCGAACGGCAGCCACACACCGAATATAGAACACGTTCCAAAACCGGAACAGGATTCAGCTGATCAGTCCCATTCGCTGCGAGATCCACGTCAGCTCCTGCTCGACGCCGGCCGACCACACCGAAAAGCTGTGACCACCGGGAAGCTCGAGATACCTGGCGTCCATTCCGGCCGCTTTGGCCGCTTCGTACACCTTTTGCTGACCGGGCTTGAACTCATTGTCATCTGTTCCGACGACGAACACTCCGCCCGAGTTCGGGAACTTCCGAGTCGCCAGCAGGTCCATCGGATTCACCTTCACGAACGCCGCTTCGTCGCCGCCGAATATCTCGTCGACGGTTCGCTGTCGGTCACCGAGCGAAGGCTCCAATTGACCGGACAGATCGAGGAATGTCGGGTACACCTCGGGGTAATTGGTCGCCATCTGCAGTGAGCAGGTGCCACCGTAGGAGAGCCCGCCGATTGCCCACGCTCGCGGATTCGTGTCGATCTGGAACGCATTCGCCACCGCAGCGGGCAAGTCCTTTGCCAGATACGTGCCGACCTTGCCCTGTGACGAGTCGGTGCACAGCGGATTGGCCATCTGCGACCCTGTTCCATCGGCTATCACGACGACTGGAGCCAACCCCTCGTGATCTCGTGCAAAGGCATCCATTGTCGCGGTCAGCTTTCCGCCCTGGAGCCAGTCCTCGGGCTTGCCAGGCTGACCTGCCATGAGCACGAGCACGGGAAGAAGCGGACGCGGATTGGTGAAGTACGACGGCGGCAGATACACCTGCGCGTCGCGCGCGGAGAATCCTGAAATCGTCCCGGGGACAGGCAAAGTCGTGACCCGTCCGCGAATCGGCATGCCCTCCGGCGCTTTCCACACAGTGTCGGTGGGATCGCCGGTGACAACAGGATCGGTCGGACCGGGAACTTCACTGAGTGAGATGCGGTCGAAATCGTCGTGTCCGAACGCAATTCCCACAGTCGGATACGCGGCGAAAACCAGATTGATCTGCGTCGCGGCAGTGATGACGACCAGAACCGTCGCGATCACGGACAGGAGCGCTTTCGCGACGGTTCCGCCCGCCTTGATTCGCGGCCCGAGAAGTAGCAGCGCGTAGATACCGAGACCGATCCACACGTAGATCGACATCTCGATGGGATCGGGGAACGGCACGATCACCTTTTCGACGGTGATCCACACGGCGATCATGATCACCAGCGCAATCAGCCCCGCGATCGGCACCGCTCTGCGGTAGTACCAGCGCACGTTCGAACCGAGCAGCCACACGCCACCCAGGACCCCAAGGACAGTCAGGATCACCGGCAGCGGTCCCGAGATCAAACTGATTCGGTAGAGCCAGTCCACGTCAAACCTCTCGCGCGTAGAAATGTCGCACGCACGAGGCTAGACGACGACGCTAGTACTCTGTATCAGGTGACATTCATCAAGGTCTGTGGCCTACGCGACGTTGACACGGTCGACCTCACGGTGGGCCTGGGCGTCGACGCCATCGGTTTCGTCTTCGCCGAGAGCGTCCGCAAAGTCGACCCCACACTCGCAGTCGCTCTGCTCGCGCGAGTTCCCGATCACATCCGTGCAATCGGAGTCTTTCTCGGCAACCCGATCGGACAGATCCTCGAGATCGCGAAGATCACCGGGCTTCGCACCGTACAGGTTCACGATCTTGTCGACGCCGAGCAAGTGCAGCGGCTGCACGATGCCGGCCTCACCGTCATCCGCGCGGTCGTCTCCAGCAACGTCCGCGACGGTTACAATCTCGACCTCGGCGAGGACGAACTCCTGATCGACGGCGCAGACGCCGGATCAGGGGTGCCGTGGAACTGGGCCCAACAGCAATCGCGCCCGCAAGGCAAGTGGATCCTGGCGGGCGGACTGTCCCCGGACAACGTTCGCGACGCACTCGATGCCACCGGAGCCTGGGGCGTCGACGTCTCCAGCGGCGTCGAATCCTCCCGCGGCGTCAAGGACCACGCGTTGATCGAGAAGTTCGTGAGCGCTGTCCGCCAGACCGATCACTCGAAATAGGACGCGTAGTCACTGAAAGCGACTTGACCGGTGGGACTCGCTTTCACGGCGTCGGCAACGGCAGGCGGAATGGGAGCCCAGTGCGCAGGCATGGCCGCCGCCAGTGACGGCTTCAAGATGTAGAGCAGTGCGAAGTTCACTATCCAGAGCGGCGGTGCCATCGACATGCCGACTTCCGAATTCACATCGCCTTTGGTGTTGGCCACCAGCTGCGCTGCTCCCGAAATCTGTTGCGCTGCAAATCCGTAGACTGCCTGCACCGTGTATGCCGACTGATAGAGCGCAATCAGAGTGTGCGTTGCACCGTTGTTGCGCAACCAGGTGCCCACGAAACCGCCAGGGGCGATCAGCGTATTCACCTGTCGCGTCGGCGCATCCGCGTTGGCCGGACTCTCCAGCAATCCGTCGGGATTCACGTACAACCCGTAACTGGCCAGAACCGACGGCGTAGTGCCGGAATAGAGGGGCCGCCCGTTCGTATTGGTGAGAATCCGGGCGCATTCGTCGATCACCTCGGCATCCTCGAGATTGCCACCGACCCCACCACCGGCCATGAGGTCGCGATACTGCTCCTCGGTCAAAGCGTCGGCTGGCTCGAGTCCGATCTGCGCGGCAATCTCTTCCGCAGTCTGCTGACCGAGTGGCTGGTTGAGTTGATCCGGAGTAGTCATCTGCGTGGGCGCGACGCTCTCGTAGACCGGTGCCCCGGCAAAAGGGATCACGAACCCGGTATCGACATTCTCTGCAACCGGTTGCGCGCCGGCCATCTGAGTGGTGGCAAACGAAAGTACGCACACCCCAACCAAAGCCAGAACCGAGACGGTCCCGCGATGAGACCGTGCTCCACGTCTACAGCCCTCGCCTGAGAAAGCCTTGCCTGCAATTCCATTGCCGCGCATAGGTCAACCTCCCGGAACGCAGTCGGGCGAATCAACTCGAGCTTGCATCTCAGTCAAACGCTGTGAACAGCGCCGTGTCAAGACACAGGTCAGGTCGAGGCACGGCGACAGCTCGCT
Organism: Rhodococcus sp. KB6; assembly: GCF_001445685.1. Classification (NCBI taxonomy): domain Bacteria; kingdom Bacillati; phylum Actinomycetota; class Actinomycetes; order Mycobacteriales; family Nocardiaceae; genus Rhodococcus; species Rhodococcus sp. KB6. The sequence continues at coordinate 367,195 of NZ_LNAK01000043.1, read as the reverse complement.
CGATACAGGCGACAGCTCGCCCGCTACAGTGATGCTTCCATCTGAAGTGACCTCACCCCATTTGAATTGCAGGACATCTCTGGAGGCGAGCAGTGTCTGACAAGCGCGGGACCGTATTGATCACCGGTGTCGGTCGGAGCAAGTCGATCGGAGCGGGCCTCGCATTGGGCCTTGCCGAGGATGGTTGGGATCTGGCTATCGGCTACTGGGAGCCTTACGACGAACGCGTCGGGTTCGGGCGCGGAGCGCACGATCCGCAAGACATTGCCGAGAAGTGTCGCGCACTCGGAAGCCGTGTCGACCTCGTTCCCGGAGATCTGGCCTCGCCCGACGTGGCCGATCAGCTCGTTGACGCTGCCGCAGCGCGGAACGACCTCCGTGGGCTGGTGCTCTCACATTGCGAAAGCGTCGACAGCTCGATCCTCGATACCACCGTCGAGAGCTGGGAACGACATTTCGCCGTCAACACTCGCGCCTCCTGGCTGCTGATCAAAGCGTTCGCTGAACGGCTTCCGGAACAGCGCGACGTCAGTCAGGTGGCCGGGCGGATCATCGCACTCACCAGCGACCATGCGGCCCACAATCTTCCGTACGGGGCCAGCAAGGGCGCTCTCGACCGCATCGTCATCGCCGCCGCAGTCGAACTTGGATCACGCGGCATACGAGCCAACGTCGTCAACCCAGGACCTATCGACACAGGATGGATGACACCCGAGATCAGACAGGCCACAACCCTCCAGACTCCTGCCGGCCGGCTGGGTACTCCCGGCGACACTGCAAACCTCGTTCGGTTTCTGATGTCCGACGCCGGAGGCTGGATTACGGGACAACTCCTTCACTCCAACGGCGGATTCAGTACGAACTGAGCCTTGGCCGGACTCAGTTCAGGCTTTGTAGGTCGGTAGCGTCTGCCCGAGCCTCTTACCCATTTCGGCAGCCAAAGCCGCGAGCCCGCTGGCCGGACGCACCATGACCTCGAAATCGACGATCTTGCCGTCCTCGTCGAATTCGACCATGTCGATTCCCTTGAGACTCTTGTCGCCGATGTTCGCACTGAATTCGAGCACGACCTGTCGACCGTTGGCTCCGGCGAACTGACGGTGGTACTCGAAGTTCTCGAACACCTGGATCACCGTATTGAGAATGAGCACAACGGCATCCGCGGACTGGTACGGCTTGAATCCCGTGGGCGATCGGAACTGCGCGTCGGGCGCGACGATCGTCGGTAGCGCCGACAGATCGCCGGTTTCGATCATGGTGTGCCACAACTTCAGTGCAGCTTCGACTTTCGGTTCGAGCGTCAATTCCGTGCTCATGCTTCTACCCTTCCCTCGACGTTACCTGCCGCTTGATCTACCGGCACTTGACTTGCGACGGACCACGCACTCAACACAGTTCGCACCCCGGTCACGAGTTGCAACGGCTGATCGATCATGACGTGATGTCCGGCTTCGGGAATCTCCGCCACGATGGCCTCCGTTCCGAACAATCCGCGCATGTGCTCCATGAGTCGATCGGACACGATGCCGTTCTCGGCTCGGAAATAGGCTACGCGGCAACGTGGTTCGCTGTCGAGGACATCTTCGGCGCCTACTCGGAGAAAGAAATTCGGATCGAACTTCCACGACCAACCGCCCTCGACTTCCTCCATCGACGTGGCCGCCACATGGTCACGCACCGCAGGCAGACCCGAATCCTGCGGCGGAACGAAGCGGAAACGGCCCATCGCGTCTTCCCTGGTGGGATAAACCTTCTTGGGGCCGAACGCATTCTGGCGTCGAGCCGCCTCCTCTTCGGGCGTACGCGCCTTGAGCGGAGAATCGATGATGACAACCCCGTCCAACAGTTCGCCATGCAGATGCGAGGCCACGAAAGAAACAATCCCACCCATACTGTGCCCCACCAGAATCGGCTTGCCGTCGATTCCCCCGGCCTCGGCCGCCGCCAGCACCTCGCGAGCCCACTGGGACATCGCGTAGGCGTCGCGAGTGTCACTGTCGCCGTGGCCCGTCAAGTCGAGAGCGACGACGCGGCGCCCCTCGGCGAACTGCGGCGCAATGTGATCCCACCAGCGACTGTGGGCTGCGCCGCCGTGAATCAGCACGATTCCCGGCCCCGCCGGCCCCCAAGCCCGAAAGTGCACCGAGGCACCCTCGACCTCCACCGACCCCGTCTCGACCGGCGCTGCCAACGCCCGAGTGAACCAACCAGGCGCGTCTTCGACCACATTGCTCATCGATCGAACATACATAGTCGTCAATCGGTTCATCCAACTCTTCCCAGTTCGTGATCCATCACCTATATTGAATCCGGCCTCAAGTTCAATTCGTTTCGCCGAAGGGGAGAGATGACCAACCGCCAAGTACGCCTCGCCGCCCGCCCGACAGGACTTCCCGACGCTTCCACCTGGGAATACGTCGATGCCGAGATCCCGTCCGCCGGACCGGGCGAGTTTGTCGTCAAGGTCGAATACCTCTCCCTCGACCCCGCGATGCGCGGTTGGCTCAACGACGTCAAGTCGTACGTTCCGCCGGTCAAGCTCGGTTCCGTCATGCGCGCCCACGGCGTCGGACGCATCACCGAATCACAGCACCCCGATTACCAGGTCGGGGACATCGTGGCCGGATCCTTCGGCGCTTCCGAGTACGGCGTTTCCGACGGTACAGACGTCACTCGGGTCGACGAATCGATCGCTCCCCTACCGACCTGGCTCGGCGCTCTCGGTTTCCCCGGCGTCACTGCGTATTTCGGATTACTCGACGTCGGAAAGCTGAAAGACGGTGACACCGTCGTCGTGTCCGGTGCCGCGGGTGCGGTCGGCAGTCTGGTCGGCCAGATCGCAAAGCTTCACGGATGCAAGGTCATCGGCATCGCCGGCGGTCCGGAGAAGTGCGCGTGGCTCACCGAGGACCTCGGCTTCGATGTCGCCATCGACTACAAGAACGAATCCGTATACAAGGCGCTCAAGTCCAACGCTCCCGACGGTATCGACGTGTACTTCGACAACGTCGGCGGAGAAATTCTCGACGCCGCTCTCTCCCGTCTGCGCCTCGGAGCTCGGGTGGTCATCTGCGGCGCCATCGCGGGCTACAACGCCACCGAACCTCAGCCAGGCCCTGCTCACTACCTGTCACTTCTCGTCAACCGCGCCACGATGGCCGGCTTCGTGGTCTTCGACTACCTCGATCGCTACGCAGAAGCACAAGAGCAGATCGGAAAGTGGATCAAGAGTGGCGAATTGACTGCTCGCGAGCACGTCGTCGACGGCGGTATCGACGCGTTCGGCGACAGCCTCAATCTTCTCTTCGCCGGAGCGAACACCGGAAAGCTGGTCTTGAAGGTCAGCTGAGTCGGCCACACACGCAGATCGGCCACCGGTATTCCGGTGGCCGATTCGCTTGGGTCAACTGACTCCGGACGGAGTGGGAACGCTGTCCTCCCCCAACCGCGGCGGGGCCGACCGATAGGTTGCCGGCGTGCCGCTCATCCGAATCGGATTGGCTACCTGCCGAGTCGGTGCATCGCGACGCGGGTCGTCGATGGACACCACCGGATCGAGATTCAGCCGTTCCGCCAGCGCTATCGCGTCGGCGATGTCGTTGAGAGGCCCACACGGAACACCTCGCTCGGTCAGTGCCTCGAACCACGAGTCCGCAGAGCCCTTGGCCAATGCAGCAGTGACGGCGTCGAACAGTTCTTCTCGATGCGCAACCCTGTCGCTGTTGGACGCGAAACGCGCATCAGCGGCAAGTTCGGAAACTCCGAGAACCTCTGTCAACGAACTGAATTGCCGATCATTGCCGACCGCGAGGACCAGCGGACGGTCCGCGGTGTCGAATACCTCGTATGGTGCGATGCTCGGATGCCGGTTGCCCATTGCCTGCGGCACCACGCCCGCGGCCACGTAGCCGGACGACTGGTTGGCCAGTGCGGACAGCAACGAGGACAACAGATTGACCTCGACGTGCTGCCCTTCGCCTGTGCGATCGCGATGGCGCAGCGCTGCAAGGATTCCCACGCTGGCATGCAGGCCGGTGATGACGTCGACCACCGCGACACCGACCTTGGTGGGAGTCTTGGGATCGGGTCCGGTGATACTCATCAATCCGCCGACCGCCTGAATCAACAGGTCGTATCCCGGCAGAGAGTTGTTGCCACCGAAGCCGCTGATCGAGCAGTAGACCGCACGCGGATTCATTTCTCGGACAGCGTCGTAGCCCAGCCCCAGACGGTCCATCGTTCCCGGCAGGAAGTTCTGCACCACGACGTCCGCATTGCGAACCAGCTCGCGTGCACTCTCCAGATCCTCGCGCTCGCGCAGGTCCAGAGTGACCGACTTCTTGTTACGGTTCACCGACAGAAAGTAGCTCGACTCGTCCCCCACCCACGGTGGGCCCCAGCTGCGAGTGTCGTCCCCGACACCCGGCCGCTCGATCTTGACGACCTCGGCACCCAGGTCGGCGAGAATCATCGTGGCGTACGGACCGGCGAGGACGCGGCCGAAATCAGCGATCACCAACCCGTCGAGCGCTCCGACAGCGTCTGCCGTCACCGGAAAGCTTCTTCACCGGTGAGAGCGCGGCCGATCACGAGTTGGTGAACCTCGGAGGTGCCCTCGTAGGTGAGAACGGATTCGAGGTTGTTGGCGTGCCGGATCACGGGGTACTCGAGCGTGATGCCGTTGGCGCCCAGAATGGTTCGGCATTCACGGGCGATCTTGATGGCCTCGCGGACATTGTTGAGCTTGCCGGTGCTGACCTGCTCGGGGCGAACCGTCCCGGCGTCCTTGAGGCGCCCGAGGTGGATGGCGAGCAACTGCCCCTTGCCCAATTCGACTGCCATGTCGGCGATCTTGGCCTGGGTGATCTGATACGCGGCGAGCGACTTGTCGAAGACCTTGCGATCACGTGCATATGAGATCGCAGTCTCGAGGCAGTCACGTGCTGCACCCATTGCCCCGAAGATGATGCCGAAGCGTGCCTCGTTGAGGCAGCCGAGCGGGCCGGACAGTCCGCGAGCCTTGGGCAGCATCGCCGAGGCAGGCAGACGCACGTCCTCGAGCACCAGCTCCGAGGTGACCGACGCCCGGAGCGACATCTTGTTCTTGATCTCGGGGGCGGAGAATCCCGGAGTGTCGGTGGGAACGACAAATCCGCGCACGCCGTCGTCGGTTCGAGCCCAGACCACGGCGACGTCCGCGATGGAGCCGTTGGTGATCCACATCTTGGTGCCGTTGAGGATCCAGTCGTCCCCGTCGCGCTTGGCGTTGGTTCGCATACCGCCGGGGTTGGATCCGAAATCGGGTTCCGTGAGACCGAAGCAGCCGATGGCTTCACCCGCCGCCATTCGCGGGAGCCATTCTTCCTTCTGCTCTTCACTTCCGTTGTGGTGGATCGCGAACATGGCGAGCGAGCCCTGGACCGAGACGAGGCTGCGAATGCCCGAATCGACAGCTTCGAGTTCCTGGCAGGCCAACCCGTACGCCGTGGCGCTCATCCCGGCACAGCCGTAGCCCTCGAGGTGCATGCCCAGTACGCCGAGCGCGCCCAGATCCTTGGCCAGCTCACGAGCCGGCAGTGCTGCCGCTTCGAACCATTCACCTACGTGCGGGCGAATGCGATCGTCGACCATCTTGCGGACCGTGTCGCGGATCGCGATCTCCTCGGCGTCCAGCAGGGTATCGATGGCAAAAAGCTCGGACAGGGACTGCGGAGTGGTCACGGGGCCTCCAGTGTTCTCGGGCGCAATCCTTTGCGAGAACGATTGCGCAATCGTTTGCATCGCCTAGAGTAGAGCCCGGTTGCGCACCCGTCAATCCCCGAACTGCCGACCGACACCGAACCAACTCAGAACCGACGCACACCAGGAGCCACGACGCAGATGACGCCCGATCCGTCGAACCGCAGCAACGGCCGTCCGCCGACGCTGCGCGAAATCGCCGACCAGGCCGGGGTCCACATCTCGACGGCGTCGCGGGTCCTCCGTCAGCCCGAGCCCGCCGACGGTTGGTCCGACTCCGCACTCCGAGTTCGTCAGGTTGCCGAGGAACTCGGTTACCAACCGAACCTGTGGGCGGCCAGCCTTCGTACCCGCAAGACCACCACCATCGGCGTCGTGATGCCGAGACTGACAGACGTTGTAGTGGCCACTATGTTCCAAGGCATCGAGGAAGCCGCCACCGCAGCCGGGTACTCCGTCTTGCTCTCCAGCCCGCCCGACGATCTGGAAGCGCAACGCAAAGCGGTCGAGTTCCTGGTGAGCCGACAGGTCGACGGTCTCATGCTGAGCAGCATCCACCTGCCGGGTACCGATTTCGTCGACTCGCTCCCCCTGCGCTCACTGCCGATCCTGCTGCTGAACCGGCACATCGACTCGACGACGTCATCCGTCAACCGAAGCCTTCCCTTTGTCAGCGGCGACGACCGCCTCGGCGGCTACCTCGCGGGGAAGCATCTACTGGACTGCGGCTATCGCGATCTCGGAGTGATCGCGGGGCCGGATCACGCCAGCACGTCGCGGGAACGCGTCGCGGGTTTCCGCGATGCCCTGGCCGAAGCCGGTCTGGAACTGCCGCCGAACCGAATAGTGGCCTCCGAGTTCGAAGTTCAAGGGGGTGTCGATGCGGCTGCCACACTGCTCAGTGGGAACACGCGCCCTGACGCCGTCTTCACGGTGAGCGACACCATCGCGATCGGCGTACTCGGTGTGGCCCGTGATCTCGGGTTGAGCATTCCCGACGATCTTGCGTTGGTCGGCTACAACGACATTCCGGTTGTCTCCCAACTCCCGGTGCCCCTGACGACGGTCAGGTCCCCCGCTCGAAAGATCGGTGCGACCGGGCTCGAGCACCTACTGGCACTGATCTCCGGCAAGAGCGTCGAATCCGTGAAGCTTCCCGTCGAACTGATCGCGCGAGCCTCCACCAGAAAGCCTGCCAGCCGCAAACTCTGAGCAGCTACCAGACCTGAGATTCGTCGATGCCCAACTGTCGCGCGTAACCGGAGTTGAGTGCGTCCCAGCCGTACTCGCGCGCCCGTTCACCCACAATCGGTCCGAAGGGCTCGCCTGCCAGAAGGGCATCGAGTACGTCGAAGCACAGATGCCACCCCGCAGCGAGCGCCGACGCCATCCCCTCGGCGCGCGACCTCTGCGTCAGCACGACGCGGGTGCCGCCTTCGATCGGGGTCAGGTCCCACACCAATTCGTCCGGGCCCCACTCGTGTTCGAGCCGCCGAGTGGTCTCCACGACGTGAACGGTGACCGGCAGCGACATTTCGGGGGCGCCGTCCTCGGTGAGCATGGTGATCACCGCATCACCGGTACGGCTCAGGTTCCGATCGGCGGTGTACGGCGTCCATTCCGCCAACATCTCCGGGTCGGTGATCGCCTCCCACACCTTCTCGACGGAATACGGCAGCACCCGAGGAAAGCTGACGACTGTGTCGTCACCGTCGACGCTCACCGTGACGTCGGACAGGGCACTGGGCTGATACGGCTGGGCACTCATGGTTCGATCTCACCAGGAACCACCGACACGGGCAACCGCCCGCTCGGCGTTCAGAACGCAAACACCGCCGATGCGGCCGCGACTGTCTCCTCCACCACCGGAAATTTGACCACGGACAAGTCGTGTCGAGCTCCTTCGAACTCCACCAGACGCGTCGCGGCGGGAATCAAGGCGAGTGCTGCCCGCATCTCCTCCGTTGTCGCGAACTCGTCCTTCGAACCGTGGACGACAACGGTCGGTGTGTTCAGTTCGGGCAGGTGTTCGGTTCTGAGCTTCTCGGGCTTCTTCGGTGGATGCAGTGGATAGGAGAGAAGGACCAGGCCGTCGACAAGTCCCGGGTTCTCCGCCGCAAGCATCGACGCCTGCCGACCGCCGTACGAATGTCCGCCGAGCAGAACGGGTCCGGGCACCGAGTAGTCCTTGCGAAGAGCAGCAATCACCTCGGCAATGCCCGCGCGATCCTCCGCAGCACGCGACGGATGCGGAGGCCCCGAAGCTCGACGCACCCGAAACGCGAGATCGAAGCGCAGAACTTGCGCTCCTGCCGCAGCAAAGCCGTCGGCAACAGCACGCAACAGCACGGTGTCGCAGTTACTTCCCGCGCCGTGAGTCAGTGCAAGCGTGGCGACGGGCGACGCGAAGGACACAGAAGCAGGTCGATGAAGGAAACCGTGCACCGCACCTTCGTCGACCGTTTCGACAGTAGTCATGGACGCATCCTTGTCCGGCCCGCTCGGGCCTGTTCGACCGCGGCAGTCATGCTGCCCTCGTAAACCGGACCGTGTCCGGGAAACAGCACGCCGGCAGGTACAGCGGCGATATTGTCCAACGCCTGGTCCGTCGCTTCACGGTCATGATTGAAGGGGCACACCAGAAATTGTGGTCCGGCGACGGTCGACGTCCCATGTCCGGTCACCAGAGCGTCACCCGACGCGATCACTCCTGCGTCGGGAACAAGGTAAGCGCTGTGGCCGTCGGTATGCCCATGAGTGGGAATCGGTACGATCCGACCGGGAACGTCCAGCGCACCACCGGACGCAAAGGACTGTGCCCGAGGCAGTTCCGCACCTTTCAACGCGCCGACTCCGATCACGTCGCGAAGCCATTTCGGAGCACCTCGCCGCCACAACAGCAACGGAACTCCGGCCGGCGACAACTGTTGCAGATACTCCCTCTTCGCATGCGGCACTTCCAACGGATCCATCAGGACCGGAACCTCGAGCCGAGTCACGATGTCCGCGATCCCACCGATGTGATCGATGTGCGCGTGAGTGACGAGAATTGCCCGAACATCCCCGAGCTGGTGACCGATCTGTTCGATCGAGCGTTCGACGTCGGTGCCGTTGGCCGGATATCCGCCGTCGATCAAGGTCAGATCGGACCCCTCTTCGACCAGGACCCAATTGGCGTGACCGCACCGAACCAGATGTGTGTTCTCGATCTGCGTGATCGACAGTGCCGCAGTAGTCATGCTTGGTAGTCTGCGCCACGTGTCGGAATCCGTGAAGCAGGCCAGCAGCCGCAGCATTCGAGATCGCGCCGAAGCATCCTTGGTGGCAGCCGCATTCGCACTGCCCAGCGCGGTGAAACGTCGAATCACCGGACCACCCGTCGTCATCGAGGGCAACACGCTCGACGCCGACGCGCACCTTCTGCTCACGCTCGCGAAGACGCGGCCACTCCCCCCGCATTCAACCGATCCCCAGTCACTCGCCGCTGCTCGCGCCAATCTCACCCGAACCGCGATCATGATGGGCGGCAGGCCCACGCCCGTCCGCACCGAGGAGATCTCCGTTTCGGGTGCCGACGGCCCGCTTCGCGCCCGGCTCTACGTCCCGACAGCCGACACCGGCGCTCTGCTCGTCTACTTCCACGGCGGCGGGTGGGTACAGGGCAGCATCGAATCCCACGATGCCCCGTGCCGCCTGTTGGCCGAAACCTCCGGCGCACGGGTCATCTCGGTCGACTACCGGCTCTCACCCGAATTCGCTTTCCCCACACCGGTACACGATGCCTACGCCGCCTACCTCGATATCGTCGACCGCGCCGACGAGTTCTGCGCAGACCCGACGCGCATCGCTGTCGGGGGCGACAGCGCGGGCGGGCATCTTTCCGCAACGGTCGCGCTGCGTGCCCGCGACGACGGCAAGACCCCACCGGCGGCGCAGCTGTTGATCTACCCCGCGACCGACTTTCACGAGAAGGCCCCCTCGCGAACGACGTTCGGTGAAGGTTTCTTCCTGACCGAGGCCAACATGAACTTCTACGAGTCCAGCTTCCTCGGCAGCAATGCCGATCGACTCGATCCGATGGTGTCGCCGCTACGCGCCCCCGACGCGGCCGGACTGCCGCCGGCCATCGTGATCACGGCGGGATTCGATCCACTTCGGGACGAAGGCGAAGCCTACGCAGCTCGATTGCGCGACAACGGTGTTCACGTGACCGATCGACGCTATCGCGGGTTCATCCACGGCTTCGTCAACGTTCTGGGACCGAGCGTGGGTTCGCGCACCGCCGTCGCCGAGATCGGCGGAATGCTCCGCGTTCTACTCACCCACCCAGCAAAATCTCCCGCAACGTATCCACCAGCGGATCAACCGGCAGCTCAGGGCTGATCGCACGCTGTAGCCCCAAACCGATTCCGACGCTGAGTATGCGCAGTGCCGCGGCGTTCGGGTCCAGTGCCGGCGTCACGCCGTTGGACTCGGCAAGATGTTGCACCACTCCGGCAATCAGTCCGCGCACCTGATCGGCACCCGTCGCGATCTTTTCGCGGATCTCTTCGCTGTGCCGCGATCGCACCGAGAACTCGACTTCGAGCAACGTCCATCTCTTGTCCCCGATGGTTCGCTCGGCCCATCGCGCGAACTCGGCCACCGCGTCGTCGAGCGTCGAATTGGCTCCGAGCTGTGAGGTGATCTCGCCGACCTTGGTCAACCTGATTCGGTCGAGCACCTCGGCGCACAACTCGTCCTTGTTCTTGAAGTTCGAGTACACCGCACCTTTGGAATAACCGGCATCCTCGGCGATCTGATCGAGCGACGCGGCGGCGTACCCGCGATCGAGGAAATGTTCGACGGCCGTCGCCAACAAGGTCTCGCGGGTCATCGCCTGCGCTTCCTGCCTGGTCAATCGCGCCATCGGAACCTCCTCGCGGTTCTGAGTATCGAGATTCCAACGGTAGCCGAATACCGGAAGCGCACCGCAGGCGCACTCCCGAAACCCAAATTTGGGGTACCCACGTTATTCAGATACTGATAGTCTCCGAAATATGACTTCAGAAGTGACCGGCACCACCGCGCCCGGGTCCGGACGACACAGCGCGCCTAGACGGGGATTGGCAATCGGATGCGGCGGCACCCTCGGCTTCGCCTGGACCGTTGCTGCCCTCGCCTCGGTTCGGGACGCCCTCGACTGGGATCCCCGCGAAGCCACCGCCATCATCGGCACGTCCGCCGGAGCCGAGTTCGTGACAATGCTCGGCAGCGGAGTCGGCGTCGACGAGTTGGTAGCCATGCAACTCGGAGAGCCCGCCGCACGTCCCGAACTCCTCGCCCACACAGCATCGGCGCCCGGAAGAATCCCGCCACTTCCGAGTTTGGGGATCGGCAATCCACGACTGGTGACACGTCGAGATCTTCCCGTTCTGAGCCGGATGAGCGGTATCGCACCGCGTGGTGGCGGCGACCCGTCCTGGCTCACCACGCTCGCCGAATCTCTTGCCCCTGGCGATTCGTGGCTCCCACATCCGTGCGCGTACATGGTATCCATGGACTACAGAACCGGGCGACGGGTCGCGTTCGGGGCACAGGGGGCTCCGAAAGCGACAGTCGGTGAAGCGCTTCGAGCGTCTTGGGCGATTCCCGGCTGGTTCCCACCTGTCACCATCGACGGCGTCAGGTACATCGACGGCGGCGCGGCGTCCACGGCATCGGTAGACCTCCTGCTCCCCCTCGAACTCGACGAGCTGGTTGTACTGGCGCCCATGGCATCTCGAACACTGAAGCCGGCGCGCGGCGCCGCCCGTATCGAACGCGGCGCCCTGCGGAACTCCATGTCCAAGGGCCTCGACCGGGAAATCGAACTGGTGCGCGCTGCGGGAACCAGGGTCTTGCGCATAGACGCCACCGACGACGATCTCGCCGTCATGGGCGCCAACTTCATGGACGGCCGACGGCGGCTCGCCACCTTCGAATCATCCCTACGTACAACACGTGCGAGCGTGAAACGCGAACTCGATGCGCGCCCGTTCCACTCCACCCCGTCCCACCAGTGAAAGCGCAGACTCAGTGAACAACAGAACTGACCACTTCGAGGTCGTGATCATCGGTGGCGGGATCTCCGGGATCGGTGCCGCAATTCACCTGCAGCGCCTCGGGATCGACAATTTTGTCCTGCTCGAGAAAGCGGACTCCCTCGGCGGCACCTGGCGCGCCAACACCTATCCCGGTTGTGCCTGCGACGTTCCGTCCGGCCTGTACTCGTATTCCTTTGCCGCCAATCCGGATTGGACCCGACTGTTCGCGGAGCAGCCGGAGATCCGCGAGTACATCGAGGACACGGCCGTCCGCCACGGGGTCGACAAGCACGTTCGCTTCGGGGTCGAAATGCTCTCCGCACAGTGGGACGCATCGCAATCACTTTGGAAGATAACAACTTCCAGCGGTGAACTCACTGCTCGTTTCGTGATAGCCGCCGCCGGCCCGTGGAACGAACCCTTGACGCCGGCGATCCCCGGGCTGGAAACGTTCGAGGGCGAGGTGTTTCATTCCTCGCAGTGGAATCACGACTACGACTTGACCGGAAAGCGCGTCGCCGTCGTAGGTACCGGCGCTTCCGCAGTCCAATTCGTGCCGCGCATCGTCTCCGACGTGTCCGCCCTTCACCTTTACCAACGCACCGCTCAATGGGTCCTTCCCAAACCCGATCACTACGTACCGCGGATCGAAAGGTCCGTCATGCGATTCGTACCGGGAGCGCACAAGGCTCTACGCAGCATCGAATACGGAATCATGGAAGCGCTTGGATTGGGGTTCCGCAATCCGTGGATCCTGCGTATCGTGCAGAAACTCGGGTCGGCCCAATTGCGCTTGCAGGTGCGCGATCCGAAGCTACGCAAGGCGCTGACTCCCGACTACACCCTCGGTTGCAAGCGACTACTCATGTCGAACTCGTACTACCCGGCCCTCGGCAGACCCAACGTGACCGTCCATGCCAACGCAGTCGAAGAGATCCACGGCAACACCGTGATCGGAGCCGACGGAGTGGAATCGGAAGTGGACGCGATCATCTTCGGAACGGGCTTCCACATCCTCGACATGCCCATTGCATCAAAGGTATTCGACGGAGAAGGTCGATCACTCGACGATCATTGGCAGGGAAGCCCGCGGGCGTACTTCGGTTCCGCCGTCAGCGGATTCCCCAACGCGTTCATTCTGCTGGGCCCGAGCCTCGGCACCGGACACACGTCGGCCTTCATGATTCTGGAAGCCCAACTGAACTATGTGGCACAGGCGATCGGCCACGCTCGTCGGCACGGCTGGAAAACCATCGACGTGCGCCCGGAAGTACAGGCGGCCTTCAACTCTCAAGTTCAGGAGGCATTGGGTACCACGGTCTACAACGCCGGTGGTTGCGAAAGCTATTTCTTCGACGTCAACGGCCGCAACAGCTTCAACTGGCCGTGGTCGTCAGGAGCCATGCGTCGACGGCTACGGGCCTTCGATCCATACGCCTACAACCACACGCTGTCCGACAACCCTGCGTCAGACGACACCCCCGCTGAGCCCACCACCACCCCCGAACCGGAGTACACCACATGAGCCTTTTCGGCACCACCTACCCGCCGATCGATCTCGACGGAGCAGTCGTCGTCATCTCCGGAGGTGGCCGCGGAATCGGCCGGGCCACAGCGGAGTTGTTCGCAGCTCGCGGCGCACTCGTCTGCGTCGGCGACCTCGACGAGGAGACGGCCGTCGACACCGCCACATCCATCGGCGCACGGGCCCGCGGGCACGCTCTGGACGTCACCTCACGCGAATCCTGGGATGTGTTCGTCTCCACAGTGATCGGCGAATTCGGTCACATCGACATTCTGGTCAACAATGCGGGCGTGATGCCGCTCGGCAGCTTCCTCGACGAGTCCGACGCCACCAGTCGAGTAACCCTCGACGTCAATGTCTGGGGCCCGATTCACGGGATGCGCACCGTGCTGCCCGGCATGGTGGATCGGCGACGCGGCCACGTCGTCAACATCGCATCCATGGCAGGCAAGCTACCGGTGCCAGGAATGGCCGTGTACAACGCAAGCAAGTTCGGTGCGGTGGGCCTTTCCGCCTCTGCTCGTGTCGAATTCGCAGATTCCGGCGTCAGCGTCAGCGCCATCCTGCCCAGCGCGGTGCGCACCGGGCTCTCCTCCGGTGTGCCACTCGGAAAGGGCATGCCGACGGTTGAACCCGAGGTCGTGGCCAAAGCTGTCGTCGACACGGTCGCGCACCGGCGAGCCGAAACTACTGTTCCGCGTTACCTTGCGTGCTGGGACCTCATCGACGCTGTAGTACCCGAATGGATGATAAACATCGGACGCCGGGTGATCGACGATCGCCGCGCGCTGACATCGGTAGATCCGAACGGGCGTGCGGACTACGAAAAGCGAGTGGCACGTCAGGCCGAAAACGAGGAGCACGATCGGAGATGAAGCGGGTAGTTTCGTGGCCATGTACATCCGCCGCGAAACTTCTTCCGACCGTGACGCAATCTATTCACTGCTCGGGGCGGCGTTTGCCGACCAAGCGCCGCCCGGCGAGTCTCCCTACGAGATCGAACTGACACGTCAGCTCTTCGCCTCGAACGACTACTTACCGAAGTTGTCCCTTGTCGCCGTCGCCGGTGATGAGATCGTTGGTTTCGTAATCGGAACACGCGGATGGGTCGGTCCCGTTGAGGCGGTTGGCCTCGGCCCGTTGGCAGTCACACCGGACAACCAACGCAGCGGCGTCGGTTCGGCGCTGATGCACGCGGTGATCGGTGCGTCCGACGCTCTGGACGTGCCACTGCTCGCCCTCCTGGGCAGCACCGAGTACTACCCGCAGTTCGGGTTCGTCACCAGCACGGACGCCGGGATCGAGTCTCCGGAAGCCGAGTGGGGCGAGCACTTTCAGATCAGGACCCTCACCACGCACCGCCCCGATCAGACGGGGAAGTTTTCATACGCAGCGCCTTTCGGGGTCGCTTGACCCTCAGCGCGATGTAAGAGTTCTTTGACATCCAGCGCACGTAGACCTACGCTCAGGCATGTCAAAGAACTCTTACACCTGGGAGGCTTCATGAGCACCACGGCACGGTGGAGCCTGATCATCGGTATCGGCGTCGCAGCAACGCTAGCCTTCAGCTTTTTTGCAGCATTGACCGCCGATGATCGGAAGACGTTGGCCTTCATCGTCTTCGCAATCGTCCTGGCACCGGCTTGTATCGGGTCGGCGTGGGCCCTTTTTCCATCGGAGAACGACAAGGCCCCCGCCTACCCCGAGGACACCGTCGAAACAGAATGGAGTCGCAAGGCCGGCTTCGGCGCGTTCACCGACTTGATCACTGCCATGGGGATCGCGCTGATCGCGCACAATGTCTTCGGCGCTCCCGAACTGCCGCTCGTAATGTTTACAGCCCTCGGGCTGGCCGACTTCGGAATCCGGTACTGGGCAGTGTCGAGGGACCGCACCCCACAATCGAGATCTGACAAGATCTGATGCGCAACAACCTTCAAGAACTTCGTACGGCAGCCGGACTGTCACAGCAAGCGTGCGCCGACGCGCTCGGCATCACACGCCAGACCGTCATCTCGATCGAGAAGGGACACTTCGACCCGCGTCTGTCACTGGCGTTCCGAATCGCCGAATACTTCGACAAACGCGTAGACGACATTTTCTCCAGCTGACGCCGTCTCGAACTGACGGAAGATCAGTCGAGCTGCGGTTTCAGTCGAGCTGCGGTTTCAGTCGAACAGAGTTGGCGATCCGTTTTCGTCCTTCCCGTCTTCGACGGCCGTTGCCTTCTTGCCCGAGCCCTTGCGGACGACGGTCAACGTCGTCGTTCGACGCGACAACCTGTGCCCGTCACTGTGTTCGAGCAGCGCCATCCCCTGGCGAACTTCGACCACCGTCCACGGACCCGCATGGCCGGCTGCCTGCACGAGGTCACCGGACTCCACCTCAGTTGCCATGACCACTCCTTGTTCGTCGTGTCCTGCACGTTCTCCTTCCTATTATCGACGCGGCCACCTGGTAGTCGACGCGCAGGGTACCTACGCTGCAGCTGCAACCTTGACCGCATGGCCGACTTCGGCTCGGAATGCCGCGTATTCGGGTGAGCCTCGGAGATCGTCGGGATCGACGCCGGTTCGTGGCAGATCGATTTTCAGGTCGAGCGCGACCTTGCCCGGTCGGCTTGTCAGAACTACGACGCGGGAGCCGAGAAAGGCCGCCTCGTCGGCACTGTGAGTGACGAAGACACTTGTTCGCCCCGATTCGGCACTGACACTGCGCAGGTCCTCCTGCAGACGCTCGCGAGTGAGGGCGTCCAGCGCGGCAAAGGGTTCGTCCAACAGGAGCAACGACGTTTCGGCCGCCAAGGCACGAGCAATTGCCACCCGCTGCTGCTGCCCGCCGGAGATTTCCCAGATACGCCGGTCCGCAGTGCCGACCAGACCGACGCGGTCGAGAAGCTCGTCACGCCTTTGCCCGCGTTCGCTCTTCGCAACGCCGGCGTATTTGAGTGCCAGATCGATGTTGCCGCCCACCGATTTCCACGGAAAGAGCCGTGGCTGCTGAAACACCACTCCCGCACTCGACCCGGGAATCGGGTCGGATCCGGAGACCTGAACCGTTCCACTGGAAGGACTTTCGAAACCCGCGATCAGCCGCAGCAATGTGCTCTTGCCGCAACCCGACGCTCCGACGAGAACCAGAAACTCACCAGGTGTGACGTCGATCGATACGGGCCCGAGTGCCGTGACGGACTCTCGACCGTGGCCGTACCTGTGTGAGACGGTGTCGATTCGGATCGCGCCCGGGCGGTCGGGGGCGAATCCACCCGAGGCCTGCTGCGCGGTCACGCTACTGGTCAAGGACATCGGGAAGCCCCTTCACATAGAGAGCACTCTGAAAGACCGTCAGGTCAGGCACACTGTCGATCTGCTTCTGCTCGGCCAGGAATTGCGCTGCACTCTGCAGGTTCACTGCCAGATTCCCGGGAGCGCCCTCGGTGCCCAACCATTCCGGCGAGGAGATCTGCTCCGGAGTGAGGAACACACCCTGTTTCAACTGCGCTGCCGCGTCTTCCTTCGAGGCGCCTAATTGTGCGGCAACAGCTTCCGCTGCCGCGTTCGGATCAGTGGCGATCGTCGTGAGCGCGCGGGCCTGAACCTGGCGCCAGGTGTCGACGATCTCGGGGTGATCCTTGGCAAACGCAGTCGACACCACACCAAGATCGAGTGTCGGCTTTCCTGCTGTCGCGAGCTCACGGCTGGCGATCAACTGTGTTCCGTCCTTACGGAGTTCGTCGAGCGTGGGCAGCCAGGTGTAGACGGCATCGATGTCACCGCGCTGCCAGGCTGCGAGGGATGCTTGCGGCTGGAGATCCACCAATTGGACGTCGTCGGCACTGAGTCCGGCCTGGTTCAGCGCTGCCAGCAGACTGTAGTGCGCGGTCGAGGCGAATGCCGTGGCCACTTTCTTGCCGCGCAGATCTGCGACGGTCTTGATTCCGGTTGCGTTGCGCGCCACCAGGGCTTCGTTGTCGCCGGCCACGTCCAGAACAAACGCGACCTGATACGGAATGTTCAGCGGCGCCGAGAGGCCACGAGCAACCGGACTCGAACCGATTGCGCCGAAATCGATTTCACCGGCGATGAAGGCGGTGTTGATGTCGGCTCCCGAATCGAACTTCGTCCACTTCACGTTGTACTCGGGCAGTGCGTCTTCGAGCCAGCGATTGTTCTTGACTATCAAGTCGCCGCTCGGGAACGACTGGTAAGCGATACGGATTGTTTCCTTGGACGAATCCTGGCCCGAATGATCCACCGAGCACGCACCGAGAACAAGGGCAAGGACGCCGATCAGCACCGTGAACGCCGTCCGGGCAGCCCTTCCTTCATTGGGCGTCGAATTACTGCTGCGCTTCAGATTGCTGCTGGCGTGTTTCTGATTGTCAGTCATACTTTTCCCCTCCAGGGAACGGCGCGGCGCTCTGCAGCCCGCAGCAGTCCGTCGATGATCAGGCCGGAGAATCCGATGGCAAAGATCCCCACCAGCACGACCGGTGTGTTGTTGTAATTGCTTGCATCCTTGACCATTCCGCCGATTCCGGGGATGCCGTTGAACAGTTCGGCCGCGACCACCGACGAGTACGCCATACCTACCGACAACCGAATGCCCGTGAAAGTTTCCGGTAAGGCCGACGGGACGACGACGTCCCGGATCACTTGCGCCCGTGAGGCTCCCAGGGCCCTCGCCGCTTCGACCAGTCCGACCGGCGCCGCGACCACAGCAGCTGTGGTGGCCACCGCTGCCGGCGGAAGAGCAGCGAGCGCCAGCAATGTAATCTTCGGCGCCTCGTCGATTCCCAGCCAGATCACCAGCAGGAAGAAATACGCCAGGGGCGGCAGTGCGCGCAGGAACGTCAACCACGGTTCGAGCAGGCTCCGCAGCCATGTCACCGATCCCATGGCCAAACCGAGGATCACGCCCAATCCGACGCCGATGATCACACCGACCAGCACCCGTCGCAGCGTCATGTAGAGGTGCTCCCAGAGCAGGTAACCCTGGTAGCCGCGCACTCCGTCGTGCGTGGTCATCGTGTTGACGAAGGCATGCCAGACCGTGCTCGGGAACGGCACGAAGGTCTCACTCCAGGTGCCGCTCGCGGCAGCGACCTGCCACAGGGCCAAGAATGCGATCACGGAAAGCACCGGCAGTCCGACAGTGGTCGCACTCGAAGTCCACGGCCGACGCGGCTCACGGTTCGGTTCCGTGACTGATGTTGGTTCTATTGCTTCGACAGGAGTCGACATCGCTGTTCTTCCTCGACGTACGGAAAATTCCGGCACACATGCAGCAACGGGCGCATATGCAGGGGCGAAGGCGCACAGAGCGGCGCCATTCTCACTCAGGAGAGTCGGAAGGAATCAACAGCAACAGCAGTTGGCACCAAGACGGCACAGGTCGACGGCGATGCGTCGTGTCAGTGGCGTCGAGGGCATGGGGGTAATTACTACCTGTGTCTGCAATTACCCGCAAATGCGGGGGAAATAGGCGTCAGTCGGCCAAGCGAACCGACAGCGAATACATGAGCGGGATCTCGGGTCGTCCGGCCGGGACTCCCCAACGCTTGCCGCCGAGTTCAGCCATCTCCTCGAATCCTTGCCAACCGTTGGCGTACGGGTACTCGTCGAAGGACTCGAGCGTCAATCCGGCGCGCCGCAAAGCTCCTAGCACCTCGGAAATGGACCAGTTGAATTCACATGAGGGGAAAGGATTTTCGAAGTTCTCGACTCCGTTTCCCTCAGCGCCTGGCAAGATGAGATCGGCCGAATCTGCCACGTAGTCGCCCACGCCACGGGGTTCGGTCACGGGAGTCCCGCCTCCGTACGGGTATGTCAGCGACCACTTCTCGTCGAAACACATGGCAAACGGATGAAACTCCACCAGAACGAATCGACCGTTCGGCGCGAGAACACCGGCAATCCCCTCGGCCCACTCGTCGAGATCGGGTAACCAGATCACCGTTCCGTACGAAGAAAAGACTCGGTCGAACTTTCTCTGGCCAGCGGCAGCAGCGCGGAGCCACGCAGATACATCGGCACGCTCGAAATCGGCGGCAATTCCGGATTCCGCGGACAAGGTTCGGGCGAAGTCGATCGCGGAATCCGCGATGTCGACGCCGGTCACCGCGGCACCGAGAGCGGCCAAACTCAACGAATCCTGACCGGAATTGCACTGCAGATGAAGAATCGAGGAGCCGTCGATCTCGCCGAGCAGCGCCAGTTCTTCCGGATACAAGGTCGACCCGCCGTTGCGAAAGAACTGTGCCTGGTCTCCTTTGCGACTGTTGTGAGCGACGGTCGCCGCATTCCACGACAACCGATTCATCTCCGCTGCATCCATCACTACTGCATCCACCTCTACTGCATCCACTTCTCGACCCACAACAAGTCCGCCCGAGTTCACCACGTCCCCGGTCACGTCGGCAATCGATTTACTGGGCTGGAAACCTATCCGAACGAAGATGCAACAGGTTACAGTTTTTCGACGGACCATCGAAGGAGAACCAGTGCGCTACGGACTCAGCCTGTTCACCAGTGATCGCGGCATCCGCCCTGCCGATGCAGCAAAGGCTGCGGAGGCGAATGGATTCGACGCCTTTTACGTTCCGGAGCACACTCACATCCCCGTCTCGAGGGATTCCGATCACCCCGGAACCCAGTCGGCCGAATTGCCCGACGACCGTTACATGCGCACACTCGACCCCTGGGTTGCCCTCGGCACCGCCGCGTCGGTCACGAACACCATCCGATTGGGCACCTCCGTGGCCCTCCCCCTCGAACACGATCCGATCACTCTCGCGAAAACCATCGCATCGCTGGACCATCTTTCCGGCGGACGCGTGGTCTTCGGCGTCGGATTCGGCTGGAATGCAGAGGAACTCGCCGACCACGGCGTACCGCCCAACAAACGCCGGACCGCACTCCGCGAGTATCTCGAAGCCATGGGCGAACTGTGGTCGAAGGAAGAAGCGTCGTACGACGGCCAATTCGTGAAGTACGGACCCAGCTGGGCGTGGCCCAAACCAGTTCAGAAGCCCCGTCCTCCCATCCTCTTGGGCGGCGGCGGCAACGAGAAGACTTTCAAGTGGATCGCAAAGTCTGCCGACGGGTGGATCACCACACCCATCGAGCAGGAGATCGACGGAAACGTGGAACTGCTCCGAAAGATCTGGGCCGAAGCAGGTAGAGTCGGCGAGCCTGAAATAACCGTCCTGGCAGGCAAACCCGATTCGGAGAAGCTCGCCCACTGGGAAGACATCGGTGTCACCGAAGCAATGTTCGGCACTCCGGACAAGAGCCCCGAAGAGGTTGTCGGATACATGGAACGCCTGGCAGCCAAGCTCGGACGGTGAGGTCCGCCACAGCATCTTGACCTCAACTGCACTCGAGGTTTTAACGTCGGTATTGCACAAGACAGTGCAACGGCAGCAAAACCCGAGACAGAAGAGGGGCGAGGAGTGACCACAAAACTGGTTGGCACCCAATCTGTTTCGGGCGACTCTGTTGATGCGGAGCCGTCCATCCGAAACTCCTTCGTCGAGGCGTTCCGGAACCATCCCGCCGGCGTCTCGATCATCACCGCAACGGGCGATGACGGCCCGGCCGGCATCACGTCATCGTCGGTGATCTCGATCAGCGCCGATCCTGCAGTTCTGGCGTTTTCACTACAGTCGTTGCGAGGCTCTGCGAGCGTCATCGCTTCCGCCCGCAGTTTTGTTGTTCACCTGGCAAATTCGGCGAACGAACGACTGGCTTCCACGTTCGCAACCCGCGGCGCTGTGCGCTTCGGAGACGATATGCCCTGGTCGTTTCTCTCGACGGGTGAACCGTTCCTACATGGGACAGGCCACGCCCTGCGTGCGGTTCCCTTGAATGCCACTACATGTGGCGCCGCAGTGATCGTCACTGCACGCGTCGTCGACGTCATCGATCCGCAGCACATGTCAGCGCCGCTCGTCTATCACAATCGAACCTATCGAAATCTCTCGACTCACAACATTTCCTCAAAGGAAGGCATGTCACATGACTGAATACGTTCTCCCCGAACTGGATTACGACTACGCCGCTCTCGAACCGCACATCTCCGGCGAGATCATGGAACTGCACCACAGCAAGCACCACGCCACGTACGTGGCGGGCGCCAACAGCGCAATCGAGCAGTTGGCTGCTGCGCGCGAAGACGGCACGATCACCGCGAAGGCGCCGCTGCTCAGCAAGAACCTCGCCTTCCACCTCGGCGGCCACACCAATCACTCCATCTTCTGGAAGAACCTCTCCCCCAACGGCGGTGAGCGGCCAGAGGGCGAGTTGGCAGCCGCAATCGACGAGCACTTCGGCACCTTCGACGCATTCGTCAACCACTTCTCCGCTGTAGCAACCACTTTGCAGGGGTCCGGCTGGGCGGTACTGGCCTACGACACGGTCGGGCAGCGCCTGGTCATCGAGCAGCTCACCGACCAGCAAGGCAACATCAGCATCGGTATCGTTCCATTGCTCATGCTCGACATGTGGGAGCACGCTTTCTACCTGCAGTACAAGAACGTCAAGGCCGACTACGTGAAGGCCTACTGGAACGTCATCAACTGGGAAGACGTTGCACAGCGATACGCGACGGCCACAGCCTCGACCGGCTTGATCGTCCCCGCCTGATCGTCCCCACCCGATCACTGCCATATCACCCCGATCAGCCCAGCTCGGCACGGTGGCTCCGTTGCCGAGCTGGGTTTTTACACCCCCGAGATCGATGTATGTGAAGGCAGGTAACATACACCGAGCGCGGCTGACTCGGCCGTCCGCCGATTCGACTCCGAGGGGAACCAGTGCTCGATATCAGTGGTTTGATCGCGACGTGGCGTCCGACGCTGGACACCGCAGCACGCAATGCATGGGGACTCTCCTTCGGCGACGGTGTCGAGAAGACCGAACGCACCCCGTCCGTACTGATCAGCGAAGGTCCACACCGCGATCTGTATCGCTTCGGCGCATTGTGGAGGCCAAGAGGTAATCCGGTTCTCCTCGTACCGCCCCTCGCGGTTTCAGCCGACTGTTACGACCTTCGTGCGGGCCAAAGCCTCGCCGCGCACCTACTGGATGGGGCGAACACGCCCTACCTCCTCGACTACGGGACCATGCGGTACTCCGACCGCGGGATGGGTTTCGAGGCCTGGGTCGACGACATCATCCCCGAAGCGATCCGTACGATCTCGGATCTACACGACGGCGCACCGGTTTCGCTGATCGGGTGGAGCCTCGGCGGGACCATGTCTCTGCTCACGGGCTCCGCTCACTCCGACCTGCCGATCGCATCGATCACGGCAATCGGAACGCCAATCGATTACACGAAGATTCCCGCTATCAGCCCCTTGAGGCTGATCGGCAAATACACGGGCGACACCCCACTCACGTCCGCGACCAATCTTGTCGGCGGACTACCTGCTCCACTCGTTCAGGCGAGTTACAAGGTGACGGCGTTGCAGCGCGAAGTTCTCAAGCCATGGTTCATCATGCGCAACCTCCACAACACCGAGACACTGGCTCGCATGGAATCGATAGACAAGTTCATGGCAGCCATGCCTGGATACCCTGGCAAGGCTTTTCAGCAGATCTGCGAACAACTCATGCTCGGCAACAATCTCTACAACGACGCCGTCACGCTTGCCGGACGCGAGATCAAACTGTCAGCTCTGAGCGTTCCCGTTCTCGCGATCGGCGGCACCACTGACGTGATTGCACCCATCGCTTCGGTGGAAGCAATCACGTCGGTCCTCACCGGCGCGCCGTCGGTCCGGTTCGAGAAGGCGCCGGGAAGTCACCTCGGGCTCGTTGCCGGCCCCACCGCGAGAGACTCCACCTGGGCGCACATCGACGAATTCTTGAAAGAGAATGCACCGCAGTTGGTTTCGACCAGCTAAATCACGGCGTTGTGATGCCCGCGGCTACAGCTGCCTTGTGCCAATCCGGGAATTCACTCAGCAAACGGGTGTACAACTGGGCGTCGTCGACGGTGTCGATGTCGTCCAGCGCGAAGAATCCGGCATTGTCGACCACCCTGCCGTCGAGGTCGTCGAGCTTCTCCAGCACTCCGTAGTTGGCCTTGCCGATTCCGACGAACTGCCAAAAGGCCGGGAGCCCAGACGCTTCGCGCATCAATTTCGTGATTTCCTTGCGCTCGCTGAAGCCTCCGTCGGTGAAGAACAGGACGAGCGTCGGCGCGGAACCACGTGTCAGGCCGGAAAGAATCTCAGTCATGATCGGCACTTCACGATTTGCGGCGCCGATCTTGTCGTAGTTGAATCCGCCGTGCGAGCCGCGCAAGTGCAGGTAGGTATCCGACCACTCTTCCGCGTCATGGACAGAGATCTCGGGAAGTTTGACGAAGCTGACTGCATACAAGTACGGCTCCAGCTTGCCGTCGTCATCGAGTTGGATCGCAACGGGAATCATGCGTTCGACAACACGATGCACCACTCTGGTGCGGTACTGCTTGGCCATACTTCCGGTTTTGTCGATCACCAGGACCACCCGTGCCCGAATTCCGTTGCCACCCTTGGTCAGCAGGACCTTGGCCACTTCGCGCTTTCGGAGGTCCAGCTTCTCCCGCTTCACCATGGAGAGTTTGGCTTCGTCGGGCACGGTCCGGATACCGCCTGTCGATTCAGCAGAGCCGGCGGGTCGAGCCGGCGGTTCCTCGCCGACCGAAACGCCGAATGCTGTTACCAGGTCCGCCAATCCGCTGTCCCAGCCAGCTGACACGTTTCGCAGCTTCCAGCCCGTGCCGCGGCGATAGATCTCGACGAGAACCGCTGCTCTCTCACTCGTCAACCCCAAAGCCTGAGCCACGATGGCGGTGGAACCAACCTGCTCCACCACGACCCCAAGGCCCCCGACAGCAGACAGGGTTCCGTTTGCCGCCGCATCAAGTGCCACGGCAACACTCAGCTGATGGATGTCAGCGGGCAACCTCGCAATGTCGATTTCGATGACGCCGCCGGACTCCAAGCGCACCGCGCCTTCGGGTGAGACCGGCTGATTGAAGAAGACAAAATCTGCGTCGTCCCGTACTTTGTTCCGTTCGTCGAGCTGGAACACCATCAGGTCTACCGTGCCCGGGGCGCTACCGTTCACCGCCACCTTCAGCGAAGTTCCCTCAACGACTGTGTTCGCTCCACGCGCCAGCTCCATACCGGAAGATTAGCTGGCCACCAAAGAATCCACGGCCCCGCGGTCGGAAGAATCACAGCACACTTTCAGCAATCGCGAGGATTCTCGAGGCAGACTGTTCGTGGAAGATTTGTCGCACGCGGGACCAAGAGCCTGAACATCGACAGAATCCTAGGGTCGATCAGGAGGTCAAAATGCCGCACGGCCAGACGCGCACCATCCCGATGTTGCCACTCTTGCCACCTCTGACGAATTTCGACGACGCAAGTCGCTCGGTCGTGTCCTACCTCGACGAATATCTTCCGCTGGCACTGTGGTCGATCACGCGGTTCGACGGGTCCAATCAAATCTTTCTCACCGTCTCACCCAACCCACTTCACATCGAAGTCGGCGAGACCCGGGCTTGGCCAAACACCATGTGCAGCGAGGTGGTACTCGGAAATGCGCCGCCAGTCTCATCGAATCGCGCGCTCGTGCGCGCACTGTCCCGTGATGGCAGATGGGAAGGCATTGGCGCATACGTCAGCATCCCAATCCTCCACAACGACGGCAGTCTCTTCGGCACTCTGTGTGGCGCCGACCCGAGTGCGGGCGACTCCGCGCTCGAGGACAACCTAGCCCTCCTCAATCTCCTGTGCCGACTTCTCGGAACCATTCTCGATGTCGACTATCAGCGCGCGCAGTCAGTCCGACTGGCCGAAACTGCGCAACTCGATGCCGAGACCGACCCGTTGACAGGTCTTCTCAATCGGCGCGGGTGGAATCGCATCCTCGAGGCCGAGCAAACTCGGTACCGCCAATTCGCCGATCCGGGAGCTATCATCATCGTCGATCTGGACGGCATGAAGACCATCAACGACGAACTCGGCCACGCCGCGGGCGACGAATACGTTCAAAGGGCCGGCAAGATCTTGGCAGCATGCGCGCACCCTGGTGCGGTGGTTTCACGGTTGGGCGGAGACGAGTTCGGAATCGCTCTGCCCGATACACAGCCGCGCGCCGTCGACTACCTGCTCGAGTGTTTGGAGAAGGCGTTCCGGAATGCCGACGTCTGTTGTTCGATCGGTCGAGCCGACTTTTCCATGACCCAAAGCCTTTCCGAGACTTGGGATACGGCCGATGCGGAGATGTACCGCCACAAGCGCTCGAAGCACTGATTCGACTCCTCCACGGCCGGTTGGCACCGCATCGGAGGATCCCTTCGATGCGGTGCTCGGTCCGTGTTCTGTTGTCGCCAAAGAGGTTTGACCTCTCAGGTTTTGAAGGTGGTGTTCGCCGGCCTGGGTTGCTGTCCGGGGTCGATCGAGGGCGGCGGGATGAACCAGGGTTTGTTGTCGACTCCGATTCGGATTTCCCATTTCCCGACGAACCCTGATTTTCGGTGCATCAGCCGGTGGTGTGAACGGCACAGCAGGACCAGGTTGTTCATCACCGTCGGGCCACCGTTCGCCCAGTGCCGGATATGGTGCGCATCAGTCCACGCCGGCACGCACGTGCAGCCCGGGAAGGCGCAGCCCTTGTCTCGGGCGATCAACGCGACGCGTTGTTCGGCGTTGACCAACCTCTTTCCTGGTTGCGCATCGAGCGGTGCGCCGTGATCGTCGAGCAGAACGGTGGAGAGGAAGCAGTCGCAGCCGAGAAGTCGGGTCTGTGACACGGACAGTGGCCCGAGCCAGGGCATGTGCCCGACATCAAGATCCGACACAGCCATTCCGTCATCAGCAGTGGAGGGTGTTGCGGCGCAGTCCCGATGCTCCGCCAGATCCCGAGCATTGATGTGCACATTCACGTGCGGACGCTGACCACCATCGGTACCGGTTTTCGCGCAGTCCAGGTAACGGCGGATCAGTTCGGCGAACCCGTCCGCCGTGCGCTTCGCCGTCGACCGAGAATCCGGGGTTCCATCCGGTGCCGGGGTGGGCATCGTCAGATTCGACAATGCCGACAGCAGCATTTCACCGGTCAGGGCGTCGAAATCGCCGCGCACCACCACCCGGCCATTGAGCGTCGACGCGATCCGCAACTCATTGAGATCGACATCCTCGGCGGGCGGGATCTCATCCGATTCGAACAACCGCTCCAACGTCGCGATCACGTTCCGCACCTTCGTCGTCGTCGCCTCCACACCCGACGCAGCAGCCAACAACAAATCGATACACTTCGGTAATGCCTCCTCCGGCATGCCCTTCGGTGGTGACTCGCAGAACGCCACGATCAACACGGCATGCTCGAAGGAGCAGTCCCCGCAATCGAACCGAGCCGCCACCGCCGGAAACGGCCGCAAAGCCGCACCCAATGCGGCGATCTTCTTCCCGTCCCGAACCTGCAGCATCGTGTTCGCCGCCAACCAGGACCCCACACCGCGGCTCGCGATCACCTGATCATCCGGGCGCAACGACAACTCGTCCACCACCGCCACTCGAACGGCTTCCAGGCGCAGAATCTCCGCACTCGCCGACACCGCAGCAGCGCGCAACTCGGCAGCAGTCAACTGCCACAGGCGTCCGCGTAACCCCACCGCAGAACCAGACACCACGTCCGACAACAAGACACTCATTGAATCCCCCGATCCCCTCCCCAAATTATACTCGAACATGCGTTCGAGTCAATACCTCGCTACCAGCGCAAATAAGAGCAAGGAATAGTTCGACCGTCACACGCGTATTATTTGAGTAAGCAATACTTGCGGTCGCAAATAAATGGAGGGCGTCACCGATGACAACTGATGAACACGTACGTGGTCGTGTGTGGCGCGACCTCGTCGTCTCCCACAGCGTCATCCTCGGCAAGATGGAGGCGGATCTTCGAACCACCACCGGGCTCACCCTTGGCCAGTACGACGTTCTGCTCCGACTGCACGAAGCTCCGGGAAACACGATCCGAATGGGCGATCTGGCCGAACTGGTCCTGGTCACCACCAGTGGCGTGACGCGCGTCGTCGATCGATTGGTCGAGGCAGGACTGGCAGAGCGCGTTCGCCCGGAAAACGATCGACGCGTCGTGACGGTGTCAATGACGCCTGCGGGCAAGAAGACGCTTCGAAAAGCGTCCGCCATACACACGCGAGGGATCGCCGAATACTTCTCCGATCTCATTGAAACCGAGGAGCTTCCGGTGCTCGAACGCTTCTTCTCCCGACTTGCCACACATCACACGAATCAAGGCGGCGCATGCGATGCGCACGTAGAACAGCTTTCCATCACCCCCACGAACAGATAGCGAGAAACAACATGGCTTTTCGAATTGGGCGTCTACCATTTCGGTGAACTCACCCCAGATCCCACCACCGGCGCGATGATGAATCCCGGTGTCCACCTTCGTCATTTGGTGGAGCAGGCAACCGTTGCCGATCAGGTTGGACTCGATGTCTTCGGCGTCGGCGAGCACCATCGCACCGACTTCGCAGTCTCAGCCCCTGCCGTTGTGCTCGCGGCAATGGCTCAGGCTACCGACAACATCAAGCTGTCCAGCGCCGTAACCGTACTCAGTTCCGACGATCCCGTACGTGTGTTCCAACAGTTCGCGACAGTCGACCTGCTTTCCGAAGGCCGTGCCGAGATCATTGCCGGCCGAGGTTCGTACACGGAGTCATTTCCGCTCTTCGGGTACGACTTGTCCCAGTACAACGAACTCTTCGCCGAAAAGCTTGATCTACTACTGAAACTGCGCGACGAAAACCCGATCAACTGGGAAGGACAACTTCGCCCACCACTGATCGACGGTGACGTGACGCCCCGCCCGGACCGTCAGATTCCGGTGTGGATCGCAGTCGGAGGTACTCCGGCCTCTGTCGTCCGTGCCGCGAAACTGGGCCTGCCCCTCTCACTGGCCATCATCGGTGGAAGTTACCAACAGTTCGAACCGTTCGTCGATCTATACCGCAGGGCTGCAGCGGAGTTCGGACACGATCCGAAGAAACTGGCTGTCTCGATTGCTTCGCCAGGATTTGTCGATACCTCGAAGCAAACAGCACTCGACACGTCGTACCCGTACTTCCAGGCCGGGTGGATGCAGAATCATCATCAGCGCGGAAACGGAGTTCCCATGCCGCGCAGGGCATATGAAGCGCAGGCAACCACCGCGGGTGCGTTCTTCCTCGGCGGCCCGCAGGAAATCATCGACAAGACGATGGCGCAGTACGAACTGTTCCATCATGACCGCATCATGATCCAGATGGGGTTCGGCAACGTGCCACAGAAGGACATGCTGCGGGCGATCGAGATCCTCGGCACCGAAGTAGCCCCCGTTGTGCGTAAGGAAATCGAATCGCTGAAGTCGTCCCAAAAATAGGAGTTTCGATGAGCACACCGCTCAAAATTGTTGCCGTTGTCGGCAACCTCCAAAAACCCTCCAAGACTCGCGCCCTCGTCGACCTGATCGTCGAAACCTTGGGAGACTTCGAGCAGATCGACACACGAGTTTTCGAAATCGTGGATCTGATTCCAGGTCTTGCATCTGCTCTGGATCGCGATCACGTCGACTCAGTGACCGCCGAAGCGCTGGCAGCAGTCGAGTCCGCCGATATCGTCATCGCGGCGTCACCGGTGTTCCGCGGTTCGTACACGGGAATGTTCAAGCATTTTTTCGATCTCGTCGACCAGTACGCGCTTGCCAACACTCCGGTGATTCTTGCCGCTACAGGTGGCAGCGACCGCCATGCTCTCGTGTTGGATCATGCCCTGCGGCCACTGTTCGCTTTCTTCCAAGCGCTGACCGCTCCGGTCGGGATCTATCTCAGCTCAGGTGATTTCGACGGAACGACTATCCTCAACCCCGAGGTATTCGAACGTATCGAGATGGCAGCAAAGGACGTCCTGCCGGTAGCCAGGATGCTCGCGGAGCGGCATCGAGTTGCGCTGACGTGAACGCCCCTCGTCTGCACAACAATGACCCGGAACCACCACCAGCGGTCACGACTGGCAATGCGGCTGATCCAGCACACTTACGCCGCTGATCCACATCGCATCACCGAACACCGTTTTTCAGTGATTCTTCAGCTCCATCGCAGTAGCGTCGAAAGGGCCACCTCATGTCAGGAGCCCCCACGACCACCCCGGATCAACCCACTGTCCAGCAATCCGTTCCTCAGCACCCGATTCGACCACCCGTCAATGCGGGCTGGGCAGTGGTCTCGCTGCTGTTCTTCTGGCCGCTTTCCTTCTCCGCTTTCACGCACGCCTTCAACGTGTATCCGCTGTGGGCTGACGGCGATGTGGCCGGGTCGCGGTATGCGTCCGATCGAGTGAAACGGCTCGGTCAGATCTCGCTGTGGATCGCAGGCGGCCTACTACTCCTGGTCTGCATCCTGTACGCGATTGCGGCAATCGTGTGGTTCGCCAACGGTGGCCACGATTACGGTCCGCGGCGTATGCGCTGAACAGCCACCCTGGACAACCACACCACCAGGACATCACCTCATCAATCGATCGACGAACTCCATGGTCTGGTCCATCGAAGCGACCGTCGTTTGACCGTGGCTGATTCCGGCGAGTTCTTGATACTCGAACTGCGTTCCCCGCGAACGCATGTCGACCAGTTGCGCCCAGGTAAGGGCGACAGGAACCGTTGTGTCCGACACGCTCTGCACCACGCGCAGTGGACGGTCGTAGCCGTCGACCGGCACCTGCATCATCTCGCGGAACAGGTCGTACATGCGCGGCGTCCATACTGACCGAGAAAACAACGAGCTCAACTGGATTCGTTCGGCTCGAATGTGTCGGCCGAGATCTCCGGCGCACAGTGTCCGAGCCTTTTCCATCCACTCGATCCCCTGCGGCGAGAGAACCTCGCGAATGTTCTCTTCGGGTCGTTGATCGTCGATCCCAGCCAGGACGTACAGCGCATATCCCACCAGCCCGGTGATACCGATGTCGGGAAACAGCGGGCCGCCCAACGGAAACAGCCCTTCCATGTGTGTGGGGCCTGCGACGACAACCGAGCCACGGAAATCCAATTCCGGCGCACGAGTGGTGGCATCGTGTCCCGCGAAGTACGCCGCATGACCACCTTCGGACAAACCCGCGACCATCCACCGCGGACTCAGCACATTGCCGTACAACTCGTGCGCGGCCCGCACGATGTCGACGGCATTCGCGCCGGCGGCATGTCCGTCGAGATAGGCCAGCACCCCGTCGGTACCAACTCCCGAGTAGTCGGTAGCGACCACCGCGTACCCCTGCTCCAACCAGCGTTCGATCGGTTCGATCTCGCCCGGACCGAATCCGGTCGACGAGGGTGCACACTGATCCGCACTGCCCAAAGTTCCGTGGGCATAGGAGATGACGGGCCAACCGCCCGCCGGTGGGGCGCCTTCCGGCAGAAACACGGACCCTGACGACTCTCCCCATCTGTCAGCGGTACGCAGAGTTCGATAGACGACCCGCTGCGTCTCACCGGCGCCGACCGGAAACACTGCGGCCGAGAGTTCGCCATAGGACTCCAGCGCGCCCGCGACTTCCGGTTCGTCCGCCGTCGCCACTGCAACACCTGACCCCCACCCGAGACCCGACAACAGAATGCTCGCCACCACGGCCGCAACAGAGGTTCTACCCGAACGACTCACCACGCCAACCCCTCCCGACCTATGCAGAGCATGATGTCGATATGCAGATCATCATCACCGGTCACAGCCTGCCCGGACGTGAGTGTTCCGAAACCGCAACCTTCGAAGAGCGCAGCAACATCCACGTCGGCGTTCAGCGCCGAGGCAAGCCACACGAAATCCTCGACCTCGTACCGGGAGATACCGAGACAGTGCGATGGGAACTGACAGCGAGTCTGGAGCGAAAGTCCGGTGCCTGGGACTTACTCGGTCCATACATCCAGGGTCCACCTCGCGGACGCTTCATCTACCTGTCCTGGGTGACGGTATCCGATGACCAGACGTTCGAGATGTTTCGGCGCGCAAAGCTGATGCTCGACGCGATCCCCGAACACATCGCCGAGGAGGCCGACGCTTCCGGCATGCTCCACGGAGACCTCGGCCTCACCGACGCCGCAGGTAAACCACTGTGTGCGGCTATCCGACCGCCGACGATCACATGGTCACCCTCGCCTTACTGAGCATCGTTCAGTAGTGTGGAGATCGAACACTTAGTCTGCCCGGTGGCCCCACACGATCGATACGGAGTCCGAACTGATGAGCACCGAACACCTCGATGTCCTGATCGTCGGCGCCGGCTTGTCCGGCATCGGTGCTGCGTATCGACTCCAGACCGAGCTTCCCGGCAAGTCGTACGCAATCCTCGAGGCCCGTGCGAACAGTGGCGGAACCTGGGACCTCTTCAAATACCCTGGCATCCGATCGGATTCCGACATGTTCACGCTCGGCTACCCGTTTCGGCCGTGGACAGATGCCAAAGCAATCGCCGACGGTGATTCGATCCTCCGGTACGTGCGCGACACCGCGCGAGAGAACGGGATCGACAAGAAGATTCGGTACAACCGGAAGGTGACGGCCGCATCATGGTCGTCAGCGGACTCGACGTGGTCAGTCACGGTCACGACCGGCGACGAAGACGAAACACTGACCTGCAACTTCCTCTATCTCTGCAGCGGTTACTACAGCTACGAGGGCGGATACACCCCCGACTTCCCCGGACGTGAATCGTTTGCCGGCGAGGTTGTGCACCCGCAGTTCTGGCCCGAAGAACTAGATTACTCCGACAAGAAGGTCGTTGTGATCGGAAGCGGCGCCACCGCAGTCACTTTGGTCCCCACGATGTCACGGGACGCAAGCCACGTCACGATGCTCCAGCGATCACCGACATACATTCTGGCTCTGCCGTCCAGCGACAAATTATCGGACATTATTCGCGCAGTACTGCCGAATCAACTCGCGCACAGCATCGCTCGATGGAAGAGCATCGTAGTGAACCTGAGTTTCTACCAACTGTGCCGGCGCAGTCCTGCGCGTGCAAAGCGGTTGCTGAACCTCGCGATCAGTCGCCAACTCCCGGAAGAGATCCCACTCGATCCTCACTTCACACCCACCTACGATCCCTGGGATCAACGCTTGTGCGTCGTACCGGACGGCGATTTGTTCAAAGCCCTCCGATCCGGCAAGGCCTCGATCGAGACCGATCGCATCGACACTTTCACCGAGACCGGAATTCGTCTCGCGTCAGGTCGCGAACTCGAAGCTGACATCATCGTCACTGCAACAGGATTGAAGATGGAAGCGTGCGGCGGGATGTCGATCGAAGTGGACGGCGAACCCGTCACCCTCGGTGATCGTTACGTCTACAAGGGCATGATGATCAGCGACGTACCGAACTTCGCGATGTGCGTCGGCTACACCAACGCCTCGTGGACTCTGCGAGCAGATCTCACGTCGATGTACGTCTGCCGACTGCTGACGGAGATGGACAAGCGCGGCTATTCGAAGTGCGTGCCGCACGCGAGCGAAGAGATGGACCAGCGGCCGATCCTGGACCTGGCGTCGGGGTACGTCATGCGTGCTGTGGAACAGTTCCCGAAGCAGGGATCGAAGTCACCGTGGAACATGCGTCAGAACTACATCCTTGATCGTCTTCACTCCACGTTCGGGAGCATCAACGACCACATGACGTTCTCGAAGGCGCCAGCTCGACAGTCGACGCCGGAACCGAGCAAGAGTTGAGCGGACCACGAACAACCAGGTAGAGCAATCGGGCGAAGCCACCAATCGATCCGACGACAAAGAACACACCCGAACCTGCGACTACTGCACAGAGCGCACCGAGAACGATGATCGCCGACGCCTCTACCATTCGACCGGCGGACTCCGATCCGAGAACGTGTATTTCATCAACTCCTTCGTCCATAAAACTATTTTCAGCCGACCGTCCAGCCGGTTTGTAGGGACTTTAGTCGCGAGTCGGATCAAAATGGACTCATAATTGCAGGTCAAGCGTTCAGTTGGCCATTCCGGCCGGATGATCTCCAGTCCGTTCCGTTGTGATGGTCGGCAACAGAGTGCTGGTCGAATAAATGGACGATTCACGAATCGACACGGTCGTATCAAATCTCCGTGCCTCTCCACCCACTCTTACGCAGGGTGTGGCCCAGCAGCGTGACCACCAGTGAAAACATCGGCAGGGCAATGATCACCCTCGCGGCAAACACCCCCGATCTTCCCGGCCGCGTCCTTCGCAGCGACAAGATCAACGAACTCGCGCAGGCCTGACAGCTTGACCTCGAAAGACGAAACCGCGTGCGACGAGTTCCAACGCCACGGCCACCGAGCAGGTTTGTGCCAACAACAACCCTGCCAATACAAGAATTTGCACAGCACCGGCCTGAACGGCCGATCCCGTCGCGAGCAACACACCGACAAAGGCTCCGGGCAATGTCACGAGGCCGACGGTGCGTGTCTGGTCGACTCCAGGCAGCAGAGCATCGGAGGCAGCGGTTCGGGCTACCTCCCACCGCGCATCGCGTTGGGAAAATCCAAGGCTCAGTGCTGCTTCCACTTCCCCGTACCGGTCGTCGACGGCGTCGAGTCCGCGTTTGGCTGCCATCGATGTTGCAGTCATCGCGCCACCCAGAACAATGCCGCCGATCGGCACCAGAGCGACGCCTTGCAGCGGAACCACTCCGGACAGCAGCATCAGTGGCAGAACCACACCGATTCCCGACGCCAACGCGATGGTCAGCCAAACTCCGGACGTCCCCGCGTTCGAGCGTCGTGCCGCGGTGAAAGACGCTGCAACGAACATGCCGACGAGCACGAGGAGCGCCGACCAGATGTGGGCCAAGGCGGCGGCAAGGATCAACGAAATCGCAGCCAGCTGAAGAGCGCCACGAGCGAGGGCACCGGGGACCACCCGAACGCTACCGAGATAGGTGAATCGGTAGACGAGCGTGGCGACAAGTGCCATGACGATGCAGAGCACAGCCAGACGGATGCCGGAGTCGGCTATCGAAAGGCTCATGGGTCTCAGTGTTCCCTACGAGCCGAGTCCGATCCGAATTCGAGAACCGCTCAGAACACCCAACCGCGAAGGGCGACGAATCGCAGGCCACCGACAATTCCGCTCACGGCGATCACAAGCCCGGCTTGAAGAAGCCCGTCGGCGCCTGGGAGAAGGAAGCCGAGCGCACTGATGGCGGCAGAACTGGCGATCAACCCGACCAGTGCGAGTCCACCGCCTTCCCACTGCGCGGTGAACCAGTTGACGCGATCCGCGGCGTGGAAGGTGAGCCGGCGATGCAGCTCATTGGCCAGAATGGTGCTCAAGACCGCACCAACTGCGTTGGCGACCAGCGCTCCGTCACCGCGCAGCGCCAGAAAAGCGGCAAAGTACAAGATGTTGCTGGCTCCGCCGACGAGGGCAAAACGAACGAGCTGAGCAAAGGCGCCGTCGCCGGCAAGGGCGCGAAGCCTCGTTGCCGCGAAACCTGCACTCCGCGTACCCACCATCGAGATCGGATTGCTCCCGACCCAGATGTCAGACGTGCTCATATCGGCTTCTCTCATACGGACAATCGGAACCACACGTTCCGCTTAGTAATATAGCACTAACGGAATCGATCATTCCGCTTAGTGCCGTAGACTGTGAGGATGCCGACAACACACCCCGACGCTTCTCATGCGGGGACCTCGGCCGACTGCTCACAGCCGCGCCTTCGGTCCGACGCCAAGGCCAACCTCGAGCGCATCCTCAACTCCGCTCGCGAGGTGTTCGCTGCCCAAGGACTCGACGCCACGCTGGCGGACGTCGCGAAGCACGCCGGCGTCGGCGTCGGCACCGTCTATCGCCGGTTCGCCAGCAAGGACGAACTGATCCAGGCACTGTTCGACACGCGGTGTTCCGAGATCGAAACGATCGCCGCCACCGCCCGCGAGATGCCCGACGCCTGGGAAGGTCTTGTCTACTTTCTCGACGTGATCTCTCTGCGCATGGCAGACAACCGCGGATTCGGCGATCTCCTGATGGACGGACGCTTCACGTCCGACACCTTCGCTCGCGCGCGCGCCGGGATCGCTCGACACACTGCGGTACTTGTCAATCGAGCCAAGGAACAGGGCACCCTGCGCAGCGACTTCGAAGTCAACGACATTCCGCTTCTCATGCAGGTCGTCAAGATGGCCCAGAAGTTCGGTGGCGACGAGGCCCCTCAGGCTTACCGCCGCGCACTCGGGTTCATGATCGACGGACTCTGCGCGTCCCGCACCGACCATCGGGAACTGCCCGTGCCGGCGCTGTCCTCCGAGCAACTCGATCACGTCCTTCATCGGTTTCAGGCAACGCCCGGGAAGAACTGCTGAGTCGATTTCGGGGTCGACGCCATTGCGGCGTCGACCCCGAAATTTGCTGTCAGTGGGCGATTACCGGTTCACCTTCCGGCGAATCCGGAAGCAGTCCACTCCGAAGAACCAGTCCGGTCAAGACCGCACCGACCGCGAATATGCCTGCGGCCCAATAGAACGTCGTGGTGTAACTCTCGACGGCGGCCTGCGCCTGAGTCAGCGGATTCATCTCGCGGCCCACCAGGTAGTTGGTGGAAGCCGAGGCGGCAATCGTGCTGAGCAGTGCAGTTCCGATCGAGCCGCCCACCTGCTGCATCGTGTTGACCGTGGCAGATGCGACGCCGGCATCTTCGTGATGCACGCCTGAAGTTGCTCCCTGCATCGACGGGGCGAAAATGCTGCCCATGCCGAGTCCGGTGACGACGAGCCCCGGCAGAATGTGGACTGCATAGGTGCTGTCCACCGAGATCTGGGCCAGCAGAGTCATTCCGATCGCCGCGATGACCATTCCGCTCACGATCAGCACTCGCGGACCGACGCGCGGCAGCAAAACCGCTGTCGAAAGCGTTGCCGCTGTCACGATTCCGAACACCATCGGCATGAATGCGAGGCCGGTCATGATCGGGCTGTACCCGAGGATCAGCTGCATGTAGTACGTCAGGAACAGGAAGACTGCGAACATGCCTGCGCCGGAAAGGAAGATCGCCAGGTACGAGCCCGCCCGGATTCGGTCGAGGACCACCCGCAGCGGAAGAAGTGGGTGCTCGGACTTGGTCTGCCAGTAGATGAACGCCGCCATGAACACGACGCCGGCAACGAGCCACGAGATAGTGGGAGTTGCACTCCACCCGTCCGACTCGGCCTTCGAGAATCCGAAGACGATGCTGAACAAGCTGATCGACACCAGGATCGTTCCGGGGATGTCGAGCTTGGGTCGCGAGTCACTGGTGTGCGGCGCGAGCAACAGGACTGCTCCGACCAGAGCGATCGCCGCGAAGAAGAGATTCACGAAGAGGCACCAGCGCCAGTCGACCCACTCGGTGAGTGCGCCGCCGAGCAGCAGTCCGATGGCGCCACCACCACCGGCAACGGCACCGAAGATACCGAACGCCTTGGCACGCTCACCTGGATCCGTGAATGTCACGGACAGCAGCGACAGGGCTGCCGGGGCAAGGAGCGCACCGAATACGCCTTGGCCGGCACGAGCGGCAACAAGCATTTCGAAGTTGACGGCTGCGCCACCGATGGCGGAAGCGACTGCGAAGCCGATCAGGCCGACGATGAAAGTTCGCCTGCGCCCGAACAAGTCGCTCAATCGACCGCCGAGTAGCAGCAAACTGCCGAACGCCAATGCGTATGCCGTGATGATCCACTGGCGGTCCGAATCACCGAACTCCAGTGAGCGCTGCGCAGCAGGCAGCGCGATGTTGACGATGGTGGCATCCAAGACCACCATCAGCTGCGCAATTCCCAGAACCGCGAGAACCAGCCACCGCTTTGCGTGGTTGTCCCCTGAAGGCGCTGAGGACTGCTCGAATTCAGTCCGTTCAGCAATGTCTGACATAGTCCCTCGCCCAACCTATGCGGAGATGGCTTCTCCGGTTAGCAAAAACGCTACACCAAAACGGAGAGGCTGTCTCCACTTGGCGGGTAGAGTGGGGACATGAGTACCGCAATGGAGCGCCCCCTTCGCGCCGATGCTGCACGTAATCGGCAGTTGATCATCGACGCCGCACGTGAATTGTTCGCCGAAGAAGGGATCGACGTCACACTCGACGACGTCGCCCGGCGCGCGGGGGTCGGCGTCGGAACGGTCTATCGGCGGTTCGCCAGCAAAGAAGAATTGATCGACGGAGTCTTCCAGCAGAACTTCGCCGACATGGCAGCGGCCGCGGACGCGTCACTTGCCAATCCGGATCCGTGGGACGGACTTGTCACCTTTGCCGAATTCGCCTGCAGCCGTATGTCGGTCAACCGCGGACTCAAAGACGTCCTGAACGGAACCGACGAGGGATGCGAGCAAGTCGCATGCCAACGATCCATCATCGAACCGTCGGTCGAGAGGATCTTCTACCGGGCCCAGGAGGCCGGGATGCTGCGCACCGACGCCGTACCGACGGACCTGTTCGGCCTCATCTTCATGGTGGGCGCAGTCACCGAATTTGCTCAGCCCGTCAACCCGACCGTGTGGCGTCGATACCTCTCGGTAATGCTCGACGGCCTACGCACGGAGGGCTTGCACCGTGACGCACTGCCCCTTCCTCCACTGAGTTCGGAGGAATTGCACGAGGCCAAGCAATGCCTGAAAGACCGCCGCCGTTGAGCGGTTCGGTCAGATCTGCTCACGAGGAATGAAAATCCACATCACGATGTAGATCAGAAACTGCGGGCCGGGCAGCAGGCACGAGAGTACGAACAGCAAGCGGACAGTCGACGACTTCCAACCGAAGTACCGAGCGATTCCGGCGCACACCCCACCGAACATTGCTCCCGAGCGGGCGCGGGTGAGCTTGCGGGTATTCATCGGGGAGGTCATGTGTTGTTTCCTTTCAACGGAACTCGCGGTTCATCCGCGTCGACCTCCACTATCCGCTGCCGATCCACCTGTGCGCATCAGGCCATGGACCCATCTTTTCCGACGCGGTGTGTCCTCAGGTACGAGTCCGTCCCCGCGTCGGACTCAGGGTTCTCCCCCACACCCCGGCCTCGGACCTCAGCCTCGCACCTCAGCAGGGAAACATGCGTCGAAGCCGTTTCGGAGCCGCAAAAGGTTGCCAGTTGTCGACGTCCTGCGCCAGACGATCGGCAACGGTCCACAACGCCGACGGGTTGTGGGTCAACCCCATGTGACTGCCTTGCACCGCAATGCTTTCCGACAGGCCTGCCGAGGTTTCACAGCACGCTTGCCATGGAACGATACCGTCGTGCCTGGAGTAGACCGACGTGGCGGGAACAGAAATAGGCGATCCCTGTTCGGATTCGATGCCGTCTACCGGAGGCAGTATCGCGTGATTGCCGGACAAACGAGCGTAGAGAGATCCGACTCTCGTCTGCTCCAGACTGGTGAGACCGAAAGGACTTCCGAGTGTCACTACCTGACGCACCGAATCCGGCAGGTCCCTCGCCAGCTTTCGAGCGTAGATACCGCCCAGACTCCAGCCGATCACCGACACCTTCTGCTCGTATCGATCTGCTACCTCGGCCAATGCGGCAGGCAGTCCGTCGACCACCGTCGCCGTCGGACCGGTGTTCAGACCCAGATTCCAACCGTGAACCCGGTATCCGAGAAAGCTCAAGTATGTCCTCAAGGCGAGAGTCGAAACGTCTGAAGTCAGCAATCCGGGGAGAACGAGGACCGGATGCCCGTCCCCACGCGGCGATCGAAGCAACCACGGAGCCGCGAGAAGCAGTGAAGCGATGTCGACCAGTCCGCGCGTCGGTTCGCTCAGACACATCGCCAAGGATGGTGGCCCCGGAACGAGTGGGTCGACTTCACGAATCAGCGTCGATCGCTGCGCCCAATCGAATTCGGTCTCCGCGAAATCGATCGCCGAGACTTCCGCAACTACGGACACCTGAACTCCTGTCGGCCGGTGCCCTCGTCGGGGCGTGTGGTTGGGCGGTTCCGCGAGCTGTGTGCTCAACCCGCGGAACCTTGTCCTCATCCACCACCGGTAGCGAACCAGGACCCGTTCTGCCCACAGATTCGTGACCAAAGGCCTCTCGACCACACGAACGCTGTGTGATCCAGAACACTAGTTTTGGTTACGTTGCATCTACGTTGCGTAGATGTTTCGTCGCTACCAAGGAGAATCTCGACAAGTCTTGTCAAGCACTGCGGTAGGCCGTTTCCTCCGGCAGAGCCGTCGGCGCTGCCGGTCCGAAGGGTCTGAGTGAAGTCACGCGGCCAATCGGTTGCGTCTCGATTGATCCCCTTTTCCAGTCGCTGCAACCAGCCTGGAAGCCATGATCGGTACAGACAGCGGTACCCAGATCCGACAGTTCGCATGCCGGATCTGTTTGTCGCGACGTTTGTCGGCGCAGACATTCCCACCGATCCGCAAGACAGCTGTCAGCCTGAAGCCTCGAAAGTCCAGTTCCGGCAGTGGGTCAGGCGCCTACGGCGATGTGCCCGGCCTGGCGTCCCGGCGCGTGACTGATTTCCATTGGCGACCGGATCGGGGCAACGAGAACAGCAGCAGCACAACTACTCCAGCGAGCACGATACCGATCAGATTGACACCGAGCTGAGCCAGCGAACTCAGCACGACATTCCACTTACCTGCGAAGACCGCAACGACCGCCAATCCCGCAGCTGGCACCGTCGTCACCGAGATGAACACCCCCACCAGGACCGTAGAGGTAGAGGTGACCGTTGCCAGCATGCCAGCCGCTCCCGCCAGCAGTGCTACCACCAGTGAGAACGGCCCCACCTCGTAGATGAAGTCGAATGCGCGGGCGTTCTCGACATCGCCGATTCCGACCCAGCCCAGACGAATCCACAGCAAGGTAGCCAGGCCGGTGAGGGCCATCGCGGCCGGAAACGAGATCGCGAGGGTACGAATCGAATTTCGCACGAGATCTTTGTCTCGACGTACCAGACCCACTGAAAGCGCTGCCAGCGGCCGGAACTCCGGCCCCACCACCATTGCACCGACCAGGGTCAGCGGCGACGCCGTGGCAACACCGACTGCCGAGAGCAAAAACGCGATCACCAGGAAGGCCAGGAACGCCGGAGTCAGTCGGGCACCTTCGCGCACCTGACCGAGCAACTGCTCCCACACCACTGTCTCGTCGGGTCTTCTCGGGGCCGCAGTGTCCGCCCGTTCTGCGGAGAAGGACAGCATGGTTCCCGTCGGCTCGAACGAAATACCGCCAGCCCTCACCAGGTCCAGAGCAGTCAACGCGGCAAGCACGTCGTTCGCGCATGCGCGGGCTACATCGGCCTCGATCACATCTCCCGGCGGATCGAC
Source organism: Rhodococcus sp. KB6 (assembly GCF_001445685.1). NCBI lineage: Bacteria > Bacillati > Actinomycetota > Actinomycetes > Mycobacteriales > Nocardiaceae > Rhodococcus > Rhodococcus sp. KB6. Next base: position 326,504 of record NZ_LNAK01000043.1, on the reverse strand, counting down.
AGCGGCTCTGAGTGCGAGTGTCACATGAGTAGCCCCAGGTTCGGCGGCCAACATGTTCAGCACATCTCCGGTCCGCTCACTCGGCGAGATGACACGCAGATGCAGCACAGTATTGTCTCCTTCAGCCGGCGGTGGCCTCGGGTGCAGGCAGCATCGACGGCCGGTCCATCACCGGAAACCATAGCGGGCTCGGACATGTCTCAACACCGTGGATTCTCAGCGCTACGAGCCACACTCCCCCGGCGCACATACATCTACCGCACTGCGTTAGTCGCTAGGGCGCTCACGCAGCAGCGGCGGTAGTCGGTCCAAGTTGATAGATCGCGTTATCGCGGAGGAGCGCCCACCACACGTTCAGTCTCCGCCTCCCAACGCAAGAACCGCCTGCGTATGACACTGCCCCTCGGCCCGTTTGCGGGTACAAAAAGCCTACGACTGAGCGTTGTGCCGGATACTGTGCTGCGCGGACAGATAGAAGGCCCGCAGCAGCCTGCGGTCGTACCTGCGCAGCCGGCGCAGATTTCCACTGACTCGGCCCGAATCTCGCGGCACAGGCGCTAGACCCTGAGATGCCGGCCAATCTGTCTGCGCTTCCGAACGCAGACACGTCACCACCCGTGGCGGCGACATCTGCCCAGCCACCCGCACCAACTACCCGTTTGCGGCCTCGACCGCGGCGTCGTCAATCCGAGAGGCGTTGTATGCCTTCTTGTTCCGGAACCACACTTCCGACTTCGTCCGGCCGAATTTTCGAAGTCCGTCAGGCGATTGATAGGTCGAGTCGTCGAGAACACCGGGCGGCCGTTCTCCTTCAGCCATGCGAACAGCAGCACGAAAAGCCATACCCGGCGTCCCCAGGCAGCCCCGAACCGACAAATGTTCGGCCAGTATCGCCCGGGAAAAACGGTAAGGAAATATCAACTGGCAGAAACAGGACCCGCGCAGTCGCTGAACTGCCGTTCGAGCTAGCGCTCAGTTCGAGCAACTCTCGGGTGGCAGATTTTCGGCGGCCCACGTTGTCAGTTCACTGAGAGCGGGGAGCAGCGCCTGCCCCGACGCTGTGAGTTCGTACTCCACGGCGATGGGCGGACCTGCATCGACGCTCCTCGTCACCAGGCCTGCCCCTGCCAACTCCGTCAGGCGTTCCGAGAGCACCGAATCACTGATCCCGCCCACCGCGCGCTTGAGTTCGGAGAATCCCGCCGGCCCGTTCAGCAGCGTGCCGAGAATGACGCCGTTCCACCGTTTGCCCAGGAAGCCGAACGCGCGGGCCAGAGCCCCGTCACATGCGCGGGGCTCGTGTCCCGCTTCGCTCTTGCTTGCCACCCCACCATCCTAGCCACAGTGCTAACGTATCCGTAGGCACTATTTTTTTACTAGCAACTAGCTTTACCGGGTGATGCTCGGTCGAGCTACCACGGAACGGAAACCCCCGATGTCTCTCGACGCAGCCACCCCATTCACCGCCCAGCAACTCGACGAAGCCGGCCGCGAGCTCCTCTTCACTGCGGCTCGCACCGCCAACTCCTTCTCGAACGAACCTGTGACCGACGACGAACTGACTGCGATCTGGGAGCTCGCGAAGTGGGCACCGACCGCGGCCAACACCAATCCGCTACGTGTGCTGTTCGTCCGTACCGAGGAAGGCAAAGCACGCCTCGTCGAGCACATGGCAGACGGCAACAAAGCCAAGACCGAGGCCGCTCCTGCAGTTGCCGTACTGGCGGTGGACACCGAGTTCTACAAGCACATCCCCAACCTGTTCCCCATTCGCCCGGAGATGAAGGACTACTTCGAATCCGACGAGGCTGCCGCCAGTTCGACGAGTCGGTTCAATGCCGCACTTCAGGCCGGCTATGTGATCCTCGCGATTCGCGCACAGGGTCTGGTCGCCGGCCCGATGGCCGGGTTCGACGCCGACGGCATCGACGGCGAATTCTTCGCAGACGGACGTTTCAAGACGATCCTCGTGGTGAACATCGGCCATCCCGGTGAGAACCCCTGGTTCGATCGTCTGCCGCGCCTCTCCGATGAGGATGCGCTCAGCTGGGCCTGAGGACAATTCGGACAAATCAAGCAATGCGGGAGAGTTCTGCGGAACTCTCCCGCTTTGCCATCTACAGCGCGTTTCAACTCTGCCCGCAGTGGGTACATACCCGCGTCTCGCAAAATCTCACGTCCAGAACAACATCCGACACGCTGCAATCGGAATTAGTTGCAGTATCTCAGTTTTTGGACGACAGTCGAGGGAAACCCCTCGGCCTACGGAGGCTGCGGGGAAAGCCCTTGTGCGCCGGTCGGTGTCGAGGGAAGACGTTCGAGCGAGCAGAAGTCCGAAGAAAGTGGGTTCGGAAATATGGGCGCCCTATGGGATTTTGTCGTTGCACGACGACAACAATTGATGACCGACTCGTACCTACATGTTTCAGCAGTTATCCAGTCCGTGATCATCGCGACGATTGCCGCCGTGATCATCGGCATTCTCGTCTACCGGAGCCCGGCGGGATCCTCCATCGCTACGGCGTTGGCCAGCACGATCCTGACGGTTCCTTCATTCGCCCTCCTCGGACTGCTCATTCCGATTCTCGGTCTCGGCGTCGCTCCCACGATCACCGCGTTGATCTTGTATGCCCTGCTCCCGATCATTCGGAACACGATCATCGGTCTGGATGCAGTCAACCCGGCGATCACGGACGCAGCCCGCGGTGTCGGAATGAATCGCATGCACGTACTGAGTCGAATCGAGCTACCGATCGCGTGGCCGTCGATCCTCACCGGCATGCGGGTCAGTACACAGATGCTCATGGGCATCCTCGCCATCGCGGCGTACGCCAAAGGCCCTGGTCTGGGAAACCTGATCTTCTCCGGACTCTCGCGTGTCGGTAGCCCGAATGCTGTTCCGCAAGCGCTGGTCGGCACCGTACTGATCGTCATTCTCGCTCTGATTCTCGACGGAATCTACGTCGTCATCGGTCGTCTCACTACTTCGAAGGGGCTGCAATGACTGAAACCATTCCGTCTGACGTATCCACAGATCAGAAGGTATCCGGGGTCGAGATCGTCCTGGAGTCCGTCACCAAGCGGTACCCGGGCCAGAAAGCTGCAGCGGTGGACAATGTTTCGCTGACTGTTCCGGCCGGTGAAATCGTGGTCTTCGTCGGACCTTCGGGTTGCGGCAAGACGACGACGATGCGCATGATCAACCGCCTGATCGAACCTACCTCCGGCAAGATCACCATCGACGGCAAGGACGCGCTGTCGATCGACCCGGACAAGCTCCGCCGTGGCATCGGGTACTCGATCCAGCAGGCAGGCTTGTTCCCGCACTTCACGATTGCGAAGAACGTCGCGACTGTCCCGGGTCTGATCGGTTGGGACAAGAAACGTATTGCAGCGCGCACCGACGAGATGCTCGACCTCGTAGGCCTCGATCCCGATACCTATCGCGACCGCTACCCTCGCCAATTGTCCGGCGGGCAGCAACAGCGTGTGGGCGTGGCGCGGGCGCTGGCTGCCGATCCTCCGGTGCTGTTGATGGACGAACCTTTCGGTGCCGTCGATCCGATCACCCGCGGCCTGCTCCAGGACGAACTGATGCGTCTGCAGTCGGAGTTGGGTAAGACCATTGTCTTCGTCACGCACGATTTCAACGAGGCAGTCAAACTCGGTGACCGTATTGCCGTGCTGGGCAATCAGTCCAGCATCATGCAGTACGACACTCCGGAAGCGATTCTCGCCAATCCCGCAAACGACATGGTCGCCGGATTTGTCGGGGCGGACGCCTCGCTCAAGCAGCTGACCCTGACACGCGTGCGCCAGATCAAACTCAAGCAGTGCCTCACCGCCCGCGAAACCGATTCGGTGGATGATTTGAGAACCGCACTCGCAGCGCGTAAGTGGAAGTGGGCCCTGATTCTAGATCAGCGCGGACGGCCGCTTCGCTGGGTCTCGCCCGGCCACCTCGCCCATGCGTCGACTCTTCGAGGTGTCGGTAACGAGATCGGCGAAGCCGTGTCCATCCAGTCCACCCTGCAGGATGCTTTGGAAGCTCTTCTCGCAGAGAGCAATGCGTCCACCGTGGTCACCGGACGGCGTGGCGAGTACGTCGGTCTCATCACCATCGACACACTGGTCAGCCATCTTTCCGAAATGCGCGAGGAGCATGCGCACGACCACGACGAAGAGCCAGACACCGAGAACGTCGAGGGTTGAACATGACTGCCACGACAGAGGAGCGCGTCTCCGCGCCTGAGATGGAACCGGACGCCCCCGATCTGGGTGCGGCCGAGAACGCCGCCACGCGCCGTGCGGAACGGATGCGACTGTATGTGCAGCCGGTCATCGTCCTGATCCTGGTTGCGGGCGTGTTGATCTGGGCATTCAGCCGAGATCTCAACGCGACGCAGAAGGCGAGCATCAACCTCGACAACATCGTCACTCTGACCTGGCAGCACGTACTGATCACCGCCGCCGTGGTCATCATCGTCGTCGCCATCGCGGTTCCACTCGGAACCCTGCTGACCAGGCCGAAATTCACCCGCCTGGCACCGTTCTTCGTGGGAATAGCCAACATCGGAGCCGCAGCGCCTGCCATCGGCCTGCTCGTGCTGTTCTATCTCGCGACAAGAACGACCGGCTTCTGGATCGGCGTGTTTCCCATCGCGTTCTATTCGTTGCTTCCGGTGCTGCGCAACACCATCCTCGGCTACCAGCAAGTGGACAAGACCTTGATCGATGCGGGGCGCGGGCAGGGAATGTCTTCGCTCACGGTCCTACGTCAACTCGAGTTCCCGATGGCCGTCCCGTACATCCTTGCGGGACTGCGTACTTCGCTCGTTCTGGCCGTCGGTACCGCGACGCTGTGCTTCCTGGTCAGTGCCGGCGGACTCGGCATTCTGATCGACACCGGATACAAGCTCCGCGACAACGTCACCCTCGTGGTCGGTGCCGTACTGGCGGTGTCGTTGGCCTTGCTGATCGACTGGCTCGGCGCGCTCGCCGAAACTTATCTCGGGCCCAAGGGATTGCGATGACCAAGACTTCGATCACCAGAACGTGGGGCTGGAAACTCGCGGTTGCCACGATCGGCCTCACACTTGTCGCTTCGTGTGGTCTCGAGTCCGGTGGCGCACTGCCCCTGGCCGTCGGCCCCGGCAGCATCGAGCCGGTTCCGGAGCTCGAGGGTGTGAAGATGACCGTCGGCTCCAAGGACTTCACCGAGCAGATCGTGCTCGGGTACGTCATCGAATTCGCGATGGCCGCTGCGGGCGCGGATGTTCGAGACCTCACGAACATCCAGGGCTCGAACAGCACCCGTGACGCACAGTTGAACGGCCAGATCGATCTTGCGTACGAATACACCGGAACCGGCTGGATCAACTACCTCGGCAACGAGACACCGCTTCCCGATTCGCAGGCGCAGTTCGAGGCCGTCCGCGATGCGGACCTTGCTGCGAACGACATGGTGTGGACCGATCCGGCGCCGATGAACAATACGTATGCATTGGCGATGAGCAAGGAGACCGCTGAGAAGACCGGTGTCAAGACCGTTTCCGACTACGCGAAGTTGGTCGAATCCGATCCCGGAGCTGCGGTGACGTGCGTCGAGACCGAGTTCAACGTCCGCCAGGACGGATATCCCGGCCTGGCAGCGAAATACGGTTTCGACGCCTCTCGTGCCCAACGCCAGATCCTGCAGACCGGCATCATCTACCAGGCGACAGCCGATGGCGATCAGTGCAAGTTCGGCGAGGTGTTCACCACCGACGGTCGCATCATCGCACTCGATCTCGTTCTGCTCGACGACGATCTCCAGTTCTTCCCGAAATACAATCCGGCACTGGTGATGAAAAAGGACTTCGCGGAAGCACATCCGCAGGTAGCAGAAGTCATGGCACCGATCTCGGAGCGACTGACCAACGAGGTGATGACCGAGCTCAACCGGCAGGTCGACGTCGACGGCAAGGAGCCGGCGGACGTGGCCCGCGACTGGCTGGTCTCGGAAGGCTTTGTCACGGCGCAGTGATCGGCTGACCGCAACCCAGCCGAGTAGTTACCGTTTGCGTCCGACGCAGAACACCCGCCGGAACGGAAAGAGCGTTCCGGCGGCTGTTGCGGGGTAGGCCTCCCTCAGCAGATCGGAATACTGACGCTCGAACTCCGGAGCGTCAGCTTCGCCGAGAACGTCGAGCACGGGTCGTAACCCCGTCCCCCGTACCCATCCGAGCACCGGGTCGGCACCTGCCAGCACGTGTACGTACGTCGTTTCCCAGGCGTCGACGTCGAATCCGTGTTCTTGGAGACGCTGCGCGTACTGAACTGGACTGTCGACGCCTTCCGGGCCGCGTAGGACGCCACCCAGTCGCTCACTCCATTCCGCTGATTCCGCGAGATCTCGCATGAGCGCGTGGGACGGAGCATCGAAGTTACCCGGCACCTGCCACGCCAGCCACGATCCGGATTCCAGGGTGTCCGCCCACTGGTCGATCAGCTCGCGATGGCTCGGAACCCACTGCAATGCAGCGTTACTGACGACCACGTCGTAACCGGTGGCGTCGAAGGACATGATGTCCCCCAACTCGACGGTGACGTTTCCCGGTAGGTCTGTAGGGGCCTGCGCGACCATTTCGGGAGACGAGTCGAATCCGGATACCGAGGCGTCCGGCCATCTTTCCCCGAGCATCGCGGTCAGGGTGCCTGATCCGCAGCCGAGGTCGGCTACCCGCGTCGGGTCTTCGGTGGCCACCCGTGACACCAGGTCCACGAACGGGCGTGACCGCTCACCCGAATAGCGGCCGTAGACTTCGGGATTCCACGTGACAGTGCGCATGAACCCATCCTGCACCCTGTTCCTGAGAATTGCCGCCCGTCAGATCTCGCTCGTCACGATCCGGCCATTCGAAAATCACCGACGCGGCACCACGGTGGACAGTACGTTCGGCAACCTCGACCAGTCCGCGGTGATGTAACTTGCGTGCTCACCGGCCAACAGGTCGAGACGCTCGCTCGCCTCGGTTTCCGAGGCATGGGTTCCGTCGATCTGCGGAGCGACCTTGTGCGCGTCGGTCATGACGAGGAGGTACCCCCGTTCGTGGTACCAACTCGGATCCACGACTCCCGCGGTGTAGTCGAGAGCGTCACCGTCGAAAATCACGAACCACGGACGGATGCCCGGGTCGGCGTAACGGTCGATTCGTGGGTCTCCCGGTGACGCCCGGTGAACAGCGGGAAAGGCGGCGCCGAGTTGGACGAGTCCGGCAGCGGACAGATCTCGCAAGTGCGTCGCGTACTGCCGGTCGGTCCACTCCGTGTCGAGCGGGTTTCCCTCCTCGATCGTTCCCGGAATCAGCTCGAACAGAAATTTCCCGGTCATTTCGGAATTGCTCGGCCATCCACGCTCGGTGACGGCGGCATCCGGGGTGGAGTAGGACTCCCCCATCAGATCGGCCGGCGTGAAAACCGCGTCTCCGAGAGTCCCGAGAATCAGGGCGTCGAGATCCGCGGGCCCACGTCCGTACCCGGCAGTGAACCCGTCCTTGATTTCCAACTTGATCATCACCGGCGGATGCTCGGGATTGGCCTCGTGCCACGCCCGCATATCTGCCAGGCATCCGCGGAATCCCTGATCTCGTAGACCGCTTCGCAACCCGGATGCGTCCTGAGCGCCGACGCAGTTGCTCTCGCTCGCCACCGGATTCATGTGCGACACACGCCAGTCCGGACCGCCTCCGTTGGTCCACAAGTCCAGCTCGAGCAACGACGCCCCGGAATCCAAAGCGTCGGCGAAGTACGAAAACGTCGCCTTCTCGTAGGAATTGTGGACCCCGACTGACGTGGTCTCGGAAAACGAGCGCACTTGGTTCGTAGTCGTTTCGGCGCCGGCAGAGGGCGCCGAGACGACCGCCACGAACGCACTCATACCGGCTACCAGGATTGCTCGCATGTTCGACACTCTCGCAGAAATCACCCCACGGCAGGATGGAATCGTCAGAGTTAACTGGACAATCGTCTAGATTGCACCGGAGTGGGGCATGATTTCAGGCGGTGAGTGAGGGCAATTGTCAGGCCAATAGCATCAGTGCCGGAACTGATCCGAGTCAGAGCACTCGCCGCACACTCGCAGGAGGAATCGCATGCAGCTGACTCAATTCGTTCACCGATCCCTACGAGCGTCGCCCGAAGCGGTGATGACGATCTCCGATGGCCGAGTGCGCACGTCTCGCGAATCGGTCGACCGGATCAAGAGGCTCGCGGGCGGGCTGCAGACGTTAGGCCTGCGCACCGGTGACAGAGTCGCGATCTTGGCATCGAACTCCGACTACTACCACGAGGCGCTCCTGGCCTGCTGGTGGTTCGGAGCAGTGGCCAGTCCGGTCAATTCTCGCTGGAGCACGGCGGAAATCACATACGCCCTGGAAGATTCAGGGTCGACGGTATTACTCGTGGACGAGAATTTTGCTTCCGTCGGATCTACCCTTCGCGAGGCGTGTCCAGGCCTGACCACTGTCGTCTACTGCGGCAACGACCGAGTTCCGGACGGAATGCTCGACTACGAACAGGTGATCGCGGAGGCGATTCCGGTCGACGATCTGCGCGTCGGCGGCGACACGCTTGCACTACTCCTCTACACCGGCGGGACCACCGGAGTGCCGAAGGGCGTGATGATCAGCCATCAAGCGCTGATGACCTCGGCGCTGGGCACTCTCGCGGCAGGCGGCGTGGCAATCAGCAACGGAACGAACCTCGCGGTGAACCCTCTGTTTCACATTGCCGGGATAGTCGGATGGTTGGCTCAGTCGCTGATGGGTGGAACTCAGGTCTTCGTACCGAACTTCAGCCCACGGACGTTCCTCGAGGCCGTGGACCGCTATCGCCCGACAACCGTGGGTCTGGTGCCGACAATGCTCCAGATGTTGGTCGCCCACAAAAACGAAACGGGCGAAGACGCAACCACCTACGATCTGTCCAGCGTCAGGATCCTGAGATACGGCGCCTCGCCCATATCTCCGACGCTTCTCGGACAGGTCATGCAAATGTTCCCCAACAGTTCCTTCGCTCAGGGCTACGGGATGACTGAAACCGCGCACATCAGCATGCTGAGTCCAGCCGATCACCTCGAAGGTGGTGACCTCCTCCGCAGCGCTGGTCGCGCACTCCCTCACTGCGAACTGAAAATCGTCGACCCGGCCGGCTCGGAACTCCCACCCGGCGAGGTGGGCGAAATCGTCACGTTCGGCAGCCACGTCATGCTCGGATACTGGAACAAACCGAAGGAGACCGCAGAAGTGCTCCGCAGCGGGTGGATGCATACCGGCGACGCCGGATACCTCGACGCCCGCGGTTACCTGTTCATCGTCGATCGCATCAAGGACATGATCGTCACCGGTGGCGAGAACGTCTACTCAACCGAGGTCGAAAACGCTCTGGCACAACACGAATCCGTCGCGGCCTGTTCCGTGATCGGTCTGCCCGATGCCCAGTGGGGCGAGCGTGTCCATGCCGTGGTCGTCCTTCGGCATGGTTTCGACGCCGACGCCGACGAACTGCGCGCTCACGTGAAAACGCTGATAGCCGGATACAAATCTCCGCGCACCTTCCAATTCGTCGATGCATTGCCGCTGTCGGCAGCAGGCAAGGTGCTGAAGCGCGATCTTCGTTGCAACGCAACGTAATCCTTTACGACGGTCAGGATTACAGCTTCAATGTCGGTTCTGGGTCGGTGATCAAGCGGTGCAGTGACGGCGACGCCGCTACGGCCTCTCCTAGTTGCGTCGCACTCGCGACTTCGTCGCCGAACTCCGATCGCCAGGCGTGCAGTCGACGCGTCAGTTGTTGCAATCGGTATTCGCGGGTCATGCCGATTGCACCGTGTGCCTGGTGGGCGGCGCGGACGCTCACGAGCGCATTCTGCGAAACCACCAATTTGGTTGCGCTCACTTCGAAGTCGGCGTCGCCTCTGATGAGTGCATGTGCAGTGCGATCGACGGCCAGCGTGGACATCGAAGCCATCTGAGCAAGCGTCACGATATGCTGCTGGACTGCTTGAAACTGCGCGACGGGCCTACCGAATTGCACCCGGTCGGACACATAGCGCCGGGTCAACGTCGACGCCGACTCCATCGCTCCCGACATCTGCACCGAGCGCAAGAACGCGCCGAGCTTGCTGAGAATCCGGGCATCGACCGGGTTGTCGCCGTCAATGGTCCGCGCTTCGGAGAACGTCAGGCTCTCACGCGGTTGCCCCGCAAGATCCGTCCCGCCACCGATCTCGGCGTCGGAGATGTCAAGGAGTACGACGCGATCACCGAGAACTGCTGCCAGCACTGATGCAGCGCTACCCCACGGCACGTCGTGAAAGGTTCCCGAGAGGACACCGTCGTCGGTCCGGCGCACATCGTCGCGCGGCGAACCCGGGGCGACCGTTGCGATTCCGGAGGGCACGGGTAACCCGCCCGCTGTTGCCAGCCTGCCCGCGAGGTACGTCTCGGCGAGCGGCAGCGGCGCAGCGTGCCTCGCCGCCGCGCGCTGGACAGTCACGGCGTCGAGGAGCGAGCCACCGGAACCACCAACCGATTCGGGAAGACCGACCAGAGGTAACCCTAGTTCGACTGCCGCGCTCCATAATCCGGCGGGCAGACCGCCGATCTCCGCCTGCGCTACCACCTCGGTGCCGGACTTCTCGGCGAAAAATTGCTCGACCATCGATTCGAGGTCGGCGTCGAATGTGTTCGCGTTGATCTGTGACCCCGAATTCATCGGTCCAACCCTTTCATGATCACGGTGCGGAGAATTTCGTTGGTACCGCCGCGAATCGACCACGACGGCGCCACCAGCACGGCCCGGGCGAGCAGCGACTCGTACGGATCGTCGGATGCAAGGTCCGGAGCCCGGCCGAGGTGCCGCGCGACGGTCGCAACACAGTCCTGTTCGAAGCGTGTTGCCATCTCCTTGATCAGCGCGGCCTCCGTGACCGGCGAGCGACCGGCGTCGACCATCCGTGCGATGGACAGCGACATCCCGCGAAAAGCCCAGCAGCGTGCGGTAATCGAGCCCAGATCGGCGAGGGCAACTGGACCGCCTTGCGCTGCTTGGTTGGCCGCGAAGTTCTCGAGGACCGGCATCAGCGACATCCAACGGTCGACGCCACCTCGCTCGAGTGCGAGTTCACCGGTGTTTTGTCCCCAGCCCGCTCCGACGTCTCCGAGGCGACGCGAATCCGGCACGAAAACATCCTGGAACGACACCTCGCAGAAGTCCTCACTACCGTCGATGAACGGAATGGGTGAGACGGTCAGGCCCTCGCTGTCGCGATCGACGATCAGCTGAGTGAGTCCGTTGTGCTTGTCTGCCGAGGTTCGAAGCAGGGCGAGTATGTGTGTGGCGTGGAAGGCGCCGGTGGTCCAGATCTTGGTGCCGTTGACTTTCCAGCCACCATCGACACGTTCGGCGCGAGTGCGCACCGATGCCAGGTCCGAACCCGAGTCGGGCTCACTCATCCCGATCGAGAACGAGAACTCACCGCTCGCGATACCGGGAAGGAAGAACCGCTTCTGTTCTTCCGTGCCGTTGGCGGCGATGCTCGGACCCGACTGTCTGTCTCCGATCCAGTGATAGCCGACCGGCGCTCCCCGCGCGAGAAGTTCTTCGACGACGACCAATCGATCCACTGCTGACCGTCCGCCCCCGCCGTATTCCTTCGGCAGCGACATGCCGAGCCACCCACGTCGACCCAGATCTCGCGAGAACACCGGATCCACCGCCCCGGCCATCCCGAGTCCGAGCGAGTAGGTACCGGGGGTGAGTCGCTTGTCGAGGTACTCCCGCACTTCAGCCTGAAGAACAAGCTCCTCGATCGTCAGTTCTGTTGCGTCGAAACGCATGACGTCTCCGATCAGTTTCGTGAGTCGATCCGCCGCCCGTGGCGCTTACCCGAATTTTTCATGCGCCCAGCAGCAGGGCGCAGCCGATCTCGAAGAGTCTGTCCGACAGGTCGTCGCGACGGCGAAGCCGGCCGATTCGGACGGCGTTCTCCACAACTGTCAAAGTGGCATTGACGGTGATCCTGGCGGTGGCGGACTCGAGGCCCGGACGGACTTCTTCGAGCATCTTGACCCATAGCGCGACGTACTCACGTTGATTCTGTTCACACGTGCGGCGGAACTTGTCCGGTAATTGGTCGAGTTCGCTGATCAACAACCCGATCAAATGACGCTCGTTGATCGCGAAATCGATATGTGCGGCAAGCAATCCGGACAGCGCGTCCTCCGGGCCGGTTGCGGCGCCGAGAGCCTGTGCAACGCCGAGCCGGCGACGCTCGCCGCCCCTCGAGACCGCGGAGATCAGCAGGTCGATCTTGGCATCGAAGTGGTTGTACACATTCGGGCCTGTCGTTCCTGCAGCCTCACCGATGTCCTCGGTATTGACTGCTTGATATCCACGCTCGTCGAACAGCCGAATTGCTTCGGTCAACAAGAGTTCACGTCTGGGTATCACAACGGGCAGGTGACCCGTTGCCGCCACGACTTTCACTTCTGAGCGACCCAGTTCCGCGTATGCAGCGCGGTCTGCCAACTCGACAAGCAGCAGTTCCATCTGACGCCTCGGCAAGGACACTCGATGCGAAGACACACTGTTGAAGACTGCGATGACAGCCCAGGCGAGCAGATAGCTGTCTTCCTCGTCGAGGTCGGGACGCTCAATTCGGATCAGCACTGCATCGCGCGAAGCTGCACTCTTGAGGGTCGAACGCATTTCCTCGCGTTGCTCGTCAGGCAGATAGCGTGCCTCTCGCTGCCACAGGAGCGACAGACCCCGACGTTTGGACACCGATGCCGCAAGTTCGGTGATCAGTGTTTTCAGATCCTCGGCACCTGCGACCCGATCGTAGAGCGATTCGATGCCTGCGTTGACTGCGGCGTAAAGGAGATCCGGCTTGTTCTTGAAGTGCCGATAGAGCGCAGGTGCCGTGATTCCAACTGCAGCAGCCACCTGAGCGACAGACACGTTGTGATAACCGTGCTCACGGAAAAGCTCACCTGCAGCCGCAAGAATCTGCTGCTTACGGTCGCGGGGCCTGCGTACGACCATCGTGACTCTCTCCTTCGCGGCAGCGGACAAGCTCAGAGTACCGAGCCGAGGAATGAAGCAATGAACCGAACCGTCTACAGCAGCGACGATCCGATGCACCGTTCACGAACACGGAATCCCGCTCAGGAGTAGATGAACGACTCGACCATCCCTCGTTCGGCGGCCCTGTCTGCAAGAGGCCATGCCAACAGCATCAACACGATCCGAACCACCCACTGCGACTCTTGACCTTCAGGATCCAATCCTGCAAGTTCCAGTGCAGTACGCGGGAGCAACGGCGAGGACACGAGATACTCGTCGATTCCGTTGGCCCGCGCTGCCGCAAGGCCGTGGCTCATGGCAGCGTCGGATCTGATCGCGTCGACGGCGACGAGGATCGACTCCACGATGCGCTCGTCGCCGTGCAGTGATTCGACGGCAGTCGCGACCTTGCTCGCCACGGATGCCGCGCCTCGTGACAACAACCCCTCGCGGATCGCGGACTTGCCACCTACGTAGCGGTAGAGCGTTGCCCTCGAACAGCCTGCGCGGGCAGCGACGTCGTCGGCGTTGAACCGATCGAATCCCTGTTCTCGAATCAACTCTGCCGCAGCCGCGAAGATGCGCTCGGTTGCGAGTTCACGGCGGTTACCGCCGGCCAACCAGTCGGCGGCGCGGCGCTCGTTTGCACCGGTCACTCTCCGTCACCTCGTCTCACTCTGAGACAGATTCAATCAGAAATCTCAAGGCTACGGAAGGCCGCGAGCCTCTGACCTGGGAGAAGTACGAGGGGGTTGAAGTGCGTGAGATTTTCTCAAAATGCCAGTTCAGAGGCATTTTCCACCTGTTGACTTCTCCTCGACGGCCGTGACATCTTCCCTTCGTGACACCATCGACGCTCGACATCAACCCTTTCCTGCCGTCGAACATCGACGACCCGTACCCGCTATACGACGTACTCCGGCGCGAGCACCCCGTGTACCGCATTCCTGATACCGACTTCTATCTGGTGTCCACGTGGGAATTGGTCACCGAAGCCGTTTCCCGTACCGACGACTTCTCCAACAACCTCACCGGCGTGCTGGTTCGTACACCGGACGGTTCGGCAATGACATTCGACATGAACGGCGGCGGCCAAGCTGTTCACGTTCTCGCGACTGCCGACGAGCCCGACCATCAACACCAGCGCAAACTTGTCTTGCCGACACTGGTCGCCAAACGTATACGAGCACTCGAGCCGGTGATGACCGAGTACACGCAGCAGTTGTGGGACAACGGCTTCGACGGTCGACGGATCGAATGGGTCACGTCGGTAGCGGACACGCTGCCGCTGCAGATGGTTGCCACGCTGATCGGCCTGCCGGCACACGACGTCCCCCAATTGCTGGCGTGGTCGTACGACAGCACCGAACTTCTCAGCGGCATCGTGACCGCAGAACGGTTGACAGGCGTCGTCACCTCGGCGGCCGAACTCACCGGGTACCTCTACAGCAAATTTCGTGAGGCACGGGCTCACCCGGTGGATGATCTACTCGGAGACCTCGTCCGTTGCTGTGACGCAGGCGAACTCAGCGAAGACGTGGCAGTGCTCATGTTGGTGCAACTCGTCGGTGCGGGTGGCGAATCGACCGCCGGACTGATCGCCAACTCTGCACGGTTGCTCGCCGAGCGCCCTGAGATGCAGACGCAGCTGCGCGAGGACCCTCTACTCGTGGGCGCGTTCCTGGAAGAAACGCTCAGGCTCGAGTCACCCTTTCGCGGACATCACCGACATGTCAACGCGGACACGACACTCGGTGGATTGGCACTACCCGCCGGCAGTCATCTCATACTGCTGTGGGGTTCGGCGAACCGCGACCCCGAGTCGTTCGTCGAACCACAGGTGATGAACCTCGACAGAGTCAATCCCCGAGCGCATTTCGCCTTCGGCAAAGGAGCCCATTTTTGTGTCGGGGCCGCGCTGGCTCGCCTGGAAGCAAAGACCGCCATCGCCGTACTTCTCGAAAACAGTGCGCATGTCACAGTCGACCCCGAATTCCCGCCTCGTTGGGTCCCCAGCATGTTCGTGCGCCGCCATCAAAGCTTGCACCTGAACGTCTCACCCTGTCGTGAGGTCACACCATGAGCCCCGAAGAACTGGTCACTGCCTTCTGCGCCGAGTGGAAGCTCGGTAGTGCCGAGACAATCGCATCGTATTTCAGTGAAGATGCTGTTTACCATAATATTCCGATGGAACCGATCGTCGGACGCGTCGAGATCCTGACTTTCCTGGAAGGCTTCATCTCGGCCTTCGGTGGGATCGAATTCACGATTCATCACCAGTCCGCCAACGGTGCGACCGTACTCAACGAACGGACCGACCGATTCGACCTCGGCGACAAACACGTAGTCCTGCCGGTCATGGGAATCTTCGAGATCATGGACTCGAAAATTGTGGCATGGCGTGACTATTTCGATCTCGCACCGATCAACAAACTGTTGGCCGCGCCCCCGGGTCCGGAGACCCGGGGGCACAGTCGAGAGGTCGAGTGATGAGCCGCTACCCGAAGTCAGGCATGTTCTGCCCGCTGTCCTTGTAGAACTTCCACGTGCCGTCCTGCGGCGACTCCATGATGCGGTAGACCTCGGTTGCCCCCACAATCCACAACTGGCCGTTGTACCAGTGCAGAGTGGAACCCGATTCGACACGGCCGCTTGCGAGTTCGTTGCCGTCGGCGTCGACGACCGCAACCTTGTTTCCACCCGCGGTCCAGCCTCCGGTGAGACCACCATTCTCGACTGTGTCAGTAAGCACCGGCTTCGGGTCCGCTGTCGGAGAAGTCTCCGGCGACGTGGTTCCCGGCGTAGTCGGTGCCGAGGTTGCCGTGTTCGGTGTCGTCGTGTTCGGTGTCGTCGTGGTGGTCGGGGCCTCGGTTGTGCTCGTCGGCTCGGTAGGCGTTGTCGGAGAGGCGGTCTCGCTCGTCGACGGAGCTTGTGAGGTGGTCGATTCCGACTCGACAGCTTCCGGCTCGGTCGCAACCATCGCTTCGGCCTGCATCCTGCTCAGAGGGTTCGCGCCGTTCGGCGCCGGGGTGCTCGGATCCCAGGTGGAGACGTTCTCCCAAGCCTGGTTTGGCTTGCTTGTGCTCGAACTACCCTCGCACGCGGTGCGACCACTAACCCAGTCTTTGAAAGACATGCCGGCGCCGGTTGTATATCCCGACGAGGTCATCGGGCCATTTATGGTGTAGACCCTGATGTAAAGTCCCGAGCGATCCGAGTCAGATACGCTCGACCACTGAAGTTGCGTAGCGGTGAAGGTCCTTGTGTCCTTGACGGTGTTGTTACTTCTGTTCATCAGTTCGACCTTGTAACCCGTTGCCCCGGGTACAGCGCTCCAATAGGGGTTTCCACGCTGGCTCGTGACAGAACCTGAGGTCGAGCACCCGATACTTGCGGTCAGCGGCGTCGGATAGAAGTTGCCCGTCGCCACCTGTGCGCCAGTCGAATTGACCACGTCAGTTGGATTTGCCAACGTCCCAGTGGCCTGAGCCAGACCGAAAGCCATTGCAGCAGCGCCGCCGACAGCGATCAACGACCGCAGCGACTTCATGCGGGTGCTAGCCCGTCGCATTTCAATCATTATGAGCCTCCTGAAGCTCCCCGCAGGTTTCGTCAGCATCGACGCGGGCGTCATTTGTAGTGGCGGCGCGGGCATTCTCCAGACGCCGGTCTTTAGTTCGTCCAAATGCGATGACCAGCACCGCGCCTACCAATCCGCCGCCAAGGAAGGTTGCGAGCGGGCTGGAAAGCCAAGCAACGACATAGCCGAGCCCGCCGACGCTGATGAACACTCGGTCGGCCTCGGTGATGGTGTAGGGCAGTCGATCAGCCACATTGTTGGCATCGCCCTTGAGCGTGGCGAGCACGGTGTCCGCTCCTGCCGATTCGAGTTCGACCACGCGGTGGGTGATGCGCACGCCTTGGTCGTTGTCGACGCTGATCACGTCGCCGACAGCCAATTCAGTTGCAGGCACGGTCTTCGCCAGCGCCAGCGCACCGGTGGAAATTGCAGGTTCCATCGAACCCGAGCGAAACACCAGTGGTCTGATCCCGAATATCAGGGACGCGAGAGTGGCGATTATGCAGATGAGCCCGGCGACCGCAGCCACATTCAAGGCAATTTCCTTGCCACGACTGCGTCCCACGCTCACCTCCTCATCGGTGCTGTCCATCGCGATGATCACTGCCCCGTTGCGGTGAAGTTGAAGCCCAGATCGGCGATCTTGAACTGCTCCGTCTGACCCGCGGTCGAATCGACGGTCACCTTGATGCACACCTGCTCCGAAACACCGGCAGCGAGTGATCGGCCAGAGACGAGTGTCGGGTTCCCGGAGAACGCTTGCTGCGTCCCGATGATCGGTCCTGAACAGGTACTGCCGTCGTTGGCGCCGGTCTGATGTAGGGAAACCTTGAGCTTCCCGATCAGCGCGGACGAACCCGTGGCCGTTGCCGATACCGCCCACTGGAAGTTGGCAGTTCCGGTGTTCTGAACCGTCAATGCCCCGGCCTCACTCTGGCCTGGCAGCATGCTGTTGCGCTTGAGTTCGGTGAATTGGTGTGCGGGCCGCTGGTTGTCGACTTTCAGCTGGACCGACGAAGTGCTGAACATGCCGGTGGTCGCAGTAGCGCTGTCGGACCACGCCGCCATCGTGCCGACCGCTCCGAGGCCCAGGACCATGCCCAGTGAGAGCACGGCCCGGGTCCGTATCCAACCGGTCTCGCCCAGACGGCTTCGCATCCGCGCCCCGAGACGCGCGTCGCCGCCCGATTTCTGTTCTGTAGACATTCTGCTGTCCTATTTCGATTCGGAGGTTGGTGCCGATGGATCGGCGGGCAATACCGGCGCGCCGAGTTCAGGGCCGGAAAGAGTCGGGTCTGTGCCACTTTCGTCGTCACCGGCCTTGCCCCGCTTGTCGCGGATGCCACTGACGACCATCCACACGGCATATACAGCCAGGCCCGCAGCTACGCCTGTGGTGAGAATCGAACGCGATTGCCCGTTGATCACCGAGTTCACCCGGCCCAGATACGGCACCGAGTAGATGACCCGACCACGGATCTGCTCGGGCACCAGCGACCACGAGTCGGCGACGGGGTTGTTGTCGCCGCGAGTGTGGATGCGACGCTCCCCTTCCCCCGTGTAATAGATGCCTTCGATGCGGTGGGTGACCACCGCTGGATCGCCGGAGACGGGCTGGAACGTGATCACGTCCCCGGTGGTCAGATCCTGGTTGGGGGTCGGCTTGACCACGATGAGCGTGCCAGGGGGCATGGTCGGTTCCATCGAACCGGTGAGAACCGTGTACGCGGTGGAGCCGGTGAGTCGAGGGATAACGACCATCACCGCGAGAATGCCGACCATCAGCAGCAGCAGTACCCACGAGACGATGGTGCGAGTCCACCACCATAGGGTGGTCTTGTCGTCTCCGCCTTGTTCGGGATCATGTTGCCGCTCAGATGTTTCCACGTGTGCGCTGTGCCGGGGTCGATACTCGGCACGTTCGCCTGCACGCCGGCTTCTCGCGGTGACGGTCATGACTGGCTCACTGAGCTTGCGTCGAAAGTGAACGTCGCGTTGGACTGCTGGCTCGCTGCCGCGCCCTGGCCCAGCGTGGCCCGCAGGCACAACACCTGCATCTGCCCGGCCGGAACCAGCTGTTCGGAAAAGGCCGCGCCGTCCATGGCACCGTTGTAGAGCTCAGTGCCCACGTCGCCAGTGGCGGTGCAGGCCGCCTCGTTGGCTACCTTGGCCACGCGCAGGCTCAGCGGCGGTGGGGTCGCGCCGTTGAGTACAACATCGGAAAGCACGTAGTTCATTTGCACGTTGCCGGAGTTGATCACCGGCAGAGGCATCTGAATGTTGTCGCCCGGGCCCTTGTTGTCCAACTTGAACCCATCGAGGTTGAACTGCTTGACCCCTTCACCGCCGGCAGAGATATCGAGCATGCCTGCCTGGATAGTGCCGCCGGTCGATTCTGCGGTATCGCGCCACAGCGCGCCGGTCTGCTGCACCGAGACGAACCCGATGAGCAGAACCGACGACGCTGCGATCGCCCATTTGTATTGGGTCTTCACGTGACCTTCTTCTGGTTACGGATTAACTACGGGGTGAGCGTCTGCTCGAGGGTGACCGAGGCTCCCGACAGCGTGGCTGCCTGGCCAGCGCCGTCCGTGTTGGTGGTGTCCGGCTTGAACGTGATCGTCGTGGTGATATCGCGCGTGCCAGTGCCCGCGGAGACGCTCGCGTTCTGACCACCGGCAGTCGCGACCTCCAGCTTGCTCGCGAGAGCCCCGGAGATTCCGCCGACGGTAGGTGTCAGCGTCGCCTTCAGGTTGGTGCCGACGAGGGTGTAGTTGTACGTGGCGGTGTAGGTGAGTACGTCACCGGGGACAATTTTGTCGCTGGCCGGGTTGAACGTGTTCGCGCCGAGCTTCCATACGCCGGAGCCGGCCGCTTCGCTGATCGTCATCGAGCCGGCATTGACGGTCTGGCTTCCGCCAGCGCCGGTCGACGCGTTCCACGCAGCCATGGTTCCGGCACCACCTGCGAGCAGAACAGCAGCCGCACCTGCGGCGATCGCACCCTTTGTGGTCTTGTTCATCTGGCATTCCTCCTGTGCAGTTCGCGGCGGGACATCCGACGCGCTTGGTTGAGCCCGGGCCGTGCGGATGTGCACTCCGGTGAAACAGCCCCGGGAAGGGGCATGGGAATTGAAGCCGCCGAATTGAATTCGGTGGCCGGGAAGGCTGGCGATGCGCGGCGATGGTCGAGATCGCCCCGCGCATCGCGAGGTCTAAGTGGCCGGTTGGGCCGGAGTGGTTATCCGCCGAGGCTGCCGAACAGGTCGAGACTTCCGAGCGAACCGGTGCTGCTTCCGAGCGAACCGCTGCTGCTGCCACCTGGATCGGTGGTTTTCGCCGTGACCTTCACCGTCACCGCGGTAGAGGCCGGGCTGGTCCCACCCTCATTTGTCGCAGTGGCGGTGATCGGATGACTGCCGGGCGTGGTGATCGTCAGGTTGCAGCTGAAGTTCCCACTCGTATCCGCGGTGGCGGTGCAGGTGGCGCCGCCTCCGGTCACGGTGACGGTACTGTTCGGCTCTGCCTTGCCGGAGACCTTGACGGGTGTGCCCGCCTCTACTTCGGCCGAACCCAGAGTCAAACCGGTCGGCGCACTGGGAGCAACAACGACGGGCTCGCCCTCCACCAGGACGAGACCCCACCCGGGGTTGATCTCGTATCCCTGCAAAACTTCGCCGGCAGGGATGCCAATCATGAAACCAGCCATCACGTTGGCGTTCTGTGCGAGAGGCGTTTTCACCAGCTCGATCCGCGTCGACGAATTCGCATTCGGCCCGATCACGAACTGCTGGCCGACCTGGCCGTCGAGCTTGCCCCGCACTGTCGCAGTGCCGCCGCCCGAGACGGACCAGCTCTCACTGAAAAGAGTGAGCGTGGCAGGAAGGTCGCAGACATTACGAACGTTGAAGGCCAACTGCGTGCCCTCGTCACCGGGGATCGGGATGTAGTCGGTTCCACTGGGATCGAAGGCCGCCGGCTTCACCCAGGGTCCACCGTTCTGGGACATCTCCAGGCACTGGTCAGTGATGTCGTCGCCCGGGGCGGCCGCGGCGCTACCAGGTGCAAGCAGCGCACCCGAGGTCGCGAGGAGCAGTGCAGCCGGCAGAGCCGCCAACACAGCAGTGGCGCGCCGGGGGAGACGGGATTCTCGTCCGTCCCCGACCGGGAAAAATCGAGGCATGTGAAGACTCATTTCGTCTGTCCCGTTGCCGGGCATTGGGTGAAGAGATGGCGGAACGAGGTACATCCGCCATCGGTGCCAAACATGTTGCAGAAAGCTTGCGAGCCGAACCGTGACGCTGTGCATGCCCTCGCTCATACATAGCAACCGCTCCGCTTCGGATCAATTTTTATCACACGTATCAGCTTTTGTGGCGGTTTTACTGGTCAAACGTTCAGAAGGAATTTCGACATCCCTCAAGGGCTAATTCTGCACCCTGACCAGTACCGTTAGAAATAGTTAGCTGTGCATCGCAACTATTTACCAAAAAGTGTTCTGCGATCGAACGGGCGATTCATTCCGATCCAAACAAGAACAAGTTCTAGCTACTCTTGGTATGTCCGGGAATCCACGAACGAACTCGCCGAGAACAGCGACCCTCGAGCAAACAGAAGGATCGAGCCGTTTCGAGACCCCCGCATTTCGTCCACTAGCGCCACGGACACGGGCGCCATCGATCGCTGCGCCCCGCCGGATCGGCCGGCCAGGACAAACTCTCGCGCGCTCCGAAACCAGCACTCCACCAATAACTTTGTCCGACCATCGAATCGCGACTGCCCGTTCTGCATCCAAAGCTGTGGGCCGGGAAGCAAATTCGCTCCCCGGCCCACGTGCATCTACAGTTGCGAAGCCGGTAAGGAGTTGACTACCGGCACCCAATCCCAAGGTAAAACGACGAGCATCTACGCCCCGAAGACGGTCTCACCTCCGACAACCGTGCGCAGGACCGACAGTTCTTTCAAGTCTGTCGATTCGCTGCGCAGCGGATCTCCGTCGAGCACAACAAAATCCGCCAAAAGTCCCACCGCTATCCGACCTTTGTCCGATGACTCACCGGTGAGACGAGCGGCTGCGCTTGTGTAGCCGGCCAGCGCCTCGGACGCGGAAACCCGTTGCTCCGCACCCAGAACATGACCTTCTCGCGTCACACGATGTACGGCGGTGTTCATCGTGAAGAGCGGGTTCACTGGAGTGACAGGGCAGTCGCAATGCAGCGCGTAGGCAAGCCCCGCCGCCACGACCGACGCCACGGGGCTGATCCGCTCGCCGCGACCCGGTCCGAGAAAACGATCGCGGTGCCGGTCACCCCAGTAGTAGACGTGGTTCACGAAGATCGACGCCACCACCCCGAGTTCGACCATCCGCGCGATCTGATCTTCCCGCAACGTCTGAACGTGCTCGAGGCGATGCGAAACTTCGATGTCCGGGTGCGCCGTCCGTGCCGCTGCAATTGCGTCCAATGCAAAATCGATGGCCTGATCACCGTTGGTATGAATCGCAACCTGTCGGCCGGCGGCGTGATGTTCCTCGACGAGTGCCCCGAGCGCACCTGCCGGGATTGCCATTCCGCCGCAGTGGCATCCGCCCAGATCGTGGTACGGCGCGGTCAGCGCAGCGGTGTGCAACTGAATCGACCCGTCCGAAATGAGTTTGACGCCGCCCACACGAACTCGGTCTGTCGAATCGGCGAGTTCACCCAACTGATCGTGAACCCCGTGGCCGAGATAGAGGCGCGCACGCAGCCTCAAGTCACCATCGGCGTCGAGTTGCCGGTACGCCTCGTACATCTCGGCCGTGACGTACATGTCGTGGAAACTCGTCACGCCCACCGACGCCATGACTTCCTGCGCCCGCAGCATCGCGATCTTGGACGCGTCCGGGTTCATATCCGGAACAAGTCCGTGCACCAGAGACATTGCCGGAACCTCGCACAGTTCACCGGTGGGTACACCGTCGCTGTCTCGAACGATGACACCACCTTCCGGATCGACCGTGGTGGCATCGATTCCGGCCTTCTCCAGTGCGACCGAGTTGACATAGATTCCGTGAGCAGACAAGTGCCGCACCAGGATCGGATGATCGGTGGAAGCTTTGTCCAGATCAACCGCGGTCAGGCCTCGATCTTCCGCCACGAGGCTGTCGTCGAAGCCCCACGCTTCGATGGGCTCGCCAAGTGGTGTGATCGCGGCCCGCGCGGCCAACGCCGTGATCAACTTCTCGATGGTCGGGCACGTATTCGTCGTTGCGTCGACCCCACTGAGCATCAAACCCCACATCATCGGATGAAGGTGCGTCTCGATGAACCCCGGCACAACCACCGCTCCGGCGAGATCGACAACGGAGGTTTCGGAATCGGTCAGCGCCGAGATCTCGGCGTCAGTTCCGAGGGCGACAAATCTGCCGTCCTTGACTGCCACAGCGGTGGCGTTATCGCCGACCGCACCGTCCATGGCCCTGATGTCGCCGTTGATGTAGATGTGGTCAGCCGCCGTGGTCATACGCTTGTCTCCATTCGTTTTCCGACAACAGTCGTCGAGGATTTCTTCGCGGGTATCCGCGTCGCCACAACCACTCCGGCCAAAATCATTCCGGCACCCGCAAGTTGGACAAGAGTTGGGGTCTGTGCAAGCAGCACTGCGCCGAACAACAGTGCTGACGCCGATTGCAACACGAGGCTGGCGGCGACTGCACTTGCAGGCAGACGCTGACTGGCGCTGGCTACCAGCAGCCACCCGATCACCTGAGATACCAACGCGAGCAGCACAAGCCAGCCTTGAGCTACGAGCGAAGGGGTCAGATCCAAAGTTCCACTCACGAGGCCGTATGCACCTGCCGTGAGGGCAGTGGCTCCCGTCGAGACGAACATCGGCAACGCCGTTCTGCCCGCCGCCCGAGTAGCCAGACCCATGAGGAAGATGTAGACCGCGTACGCGCCTGCGGCGATCACGGCAAACGACACTCCGACAGCAGGATTCGACCCGGTGAGCGTTGTGCTCGTCCCGGCTACCAGAGCAACTCCGACAAAGAGCAACGGAAGGCTGGCGACCAGTTCCCGGCCGATCCGTTGGCGCAGGACAACGTAGCCGAGGATTGCGACGAACAGCACCTGCAAATTCAGGATCACAGTCGAAAGACCTGCCCCGATCGAATGAATCGACTCGTGCCAGAGCACCAGATCGATTCCGAGGAACGCGCCGGCAAGTAGAGACTTCACGATCCAGGGCGCCGAGATCGAAGGCCGGGGTGACCGACGACGCTGAACGAGCACGAGCATGCCGAGAGGGATGAGCGCATAGAGACACCGAAAGAATGCACCCGTCGACGGAGACACTCCTGAGAGTTCGTAGAGCACCGAGGTCAACCCGAGGATGCATGCACCGGTGACGACTACGCGCAGGTCACGACGGCGTAGTTGATCGCCGGACGGCTCGCGTGGCGATACTTCATCACTCATGGTGATAATGTATCACCGACGCGAAGCCTGTCATACAGGGAAGATGCGTGCATGAGAACTCCGGTTACCCGTGAACGCGTGATCGCTGCCGCAGCCGATCTGGTCGACAGCAAAGGCGCCGACGCTCTGGTACTGAGTCAACTCGCCGAGACCCTCGACGTCCGGCAGTCAGCGCTGTACAAACACGTCGACGGGGTCGACGACGTCCACCATCAACTCAGCCTCCTCGCACGCAGCCTTCTCGCCGAACAACTGCGTGCCGCCGCGGTCGGTCTCTCGCGCGACGACGCCGTCATGGCGCTCGCGGACGCATGGCGTGCGTTCGTCCGAGTACACCCCGGGCTCTACGCCATCACCGACCGCTACCCCACTGCTCCGCATCCCGATCTGGTCTCCGCCGTCGGCGAGGTGGTCGACGTCATCAACAAGGTGATCGCGGGATACGGTCTGAGCCCGGATGATTCGGAGCAGGCGGCGTGGTCTCTTCGCAGTGCGCTGCACGGCTTCTGCATCCTCGAATCGGTAGAGGGACAACCGGCCGGCACCGACCCGGATCGGGTGTATCGACGACTGGTCGAACTTCTCTGCGCCGGTATTGCTCGTATGTAGATACCGGCTCCTGTTATCGTCGGATGAAACAACACAGACCAAAAAGGATCAGACATGGTTGGTGAACTCGACATCTCCGGATAAAACCGGGCATGACGGCCACCGGCAGACGCCTCGGAGCGCTGCCGTCGTGGCCCTGTTGTCGTTCACTTACCCGACTCTTCGCGGAGCAGCGTTGCCGCGCCCGCACGACACCTGAGGTCTATTCATGTCCGATACCTACATCGTTTGCTCGAATCTGTCTTTTGCCTGGCCGGACGACACTCCGGTCTTCGACGAATTGTCATTCACCGTGCCCGGCGGCCGAACCGGGCTGGTGGCCCAGAACGGCGTCGGGAAAAGCACTCTGCTCAGATTGATCGCCGGCCAGTTGCGGCCGCGCGCCGGCAGTGTGTCCGTCGACGGCGTTCTCGGATACCTTCCGCAGGACCTGCCACTGACGGGCGATCTGACCATTGCCGAGGTCTTGGGCATCGCCCCGACGCTCGCTGCGTTGGACGCAGTCGAATCCGGGGACACACGAGAAGAACACTTCACGACAATCGGGTCCGACTGGGATATCGAGGAACGAACGCGAGCCCAACTCGGTCGACTCGGTTTGGCCGACATGACGTTCGATCGTCGCCTCGACACTCTGAGCGGCGGGCAGGTCGTCTCGCTCGGACTGGCGGCGCAACTCCTGCGACGCCCCGATGTCCTTCTCCTCGACGAACCCACCAACAACCTCGACCTGGACGCGCGCCGCAGGCTTTACGACGTTCTCGACGACTGGAGTGGTTGTCTGTTGGTGGTCAGTCACGATCGAGGACTACTCGACCGCATGGACCGCATCGCCGAACTTCACAGCGGCGAGATCAGCTTCTACGGTGGCAATTTCACCGACTACGAAGCCGCGGCACGCTCGGCTCGCGAAGTGGCGGAGAAGAACATCCGCAACGCCGAGCAAGAGGTCAAGCGCGAGAAGCGCGAACTGCAGCAGGCCCGAGAACGTGCTTCGCGACGCGCAAGTAACGCTGCCCGCAATCTCGGGAACGCGGGCTTGCCCAAGATCTTTGCGGGGACCATGAAGCGCAATGCTCAGGAGTCGGCAGGCAAGGCCAACGAGACACACCTCGCCCGGGTCGACGCGGCGAAGGACCGACTCGACAAAGCGGGCCGCGCTCTTCGAGACGACCAGACGATTTCACTCGAATTGCCTGGCACACATGTACCCGCCGGCCGGACGGTGTTCCTCGGTGAGCGAATGCAATTCGCGTTCGGCGATCATGCGATCTTCGCCGACTCCGGAATCGACCTGGCCATTCGAGGACCGGAGCGTATCGCGTTGACCGGGCCGAACGGCGTCGGAAAGTCGACGTTGCTACGCATCGTCAACGGGGATGTGGCGCCGACTTCCGGTGAGATCACGCGAGCCGACGGTCGAGTGGCATACCTGTCGCAGAGGCTCGACCTACTGGACCCCGCACGCACCGTCGCAGAGAACTTTGCCTTGTCTGCTCCAGGCCTACCGGCACCGGAACGCATGAACATCCTGGCGCGCTTCCTCTTTCGGGGTGCGGGTGCTCATCTTCCCGTCGCTGCACTCTCGGGCGGTGAACGACTGCGGGCTACATTGGCGTGCGTTCTCTTCGCCGATCCGGCCCCGCAGCTGCTTCTTCTCGACGAGCCGACCAACAACCTCGACTTGGTGAGCGTTGCTCAACTCGAAAGTGCCCTGAATGCATATCAGGGGGCGTTCGTGGTGGTCAGCCACGACGAGAGATTCCTGGCCGAGGTCAAGGTCGAACGCTGGCTCAGGCTCTCGGACGGCCGTTTGACCGAGGTCGCCGCACCGGGCGCATTGGGCTGACACGAGAAGTGAACAGGCGAAAGGCCTTCACACACGATGTGTGTGAAGGCCTTCGTCTGCACTACTGGTCAAGGCGTCCTGGTGTACACCGGATCGTCGAAGGATCGACGTTGCGTCACCCAGTCCGTGGACAGGATGTTCTCGATCACGTCTTCACGGGATTCGTCGAACACGACAATCCGATCGGCGATTCGCCATTCACCATGGCGCCTTTCGAACCTGTCGACGTAACGGCATTTGATCGTCGCAAGCGTCTGCACCGTATCCGTACCGGAACGCTCTTGCCGCAGAAAGCACAAACAGTACGACTCGCACTGAGCGACATCGCCGTTGACGTCGATCAGTATGTTGGAAATGCAGTGAATCGACGAGTCGATCGTCTTGTGTCTGAGCTTCATGTCTTCGATCAGCCCGTCGACGGTTCCGATGTAACCGCCGTGGTTGTCTATCGCGTCGTCGAAGTAGCAGAGGGCCACGCTGTCGAAATCCTTCCGATCGACGGCCCGAACGTAGCGATACAGAACTTCGGTGATTTCTTGCTTGTCAGCGAGGGACACGGTCAGGCTCCTGTTCTACCCGATGATCAATCAACCTGCAGTTCAACACCCTTGGTCTCCTTGATGAAGAAGACCGTGACGAGGGTGATCACCGCACAGAAGACGAAGTATCCAGCCGGAGCGAGAGAGTTACCGGTCAAGCTGATGAGATAGGTGGCGATGAAAGGCGCGGTGCCACCGAGGAACATGTTGGTGACGTTGTTACCCAATGCCAGACCGCTGTACCGCACAGATGCTTTCAGCATTTCGACATAGGTCACGTACGAAGCACCGTTGACAACGGAAACGCAGATGAAGAGCACTGACTGACCGACAACCGCCTGCCAGATGCCAGAACCGGCCATCATCATGAACATCGGGATTCCGAGAACCACTGCGGCGGCACTACCGGCGAACAGCACCGGCCGACGCCCGTACTTGTCTGCCATGTATCCCGAGATCGGCAACGTGATGACGCCGAGAACCAGTGCAAGAGAAGTGGAAAGGAAAGCAACGCGCGACGAATGACCGCCGGTGGTCTGCAGGTACGTCGCGGCATACACCGAGGCGATGTAGTAACCGCCGGTGATGAGTGCGCCCAGCAGGATGATCTTGACGACGCTGCCACCGGAGGTGCTGAGCAACTCACGGATGGGAAGCTTCTTGGTCTCACCCTTGTCCTGCAGTTCTTCGAACTGAGGAGTGTCTTCCATCTGGCTGCGGATCCAGATACCGATGCCACCGATCAGCAGGCTGAGCAGGAACGGGATACGCCAAGCCCATTCGAGGATCTGCTCTTGCGAGAACACCGACGTCAGGCCGAGGGCCATGAGCGAAGCTGCCAGCGAACCCAGGTAGGTGCCGGTATTGACCATCGAGGTCTGCGTCGCACGCCACCGTTTGGGAGCGGACTCGGAGACGAACGCGTTGGCGCCGCCGAGTTCACCGCCGGCCGCGAAGCCCTGCAGGCAACGAGCCAGAACCAGGATGGACGTCGCCCACACACCCAACGTGGCGTAAGTCGGCAGCAGGCCCATTCCGGCTGTCGCGAGAACCATCAGGAGGATGGTCCAGGACAGCGCGTTCTTGCGGCCGTACTTGTCGCCGATGTGGCCGAAGAAGATGCCGCCGGGCACGCGTAGGAAGAAGGCCACGGCGAATGCTGCAAAGGTACCGAGCAGTGCTGCGTTCGGGTCATGGGAAACGAAGAACAGCGCGGCGATCGTCGTGGCCATGTATCCGTAGATACCGAAGTCGTAGTACTCGACGACGGTACCGACGATGGCCGCGCGAATTACCTTCGTCGTCGACTGTCGTTCGGTTGCCACGCTGCTGCCCTCG
Source organism: Rhodococcus sp. KB6 (assembly GCF_001445685.1). Classification (NCBI taxonomy): domain Bacteria; kingdom Bacillati; phylum Actinomycetota; class Actinomycetes; order Mycobacteriales; family Nocardiaceae; genus Rhodococcus; species Rhodococcus sp. KB6. Next base: position 298,026 of record NZ_LNAK01000043.1, on the reverse strand, counting down.
GTGGATTCGGCTCTCGCCATGGTCTCATTCTCTGACATGTTGTTCCCTGCCTGGATTGGATACTGACTGGATTCGGTGCCGCGCAGACGTCGGACGTCAGGAGTGCGCGATGGAATGGACCGGTGCGCTCTCAGCGCTGGTCCTGGTGTAATTCGCCGCATTACGTCCCGCTACGCGGCCCATGGTCAAAGCGTTGGCAACCGCATTGCCGCCGCCCACGTATCTCAGTCCGAGGATTCCGGCGCCGGCCTCACCTGCGGCGTACAGACCCTCGATAGGTACTCCGGTGCTGCCGAGCACGGCCGCATCGGTGTTGATCTCCATTCCCGCATGCGTACAGACGAGCTCTGCCGGAAGGATTTTCGCGGCATAGAACGGAGCTGTCGCAATAGGATCCGGATTGCCGACGGCACCCTTGTTCCGCAACGTGCGATGGCGGAGGAAGTCGTCGTCGTGACCGCTGGGCAGTTGGTCGTTCCATCGACGCAGGGTTTGCGCCAACGTCGCAACCGGAACACCCGTAGCCACTGCGAGGTCTTCGATCGTGTCCGCACGAATCGTGCCACCGGCGGCAACTTCTTCCTCGATGCGTTCGGGATTCCAATCCGCATATCCTGGAGCCAGATTCACGCGAGCGTTCTCGTCGAAGATCATCCAACCGTATCCACCCTGATGGTCGATGATGCCGGTCGAGACCGCGTACGAGCTGTCCTCGTCCATGAAACGACGGCCGTCCTGGTTGACGTAGATCCGCGACTTCGGCGGAAAGCCGGCCTGCCAGTGGTGGAATCGCTGGAAGTAGACGGTGGGCAGCATCAGACCCCAGCCGTCGCCCGCCAGGGAAGCACCGAGGTCTTCGGCAAAACGAAGATGGTCTCCGCGGCTCCCCTCGGCTGCGACGACGAACAAGGCCTCTCCGGCCTTGTTCGCGTCCGGGAAGTGGCGTTCCACCAAACCCGGATCTTGCGCGAATCCACCGGAGGCAACAACGACGGCGCCCGCAGGCACCTCGATGTCGTCGGCGACAACGCCGACAACCCGACCGTCTTCCTCGATCAGCTTCTGCACCCGTGTTCCGAAGATGACCTCGATCCCGTGCTTACGACGAGCCTTGTCCAGCACCTCAATCAGTCCGTATCCCTGATCCTTGGGCACGTGGCCGCGCCAGACGTCCTCGACGCCGGCTTGGGCGAGTCCCGGCTGGTGAGCGTTACCTGAGATCGCCGAGGGAATCTCGACGCCGAGTCCGATGAGCCATTCCAGTGTCGGACCGGCGTTTTCGCAGAATGCACGAATCAATCCGGGTGAGAGCATCCACTGGTTGAGGTCCATGTAGTGCTGGAAGAACTTCTCTGCCGAGTCGTCGACTCCGAGGCCGGCCTGCACGCTCGTTCCGGCGGCCGTGAAGATGCCGGCCGACAGCGCGGTGGATCCACCGAGTTCGGTTTCGGATTCGAACAGCAGAACGGATGCGCCTTCTTCAGCTGCCGACACCGCAGCGGCGAGACCTGCTCCGCCGCCACCGATGACAACGACGTCCCAGTGTTCGGTCATGAAAGTTCTCCAGTCTCCGCGATGATGCGGTGGTAAAGACCGTTCGACACCAACCCGCCGTCGACAGTGAGTTCCGTACCGGTGGTGTAGGTGGAACTGTTCGAGAGCAGGAACAGCACTGCTTCGGTGATCTCGTCGAGAGTTCCCATGCGTCCGAAGGGAACCGACTTCAGTGACGCGGCGACGAAGTCGTTCGCGCCGCCGAGCAGCGCCGTACCGACCAGTCCCGGGTGCACCGAGTTGACGCGAATCCCCCACTGCGCGAAGTTGCCTGCGGCCGACTTCGACAGACCGGTCAGACCCCACTTGCTCGACGAGTAAGCCGGAGAGAAATATCCGATCTGACCGGCGATGGACGAGATGTTGACGATCGATCCGCCACCACTCTCGCGCATCAGCGGCGCCACCGCCTTCATACCGTAGAACGGGCCGAAGAGGTTGATCTTCATGGTCAGCTCCCAGATGTCGTTCGGGGTGTCCATGAATTCGAGCCGACGCGAGATACCGGCATTGTTGACCAGTCCGCCGAGTTCCCCACGGGTGGTGCGAATTTCGTCGACAACCCGGTCCCAGGCATCGGCATCGGTGACGTCGAGAAGATGAGCGGATGCCGATCCGCCTGCGGCGACGATGTCGTCGACCACGCCGGATGAATCCGAAACATCGGCAATGCAGACATGCGAACCGCGCGCGGCGAGAGTGCGCGCGTGATGCGCCCCCATCCCGGCAGCACCGCCGGTAACGAGAACGACGCCGGGATATGTCGTGGACTCAGACATGCCGCGAACCACCGTCCACCGCAATGCTGTGCCCGGTGACGTAACGCGCGCTGTCCGAGAGCAGGAACAGCAGCGGGCCGAAGACCTCTTCGGGCGAGCCCAGACGATGCAGCGGTACCGAGTCGAGTGCGTTCGCGAGCGCGATCGGATCTTCCTGAACCCACTTCGTCATCGCCGTGTCGATGTAGCCGGGCGCAATGGAGTTGACCCGAATCCCCTTGTCGCCGAACTCCACTGCGAGAGACTCCGTGAGGTGCGCAACGGCAGCTTTCGACGTGCAGTATGCGCCCCTCCCCTTCCGCACACGCAGCGCAGACACCGAAGACATGTTGACGATGGCGCCGCCGGGACCGAGGTGACGTGCCGCCGCCTGAGCACCGTAGAGCACTCCTTCGACATTGACACTCAGCGTTGCGCCGATCTGCTCCGGGGTGATCTCCTCGGCCAGCGCAAACGGGAAGATACCCGCATTGTTGATCCAGAAATCGACCCGGCCGAACTCCCTCAACGCCAACTGCGCAAGCAATTCATGCTCGTCGGGCTTGGTGACGTCGACCCGAGCTCCGACGACGCGACCCGGCTTGTCCGCCAGTGCATTCGATTCGAGGTCCGTGTTGATTCGTGCGGCCGTGGCGAGCATCTGCTCTTCGTTGATGTCGGCGCCGACGACATGTACGCCGCGCGTTGCCAGTCCTTCGGCGAACGTCGCACCCATACCCTGAGCCGCGCCGGTCACCACTGCGACCTTGCCTGCCAACTCCGGGTACACCGCCGACATCTGCGTCACAACGGTACGGCCCGGGTTCGTCTGGTCAGAGCTTTCGGTCATGATGCACTTCTCCTACTGAATATTGTTGTGCAAGAAACATTTCGGTACTTCAAGCTTGTTCGGACGCTCGGGGCGCGTCGTCGCGGGAGACGGTGCGGCGGGCGATCTTCCACCCCTCACCGACCCGAACCACGTGATCTGTGACAGTTGTCATCCGCACCAGTCGCGAGTCTCCGCCGCGAGCGGTGGCAACGATCTGCAGGTACCCGTGCACTGTGAGAGCACTCTCGTCCACCGCCTCGACGACGAGATTGGTCAGAACGTGGCGATGCACCTCGTCGGCAGCTTCCGCCGCAGCGAAGAAGCGAGCAGCAAAAGCCGCAAGGTCGTCGAAACCGACCACGGGTTCCGGATAACTGGGGGAATGAAACTCACCGCCATCGGTGAATGTCTGCGCCCAATCCTGCTGGCGCCCAGAGTCTATGCAATGACTCTGGTGGCCGTACAGCTGGTGAATTGCGGCAACATCCTCCGTTGCCACGACGCTGTAGTTGCTCATGAAGGTTCTCTCCGAACACGCTGTGCTGCATCCACCCGAAGGTTGTGCAGCTCCGTAAAGTGTGCGATAATCGCACACACTGTGCGATATGTTCAAAGCGTAGGTGGCATACCTCACAAACGTCAAGAAAGGGATTTGATGTCAGAGCTGAGCGAGGAACACCGACCGCGCAAAAGCGCAGTTCAAGTGGACTCGAGCATGTCGAAAACGCTGCACCACGGACTCGAGATCTTGGAACTCCTGACGTCCTATCCGCACGGTTTGTCAGTCACGGACATTGCCGACGGAGTGGGAGTCCACCGGACTGTCGCACATCGGTTGATCCGCACGCTCGAGGCTCATCACCTGTGCCGCAAGGACTCCTTCAAGCGCGTCACTCTCGGCGCCGGCCTGGTCACCCTCGCCGAACCGGTGGAACAGGATTTGCGCACTCTCGCTCGCCCGATACTTCAAGAACTTGCCGAGGCCACCGAGGCGACAGCGCACCTGGTGGTCCGCGAGAGCGATACCGAAGTGCGCGCGCTGATGGTGGTCGAACCGCGCAGCGCCAAGGTTCACGTCGCGTTTCATCCAGGGCAGGTCGATCCGATCGACCGCGGCTCCGCCGGGCTTTCCATCCTTGCCTCACTCCCGCCGACGAACGGGGAACGAGAGGAAGTGACGGCGGCACGCGCACGCGGCTACGCAGTGACCGTCGGCGAGGTCATCCCGTCCGTCCTGGGAATCTCAGCGGTGATCCCCGGCCGACGCCGCGACGCCATCTCCAGCCTCGGAATTTCCGTCTTCGACTCCGAGGACCAAGCAGCGCTGGGCGCCGAGGTCATGGCAGCGGCAAAAACCCTCGGCAGCATGTTGCGCTGATCCGAACACCAGTCGAGCCCCGGGAATACCCGGGGCTCGACTTTGTTGACTCCGAATGAGATAGTTGAACAATCAACTACCTGACATCAGCTTCACGGATACAAGGAGTACGACATGCCTGCTGTGACAGTCGAGAACATCTTGGCCCTGCCCCGTCTCGACGAGCCGGCAGAGTCAGCAGTCGACCGCCCCGTCAAGAGCATCACCACCGCACCGGTCGGATACGAAGGTGAAGGCTTTCCCGTTCACCGCGCCTTCGCCGGCATCGACCTCTCCGCCCTCGATCCCTTCATCCACATGGACCAGATGGGCGAGGTCAACTACGCACCCGGAGAACCCAAGGGCACACCGTGGCACCCGCACCGCGGCTTCGAAACCGTGACCTACATGATCGACGGCATCATGGAGCACCAGGACTCCAACGGTGGCGGTGGCATTATCGGCGGCGGCGACACCCAGTGGATGACCGCGGGTGGCGGCATCCTCCACATCGAAACTCCGCCGGAGCACCTCGTCCTCAGCGGCGGCCTTTTCCACGGCGTCCAACTGTGGGTCAACCTGCCTCGCGACAACAAGATGGCATCTCCGCGGTACCAGGACATCACCGGTAACAAGGTGGCCCTGCTTTCCTCGCCGGACGGCGGAGCCTTGGTACGCGTCATCGCCGGAGACATCGCCGGCCACGCCGGACCTGGTTCGACGTACACACCGATCGCGCTCTCCCACACGACTGTGGCCCCGGGTGCGAGCCTGACGCTTCCGTGGAACCCCGAGTTCAACGCGATCGTCTACGTGCTCGCCGGCGAAGGCACGGTCGGGGCAGAGCGTCGGCCCATTCGTGTCGGACAGACAGCTGTCTTCGGACGCGGTGACTCCATCACCGTCGCCGCCTCCGATCGCCAGGATTCACGGACCGAATCTCTCGAGGTATTCATCCTCGGCGGCAAACCGATTCGTGAGCCCATCGCGATGGCCGGGCCGTTCGTCATGAACACCAAGTCCGAGGTCATGCAGGCCTTCGAGGACTTCCAGGCCGGACGCCTGGGATCCATCCCGGCGGCACACGAGACGCTGAGCTGACATGTCGTCGGTAGTCGTCCAGCGAGCTGACGAACGCGCGCATCTCAACTACGGCTGGCTCACGGCGCGTCACAGTTTCCCCTTCGCCGGAAACTTCGATCACGCCGCGTACGCGCATGGACTTCTGTTGGTGAACAACGACGACATCATCGAAGCCGACTACGGTTTCGACACTCATCAGCACCGCGACACCGAGATCGTGACGTGGGTGCTCAGCGGATCTCTGGTTCACCAGGATTCCGCTGGGCACTCCGGGGTCATCCATCGCGGACTCGCGCAGAGAATGAGCGCCGGTACCGGAATCCTGCACTCCGAGCGCAACGATCGCTTCCGGGCCGACGGCTCGCGTGTCACCGAGCCCGTTCACCTCGTCCAGATGTGGATACCCCCGGACGAATCCGGAGTGACTCCGAGCTATCAGGAACTCGACATCAACTCCGAACTCGACGGCGGTGGCCTGATCACCCTGGCGTCGGGGATGCCCGCGCATCGCGATCACAGCGCGATCAGCTTGCACAACAAACATGCGGCACTGCATGTTGCTCGCCTCGAGACCGGTGGGTCGGTATCTCTCCCGGATGCGCCGTACGTGCACGGCTTCATCGCCGGTGGCACTGTCGACGTCGAGGGAGTCGGATTGCTCGGTCCGGGAGATTCGTTGCGACTCAAGGATACTGGCGGTCAACGAGTCGAGGGAATCGGCGATGCGGAGATACTCGTGTGGGAGATGCACGCGTCGACGAACTGACGACACCACCGAGTACGCCCAATGTTCGGACTACACAGCAGGTTCGTCGTAGGGTGGATGCCGGTAGTGGCGGATCCCGATTGTGGTGGATCCCGGTGGTACAGAAGGAGGAGCCATGGCATCTGGTCGAGCACAGGCCCCACGGACGACACCGCACATCGATGTGCACCGCTCCGGCGATCGCTTGAAATCCCGCGTCTCCTGGCTGGATTCGAAACATTCGTTCTCGTTCGGACAGCACTACGATCCGGACAACACTCATCACGGATTGCTGCTCGTCAACAACGACGACACCGTACTGGCGGGAACCGGTTTCGACACCCATCCGCACAAGGACATGGAAATCGTGACCTGGGTGCTTCGCGGTTCGCTCGTGCACCAGGATTCCATCGGCCACACCGGCGTCATCTATCCGGGACTCGCCCAGCGCATGAGCGCCGGTACCGGAATCATGCACAGTGAGAAGAACGATTCGTGGCGTATCGGCGGCGAACAGCATTCCGACCCCGTGCATTTCATCCAGATGTGGGTGGTACCGGACGAAGGTGGACTGACCCCCGGTTACGAACAGCTCGAGATCGACGACGAGTTGCTGCGCGGCGGTCTGATCCCGGTTGCCTCCGGGATGGAGCGCTACAAGGATCATTCGGCGATTCGCATCAACAACAAGAACGCCGCCATGCATGTCGCACGCATTCTGCCGGGCACCTCCGTGAATCTTCCGGGCGCACGGTTCCTGCACGTCTTCGTCGCGCAGGGCACTGCCGAGATGGAGGGCGTCGGCACACTGTACGAGGGCGATGCTGTCCGGTTGAGCGATTCGGGTGGCCAGCAGCTGACCTCCGACGCCGGGGCCGAAGTCCTCGTCTGGGAGATGCATTCACGTATCGGTGGTTGAGACCCGGTCTCGGCAGGACTCGGCGCGCTGGAGATACTCGACGGATGAGCATCGACAACTCCGCCGCGCCCGTCAAGAAGCTTGACCCACTCAACACATTGATGGGTGTGCGCGCCGTTTCGGTCGAGCCCGGGGACCTGGCCTTCGCGCAGGCCGTCGGCGAGCGATTCCACGATCACCGTGGCAAGACCGTGCTCGGTTCCATCGGAGTCATGATCGACGGTGCCATGGGTGGCGCGGTGTACTCGGGACTGACCTCGGGCCATCAGTCCGTGCTCGCGCAGGTCACGGTCAGTGCGGGCGCCGACATCCCCGACATCGCGGACGTCGGTGCCACCGGAACACTCGTGCATCTCGACGACGGCGTCGGACTCGCATCCGGGCAACTTCGCGACGAGAACGGCACCCTTCTGGCAGTGATGGCTGGTCGCGCCATGGTGGTCTCGCGTCCCCCCGTCGTGGGAATCGACGACTACGTAGAGGGCGAGCCGCTGCCCGTCCCGACGCCGGAGAAGACAAGCAACCTGAGCGGGTTGTCCGGGTCCGACGTCGTCGAAGGAATCCGCGACGGCAAACTCGAACGCGGTCCACTCGCCGGACTCCTCGATCTTGCTGTCGTCGACGTGACCCCGGGTTCCGTCGTCGGTGAGTTCGCACCCGTGGCCTGGATGGCCAACCCGTTGGGCGCCGTTCAGGGCGGTGTCCTCATCTCGGCAGTCGACGCCATCACTGGACTGTCTGCCCAGACCCTGACCAGCGTCGACCAGGACTATCGCGTCCTCGACCACAAGATCGACTTCCTGCGCTCACCCGACATCGGCGGGCCGGTCTTACGCGCCGAGGCCTCCGTGATTCGTGCCGGGCGCAGGCTCGCGCTGATCGAAACGCGCATCGTCGACGCCGGCGGACAGGTCTACGTACGGGCCACCTCGAGCATCCAGATGCTCTCCCAGCAAGTTCACAGCGGATAACCAGTTCCGCACCAGGTCGCCCGTCCACCATTGAGACAACAGCCCACACAATGGAGGTACAGCGGCGTGAACAAAGACATCGAAGCGAGCAGGCTGCGCGTGAGCCGTCGGCGGGCTCTCGCCCTCGGCGGAACCATCAGTCTCGGCGGGCTCATCGCAGCGTGCTCCGGCAACAGTGGCACCGCCACGACGACTTCGGCTGCGGCTGCGTCGACGACAACGACTTCCGGCACTTCCGCCGCGGCCACGTCCGGCGACGCTGTCACCGCACTTCTGGCCAAAGCACCGCAGTGTGTCATGAGCAAGGAAGAGACACAGGGCCCCTACTGGTTCGACGTCGACTCCATTCGCGGCGACATCCGCGAAGACCGTCCGGGCACCACACTGCAGGTGGCAATGCGCGTGCAGGACAACAGCCAGTGCAACGTCGACGGCAGCATCGGCGCGGTCAGTAACGCCGTCGTCGAGATCTGGCACTGCGACGCCGGCGGCGTGTACTCCGGCTTCGAATCCGGTTCGCTGAGCGCCAACGGCGGCGGCGGTGGCGGAACTCCCCCGGCCGGCGGGATGGGTGAACCTCCGTCAGGTGCACCCGGAGGCGGAATGGGCGAACCACCGTCAGGCGCCCCCGGCGGAATGGGCGGCGGCATGGGAGGGTCCGGTGAGACCTCCGACGGTTCGTACAGCGTCGGCGACACCGAAGCCACCACCACCGACGACGGCACCTACCTGCGCGGCGCCCAGACCACCGATGCAAACGGCATCGCGCAGTTCACCACGATCTTTCCCGGCTGGTACATGGGCCGCACCACCCACATCCACGTCAAGGTTCACATCGACAAGAAGACGGTCCTCACGTCGCAGACCTTCTTCGACGAGACCCTTCTCGACGAGGTGTACTCGCAGTCCCCGTACAGCGAGCACACCGGTCGTGAGAACAACACGAACAACGCCAGTGACGGCATCTACGACGACACCGGCCTCATGACCGTCGAAAAGCAGTCGGACGGGTCCTACCTCGCCGTCATCAACCTGGGTATCGACGCCTGAGGTAGGAGCCCGGTCAGCTGCCGACGTATGCCGCGAGGTGCTTTCCGGTGAGTGTGGAGCCGTCGGCGACGAGCTCCTCGGGAGTGCCCTCGAAGACGATCCGACCGCCGTCGTGACCGGCACCAGGTCCGAGGTCGATGATCCAGTCTGCGTGTGCCATCACCGCTTGGTGGTGCTCGATCACGATGACTGACTTACCGGAATCGACCAGTCGATCGAGCAGGCCGAGCAACTGCTCGACGTCGGCCAGGTGCAGTCCGGTGGTCGGCTCGTCGAGGACGTACACGCCGCCCTTCTCGCCCAGGTGAGTTGCCAGCTTGATTCGCTGGCGCTCACCGCCCGACAGCGTCGTCAACGGCTGGCCGATCGTGAGGTATCCGAGCCCCACGTCGACCAGTCGGACGAGGATCTTGTGCGCAGCGAGGGTCTTGGCCTCACCGTCGCCGAAGAACTCCTCGGCCTCGGCCACCGACATCGTGAGAACCTCGTTGATGTCCTTGCCACCGAATTTGTATTCGAGTACCTCGGCTTGGAAGCGCTTGCCCTCGCACTCCTCGCAGAGAGTGGCAACGCCGGCCATCATCGCCAGGTCGCTGTAGATGACGCCGTTGCCGTTGCACGTCGGGCAGGCGCCCTCGGAGTTGGCACTGAACAGCGCCGGCTTCACGCCGTTGGCCTTCGCGAATGCCTTGCGGATCGGGTCGAGCAGCCCCGTGTAAGTCGCCGGGTTGCTCCGACGCGAGCCGCGGATCGCACTCTGATCGACCGACACCACGTCTTCGCGTTTCGCGAGTGAGCCGTGGATCAGCGAACTCTTGCCCGACCCTGCCACACCGGTCACCACGACCAGTACGCCGAGCGGTACGTCGACGTCTACATCTTGGAGGTTGTGTGAGTTCGCTCCACGAATCTCGATTGCTCCGGTGGACTCCCGCACGGTCTCTTTGATTGCGGCCCGGTCGTCGAAGTGACGGCCGGTTACGGTGTCGCTGGCACGAAGGCCCTCGACGGTGCCCTCGAAGCAGACGTTTCCGCCGGCGCTACCCGCACCCGGACCGAGGTCGACGATGTGGTCGGCGATCACGATCGTCTCCGGCTTGTGCTCGACCACGAGCACGGTGTTGCCTTTGTCGCGCAGGCGCAGCAGTAGGTCGTTCATCCTCGCGATGTCGTGGGGATGCAGGCCGGTGGTGGGCTCGTCGAATACATACGTGATGTCGGTGAGCGAGGAACCCAGGTGACGAATCATCTTGGTGCGCTGAGCTTCACCGCCGGAGAGGGTTCCCGACGGCCGATCGAGACTGAGGTAGCCGAGTCCGATCTCCACGAACGAGTCGAGCGTTTCACCGAGCGTCGTGAGCAACGGCGCGACCGAAGGCTCCTTCAGTCCGCTGACCCATTCCGCGAGATCGCTGATCTGCATCGAGCAGGCGTCGGCGATGTTGACGCCCTTGATCTTCGACGACCGCGCCCCCTCGCTCAGTCGCGTCCCGTCGCATTCGGGGCAGGTGGTGAACGTGATCGCCCGCTCGACGAAAGCCCGGATGTGGGGCTGCATCGCGTCGACGTCCTTGGCCAGGAACGACTTCTGAATCTGCGGAATCAGACCCGTGTACGTCAGGTTGATGCCTTCGACCTTGATCTTGGTCGGCTCTTTGTAGAGCAGATCGTTCAGTTCCTTCTTGGTGTACTTCTTGATCGGCTTGTCGGGATCGAAGAAACCGCAGCCGCGGTAGATCCGGCCGTACCAACCCTCCATGCTGTAGCCGGGGACCGTGATCGCACTCTCGTTGAGCGACTTGGTGTCGTCGTACAACGCGGTCAGATCGAAATCGTTGACCGCCCCTCGTCCCTCACACCGCGGACACATGCCGCCGGTGATCTTGAAGCTGCGACGCTCTTTCGTCTGACGTCCGCCGCGTTCCATCGTGACCGCGCCTGCTCCGGAGATCGAGGCCACGTTGAACGAAAACGCCTGAGGCGAACCGATGTGAGGCTTTCCGAGACGGCTGAACAGGATGCGGAGCATCGCGTTGGCGTCGGTGGCGGTTCCGACGGTCGAGCGCGGGTCGACTCCCATCCGCTGCTGATCGACGATGATCGCGGTGGTCAGGCCGTCGAGAACATCGACGTCCGGCCGCGCGAGCGTCGGCATGAATCCTTGAACGAAAGCGCTGTAGGTCTCGTTGATCATCCGCTGCGATTCCGCGGCGATCGTACTGAACACCAGCGAACTCTTCCCCGAACCGGAGACGCCGGTGAATACCGTCAGCCTCCGCTTCGGGATCTCGACACTGATGTCTTCGAGGTTGTTCACCCGCGCGCCTTGCACGCGGATCAAATCGTGGCTGTCTGCGGTGTGCAAGGCAGTCATCGTGTCTCCATCTGTCAGTCGATCGCCGACGGTCTCAGCGCAGTTGACGGGCTCAGCGCAGTTCTTGAATACGGATCAGGTTTCCCGCTGGGTCCCGGACGGCGCAATCGCGAACGCCGTACGGCTGCTCGGTCGGTTCCTGGACGACGTCGATGTCGCCGGCCTGAAGCCGCTCGAACGTGTCGTCCAGATCTTTGGTGGCCAGGAGAAGTCCGCCGTAGGTGCCCTTGGCCATCATCTCGATGATGGTGCGGCGCTCCTCGTCGGTGATTCCGGGATCGACGGCCGGCGGATGCAGCACGATGGAGGTGCCGGGCTGGCCGGGCGGCCCCACCGTGATCCAACGCATCCCGTCGCTGCCGACGTCGTTGCGAACCTCGAAGCCGAGCGTGTCGCGATAGAAGTTCAGGGCGGCTTCAGGGTCGTCCTGCGGAAGGAAACTCGAGTGAATGGTGATGTCCATGGCGATCACGTTAATTGCGGCTGCGCGGTCTGCGCTTCTCGATTCCTGATCGGTCTGGTGACTTGTTTGGACACGCAGGACGGCATTCCTGCCGTCGACTGCTCGGCCTCACGCCGATAGACACTGGGCGGAACCCCCACCAATTCGGTGAACTTGCTGCTGAAAGTGCCGAGAGAGCTGCAACCGACCTCGAAGCAGACGTCCGTGACACTGAGGTCTCCGCGCCGCAGTAACGCCATCGCTCGCTCGATTCGCCTGGTCATCAGGTAGGCGTACGGCGGTTCTCCGTATGCCTGACGGAATTGGCGACTGAGATGCCCCGCAGACATGTTCACTCCCCGCGCGAGCGCCTCCACGTCCAGAGGCCGCGCGTACTCCCGGTCGATACGGTCTCGCACACGTCGCAGTCGCGCGAGGTCCTGCAGGTGCGGATCTGCGGCAGGTCTGCTGGTCACGTATTCGATCGTGCCATGCCATACCGACGTTGCCCAGCACAAGAGATGAACTCGGCGTGGAGCGATCGCGCACACACCGAGCAGTTCGTCATGATCGTGTAAGGATGGAGAAATGACCACGGCTCATCGCTCAGGCATCGACCTCACCCACCTCGACGGCGACACACGGGCGCAGGACGATCTGTTCGTCCACGTCAACGGAAAATGGCTCGCCGAATACGAGATTCCGGCAGACCGCGCAGTCGACGGGGCCTTCCGGACGCTCTACGACAAGGCCGAAGAAGACGTGCAGACCATCATCACCGAAGCCGCGGAGTCCAACTCGGCCGCCGGTACCGATGCACAGCGCATCGGCGACCTGTACTCGAGCTTCATGGACGCCGACGCCGTGGAGGCCGCAGGCCTCGGCCCCATCGACGACGAGCTCGACGCCGTCGCCGATGCGCCGGACCGGTCGTCGCTGGCCACCGTGATCGGACGCCACCAGCGCGTCGGCGTCGGCGGTGCCATCTCGCATTACGTCGACACCGATGCCAAGAACTCTGAGCGGTACCTGATCCACTTCAGCCAGTCGGGAATCAGCCTCCCCGACGAGTCGTACTACCGCGAGGACAACTACGCGGAGATCCGCGAGAAGTACGTCGCGCACATCGACAAGATGTTCACCCTCGCCGGCGTCGGCTACGACGCCCAGCGTGTGTTCGAGCTCGAGAAGAAGATCGCGGCCGGGCATTGGGACGTCGTCAAGCGTCGTGACGCAGATCTGAGTTACAACCTGGTGGGCTTCGAGGAACTGACCGAACAGAACCCCGGTTTGGACTGGGCGGCATGGCTGTCCGGTCTCGGCGCCGATTCGGAGAAGTTCGCCGAGATCGTGGTCCGCCAGCCCGATTTCCTGCACACCTTCACCGCACTCTGGGCGTCGGAGTCACTGGACGATTGGAAGGCATGGGCGGCGTGGAAGGTGCTTCATGCCCGCTCCCCTTACCTGCATTCGGCCCTGGTCGACGAGACCTTCGCTTTCTACGGCACCACGCTCTCGGGAACCGAAGAGAACCGTGAGCGCTGGAAGCGCGGGGTAAGCCTGGTCCAGGATCTGCTCGGCGAGGCCGTCGGCAAGCTCTACGTCGATCGACACTTCCCCGCAGAGGCGAAGACCCGCATGCTGGAACTGGTCGCAAACCTGCAGGAGGCGTACCGCCGCAACATCTCCGACCTCGAGTGGATGAGCCCGCAGACTCGTGAGGCTGCATTGGCCAAGCTCGAGAAGTTCACCCCGAAGATCGGTTACCCCGACAAGTGGCGCGACTACGCCGGACTCGAGATCTCGGCAACCGACCTGGTGGGCAACTACCGTCGCGGATACGCCGCCGAGTACGACCGTGACCTGGCCAAGCTGGGCGGCCCCGTCGACCGTGACGAGTGGTTCATGACGCCGCAGACCGTCAACGCCTACTACAACCCGGGCATGAACGAAATCGTCTTCCCCGCAGCCATTCTCCAGCCGCCGTTCTTCGACGCGGCAGCCGACGACGCTGCCAACTACGGCGGCATCGGCGCCGTCATCGGCCACGAGATCGGCCACGGGTTCGACGATCAGGGCGCCAAGTACGACGGCGACGGCAACATGGTCGACTGGTGGACCGACGAGGACCGCAGCGAATTCGGCAAGCGCACAAAGGCTCTCATCGAGCAGTACAACGAGTTCGAGCCCAAGGAACTGCCGGGCCACCACGTCAACGGCGAGTTCACGATCGGCGAGAACATCGGCGACCTCGGCGGCCTGTCGATCGCGATCGCGGCGTACAAGATCGCGACCGAAGGTACCGAACCTCCGGTCATCGACGGACTCACCGGCTTGCAGCGCGTGTTCTTCGGGTGGGCGCAGGTATGGCGCACGAAGGCCCGTGAGGCCGAAGCGCTTCGCCGTCTGGCCGTTGACCCGCACTCGCCGCCGGAGTTCCGGTGCAACGGCGTCGTCCGCAACCTCGACACGTTCCACGAGGAGTTCGACGTCAAGCCCGGTGACGCACTGTATTTGGAGCCGGAGAAGCGTGTGAAGATCTGGTAGCAGGGGCAAGCCCCTGTGCGCGCTTAGGGACCCCCTGGACTCCCTGAGCGCGCACGGGGCCGAAGGCCTACCGGGCGTACATGATCACCCCGACGCCGACCAGACAGATCAGCGCACCGGCGATGTCGAAACGATCCGGGCGGAATCCGTCCATCACCACCGCCCACAGCAGTGAACCTGCGACGAAGATCCCGCCGTACGCGGCGAGGATGCGCCCGAAGTTCGCATCGGGTTGCATGGTGGCGACCAGACCGTAGAGGCCGAGCGAGATGACGCCGAGCCCCACCCAGATCCATCCCTTGTGCTCGCGAATTCCCTGCCACACCAACCACGCGCCCCCGATTTCGAGCAGCGCGGCGAGTACGAACAGCAACAGCGAACGTGCGACGGTCATGCCGCACACAGTATCGCTACAGACGTACTCCGGTCTCCGCGGAAAAGAAGTACACCTCGCCGGCCTTGGGCAGCAGATGAAGCGACTCCCCCGGTGCCACCGACATCTTCCGGTCGACGCGAATGACGATTCGACCGGATCGGCTCTGCCACTGCGAATCCGGGGCACCCTTTGCATAGACGAACGATTCGGCTCCCAACTCTTCGAGCAGATCGGCATCCACGGCCAGCGAGCCCTTTCGCCACGCTCCCACCAGATCCCACGATTCCGGGCGCACTCCCACGACGACCCGCTCCCGCTCGGACGCCCCGGTGGGCAGCGGAATCCGCAGATCACCGAGCACTGCGACGGTACCCTCGACCGGCGCTTCGATCAGGTTCATGCCGGGCGATCCGATGAAGGCGGCCACAAAGGTGTTGACGGGGTTGTCGTAGAGTTCGCGCGGCTTCGCCACCTGCTGCAAGCGACCGTCCAGCATCACCGCCACTCGGTCCCCCATCGTCATCGCCTCGACCTGATCGTGGGTGACGTAGACCGTCGTGGTGCCGAGTCGACGCTGTAGGGCGGCGATCTGCGACCGTGTGCTGACGCGCAGTTTGGCGTCCAGATTACTGAGTGGTTCGTCCATGCAGAACACCTTGGGATGGCGAACGATGGCTCTACCCATGGCAACTCGCTGACGTTGCCCGCCCGACAGCTTTGCCGGTTTCCGTCCGAGCAAGGGTTCGAGTTCGAGCATCCGCGCGGCCTCGAGTACCCGCTCCCGGCGCTCCGTCTTTCCCACTCCGGCATTCTGGAGCGCGAAGCCCATGTTCTGCTCGACGGTCATGTTCGGGTACAGCGCGTAACTCTGAAACACCATGGCGACGTCACGTGCTCGCGGAGCGAGGTGCGTGACGTCCGTGCCGCCGATCTCGATCCGACCGTCCGACGCGGACTCGAGACCGGCGAGCATTCGCAGGCTGGTGGACTTACCGCAACCGGAAGGTCCTACGAGTACCAGGAACTCACCGTCGGCGATGTCGAGGTCGAGACGGTCGACTGCCGGTCGATCGGTTCCTTCGTAGCGGTGCGTGACTCCCGCGAATTGCACGTTGGCCATGAGTGTTCTCTCCTACTACTTCGGCAGCTTGGGGGTGATCTGCCGGTCGATGATCTGCTGCAACTGCGTGGCAACGCCGGCGAATGTCGATGCGACGTCGGCCTTCTGGAGAGCGATCTGCTCGAGTCCGGTGCCGATGATCTGATCCCCACCCGGGACGAACACGCGTGCGTAGTCCTGCGAGCGCGTACGCGAGAGCTGATCCACAGCGGTACGGGAGTTGGGGTTCGCGTCGAGGAACGCCTTCATGCTCGGCTCCGAGGTTGCCGACTTGCGGACCGGCATGTAGCCGACGTTCTGCGAGAAGTACGCCGTGTTCTCACCATTGGTGATGAAGTCGATGAATTTGAGCGCGTTCTTCTTACGCTGATCGGAGATCTTGGACGGGATGGCAAGCCCGGCACCGCCGGTGGGGCAACCGGGAGTTCCGTCCACTGCCGGGAGGAAAGCGGTGCCGAAGTCGAAGTTGGCAGTCTTCTTGATGCCGGACAGATCGCCCGTCGACGCGATGGTCGACGCCAGAATGCCGGTACCGAATTCGTTCGCGATGTCAGTGGAGACCGCGGCGTACTTCTTGTCGTGAATCATGCTGGAGAGGAACTGCCCTGCGGCAATGGTCTTCTCGTTGTCGAGCTGCAGATTCCACTGGTCGGAGTACGAGCCGCCGAACGTCCAGATTGGGCCTTCGTAGGTCCAGCCGAGGTAATCCTTCGCGTTGCCCCACCCGTGTGCCAACTTGCCGTTGCCCACGACCTTCTGCAGCTCGGGTCCCCACTCGTCGAACTCCTGCCATGTCGCCGGCCCACGGTCGGGAAGACCTGCCTGCGACCAGACCGCCTTGTTGTAGTAGAACAACGGCGTCGACCGCGCGTAGGGAAGCGCATAGTGCTTGCCCTGGAACAGGTAGTCGGCGAGCAGTGAATCGACGTAGTCGGCCGAGTCGACCCCCACCTCGGAGAAGAGTCCGTCAAGCGGCTCGATTGCCCCGGCCAGTGCATAGTTGAACCACCAGACATCGGACAGCACAACCACATCGGGCACATCTCCACCGGAGAGGGCAGCGTTGAACTTCTGTGCCACCTCTTCGTAGTTCTTGCCGCCGTCCACCAAGTTGACCTTCAGGTCCGGGTACTTGGTCTGGAAGCGGTTGATCAGTTCCTTCTCCACGTCGGTGGACTTACCCGGGTGGTTCGACCAGAAGGTGATGGTGTTGGAATCACCCGACGCACCGGATGTTCCCGCAGCATCAGCGCTCGACCCGCCGGATCCCGCGCACGCGGTCAGTGCGGCTCCGGCGGCGATTGCACCGCCGAGGCTCAAGAATCCGCGCCTGTTCATGTTTGCCATTACTGCTCCTCGAGAAAGAAATGTGACGGGAAAGCTGTCAGCCCTTGACCGCACCGGAGGTGAGGCCCTTGATCATGTGTCGTTGCAGCAGAAGGAAAATCACCAGGATCGGTAGCATCGTCAGCACCGTTCCTGCCATGACCGGACCCCAGTTGGTAAGTCCGTCGTTGTTCTGCAGTTGGGTCAATCCGATCGGCAGCGGCGCTACCGAGGAATCGTCGGACATGAGGAACGGCCACAGGTACTCGTTCCATTCGTTGACCACCGTGATGATGCCGAACGCCACCATCGTGGGTCCGGAAACGGGGAGCACCACGCGCCAGAGCAACCGCCAGTGGCCGGCTCCGTCCATCCGCGCCGCCTCGACGATCTCCGAAGGGATCGAGAGGAAGTGGTTGCGCATGAGGAACGTACCGAAGGCTACACCCGCGAGCGGAACTATGATGCCCTGGAACGTGTTACGCCAGCCCCACTCTGCCACGAGCGCGTAATTCGAGATCACGGTGATCTGGTTCGGAACCATCAATGCGGCGATGATTCCGAGAAAGACGAAGTTCTTCCCCGGGAAGCGCAGGAAAACAAGCCCATAGGCGCTGAGAGTCCCCAGAACGAACTTCGCCGCCGACAGAATCGTCGTGATCACTATCGAGTTCCGCAAGAACATCCAGAACGGGACCGATGTGGTTGCTTCCGAATAGTTTTCGGGATGCAGCGACGACGGCCACCACGTTGCCGGCTGCGTGTAGATCTCCGGGCGCTCCTTGAACGAGGTCATCACGATCCAGTAGAGCGGCAGGACGATGATGACCAACGCGATCACCATTGCCGCATAGCCGAGGATCTTCACACCGACCTCACGCCGGTCCACGTTCTTGCGGTCCGGCCCCGGCCTAACGACGGAAGTCGGAGCAGCGCTTTTCTTTTCCTCTACCGCTGTCATTTCTCTTCTCCCCGATCCATGGCACGAACCTGGTAGACGGTGATGATCAGCAGGATCAGGAACATGATGGTGGCAACCGTCGCACCGTAGCCCGCCCGGAAGTTTCGGAACGTCTCGTTGTACACCTGGTAGACCATCGTTGTCGTCCCCGTACCCAGCGGGCCACCACGGGTCATGACGTTGATGATGTCGAAGACCTGGAGCGAGTTGAGCATGACGGTGATGGAGAGGAAGAACGTCGTCGGGCGCAACTGAGGTAGGAGAACCCGGCGGAACTTGGTCCACGGCTTGGCGCCGTCGATTTCGGCAGCTTCGTTCAGCTCCTGCCGAACTCCTTGCAGTGCAGCGAGATAGATGACAAACGTGTACCCGAGGTTCTTCCACATGTATGTCACCGTCACCATGAACAGCGCCCAGTGGGGATCCTGATAGAAGTCGGGCGATTGGAGTCCGACACGGTGCAGGAGATCCTGGATCAGGCCGAAGTTGGGGTCGAAGACGAACTGAAACGCGACACCGATCGCTGCACCGGAGATCACGAACGGCGCGAAGATGGCCGACCGAACCAGGTTTCGCCCGACGAGCTTGCGATCGAGCAGCATGGCCAACGCCAAACCGATGACCATCGAACCCACCACTGTAACCAACGTGAATATCACTGTGTTGGTGACGATCTGCCAGGTGTCACTTCGTCCGAACCACTCGCGGTAGTTGCTCAGCCCGATGAACGTCGCCTTCGGGTCCGCAATGTTCCAGTCGAAGAACGAAAGTCGGATGTTGTCCACCAGCGGGCGATAGGTGAACAAGATCAGCAACGCGAGATTGGGGCCGACCAAGAGCGCGAAGAGCGCGTAATCACGCCATGGTCTGCCCCACAGACCTGGCTTGCCTGATGTGGGCAGCGTTCTTTCCGGACTCGATCTCACTGAGGCAGTCTGACCGCCCGCAACGAATGAATGGTGAACGTACAAGACACTCGAGCTGAACGCGACACGAAAAAGGCCCTGCGCGAATACTTCTCGCGCAGGGCCTTCCTCGTCGATGTCTAGCGGTTCCAGTCGCCCAATCCGTCGGCGCCGCTGAGGACTCCACCTGCGGTGTTCTGCACGATCACCGGGTCACCCTTGCCTGCGTTCTCGAAGAACCACTTGGCGTCCTCGGTGCTGACATTGAGGCAGCCGTGGCTGACGTTGGTGAAACCTTGTTGCGCAACCGACCACGGAGCGGCATGGACGAAGATGCCACTGTAGGAAATTCGTGTCGCGTACTCGACGTAGGTGCGGTAACCCTCGGGAGAATCGATCGGGACGCCGTACGTGGACGAATCCATGTACATGTCGCGCAACTGCTCGCCGACGATGTACGTGCCGTTCGGTGTTTCGTGACCCGGCTTGCCGAACGACGTCGGCATGGTGCGCACGACCTCACCGTTGCGGGTGACGGTGACCTGCTTGGTGTTGTCGTCCGCGACGGTGACGAGTGCGTCACCGATGTTGAACGTGGAGTGCGAATCACCGGCGTCGACGGTCACGGAGATGTTCGCCGGCCAGAACTGTGTCGGCTTCCAACGGACCTGGCTGTCGTTGATCCAGTAGAAGCTGCCCTCGACCGGCGGATCGGTGGTCACGCGAATCGCGCGTTCGGCCGTAGCACGGTCGCCGACGGCCTCGTTGAATCGAATGATGATCGGTTGCGCGATGCCGACTGTCTCACCCGCGGACGGATTGAGCGACGGAGCGGAGAAGTTGGGGACGCCGATGGGCGCCTGGATCGGCGTACCCGGGATGCCCGGAACCGGAATTGCCGGGTCGAGGTACGGAACGCCGGGAATGACGGGCAACGGAATGTCCGGTCCACCGGGGAAGAGAGGAACGGCCGCGGAAGGTCCGGCGAGAGCCAGGCCGGCAGCCACCGCTCCGACGATTGCCACGGCAACCCGTGACGTCCGACGACCCTTTTTGCTGCCCATGTCACTACCTTCGCTCGACTGACCACGTACTCACGTGGATTTTGCGCGGCCGGCATCGATACCCGCCTGGTACCGATGCCGATGCACCATTCGGACGCACCCGCTCGGAGCACACCTACACACCCGAGCACGCCGAAGAGAGCAAACCGCACATTTCCATAGTCATTAACACACAAAAGCGGCAATCGAGCAATTCGGATGTTCGCCCAAACGTTGCTATCCGTCGCTGCGGGCAGCCGCCAACATGGATTCGATGGAGATGAGTTTGGTTCGCGGTCGTCCGGTTGCGGCACCGGATGCGCGTTCTGCCTTGTCGATACGCTGCCAACCTTGATAGTCCACCTGATCCGGCGACCGGTCTGCCAACAAAACCTGCAACTTGTCGGCATCCTCGGTCGGGGTGGCGAGGCGCCCACCAGCGAAGTCGTCGAAGATCATCGACACGGTCTCGGCGGAGCAGTACTTGTTGGTGCCGATCACGCCAGTCGGTCCGCGCTTGATCCAACCCGCGACGTAGACACCCGGGATCGGCGTGCCGGTCTCGGTGTCGATTACTCTGCCGTTCTCGTTGGGGATCACGCCGCGAGCGTCGTCGAAGGGCAAGTCGGCCATCGGTGTGCCGCGGTATCCGACCGACCGAAGCACCAGTGAAGTGTCGATCGTCTCCTCGGTCTCGGTAGGCCGGGCGGAGAGCTGACCGGTCGGCGTTGCCACCAATTGGTTTTTCACGATCCTCACCTGTGAGACTGCACCGTCGCCGAGGACCTCGACGGGAGAGGTGAGGAACCGGAGAACGATCCGCTTGCGAGAAGGATCTGCGGTACGCGAAGCAAATTCCTGCGCCTGCTTGACCTTGAGCAGGACGGACGGCTCGGCGGCATCGCTTTCCACGAACGCCTGACTGGCCTCGTCGAGTTCAGCTTCGATCGGGTCGACGACTACGTCCACGTTCGCCATCTGTCCGAGCGCCAACAGTTCGGGATTGGTGTACGCGGCCTGCGCCGGCCCACGACGCCCGAGAATGACCACCTCACGAATCTTGCTGTTCCGCAGTGCTTCCAATGCATGCTCGGCGAGGTCCGTCTTCGCAAGCTGGTCAGGGTCGGTCACCAGGATGCGTGCGACGTCGAGTGCGACGTTGCCGTTTCCGACGATCACCGCTCGCTCGCCGGACAGATCGAAAGTCCGATCGGCATATCCCGGGTGGCCGTTGTACCAGGCGACGAACTCGGTGGCGGCGTGACTTCCCGGCAGATCCTCGCCCGGGATCTCGAGCTTGCGATCCCCGGCAGCGCCCACCGCGTAGATCACTGCGTGGTGATGGTCCAAGAGTTCCGAATGCGAGATGTGGGTGCCCACCTCGACGTTGAAGTGGCAGCGCACAGTCTTCTTCGCGACGACGGCGCGGAACTGATCGGTGACCCCCTTGGTTCCGGGATGATCCGGCGCCACGCCGGCGCGCACCAATCCGTAGGGAGTGGGAAGCCGATCGAACATGTCGACCTCGACGCGAGGCTTGCCGGTCAGTTCCATCGCCGCATAGCAGGCTGCGGGGCCGGAGCCGACGATCGCCACTTTCAGCGTTCCCAGTTCGGGATCGATCTTGGCCATCGTGATCGGCTCGGGCCAATCCGGGCCCATCGGATGCTTCTCGAAGTACGACGCGTTCATCTGCAGGTACGGCGCGTCGTCCTCGTCGAGTTCGTTGTCCGGGAAGATCGCCTCGACCGGGCACTCGTCCACACACGCACCACAATCGATGCAGGTGTCGGGATCGATGTAGAGCATTTCGGTGGTCGCGAACGGAGCTTCGTCCGGTGTCGGGTGAATGCAATTGACCGGACACACGTCAACACACGAGGCGTCGTTGCAGCACGGCTGCGTGATCACATACGCCATGACATTCCCCTATCCCTGAAACACGAAGCTCGAACTGGTTCCCAGACTATAACGTGTTCCAATTTGGCGCGAGAATCGTTTTCAGATCACCCCATTGCGCTTCAGCAGCCACACCGCCTGCACGGTGGCGTGACCTCGCCATTCCAACGCCGCGGCGGGTGAATAGCTGTCGAAATCCACCGCCCAACCGCCGTCGCCATGTTGTCGCGCAGCGAGCGCAGACAGTTCGGACTCGATCACTGATGCGTCGAACAACGCGCGGGTCGGGCCGCCGGGAAGCGGTGAGAAATCGAGGGGCCGCATGAATTCGCCCTCGGCTCCCCCGTCCACGTGAACCAAGCCGTCAGCCGGGATACGCGAACCAAGAGTGCTCACCAACGACGACGCTTCGGGACTGTTCCGGTGAACCGCGTCGAGAAACTGCAAGGCAAAGGCCAGCTCGAGGGCATGCAGAGAATCCGCCCCGTCGATCGCGTCGAGGCAATATCGAACGGCAGAGGCGAACCACGGATGTTCGGCGACGGCCTCGTCGAATTCGGCAACGCGAGCCGCTGCAGCACACACGATGCTGGTGATCTGCAACGACGG
Source organism: Rhodococcus sp. KB6 (assembly GCF_001445685.1). NCBI lineage: Bacteria > Bacillati > Actinomycetota > Actinomycetes > Mycobacteriales > Nocardiaceae > Rhodococcus > Rhodococcus sp. KB6. Next base: position 275,155 of record NZ_LNAK01000043.1, on the reverse strand, counting down.
CGCCAACGGATCCGCATCCACCCAGAAGGGCGCACAACCGGCCGGGTCGGCGATCGGGAAGGCGAACGGCAAACCGCCGTCTGCCAGCGACTTGGTCTGCAACCAGTCGCACAGCTCGATGGCTCTGGGCGTCGGCGTTCCGATGTCGGCAAAGGCTTCGAAGGCGTGCAGCGCGCCGCCAGGTTGGCTCGATGCCGAGCGAAGATCCGGTTCGAGTCCCCAGCCGTACCCACCGTCCGGGTTGCGATAACTGTCCACAGCCGCCAATGCCGCGGTCCGGTCACCCTGTCCGAGAATCAAATTCAGTCGATGCCGATCGAGAGTTCTGGCATGTCCCGCCATGAACCCGACGGCCGCCCTGAGATCAACACTCATGAACGACGACTCAAGATTCGTCGCCGTCGAGCCGGAAGCCGACCTTCAACGTGACCTGGAAATGCGCCACGGCGCCGTTCTCGATGTGACCGCGAGTTTCCACCACCTCGAACCATTCGAGGTTGCGCACCGTCTCGTTCGCCCGGGCGATGGCGGTGCGAATTGCCGCGTCACTGCTCTCGGTGGACGAGCCGACGATCTCGGTCACCCGGTACACGTTGCTGCTCATGGCATTCCCTTCGTGTCAGATTCGACGAACCAACTCCTGCGCCTCGGCGCCGAGCCTCGCAAGGCGAAGATCACCGAGAGCTGTCACAGCACTACCCAACCTGTTGGTGGTGAAACCGAGCGAGAGTCCGCTGGACAGGTCCGCATACGCGCCTGAACCGCCGACTCCGTAGTGGCCTATCGCATTCCGCGGCTGCCGCCGCGCGGCAATGATCGGCGGGTGGTAACCGAGAGTCCAGTTGGGCCGCACCGCCAGCACGTAATCCCGATCGCGAGTCTGGATGGTCGACATCTGGTCGATGGTCGATTCCTTCAGGAACCGCTTCCCGTCGATCACGCCGCCGTTCGCGATGGCGCCGTACATCTTCGCGAGAGCACGCGCGCTGAACACTCCGTTCCAGCCCGGCATGACGGCGTCGTGGACAGCCGGGTTGCGCACCATGACGTCGAAACCGTCCGGCATCGCGGCCTCCGCGAGTCCGCGAGTCGGACCGACGTGTGAGAGCACGGTCGACGCGAAGGCCCAGTTCAAGCCGGCAGGGTTGATATGTGGGAACAGCTTCGCGATCCGTGGACGTTCGGTTTCGGGTACGCGGTACCAGAATTCGTCGACTCCGAGGGGCTTCGCTATCTCCGCTTGTACGACGTCGATGAACGGCTGACCGGACACCCTGGCCACAAGTTCGGCTACCAACCAGCCGTAGGTCACAGCGTGATAGCCGGGGCCTCGAAGCCGACGCGGATCCGGTTTCTCGGCAGCCAGGGCGGCAACGACCGCGTCGTAGTCCATCAGGTCGAGAGGATGCGGCATCAAGCCGCGAACTCGGTGAAGGCCCGCGCGATGTGACATCAGTTCGCGGACGGTGATCTTGTCCTTGCCGGCCGCCGCGAATTCAGGCCAGTACCGAGCAACCGGGGCGTCGTAGTCGATCAACCCACGTTCGGCGAGTCGGTGAACGACGGTGCTGGCGACGCCTTTGCCGGTCGAGAACGACAGCGACACCGTGTCGTGGTCCCAGCGCCGATCACGATCGGCATTGCCGGCCCAGATGTCGAGCACTTTCTCGCCGCCCAGGTACACGACCAGCGCGCCGCCGCCTTGTTGCGGTTGGCGATACATCGCGAAGAAGCGGTCGGCCAAGGGAAGGAATCGCCGGTCCACGTACAGCTCGGTGCGCGAAGGCACCTCCACCCGGGCGAGTGAACCCCGTCGTGCACTGGGAGTCATCGCGTCCTCCGATCCCCGCTGATCAAGTTGCCCGGTCACCCGATCGGTGGCAGGAGCTTGACACCATTGTGACCACTGTCACGCAAGAGGCTCAGGGCCGGGGTGCCCTCACGGGGTGACCCACGTCGAAGTGCCGTCGCTGAAACATCCCTGACCTGTGGCGATATTGAAAACAAGGGTGGGACCACCTGAGCAGATCGCCCCGACGTCCGCGTCACCCACTGCCGCTCTGCCGCCAGGTCCGCTGAGCACCACGGCAAAGGGTGAGGAGTCGGTGCGACCGAGTGCGAGCGAACCCGGGCCGTACGCGACCGCGGCAAGTAACCCACCGCGCGACTCCGCCGCAGCAACGCCGCCGAAGAGGCCGAGGCCTGCCGACCTGCCGCCGTCTCGAGAATCCGCGACGCCGACGCCGTCGCCCTCGACGTGTGAAATCGCGTAACTGGAGGGATCTGCCACCGCTCGGCATGCGGATGACCCGTCGACGATCGTCTGATCTTGCCCGCGCGCCGAACAATCCAACGTCGCGGCTGACGCTGTTCCGCTACCGAGTGACAATCCGAAGGCGGCAAGAATCACACCGCCCGCCGCTAAGCTTGCTGCTCGCATTTTCCGGCGATCCATATCCAACCCCCACAGTGCATTCGACGTGACCGTACATTCGACGTCTGATCGAATTACCCGATATGTCCGCCTCTGACGCTACCCGTCTTTGTTCTTCCGATCGCGGTCCTTGCTCGGTTGAACACGTTTGGGTTCACCGGGCATTTTGGGATAGTTCGGCGGGTACGGCAGATCGCCCAGTCCTGCCGCCAGATCCTTCTCCCACATCTCCAACAGAACATCGAGGGCAAAGGCCTTGTCGTGCATGGCTTCCATCGGATCACCACGATCGGCGAGCAAGCCGGGAACCGTGGCGATGGTGCAGTCGTCTGGATGCACGTCGCGCAGTTCGTCCCAGGTCACCGGCGTCGACACAGTTGCGATCGGCGTCTTACGAGCGGAATACGCCGCCGCGATCGTCCGGTCACGGGCATTCTGATTGAAGTCGATGAAGATCCGTTCACCCCGCTCTTCCTTCCACCACGCAGTTGTGGCGCGATCGGCACTACGACGCTCGACTTCACGGGCGAGGGCGATACCCGCGTGACGGACCTCGACAAAATCCCAGCGCGCCTCGAGCGGGATGTAGACGTGAAGGCCTCGGCCACCGGACGTCTTGGGAAATCCTTCCAATCCCAACTCAGCGAGCAGAGGGCGAAGGACCTCGTCCGCGATGGCAACGGCCTCGTCGAACCCGGTCCCCGGTTGCGGATCGAGATCGATGCGCAGTTCGTCCGGGTGGTCGGTGTCCGGGCACCGCACGGCCCAGGGATGAAACGTGACAGTCCCGAGATTGGCGGCCCACACGATGTTCGCAGCACTTCGCACTCGAAGGACGTCGGCCTTGCGACCCGACGGGAACGTGACCTCGCAGGATTCGACGTGCTCGGGCCGTTTTGCCGGCAGCCGCTTCTGGTAAACCTCTTCGCCCTCGATGCCGTCGGGGAATCGCTGAAGATGCGTGGGCCGATCTTGGAGCGCCCGCAACGCTGCACCCTGCAGCGCCACCGTTCGGTAGTACTCGACAAGATGCCGTTTGGTTCCGCCGTCCTCACCCAACTGCGGATAGTAGATCTTGTCCGGGCTCGACAATCGGACCGCGATCCCGTCGACGTCCAGTTCCTCTGCCGGGCTCGCCATCACTTACCGCCTGCAAGAACATCCGCGAAGTCGTATCGCACCGGAACCTCCAACTGATCGAATGTGCATTCGTCGGGCACCCTGTCCGGACGCCAGCGCAGGAATCGTGCAGCGTGCCGAAAGCGTTCCCCTTCCATCTGGTCGTACGCCACTTCGAGCACCCGCTCAGGACGAAGCGGAATCCAGGAGCGGTCTGCGGCCGATCTCCACCGGCTGGCCTCTCCCTCGGCTACAACGTCGTCCCCGAGGCGCAAAGGTTCGAGTTCGGCCAACAACTCGATCCGCCGCGCCGCGGTGAAAGCAGAAGCGCCACCGACCATCTTCAATTCGGAACCGTCGTACAGACCAAGAAGCATCGACCCGATACCTGGCTGACTCTTGTGGGGACGGTAGCCCAGCAGTACGACATCCGCGGTCCTGGCGTGTTTCACCTTGATCATCTCGCGCTTGTTCGGCAGGTACGGTCCCGCCAGCTTCTTGGCGACAACCCCGTCGAGACCCGCGCCTTCGAAGGTTTCGAACCAGGCCATTGCTTCGGCGCTGTCGGCCGTCGCTGCCGTGACGTGGCAACTCGGCCCGCCACCGATGCAATCGAGGAGCAGCGCACGTCGGACCCCGAAGTCCTCGATCGAGACGTCGCGATCGCCGAGCGCCAGTAAATCGAACCCGACAAATTGCGCGGGCGTCTGTTCCGACAACAATGCGACGCGGCTCGCGGCGGGATGAATCCGCTCGGAGAGCGCTTCCCAACTCAGACGCGTCACACCGTCGATCTCACGGGGAACCACCAGTTCTCCGTCCACGACACATTTTTCGGGCAATTCAGACTTGACAGCTTCCACCGCTTCGGGAAAGTACCGCGCCAGGTCCTTTCCTCCTCGCGACCCGAGCACCACTTCGTCACCGTCACGAAAGATGATTGCTCGAAATCCGTCCCATTTCGGCTCGTACGACCACGTCGGGTCACCGGACTCGGGCTGAGGCGGCACAGTGGCCGCAGCCTTCGCGAGCATCGGGGCAAGCGGCGGCATCAGGGGTAGCTCCACCTACCCATACTGACAGTCCGGTTGGCAATTCGACTACCGATGTATTGGAATAGGTCCCGAACAATCCACGAACCAACAGAATTATCCAAGAATCAACAAAGGGGTCCTTATGTCCGGAATCGTCCGGCGACTTTGCACTGCGGTGATCGCAACTTCTGCAATCGCCGCCTTCACCGTCGGTTGCGGTTCCGACATCGAGCCGAAAGCCATTGCGGAATCATCTTCCTCGGTTGCCGATTCGACCACTACCTCCGCGGCCCCGACCACCTCGAAGATCACCGGCCAGGAGGGCTCGGACGACGGCGGCGACGTCGACATCGACGTGTCGATCGGTGATTGCGTCAAGCTCGGAGGCACCACGACGGCCGCAGAAATCGACAACGCGGACTGCGGTAGCAAGGATTCCAACTACAAGGTGGTCGCCAAGGTTCCCACCTCTGATCTGTGTGCCTCCGATGTCGACTCGTACTACTACGAGACCCTCGCGGGTGACGAGCAGGGCGCTGTCTGTCTCGACGTCGACTGGGTAGTCGGCGGATGCATGGACCTCGGCAGCGGAATGGATGAGCCCGCCCGCATCGAATGCTCGGATACCAGCGGCACCAACGTCGTCGAGGTCGTCGAAATCCTGCAGAACTCCACGTCGATCGACGAATGCGGTTCGGGGGCAGACTCGGGATTCGAGCACCCGGAACGTAAGTTCACGGTCTGCGTCGCAACGCTCTGATTCGAGCGCCCTCCCGAAAAACACCTGTGCGCCTTGCCAACCGATCTCGGTTGGCAAGGCGCACAGCGCTTTCTACAGCCGGCGCTTTCTACAGCCAGCCCCGACGCTTGAAGATCGTGTAGAGACTTCCACAGGTCAGGAACATCATCGAGAGCGCAAACGGATAGCCCAAGTGCCAGTGCAGTTCCGGCATGTCGTCGAAGTTCATCCCGTACACGGTTCCGATGAGCGTCGGCGCGAAGAGAATTGCCGCCCACGCCGAGACCTTCTTGATCTCCTCGTTCTGCGCGTAGCTTGCCTGCGTCAGATTGCGCATCTCCTCGTTCTGGTTCTGCGACACCAGAGTTGCGTTCACCGTGAGGATGTTTCCGAGCAACTGACGAAAGCCGTCGGCCCGCTCCACCACAGTCGTCGCATGGTCGGTGACGTCGCGCAGGTATCGCTGGAGTTCCTCGTCCGTGTGGTACTTGTCGAACCCTGCCGACAACCCACGCAGCATTCCCAGCAGCGGACGCGTCGCCCGCTGGAATTCGATCACCTCACGGGTCAGTTCGTAGATGCGACGCGAAACTCCGGGATCGCCACTGAATACTTCGGTTTCGATCTCGTCGATGTCGTTCTGCAGTCCGGCCACCACCGGGGCGTACCCGTCGACGACTGCGTCGAGAATGGCATAGAGAACGGCCTCGGTACCCAACCGCAACAGGTCAGGATCGTTCTCCATGCGAGTCCGCACCGCCGACAGATCCGGCGATTCACTGTGACGGACGGTCAGAATGAAGTTCGGACCACAGAAGATGTGCAACTCGCCGAATTCGACCCGCTCGGTCTCGTCGCGGTACCGCGCAGCACGCAGCACCACGAACAGTGTCTTGCCGTAGCGCTCGAGCTTGGGGCGCTGGTGCGCGACGATCGCATCCTCGACCGCCAGTTCGTGGAGGTCGAAATGTTGTGCAGCGGCATACAACTGGGCGTCGTCGGGCCGGTACATGCCGATCCACGCCATCGACTGCGAATCCGGAAGGCATGACAGTGCTTCCGCCAGCGTGGACGGTGACGCTATCCGCTCGCCGTCGCGGTACACGCCGCTGTTGACGACGGTCGATTCGACGGGCGCCACCGCCTCGGGCGGGGCAGCCTTGACGACGGTGCGTGCGGCACGCGAGTGTCCGGGATGTGAGTCACCGAGCCCCGCGGAACGACGCGGCAGTACCGAACGTGAACGACGAAATTCGCGCATGCTGAACAGCTTTCGAGGGAAGAGTGAACGACGACGCTTGCTTCACAGCAAAGCCGAAGCCGATGAACACACGATGAAGCTGCAGCAAAATACCGGATCAACCCGGGCGGCTACAGCTTCAGTTGGTACTCGGAGGTTGGCCACGCATTACAGCCACACCTCCTCTTCCCTGAATTCCTACGCAAGTCCGCGCACGACGCCAACATGCTACCCCGACTGTCAGAGCGGGACAAACCGAACGACAAGCCGCAGGACAGCACGAACCGGTCGGAGGAAACCCGCTCGACGAATGCAGCTTTCAGTCAGTTCGCAGCGCGCAATCCGCCGATCAACAGTTCGACGATCTGGTCCGCCAACGACTCCGTCTCCGCCAAAGTCTGCCCTTCACGCCTTCGGTACCAGAGGTCGATGCCGTTGAGACTGCTGAGGAGGACTTTTGCCGCCATTCGAGGTGAGCCCGCACGAATGGAACCATCCGCGACACCTTCGGTCATCACGTCGACGAACAGATTCTCGTAATCGAGTCGCAGCGAATTCAGTTCCACGAGGACTTGCTGTTGTCTCGGTTTGAGCGCGGAGTTCATCTGGCCCCGGACGCCTTGGTGGATCGTGTGGTGGTACCCGAGATGTGTCATGAGATTGACCAGGTGGGCGTGCGACATCGCTTCGAGACGCGCGAGGCCGCTTTCTGCCCCGCCCATCCGAGACTCGACCTCAGCGCGGAGCAGGCTCATCCCGCGCTCGTAGATTGCCAGGTAGATGTCGAACTTCGAACGAAAGTGGTAGTAGACAAGACCTTTGGTGGCGCCGATTCGATCGGCCAGTAAATCTACAGTCGTGGCCGCGTAACCGTCTTCGGCAAAGGCGTCGGCGGCGCTGGTGATGATCGCGGATCGCACGTCCGGAAGATCACTACTCATTCGACTTCCACTCCCATTCACACTGCCTGCCGGCCCTTGACTGTTTCCACGCCATCGCATAGTAATACTGAGTAGTATCCCAGATCAGAGAGGTTTTCCAATGTCGTTGGATTTTTCCGGCAAGGTAGCGATCATCACGGGCGCAGGCGGCGGACTCGGCCGTTCACACGCATTGGCCCTCGCCGCACGCGGCGCACGCGTCGTCGTCAACGACATGGGTGGCTCGGTCAACGGCAGTGGCGGCGCTGATACCGCAGCAGCCAAAGTAGTGGCGGAAATCGTCGAGCTGGGCGGCGAGGCCATCGCGGACCACTGCGACATCACCGACGTCGACGCCGTTGCCGCCATGGTCGCGACGGCCGTGGACAAGTGGGGCCGCGTGGACATCCTGATCAACAACGCCGGAATCCTGCGCGACAAGTCGTTCATCAAGGCCGAGCTCGACGACTTCCGCAAAGTCATCGACGTGCATCTGATGGGTTCCGTCATCTGTTCCAAGGCAGTCTGGCCGCACATGGTCGAACAGAACTACGGACGCATCCTCATGACTACGTCAGCATCGGGAATTTACGGCAACTTCGGCCAGGCGAACTACGGCGCCGCGAAGTCCGGCGTCGTCGGCCTGATGAACGTTCTCGCCATCGAGGGCGAACGCAAGGGCATCCGCGTCAACTCGCTGGCCCCGACCGCCGCGACCCGCATGACCGAAGACCTCCTCGACGAGAAGACTCTCGCTCTGCTTGCACCCGAATCGATTTCACCCGGCGCACTGTTCATGGTCTCCGATGACGCACCGACGAAGACCATCCTCAGCGCCGGCGCCGGCGTCTTCGCGATCGCTCGCATGGAAGAGTCGCAGGGCGTCTACATCCCCGAAGGCGCACTCTCGCCCGAGGTCGTCGCCGAACGGTGGTCCGAGATCAGTGACATGACCGATTCCGTCCAGGTGCCCGCGGCGTTCGATCAGACCCGCCGGTTCGTCGAGAAGGCCGTGGCGGAGCAGCCCAGCAACTGAGCAGGGCAACCAGACAACTGATCGACCCCGCTCCCCCTAAGGTGTGGTGGTGACCACACCTACGGGAGTATCGATCGTCGACATCGTCGACAGACTGGGAATGACGTTCCTCAGCGGTGGCGACACCGTCGACGGCGCCCGCACTGTCAGCCGCGTGACCCTGCACGAAGGGTCCGAAGCTACCCAGGACAGTGCGGGCGCCGTCGTACTCGGCGCAGGTCTCGCAGGTTCGGCCGATATCGCAACGGCGGTAAGAGAATACGGCTCGGCAGGTGCGGTAGCGCTGATCGTCAAAGAGCCCCTGGACTTCGACGGCCTCGTCGAGAAAGCGGTGGCCGACACCGACGTCGCACTCCTCGGAATGGTCAAGGATGCAAGCTGGCTGCAAAGCGCGTCGTTGATCAACGAGATCCTCGAATCCGGCAACAACGGGGACCGCACGTCGGCCGCCGACGCCGACCTGTTCGATCTTGCCAACTCGATCGCTCAGGTATTGAACGGCCCGGTCACCATCGAGAATCAGTCGAGCCGGATCCTCGCGTTCTCGGCGGATCAAGCCTTCGGCGACGAGGCACGTAAGCAGAGTGTCCTCGGACATCAAGTGCCGCAGCACTATTCCGATCGGCTCAGGTCAATGGGGTATTTCAACAAGATCTACGGCTCTACCCTGCCGGTATTTCTACCGGGTATCGGGCCGGGCATCAGGCCCCGCGTCGGCATGCGAATACATGCGGCATCGCAGATCCTCGGTTCGATCTGGGTGATCTTGGACGAGGAGCCGAACGAATTGCAGGTCAAAACGCTCGTCGAGGCGGCGGGCGTGGCCGCGATGAGTTTGCTTCGCGCCAAGCTGGCAGCCGATTCCGCACGACGGCTGAGGTTGGGCGAGGTGATCACGTTACTGAGTGGCGGCACTTCAGCCAAGGAAGCGGCCGAGCGACTGGGCTACGGCCGCTCGAAGGCAAACGTACTTGCGGCCGGCTTCCGTGGCGGCGCCGGCGCGTCGTTGGAGGCCGAAGCCGACGTCGATCAACTGGCCCTGACACTCAATACCTATCTCCACCAGGTATTTCCACTGTCGGTGGCGGCAGCGATCGGCGGCACCGTCTACGCCGTCATCCCGCACACCCGGCATCAGACCGACGACGACTACGTGCGCCGGATCGCGTCGGAGTTCGCAGACCGTTCCCGTTCGGAGAAGTCGGTGGTCATCGGAATCGGTGCAACGGTGACCGACGTGATGACGCTGGAGAAGTCACGCGACGAAGCCGACCGAGCGCTTCGCGTTCTGAGGTCGACGTGGAATTCCTCGGGCCGGACCGTCGCGCGTGCCGACGACGTGCAGATCAATTCCCTGCTTCTACGCCTCTCCGACGCCCTGGCTGACGAGAACGAGACCGCGTCGGGTCCACTCGCCGTTCTACGCGAATACGACCGCACGCACGACATTAACCTCGTCGACACACTCCGCGCCTGGCTCGACATGTTCGGTGACATTCCGGCGGCTGCGTCCTTGGTTCACATCCACGTCAACACATTCCGGTACCGCCTCAAGAAGCTTGCCGGAATTGCCGGCATCGATCTCGACGACCCCGAGACGCGATTCAGTCTGATGCTCCAGATTCGTCTCTTTTATCCGGCGACGTCGTAGCGATCTACCAAATCTCACGGAACCTTCGTAAATTCGGACGATGCTCTCCTTCTTTTGTTGGGTGAAGATTCATGCAATCGTCTTTTGCTCCCCACTCGACAGACCTCGCGTCGTTCGGGTCGGGACTTCATCTCCCGGAGGCACCATGAAACAACGGTCCTACGCACTACTGGCCGCGGCAACCGGCACTGTCCTTGCCCTGACCGCATGCTCGTCGGGTGGATCATCAGGTTCGGGTGGGGGTGAGCCGCTCACCGACGGCACCTTCAAGTTTGCACTCGTGGCCGACCCCGGCGCTCTGAATCCGCTGATGACTGCCGCTTCACCGGCACACGCACTGGCACGTCTGAGCTACGACTATCTGCTCAACCCAGATCCCGATACCGGCGTCACCAAGCCGTGGCTCGCCGAAAAATGGGAAGAGACAACTACTTCCGCGTCGTTCACCATTCGCGACGGCGTCACCTGTACCGACGGATCCGCCCTGACTGCTCAGACTGTCGCAGACACCGTCAACTTCATCACGAACGCCGCAAACAAATCCGCTCTCCGCGGGGTGTACGCACCGGCAACTGCAACTGCCAACGCCGACCTGGCAACACGGACAGTGACTGTTACGACTCCGGAGCCCTCGCCCTTCCTGCTCCTCAATCTGGCGCGGATTCCGATCATGTGCGAGGCAGGGTTGAAGGATCCGACGGCGGCAAACAAGACGACCTTCGGATCGGGCATGTTCCAGATGACCGAGGCAGTCGCCAACGATCATTACTCCTACGTTCGGCGCGACGGATACAACTGGGGACCTGACGACACCACCTCCGACACTGCCGGAGTGCCCAAGAATGTCGTCGCGTCCATCGTGACCAATACGAGTACGTCTGCGAATCAGCTGTTGTCCGGTGATCTGAATGCCGCCGCCGTCTCCGGCGCCGATCAGGACCGATTGAATGCCGCGAACCTGAACACGGTCAAGCAGCCGGCTCCGGCAGGCGAGATGTTCTTCAATCACAGCCCGGGTAATCCGACCAGCGATCCGGCCGTGCGCAAAGCCCTTGTCCAGGCGCTCAATCTCGACGACCTCGCCGAGATCTTCACCGCCGGCCGCGGAACCCGGTCTACCACGATGGTGTCCATCGAACCGAGGGCCTGCATCTACGACTCTGTCGCCGGAAACCTGCCGGCCTTCGATCCCAGCGCAGCCGCAGAAACTCTCGAATCAGCGGGCTGGAAAATCGGTGCCGACGGTAAGCGCAGCAAGGACGGCACACCGCTCCGACTTCGGATGGTCTACGAAACGTTCGGTGACTCGACCGATGCTGCCGCCGACGTCGCACTCAACGCTTGGAACAATCTGGGCGCAACTGTCGAACTCACCAGCGGAGACTCGAACAAGATCCTCGATGTAGCACTCAGCGGCAAGGACAACACCGCGTGGGATGTTGCGTGGGAGCCGATCAACGTCGCGCTGCCCAGCATGCTCGTACCCTTCCTCTCCGGTCCGGTGCCAGCTGCGGGACTCAATTTCTCGTCGATCTCCAACCCGGCCTACGACGCAGCCGTCGCCAAGGCTTCGGGACTGACCGGCGAGGATGCTTGTGCCGCTTGGGCAGACGCCGAATCAGAGATCATCAAAGCAAACTCCGCGGTACCTTTTGCCGACAAGATCACGACTCTCTACTTCAACAATGCGGGTCTCGCATTCGGCCGTAATTTCACCGGTTCGGCCCTGCGCCTGTACCAGTAGACCGCCGGTAGCGACCGGGGAAATCGTCGTGTTTCGCCGGTCGCTGTCGGTATACGGACAGGTATTCACTGATCCTGACGGTTTTCGTGGGAGCGGACGAAAATCGACCCGATTTTCGTGAGGATCGACAGAGATGCGCGTCACGTCATGCGCCAAGATTTAGCAGTCAACACTCAACCGCGCCCTCACGTTTTTCGCTCGGGCCCCTGCTCCATCACGGAGGCACCATGAAACACCGCTTCTATCCAACACTTGCGGCAGCCGCAGGGCTCACGCTTGTGTTGTCTGCTTGTGGCTCGGGAGGCACGTCCTCGGGCGCCAGTGGCGGTGAACCGGCCACCGACGGGACCTTCCGTTTCGCCCTGCAGGCCGATCCGGGTGCACTCAACCCGATCATGTCGGCCGCCTCGGCGACCGCCGAGTTGTCGCGTTTGGCGTACGACTACCTGATCTACCAGGATCCCGATACCAGTGAAGTCGGACCGTGGTTGGCGGAGAAGTGGGAGGAGACCCCGACCTCGGCGTCCTTCACCATCCGTGACGGGGTGACCTGTACCGACGGATCGACGCTGACACCGCAGACCGTCGCGGACAACATCAACTTCGTGGCCAACCCGGACAACGGTTCTCAGTTGCGCGGGTCCTCCGTACCGACCGGCGCCACTGCGACTGCCGATCCGGCAACGCGCAGTGTCACGGTGACCACTCCGGCGCCGAGCCCGTTCCTTCTTCTCAACGTCGGTCGCCTGCCGATCCTGTGCGAGGCCGGATTGAAAGATCCGACAGCGTCGAACAAGAAGTCGCTCGGCACCGGCATGTTCGAAGTCACCGAAGTTGCCGCCAACGACCACTACACGTTCCAGCGTCGCGAGGGCTACAACTGGGGCCCCGACGGCACGACCTCCGACACCCCGGGCGTCCCCAAGACGGTCGTCGCCGCCATGTCGCCGAACGTGAGCACCGCCGCAAATCAGCTGCTCTCGGGTGAACTCAACGCAGCTCCGATCGCCGGTCCGGACAAGGACCGCGTCGCGGCAGCCAATCTGGACTCCGTCGGTCGGCCTCTGCCGGCAGGCCAGATGTACTTCAACCAGATCGCGAGTAATCCCACCAGCGATCCCGCAGTGCGCAAGGCCCTGATCCAAGCGGTCGATCTCGACGACCTCACTCAGGTCATCACCGCCGGACACGGGGTCCGGGCAACCAGCCTCGTCGCGGTCGAACCGCGCGCCTGCGTTTACGACTCTGTCGCAGGCAACATTCCGGACTTCGACCTCACTGCCGCCAAGGCAACACTGGACGGCGCTGGTTGGACCGCCGGCGCTGACGGCAAGCGAAGCAAGGACGGCAAGCCGCTCAATCTCCGCCTCGTGTACGACGGCACCGACGATCCGCGCAACGCGGCGGCCGAACTTGCTCAGTCGGCGTGGTCCGAACTCGGCGCAAACGTCGAGGTGACCGGGGGCGACTCGAACAAGATCATCGACGTCATTCTGAGCGGTAAGGACAACTCTGCCTGGGACATCGCCTGGGTCCAGGTCAACTCCTCGCTGCCCAGCACCTTCACTGCGTACTTTGCCGGGCCGGTTCCCGCAGCAGGCAAGAACTTCGGATCGGTCAGCAACCCCGCCTACGAAGCAGCAGCCACCAAGGCTTCCGGTCTGACCGGTAGCGACGCTTGTGACGCCTGGGCCGACGCCGAGTCGGAGCTCACCAAGACGATCGCGGCCGTGCCCTTCGCAGACTCCGTCATGAACGTGTACTTCAACAAGGCCGGACTCTCATTCGGCAAGTCGCTCAACGGTTCTGCGCTGCGTCTCTACCAGTAGGCCGTCCGCCCACTCTGAAATATCTTCCCGCCCCAGCATCCCGCCCTCCGGAAAGACAGCCCATGAGTCAAACTATTGAAGCCGCGAAACCAGAAGCGGCGCCTCAGGCTCGAGCAAAGTGGCTCGAGTCCGACAGCTGGCCCGCATATCTTCTGCGTCGTTTCGGCACCTTCGTGATTTCACTCTGGGCGCTGGTGACTGCGGCGTTCCTGATGCTCCAACTGATTCCGGGAGACCCGGTTCGGTTGGCACTGGGAATGAACGCACCGGTCGAACTGGTCGAGACAACGAGGTCTCAGCTCGGTTACGACCTTCCCTTGTGGCAGCAGTACTTCCGATTCGTCGGCGGGTTGCTGAGCGGGAATCCCGGTGACTCGATCACCTTGAGGACTCCGGTCTTCGAGGTGATCGCGTCCCGCCTACCGGCAACACTCGAACTGGCTGTACTCACAGTCGTCACGGTGCTGCTAGTGGGCATTCCGATCGGCCTCATCTTCGCTGCACTGACCCGCAACGGTCGACGACGCGGAGTCGAGATCGGTTACACCGCAACGTCGGGCACCATCGCCGTGATCCCCGAGTTCATGTTCGGTACGGCGCTGGTCTACCTCTTTGCCGTCACGTTCCCTGTTCTGCCCGTCGCCGGCCGAGGTGGACCGGAAAGCTACATCCTCCCGGTCGCGGCCATGTCGATCGGTGCCATCGCCTCGATGTCGCGCATCGTCCGTGCAGAGGCACTCGGCGTGTTGGACATGGACTACATCCGTACGGCGCGCGCCAAGCGAATGCCCGTGGCACGAATCTACTTCCGTCATGCAATGCCCAACCTCATGACGTCGACGCTGACGCTCGCCGGACTCCTCCTGGGCGGTCTGATTGCCGGCACCGTGCTCATCGAGAGCATCTTCGCCTGGCCCGGCATGGGCATGGCGCTGGTCAAGTCCATCACCGAGAAGGACTACCCGCTCGCCCAGACACTGGTCGTGATCTACGGCGCCATCGTCCTTCTCATCAATTTCATCGTCGACGTGGTGCTCGCTCTCATCGACCCACGATCCACAATTCGGGAGAACTGAGTTGAGCACCTCACCTACGGCCCCCACTGCGGCCCCCAAGACGCCCCCGCGACGACACTGGATCGTCGGAACGTTCCGCACCCCATTGGGAATCCTGGCCCTCACCTTCCTGACCGCTCTGATCGCCCTCGTCATCTTCGGACCGATGATCTGGGGTGACGCCGCTGTCGCAGCCAACCCGAAGGCACTCTCTCAGGGACCTAGTTCCGAGCACATCTTCGGCACCGACGCCGGCGGGCGTGACGTCTTCGCCCGCACGATGACCGCCGCGAGACTGTCGGTGCTCATGGCTCTCGGAGCCGTCGCACTCGGTGTCACAATTGGCCTGATACTCGGTACGCTCCCGACGCTCGCTCCCCGCTGGGTCGGACGAATGGTCGTGGCATTCCTCAACTTCGCCATCGCATTCCCCGGACTGCTCCTCGCGATCTTCCTGTTGGTCGTTCTCGGACAGGGTGCTGGCAGCGCGGTGATCGCCATCGGTCTCGCCCTGGCCTCGCCGTTCGCGAGGTTGACGTACGCACTGGCTTCGTCGGTCAACGGACGCGACTTCATCGACGCAGCGCGCATCCTCGGGGTTACCAAGCCGGGGCTGCTGTTCCGCCACATTCTCCCCAATATCCGTGAACCACTCATCGTCAATGCCAGCATCGCTGTCGGCAGCGGCCTCGTGGTCTTCGCCGGACTCTCGTTCCTCGGCTTGGGCATTCAGCCGCCTGCATTCGACTGGGGCCGGATGCTCAACGAAGGTCTGTCGAAGATCTTCGTCAACCCGGCCACCGCACTCGCCCCCGGCATCGCCGTCGTGCTCGCCGGCTTGACCTTCACGCTGCTCGGCGAGGCCATTGCTCGCGGCGCGGGAGTTCGCAGCCCGATCAGCAGTCGCCTGCCGAAGTGGAAGCCGATCAACCGGAAAACTGCCCAGGCCGATTCGGCGCCCACCGACGAAGACGCGGTACTGACCGTCCGCAACATGTCCGTCGCAGTCCCCGCGGGTGACGACTGGCGTCGCCCCGTCGACAACATCAGTTTTACAGTTCACCGCGGCGAAACCGTGGGCATCGTCGGTGAATCCGGGTCCGGAAAGTCACTGAGTTGCATGGCAATCGCGCAGCTGACCGACCACCCCACCGTGGTCGACGCCGGGCTCATCGAGTTCGACGGCACCGTGCTGATGAAGGACGGCAAGCGGCCGGACGACGCGGCTTCGCGCAAGGTTGCCCGCCAACTCGGCACACGTATGGCGATGGTGTTCCAGGATCCGATGTCGTCCATGAATCCGTCTCTCAAGGTCGGATACCAGGTCGCCGAGATCGGTTGGCTCCACGAAGGTATGAGCAAGGCCGACGCGAAGAAGGCGGCAGTCGAGCGACTGAACGCCGTCAAGATCCCCGACGCGCCCAGGCGTGCGAAGCAGTACCCCCACGAGTTCTCCGGCGGTATGCGTCAGCGCGCGATGATCGCCATGGGTCTGATGGGTAAGCCCGCTCTGATCATCGCGGACGAACCCACCACTGCGCTCGACGTGACCGTTCAGCGTGAGGTCCTCGGGCTGCTCCACGAGGTTCGCGAAGAAACCGGCGCCGCAATCCTTCTCATCTCGCACGACATGGCCGTCATCACCGGCATGTGCACCCGTGTCCTCGTCATGTTTGCCGGCGAAATCGTCGAAGACATCGCAGTCGACGATCTGATTGCCGGCCGTGCAAAGCATCCGTACACCCGCGCGCTGATCGCCGCGGTCCCCACCATGAGCACCGATCGCGACAAGCCGCTTGCCACCGTCGACGAAGCCTGGCAGGTGGAGAGCCTCGACGCCGAGGAGAGCACCGCCGACATCGAGTTGGAAGAACTGTTGGCTGTTGCAGAGGAGATCCGATGAGCAGACTCGAATTCCGTGACGTCAACGTTCACCTCGGTAGCGGTTCGAAAAAATTCCACGCCGTCAAGAACATCAATCTCGACATCCCCTCCGGATCGGTGGTCGGTCTCGTCGGTGAATCGGGTTCCGGAAAGTCGACACTGGCGCGAGCAACTGTCGGCCTGGCCGAGCCCAGTTCCGGCCAGATCCTTCTCGACGGTGTGGACGTCGCTCACGCCCGCGGCGCGACGGCTCGTCTGCGCCACCGGATCCAGATGGTCTTCCAAGATCCGTACTCGTGCCTCGACCCGCGAATGACCATCGGCCAGTCACTCGCCGAGGCGCTGCGGTCCACCGAGCGTCGTGACAAAGCTCGGCGCAGCCGCGGCGACCGCGCCGCCGAGGTCGCTCGACTCCTCACCACCGTCCAACTGCCGGTGGAGAAGGCGCACGAATACCCATCGTCGTTGTCGGGTGGTCAGCGCCAACGCGTTGCCCTCGCGCGGGCTTTGGCAGCCGCACCGGCAGTTCTGCTTGCCGACGAAATCACCTCCGCTCTGGACGTGTCCGTGCAGGGCGCGGTTCTGAATCTGTTGGTGGATCTGCAGAAGCAGCTTGGTCTGACGGTTCTGTTCGTCAGTCACAACCTGGCGGTGATCCGCTACGTCTGTGACCACGTCGCAGTCATGCTCGGCGGCGAGATCGTCGAGCACGGGCCGGTTCTCGACGTGATCGATTCGCCAAAGGAGCCGTACACGGCAAAGCTGTTGTCCGCGATCCCGACATTCGGGGAGCCGATGTTCCAATGACAACGCCGACCACTCTCGACTCCCCCGCTGCCGTAGCCCGTGCCGAAGAACGTCGTTCGGCGAGAATCCAGGATTACGCGTCCGTGGTTACACCGACCAGCATCGCCGTATCGGCGTCGGGACGCATTGCATACGTACGTACCGAATCGAATCCGGCTGCGGATACCAACGAGCACTCGATCTGGTTGGCTTCCCCGCAACTACAGCTCACCGCGGGACCTGCCGACACCTCGCCGGCTTGGCATCCCGTTTCGACGCTGTTGGTCTTCGTTCGGCCGGATTCCTCGGGCACACCACAACTGTGGAAGGTCGACGCCACCGGGGGCCCGGCAACACAGCTGACCACCACGGCGCAGCTCCCGCTCGGCGCGGGGGCACCGGTGTTCTCTCCCGACGGCGCTCGGATCGCCTTCAGCGCCCCCGTCGACCGCACTGCCGCCGGATCGTCATGCCTCTTGGTGGCGAAGCGCCTCAACTACAAGGTCGACGGATCCGGTGTCCGGGGCAGCGTTCGGGCGCACCTGTTCGAGTTCGATCTGGTCGCCGGCTCGCTACGGCAGCTGACGGACGGCGATTGGGACGCTTCGTATCCCGCGTACAGTCCCGACGGCACCGAACTTGCTTTCACCGCGGCGATGGACGGCGACGCCGATCTGACGCGGGCGAGTTCCGCCTGGACCGTATCGCTGACTGATCTCGCCTCCGCTCCGCGGATGTTGGGGCACGCACGCGGCATCGCAGGACCACTTGCATGGACACCTGCCGGCGACGCGGTCGTAGCCGTCGGTTGGCACACACCGATCATTCACAACAACGAACTTCTTGTCCTGCACCGCGACCAGCGAGTGGAAGACCGCAGCCTGACGTCCGGACTCGACCGAAACGTCATGCCGGGCGGGACCGGTTATCCCGGTGGCGCACCGAGTTTCACCGCCGACGGCGACATCGTCTTCTGCATCCGCAACCACGGCTCCACCGAACTGCACAAGGTCGATTTCGGATCAGGCTCCGTCTCACCACTTCTCACCGGCGAGCAGACAGTGGTCTCAGGCCTTGCCCTGACGTCCGGGCGAGCCGTCGTCGCGCTGGCAACGGCGACATCCTTCGGCGAGGTCGCCGTCATCGACCTCGAGACTCGTGCAGTCGAAACGGTCACCGAATTGAACACGGAACTGACAACTTCCGTCGCGTTTCCAGTCGCCTCCGAGCGTTGGTTCGACATCAGCGACGGCACCCGTGTTCAGGGTTGGATCCTGCGCGACCCGAACGTCACGGGCGCCGGTCCGCTGGTTCTGGACGTCCACGGCGGACCACACAATGCCTGGACCGGAACGCCCACCGTGATGCACGCATACCACGCGGAACTGGTCGCGCTGGGATTCACGGTCTTGATGATCAATCCGCGCGGAAGTGACGGCTACGGAAACGACTTCTTCGACGGTGTGCGGGACGGCTGGGGTGAGGCGGATCGTGCCGACCTGCTCGAACCGGTCGAAACCCTTGTCGCCGAGGGGATGGCCGATCCGAAGCAACTGGTACTCACGGGCTACAGCTACGGCGGATTCATGACGTGCGCCCTGACGTCCGTCACCGATCGGTTTGCCGTCGCAGTCGCCGGTGGTCTCGTTTGCGACATCGCGAACACAGCCGGCCCCTCGGACGAGGGCATCTTGCTGCAGACGGTCGAATTCGACCCGCAGTCATCTCGGGTACGGGAACTTTCGCCGCTGGGGCGAGTCTCCCAGGTGACGACACCGACGCTGATCCTTCACGGCGGCAGCGACGTCCGTTGCCCGGTCAACCAGGCCGAACAGTGGTTCGGTGGACTGCGTTTGGCCGGCACCCCGACCGAGTTGGTGGTTTTCCCGGACGCGTCACATGCCTTCGTGTTGACGGGTCGGCCGTCCCACCGACTGGAGTACAGCACTCGTCTCGTCGACTGGATCGAACGGCACCTCTCCCCCAAGCCCGCACTGACCACGGTCGATCCCGACTACTGGCAGTACCGACTCGACACCCTGAGTGCGAAGTACGGGGTGCCCGGCGCCTCACTGGGAATTCTGACCACAACCCGCAGCGGATTCTCCCGCACCGTGGTCACGTCCGGTGTCGTCAGTACCCGCACCGGCGTCGCGGCTACGCCCGACACGCTGTTCCAGATGGGTTCGATCAGCAAGGTCTGGACGGCCACCCTGATCATGCAGCTCGTCGAAGAAGGATTGCTGGATCTCGACTCACCTGTACGGAACATCCTGCCGGACTTCGCAGTTGCCGACGCGGTAGCCACCGAAACGGTCACGACTCGCCACCTGTTGACTCACACCAGTGGCATCGACGGTGACGTTTTCATCGACGGCGGGCGCGGCGACGACTGCGTCGAGCGATACGTCGCATCACTGAAATCAACGGTGCAGCTCTTCGCCCCCGGCACCGATTGGTCGTACTGCAACACCGGCTTCGTGATCGCCGGACGAATCATCGAGGTTCTCCGAGGTAAGAGTTGGGACGCGGTTCTGCGCGAGCGGATCATCGAACCGCTCGGCCTGACCAAAACCACGACCCTGCCTGAGGAGACGGCACTGCACCGCGCTGCAGTCGGGCACGTCGGCGCTGCCGACGACCTCGAGCAGACACCACAATTCCTCATCCCTCGCTCGATGGGCCCCGCCGGTCTCATCAACAGCACCGCCGAGGACCTTCTTCTGTTCGCGCAGGATTCGATGCGCGAGGATCCGATTCTGCTTCAGCGGTCCACCCATCTGGCGATGCTCGAGGAGCGCCGCCAGATCGGTGACGTGTCGTCAGCGGACATCATGGGAACCACGTGGCTGCTGCATAATTGGGGCGGGGTACTGGCTCATGGCCACAATGGCGGAACTCTCGGCCAGCAGTCGTTCTTGCGAGTGGTGCCGTCGTGCGGTCTAGCCGTGGTCCTGATGGCCAACGGTGGAGCAATGGACGCTCTCTCCGGCGATCTTCTGGCTGAAGTAATCGGTTCCATAGGCGGCGTCAGTGTGACACCGGCATTCTCGCCTGGTGACCCCCACACCCGCGTCACGTCCTCACCTGAAGAACTCGATGCGCTGTGCGGCCTGTACCGCGATGCCGCAGCCGATTTCGTCTTGGAAAGGACCGGCGGTTCCCTGACCGCCCGCCGCACCGATCACATCGACCCTTCGGTCACCGCCGAAAGCGCAGAGTCCGTCTCTCTCAGCCTGATCGAAGTTCACCCTGGAGTATTCGCGACCCAACTACCTCAATCAGCGGGTTGGATCCGGATCACTTTCTCCGACAACGGGAGTACACAATTGCTACACGTCGGAAGCCGCGCGTATCCGCGAGTGAACAACCGATGACCATTCTCCGCGATCTGGCCGAGCGCCAACTTCCTCAGATCCTCGAGGACGCCATCGCGCTCATCGAAGTCGAGTCGCCGTCACACGATCTCGAAGCTGTTGCCCGCAGCGCGAAGTGGACGTCAGACCTTGTCCACGAACGACTCAGCGTGACACCGGAGTCGATAGTGGCGGAAGGCCGTACCCATCTGGTGACCCGTTTCGGCAGCTCACCGACGCGGCTGATGCTGCTCGGTCATCATGACACCGTGTGGCCGATCGGCACCCTGACACGCCTGCCCGCAGCCGTCACCGACGGAGCGCTCCGAGGTCCGGGCGGACTCGACATGAAACTTGGTGTCGTTCAGGCAATCCACGCCCTCGCTATCGTCCGGGAGCTGCACGGCGACGATGCACTCGACGGAATCACACTCCTCGTGACCGGTGACGAAGAAATCGGTTCACCCACGTCGCGGTCCCTCATCGAGGAATTTGCGGCAGGCGCGGTACTGGTTCTCGAGGCCGGCGGTGACGGTGGCGAACTGAAGACTGTCCGCAAGGGGGTGTCGCTGTATCGGATCCATGTTGCCGGTCGCGCCGCCCACGCCGGGCTGGAGCCGGAAAAAGGCATCAACGCTGCAGTAGAACTGGCTCGTCTCGTGATCGCGATCAACGACTTGTCCTCGCCGGCGCAGGCAACCACCGTCACCCCGACTGTCATTTCAGCCGGAACCACAACCAACACCGTTCCGGCAGAAGCCTTCGTCGACGTGGACGTGCGCGCAACCAGCGCCGCCGAGCAGGAGCGCGTCGATGCGAATATCCGAGCCCTGCAGGCAATCCACCCCGCAGCCGTAGTCACGGTCTCGGGTGGTGTCAACCGTCCCCCTCTCGAAGCGACGATGTCCGCACCGTTGCTGGCGTTGGCGGAACGCGTTGCGCTCGAGCATGATCTGACTCCTCCCGTCGGCCTCGCCGTCGGCGGAGCCTCGGACGGAAACTTCACTGCCGGTATCGGTATCCCCACCCTCGACGGCCTCGGTGGCGTCGGCGGCGGTGCACACGCCGAGACCGAGCATGCGCTCGTGTCCGCAATCGCTCCGAGGACGGCGTTGGTTGCGGGCCTTATTCGTTCGATCACGTCTGAAGGGGGCCCTCGTGTCGAAAAGCAAAGCGGTTGAGTTTCGAGAACTGGTCGATACCCGCGAAATAGCCGATCTATCCGCCGTTTTCGACGAGATCTGGGCTACCAGTCCCGGACCGGCTCATTTCGGCACTGCGATGTTGGTTGCGCTTCACCACGGTGGTCACTACGTGGTGGGAGCCTTTTCCGAAGGCGAAATGATCGGTGGTTGCGTCGGATTCTTCGTCGAGCCTCTCGGCGAGGTTCTGCACTCACACATCGCCGGAGTACTACCGGGACACGCAGGCAAGGGAATCGGCCGCGCCCTCAAGCATCATCAGCGAGACTGGTGCATCGAGCGCGGCGTCAGGACGATCCGGTGGACCTTCGATCCACTGGTCGCACGAAATGCCTATTTCAACATTCAACGTCTCGGAGCCGAACCGGCCGAATACAACCCGGATTTCTACGGGTCGATGGCAGACGGAATCAACGCAGGCGACGCCAGCGATCGTATGCTCGTCAGTTGGGACCTCGACGTCGATGGATCTCCGAGTTCTACTGTGGCCGTGAATGATACATTCAAGGTGCTTCAACCCACCGAAGACGGTACGCCTCGAATGCTCCCGATCCCACCCGACTGCGTCGATATCGCAGTCGGAATACCCAGAGACATCGAGCATCTGAGAACAGTCGACCGCGCCTCTGCCTTTGCCTGGCGACACGCGCTTCGCGAGTACCTCGAACCACTGATCGCCTCGAAGGAATGGCAATCGACCGGCTTCGACCCCAGCGGCTATTACATGTTCACGAAAATCTGCGAGACAACCGGAGAAGAGCAAGTCCATGCACATTGAGTCCGTCGAATTGCGCGAACTGCGCATCCCTCTCGTCTCCCCCTTCACCACGTCATTCAGCACCCAGCTCGAGCGCAACACCCTCGTCCTGAAAGTGAGCGGCACCACCGACGGCCCCAACGGTCCGGTGGAGACCGTCGGCTGGGGCGAGTGCGGCTCGCTCAGCGATCCGTACTACAACTCCGAATACACCGCTGGTGCGCGGGCGATGCTTCGCGAGTATCTTGTTCCGACGCTACGTAAGTCGCAGTCGGATCAACCGCTCACCGCCGAGACGGTCGGCAGCGTACTTCACCACATCGTGGGTCACCAGATGTCCAAGTCAGCTATCGAAATGGCAATTCTCGATGCTGAATTGCGCGCTCGCGGACAGTCTTTCGCTCGGTACCTCGGTGCCACTCGCACGCGAGTTCCCTCGGGAGTGTCCATCGGCATCCAGGACAGCATCCCTCAGCTGCTCGAGACCGTCGGCAACTATCTGTCGCAGGGTTACGTGCGAATCAAGCTGAAGATCAAGCCGGGCTGGGACATCGCTCCCGTGGCTGCGGTGCGCAAGGAGTTCGGCTACGACGTCCCTCTGCAGGTCGACGCGAATGCCGCGTACACCCTCGTCGACGCGCAGTTGCTCCGTCGCCTGGACGAATTCGCACTGCTCCTCATCGAACAGCCGCTGGCCGAGGACGATTTGGTGCAGCACGCCAAGCTCGCCCAGTCCCTTTCGACTCCGATCTGCCTCGACGAGTCGGTCGAGTCGGCCAAGGATGCGGCGGATGCCATCACGCTCGGTGCCGCTTCGGTCATCAACATCAAGCCGAGCCGTGTCGGTGGATATCTGGAAGCCAAGCGCATCCACGATCTCGCCTCGGCACACGGTATTGCGGTGTGGTGCGGCGGAATGCTCGAGACCGGAATCGGCCGCGCCGCCAACGCAGCCCTCGCGGCGCTGGACGGATTCACGCTGCCCGGCGACATCTCGGCTTCCGATCGCTTCTACAAGGAAGACATCACCGAACCTTTTGTCATCGAGGACGGCCACATCGCCGTGCCGCAGGGACCGGGCTTCGGTGTGACTCCGCGCGAAGACGTCATGGATCGCTTCACGGTCGGAACCGAGATTCTGTAGGTCCGTCACACAGTCACGCAGCAGCCACCTCCACCTTCACCCCGGAGGTGGCTGTTCGTCGTTTGTGTCGGTAGGGGGGTGCATAGTGATTCGGACATGACGTTCTGCACCGAAAGGCCCCCGATGAGTAGCTGGTCCGATCGCCCGATCTGCGCGTTCGACCTCGAGACCACGGGGCGGGATCCGTCGACCGCTCGTATCGTCAGTGCCTGCGTCGCGGTGATCGACGGTTCGAGTGTCGAAACACGCACGTGGCTACTCGATCCCGGCGTCGAGATCCCCGCCGGCGCCTCGGCTGTTCACGGCATCAGCACCGAGTTCGCGGCGCAACACGGCCAGGATTATTCCGAGGGCTACGAAGAGATTCGCGAGGCTCTGCACAATTCCTGGGCGCGCGATCACGCCGTCGTGGCGTTCAATGCCTCCTATGATCTGACGGTCATGCATGCCGAGGGTCTGCGCATCGGCAAGCCTGCATTCGTTCCGGGGTTGGTGATCGATCCGTACGTGATCGATCGGGCGATGGATACGTTCCGCAAGGGCAAGCGAACGCTTGCGGCCGTGTGCGAGCACTACGGAATTTCATTGGAGTCGGCGCACGAAGCCGAGGCCGATGCCAAAGCTGCGGCAGCGTTGGCCCGCGAGTTGGCCGTGCGGTTCCCCGACATCCTGGGGCTCGATCTCATGGTCGATCAAGCCGATTGGCACGCCGAGCGGCAACGCGATTTCGCCGAGTACCTTCTCAGCCAAGGGAGGGACGTGGCAGATGTGAACGGCCAGTGGCCGATTCGCATCATCGCCTGACGTCCTCCCCGGCTCGGACGACCGCGCGCTACGCCGGGACCGGCGGCCACACCGGCGCAATGGACCACGGACGGGCTGTTTCGAGCTGCGACGCAACCTGAATCAGCAGATCTTCACGGCCGAACGCGCCGACCAACTGCACGCCTATCGGAACGCCGGCCGAGTCATGACCCATCGGCAAGGAAATCGCCGGCTGACCTGAACTGTTGAACGGACTGGTCAAGCCGCTGTACCCGGCCGAATGCTCCCAGATCGACATAGGATTCGCCGTATCGAGCAGACCGAGCGGAGCTGCCGGCCGAGCCATCGTCGGAGTCAGCAACAGGTCGTGATCGACAAAGAACGCACCGATCACCTGGGCGGCCCGCTCGAGTTCCTGCAATGCCTTGACGACGTTCGTCGCACTTTCGGACTTCGCGCGGTCGTAGATCATCCGCGCCATCGGCTCGAGGTCGTCGTCGCGGATCGCGCGATTCAGGGCGGCGAGTCGTTCGTCGACCTCGATCGTCATCGGAATGCCCATCAACACCGAAAGCCCGGCAGTGAGCGCATCGAGCGGAAAGTTCGGGGCACCCTCGGTGACATCGTGACCGAGTTCTTCGAGCAGGCCGCCAACACCGGTCGCGACGGCCGAGCACTCCGGGTCCACCGGGGTGCCGTCAGGAAGAGCGTTACTCAAACCGATCCGCAACCGTCCGGGATCGGCACCCACTTCCTCGATGTACGGCCGCTTCGGCGCCAGGATCACGTAAGGATCGCCCACTGTCGGCCCGGCGGACAGATCGAGAAGCAACGCAGTGTCGCGGACACTTCGGGTGAGCGCGTGATGAACACTCATCGGCGACGAGAAGAGCGTGCGCGCCGGTGCCGTCGGAGTACGTCCTCGGCTCGGCTTGAGGCCTACCAGGCCGCAGGCCGATGCGGGAATACGGATCGATCCACCACCGTCGCTGGCATGCCCGCCTGGCACAATCCCGACGGCAACAGCTACAGCCGTGCCACCCGAAGATCCGCCGGGCGAACGATCAAGGGCGTAAGGGTTACGGGTGGGTCCGAACAGCGCAGGTTCGGTACTCGCGTTCTTGCCGAACTCCGGGGTGTTCGTCTTGCCGATGACAACCAGACCAGCCTGGCGGTAGCGCTCGACGAGCGTCGAATCTTTTTCTGCCACAGCGTCGGCGAACAATCGAGATCCATTGGTGCTCGGCAATCCTGCGACGTCCATGCCGAGGTCTTTGATCACGAACGGGACGCCCTGCAGTGGACCATCCGGCAGGCCGCCTGATACCTCGTTGCGCGCTTCCTCTCGGCGCTCACTGATCACCGCGTTGACTGCCGGGTTGCGCTCGTCGAGCCTGTCCAGACTGAACTCGAGGACTTCCTTGGCGGAGACGTCGCCGCTCTTGATCGCTTCGGCCAGGCCGGTCATGTCGTTGTTGTCGAACAAATCCTGCATCGATGCCCTCATCACTCGTGTCGAACTCTGCCGATAGTGAGGTCCGTCATATCAACCGGAGTGGCGACGCAGTTCCGAAATTCCGCTTGGCGGGACCGATCAGAGAATCAAGCCCTCACAGAATCAAACCCTGCCGCCGCGCTTCCACGACCGCTTCGTGACGACTGCGGACGTCGAGTTTTCCCATCAGATTCCTCATGTACGTCTTGATCGTTTCGACGCTCAGGGACAACCTCTCGGCGATCTCGGCATTGCGCAGTCCGAGAGCGACGTATCCCATCACCTCCCGCTCGCGTGGCGACAGGACAACGGTGTTCGCGACTGGCGTGTTCGCGGAAGGTTTCGGCGACGCCAACGACCGCAACTTTGCCTCGACCGCGAGGACCTGCGCGCTGAGAGCCATGTCCTCGAGGTTCGCCGCGATCTCGCCGAGCGCCAGGACGCTCTCGGTCAACCCTTCGGATATCTGGGCATCGCGGTTCGAACCATGTTCCACCGCAGCGGTATCGAGCATCGCCACCCGACGATCCACTTCGTCGCGAATCTCGAATTCGCGGGCCAACGCGTACGACGATCGCATCATCGTCTCTGCGATCACGTCGCCGATCGGCAGGTTGGCACGCAGTCCTCCGTAGATCGCTCCGCGAGTAACCCCGCGTACGACGATGGGGACTGCCATCAAGGATTCGATCGCTTCGGTGCCCACTTCGTAGTCGTAGTCGTGAGTGATGTGCGACGAGTTCGCGTAGTCCTGGACCGCGCCCGGTCGTTGTTCTGCGATCGCCCGACCGCCGAGTCCGCATTCGGCGTCGATCCGCAGGTTTCGCAGGATGTTGCTGCGCGTGCCGACGTGACCGGTGATGGTCAGCGACCGGTCGCTGACGCAGCCGCCGAACAGAACCGGCAACTCGGTTTTGGGGTGCAGCCGACGCAGTTCGGCGCGCAACGCGTCGTCGTCGCTCGGTCTCAGTACCCTGTTCACTCTCACCTCCACGTACCCAATTCAGAGGGTAGCGGCACCTTTGGCTGGGCAATAGCGTGCATCCAGGCCGTTTGTAGTGCCGATCACACTTATCGTGACACCAACCGTGCCACGTCGCCTTCGGAGGAACCGTGTCTGTCCCGACAGCTGTTGCAGCCAACAACACCCCGCTCAGTCCGCTGCGTTTTCTCGAGCGCAGCGCCGCGGTGTTCCCCGAGCGCACCGCCGTCGTTCACGGCGACCGGACCTACTCGTACCGAGAGTTCGGTGACGAGGTCGCGGCTCTGGCCCGCGTCCTGCGTGAACGCATTCAGCCCGGTGACCGCGTTGCATACCTGGCGCCGAACGTACCCGAGATGCTGTTCGCGCATTTTGCCGTTCCCCTCGCCGGCGGGGTCCTGATCGCCCTGAACTCACGCCTCGCCGGTCCCGAACTCGAATACATTCTCGATCACTCGGGAACCACGATCCTGTTCGTGGACTCCGAATTCGTCGGTTCGGTCACCTCGTCCAAGGCAAACGTGGGGAGCCTGCGTGAGATCGTCGAGATCCCGGACTCCACCGTCCCCTATCCGGACGTTCCCACCGGAATCGTCACCGGGCAGTACGCCGATCTGATTGCCGAAGGCGAAGCTCTCTCCGATCAGCCACTGCACTGGGGCGTCGACGACGAGCAGCAGTGTATCGCCATCAACTACACCTCGGGTACCACCGGAAAACCCAAGGGCGTCATGTACTCCCACCGCGGGGCGTACCTGAACTCGCTCGGCGAGACATTCCACAACGGCTTCGACGGAGCGACGAAGTATCTGTGGACACTGCCGATGTTCCACTGCAACGGGTGGTGCACGCCGTGGGCCGTCACTCAGGCCGCGGGCACACACATCTGCCTGCGCGCGGTCCGCGCCGATGCGATCTGGGACGCCATCGACAATCTGGGCGTGACACATCTGTGCGGCGCTCCTACCGTCTGCTCCACCATCGCCGACGCAGACCAGGCCCACAAGGTCGACGCCTTGCGCATCACCACCGCCGGCGCTCCCCCGTCACCGACGATCATCGGAAAACTCGAAGACATCGGTGTCACCGTCGTTCACGTCTACGGCCTCACCGAGGTATACGGCCCCTACACGATCTGCGAATACCAGGAAGCCTGGGACGACAAGCCGCAGTCCGAGCGCGCCGCACTTCTCTCGCGTCAGGGAGTCGGCATGGTGCAGGCCGAAAATGCTCGCGTTGTCGATGCCGAGATGAACGACGTCCCCGCCGACGGCCAGACCATGGGTGAGATCGTGCTCCGCGGCAACAACGTGATGCTCGGATACTACCGCGACGAGGCCGCGACAGCCGAAGCATTTGCCGGTGGTTGGTTCCATTCCGGCGACCTCGGCGTCATGCATCCCGACGGATACATCCAGCTCAAGGACCGCGCGAAGGACATCATCATCTCAGGCGGCGAGAACATCTCCACCGTCGAGGTGGAGCAGGCGATCATGAGTCACCCCGCGGTGATCGACGTGGCAGTCGTCGGCGTTCCCGACGAGAAGTGGGGCGAGCGCCCGAAGGCATTCGTGGTGCTGGGCAAGGGATTACAGGCATCCGCCGAAGACATCGTCGAGCACACCCGCACTTTGCTGGCCGGGTACAAGGTTCCCCGCGACATCGTCTTCCCGGTCGACCTTCCTCGCACCCCCACCGGCAAGGTTCTCAAGTTCCAGCTACGCGCCGACAACTGACGCCGACGAAACCTGGATACTTGCGTCCATGACCGAGCGCTCCGATGTACCCGGAACTGACCCCGCACAGTTTCGGGTACACGTCGCGTCTCAAGCGATCCGGTTGTTCTCGGAGAACGGGTACGAAGCCACCACCGTCGAGCAGATCGCCGCTGCCGCCGGTGTGTCGCGTCGGACGTTCTTCCGGCAGTTCCGCTCCAAGGAAGACGTGATCTTCGCCGATCACGAGTCCCTCCTCGAACACGTCGCAGACTTCCTCGCGTCCGATTCCGCCGACCCCTGGGCGTCCGTGTGCGAGGCCGCGGGACTGGTCTTCGATTTCTTCCGCAGGAACCGAGACCTGTCGATGCGGCGATACCGCGTCGTACAGCATGTTCCGGCTCTTCGCGACCGCGAACTCGTCACCGGATTCCGCTACGAACGCCTCTTCGTCGACTACCTGCGCAGCGCTGTGCCCCGCGAACCTGTCCTCGAGGTTGTCGGTTTTGCCGCAGCTGTCACCGCGTGCCACAACTACCTCTTGCGAAGCATGATCAAAGGCGACGAGGACGCCACAGCTGACGCACTAAGTCAGGCATTGCTCGACGTTCGGCGGACGTACGGCGTGGCACCCGGGTCCAAGACCAGCGCGCCAGAATCGAAGTCCGTGCTGGTAGTAGCCTTTCCCCCGGGCACGTCCGCTGATGAGATCAGCAGAAAAATCCACGAACAACTCGGCTGACACTGCTCGTGCACCGAAACTTCACACACCCATCCCTTGACCTGGCACTCAGTGCCGTGTTTGACTGGGGTCATGGGCACCGGTCTGTCCGCGAATCTCGCTGGTAACGCCGGAGCCGCACCGACCGCCTTCAAGCCACCTTCACCAAGGAGCGTTCCCATGGCAGGAAACCCGGATTTCAATCTCTTCGCACTGAACGAAGAGCACGACGAACTGCGGGCTGCTATCCGCGGACTCTCCGAGAAGGAAATCGCGCCGTACGCCAAGGACGTCGACGAGAACGCACGTTTCCCCGAGGAAGCGCTCACCGCTCTCAACGCGTCCGGCTTCAACGCCATCCACGTTCCCGAGGCTTACGACGGCCAGGGCGCCGATTCCGTCGCCACCTGCATCGTCATCGAGGAAGTCGCCCGCGTCTGTGGATCCTCCTCGCTGATCCCCGCTGTGAACAAGCTCGGCACCATGGGCCTGATCCTCAAGGGTTCCGAAGAGCTCAAGTCCAAGGTGCTCCCGGACCTCGTCAACGGCGGAATGGCGTCGTACGCACTGTCCGAGCGTGAAGCCGGATCCGACGCCGCTTCGATGCGTACCCGCGCAAAGGCTGACGGCGACGACTGGATCCTCAACGGCTCCAAGTGCTGGATCACCAACGGCGGCAAGTCCACCTGGTACACCGTCATGGCTGTCACCGATCCCGACAAGGGCGCAAACGGCATCTCCTCCTTCATGGTCCACAAGGACGACGAGGGCTTTGTCGTCGGACCGAAGGAAAAGAAGCTCGGCATCAAGGGCTCCCCCACCGCCGAGCTGTACTTCGAGAACTGCCGCATCCCCGGTGACCGCATCATCGGCGAACCGGGCACCGGCTTCAAGACGGCTCTCGAGACGCTCGACCACACGCGTCCCACCATCGGCGCACAGGCCGTCGGCCTGGCCCAGGGCGCACTCGACGCGGCGCTGGCGTACACCAAGGACCGCAAGCAGTTCGGCAAGTCCATCAGCGACTTCCAGGCTGTTCAGTTCATGCTCGCGGACATGGCGATGAAGGTCGAAGCCGCACGTCTGATGGTTTACACCTCCGCAGCACGCGCCGAGCGCGGCGAGAAGAACCTCGGCTTCATCTCCGCTGCGGCGAAGTGCTTCGCTTCGGACGTTGCCATGGAGGTCACCACTGACGCCGTACAGCTGTTCGGTGGAGCCGGCTACACCACCGACTTCCCGGTCGAGCGCATGATGCGCGACGCCAAGATCACGCAGATCTACGAAGGCACCAACCAGATTCAGCGCGTCGTGATGTCGCGTGCGCTGTTGAAGTAAGGCACTTCGCGCCCCTGTGCGCCTTTCTGGTAGTTCTGACTACCGGAACGGCGCACAGGGGCTTGCCCCTAATTTTTGAGGAGAATCGTGGAACTCGTAGGCGTAATCGGCGGCGGCACCATGGGTGCCGGCATTGCCGAAGTTTGTGCAAAAGCCGGTAGCTCGGTACTGGTGCTCGAAACCAAAGAAGAATTTGCCGCCGCTGCTCGCGAACGGATCGCCAAGTCGATCAACCGCGGCGTCGCCAAGGGCAAGATCACCCAGGAAGACGCCGACGCCGCGATCGCACGCGTCCGCGTCACCTTGGACATGGAAGAGTTCGCCGATCGCGATCTGGTGATCGAAGCTGCTCCCGAGATCGAAGCTCTCAAGTACGAGATCTTCGGCAAGCTCGACAAGATCGTCAAGCCTGCAGGCATTCTGGCGACCAACACGTCGTCGATCCCCGTCATCAAGATCGCCAAGGCCACCTCGCGCCCCGGCCAGGTTGTCGGCGTTCACTTCTTCAACCCCGTGCCGGTCATGCCGCTCGTGGAGATCGTGGTCAGCCTGACGACGTCCGAAGAGACCGTTCTCGCCGTCACCGACTACGCCAAGAACACCTTGCGCAAGAAGACGGTTCGCGCGGGCGACCGTTCGGGCTTCATCGTCAACGCTCTGCTCATCCCGTACCTGTGCCAGGCTGTCCGGATGCTCGAATCCGGCTACGCCACAGCAGAAGACATCGACGAGGCCATGAAGGGCGGCTGCGGCTACCCGATGGGCCCGCTGACGCTGCTCGACACCGTCGGTCTCGACATCGCTCTCGCAGCAGCGGAGTCGCTGTACGCGGAATTCGCAGAACCGCACTACGCTCCGCCGGCGCTGCTTCGCCGCATGGTCGACGCCGGTCGCCTCGGCAAGAAGACCGGTCGCGGCTTCTACGAATACGCCTGAGTCCGACCGCTTCACTCTTCCGGCCCCTCACCTGTTGCAGGTGAGGGGCCGGAGTTGTTTTCGGGCAGATCTAGCCGAATCCATTGACAAATTCGCGCGGCGCAGCAAAAGTCATCATTTGACAACAACCGTTGTCACATGAACGCAGGCGGAGGGTCAACCAGATGAGCAGCGATGCGGACACAGGTACTCGTCGGCCGAAGCCCCGGGAACTGCCAGCGCCCCGGGCCCTGCGAGCAGATCCGATCGGCCCCGGTTCCCTGACGTGGACACACTTCGGCGACGTTCGCGGTCTGCTGTATCTCGGACGCGCAGGCACGCTGCAGAACATGCATCCCGCGGTAAGTGGAGCGCTGCAGGACCATTCGAATTTTTTCGACAACCCGCTCGACCGCCTGTTCCGCTCACTGCCGCCCATCTACGGCGTCGTGTACGACCGGACCGAAGAGGGCACAGGCACGCTCGTTCGCAACTTCCACACCGATCTCAAAGGAATCGACGAAACCGGCGGGCGCTACCACGCCCTCGCTCCTGACACTTTCTGGTGGACACACGTCACGTTCTTCGAGGTGATACTCGATTTCAACGAGCGATTCGCGTACAAGAAGTTCACGGCGGAGCAGAAGGACCAACTTGTCCGTGAGGCCGTAACTTGGTGGCGCTGTTACGGACTCACCGATCGACCGGCTTTCGACGACTACGCCAGCTTCCGCACGTATTGGGAAGACATGCTCGACAACCACCTGATCAACACCCACACCACAAAATGGTCGACGCGCATCGCCGAGCACGACATCGCACCGGCTCCGAAGGTTCCGACGTGGCTGTGGCGTCTTAGCTCTCGCCCCACGATGGCCGTGGCGAACTGGATCGGCAAGGCACTGATGCCGGAGAAGGCACGCAAGA
The DNA here is from genome assembly GCF_001445685.1 of Rhodococcus sp. KB6. Classification (NCBI taxonomy): domain Bacteria; kingdom Bacillati; phylum Actinomycetota; class Actinomycetes; order Mycobacteriales; family Nocardiaceae; genus Rhodococcus; species Rhodococcus sp. KB6. Next base: position 242,367 of record NZ_LNAK01000043.1, on the reverse strand, counting down.
CCCTTGAATGGGAATGGACGCCGCGCGACGAACGGATGTACTTCTGGTTCGCCCGCTTCCTGACATTGACAGATCGGTTCTGGCATCTGCTGCCGCTACGACTGCGGTATGCGCCGCGCGCCTACTCGGGCATCCGCGCGCAGGGTCTGTGAGCACTCGTCGGTAGGCTGGAGTGCGTGCCAGCCCAACTCCCCTCCGACGCGATCAGTGTCCGCGTGGACAGCTGGACGTGGGCGGTTCGGCTGTTCAAGACACGCTCGCAGGCGGCGACGGCCTGCCGATCGGGACACGTTCGGGTCAATGGAACGTCGGCAAAGGCGGCTCAGCAGGTGAAAGCCGGCGACGAGGTGCGGGTGCGTGTATCCGGCATCGAACGCATTGTCGTCGTGGTCAAGCCGATCACGAAACGAGTCAGCGCGGTGCTGGCCGCCGATTGCCTGCAGGACAATTCGCCGCCCCCACCACCGCCCGAACTGATCGCGTCCATTCCGCGACGTGATCGTGGCGCCGGCAGACCGACCAAACGCGAGCGACGCGACCTCGAGAAGTTGCGCGGCCTCGAGCCCTGATTGCTACCTCGAAACAGGCTGACGCAGAACCGTCTTCAGTTTCTCGGGCGGTGTACGGCGAGCGTCGCTGAGATAGATCTCGTGATGATCGCCGTTGAAGCTCAGGCCGTTCGACGGGATGAACGTGTTGTGCAGCCGGTCCAGGGTAGGAGCTTCGTCGTCGTACGAGCCGACGTGAAGAATCTGGACGGACAGACCTTCCTCCAACTCGAGAAACCTGACCTTGTCGAGAGCGGCAATCTCCTTCTTGGCCCGCACTGCCTTGGCCCGGACTGCGTCAATCGACGCAGACAGTTCGGTCTCCGTGATCCACTCCGGTTGCGAGATCATCATCGTCCAATCCCACGACGACTTGTCCCGCGTCACGAACACCTCGGGGTCATCTGCCCGCCACAACCCTTCCAGCGGGCCCACGACGAAGTCGCGATCCAGTTCCTTCTTGCTCGCGAATTTGGTCGCGTAGGACACCGAATACAGCGCTTCGAGCGCCTCGGAGTACTCGGTGGCAGTGTTGGGATCACCGTGACCGTCGACGGCGAAGTAGCCGAAGCGCGGGACGGTCACGAGGGCAAAATCGCGGCGCCCGGGGGAATAGAGATCCTTGTATGCCTTCTTGACGTCGTACTTCTCCATGCGCCACCCACCTGATCACTGGCCGAGTTTCAACGTTCGGAAACCTATCCGAGAACACCGACATTCCGATAGCGGACCACCGTCCCCTTGTTAATAGACCAGTGGACCTTTACTCTGGACCGGGTGACTACACCCCAGGCGACCGACGTCGCTCGAGTTCCGCGCCGCAGACCGTTGCGGATCGTTGCCATATCCGCGATTGTCGCGTCGATCTTGGCCCTGTTGTTCGTGTACCCGTGGTGGAGCTTGTTCATCCGGCCGGACTGGCCGACGGCGGTGGCAGTTTTCGGCACCGTTCTGTTTGCCACCCTCTTGATCGCCCTGCCTGCCAGTTTGGTGCTCAGCCACGGACACACCGACCGCGATCCAGTTCGCCTGATCGGCGACGCCCTCCTCGGAATCATCTGGGTCGTGTTCGTGTGGACCCTGCTCGGCGAAGTTCTGAGGCTCGGACTGCTCGTCGGCGGCGTGGATGACCCGCTTCGATCGAGAATTGTCGCCGTTGCCGCACTGATCATCTCGGCCGTTCTGCTGATCTGGGGCTACCGGGAAGCCATGAGACTGCCACGGATCAAGCAGGTCGACGTCACCATCCCCCGCCTTGGTGCGGGGATGGACAAACTTCGGGTAGTCGCGATCACCGACACTCACTTCGGGCCGATCAATCGCGAGAAGTGGTCCGAGCGCGTGATCGCGGCAGTCAACGAACTCGACGCCGACATCGTGGCCCACGTCGGTGACATTGCCGACGGAACAGTGGAGCAGCGCCTCGGCCAAGCCACCCCACTCGCGTCGGTGGAAGCCAGACTCGCTCGTGTCTACGTCACCGGGAATCACGAGTACTTCCACGAGGCTCAGGAGTGGCTCGACTACATGACCTCGATCGGCTGGGATGCCCTGCACAACCGGCACCTCGTCGTCACCAAGGGCGGCGACAACCTGGTCATCGCCGGAGTCGACGACGCCACCGCTCTGGGATCGAAGCTCGACGGTCACGGCGCGAACTTCGATATGGCCCTTGCCGGCACCGACCCCGATTTGCCGATCCTGATGCTCGCCCATCAACCGAAGCAGGTAACTCAGTCCGCTTCCGCGGGAGTGGATCTGCAGCTCGCCGGTCATACCCACGGCGGACAGATCTGGCCCTTCAACTTTCTGGTCAAACTCGATCAACCTTCGGTGCACGGGCTCACCCGTCACGGCGACCGCACGCAGTTGTACACAAGCCGCGGAACCGGGTTCTGGGGTCCACCATTCCGCGTGTTCGCACCGAGCGAGATCACCGTCCTGACGCTGCACAGCGCCTGAACGGGCTCAGCTCGTTCGGGTTGCCGCTCGCGCCGACAGCCCGACGAGCTGATTGATCAGACCTTCACGTAGGCCGGTTGCGAACATGTCGGCAGCAGGGGGCGCCTGCATCTCGTTCAGTACGACGACCATGGATTCGGCAGGCTCGGCAGTCGGCCACAAGCCTGCAACAATCACCAGGGTTACCTTGGCGAATTGAGCCGCGTCGCCCTCCGAGAGGTGAGGCAATTGCGAATGAATCAGCGACGCAAACCTTCCCGAGTTGACCGTTGCCCGCTTCTTGAAGTCACGGGCGAAGTCGACGGAGATGTTTCTTTCGAGGACACCTGCCATTACGCTCATCAACTCACACAGTAAACGCTGTGCGACAAGCGATTCCGCAACCGTCGATGCCACATGGATTTCAGTGGCGAACGGCGAGTCGTCACCGGTCGGGGTCAACGACTCGGACAACCCGTCCAACCACGCAACCCAGTTCTCGTCGAGCACTTCGAGAAAGATGGCTTCGCGACTGTCGAAGTAGCGAAGCACGTTCGACTTCGCCAGTCCGACGCTCTCACTGAGCTCACGCAGGCTGATATCGGCGACGGGCCTGGACCCGAGCATCGCGCGGGCCGCATCGAGAATCGCGCACCGACGCGCTTCGATCTGCTCCGGCCTGCGCGCGCGCTGGAATCCATGGGTCGCCACCATCACGCAAGATTATCAGACCATCGTTCTATTGTTTGCTGTACTGCGGGTCAATTGTCCGAAGGTGCATGCTGCGCCACGACTCCCCTCGACGCCAGTTCGCGACGCAGCGAATCGGTATCAACGGACGCGAGATCGACTCGGTGCGTGCGGGTGGCCAAGGCTCGGACTTCCTCGGACAGGTCCGCCACCTGCTTACGCGTCGCGGCCTGGGATGCCTCGTCCTGTTCCGCCACGCGCTCGACCAACCAGGAAGCGAGTGTGGCAGTCACGATGCCCAGCAACGCAATTCCGCCGATCATCAATGCTCCGGCGATCATGCGCCCGGTCGTGGTAACGGGCGCCATGTCTCCGTAACCGACGGTCGTGACCGTCTCCATCGCCCACCACAATGCCGTTCCGTACGACGTGATGGCAGCGCCCTGCGCGTGACGCTCGGCATCGAGCATGGCCAGCGCCGCGACACCGATCAGCAAGGCCGTGGCACCAGTGGCGTAAATAACCACCCGTCCACGCAAGCTTTGCCCGCTCGAGCGGTGAACTATCGCAAGCAGTGTGACCAACCGAAGTAGGCGCAGCGGACGCAGCATGGGCAACACCACCATCGCCAAGTCCAAGAGATGCCTGACGAACCAGCGACCGCGGGCAGGTGCCAACCACAGGCGAACTGCGTAGTCGACGGCAAAAACGACCCACGCAGCCCACATCGTCCATTCGGTCAGACGATGTGGAAGGCCCGTCGGTTGCGCCAGCACTTGGTACGCGTACGCCACCAAGAAAAGGCAGGCCGCAGCGGTCAACGGGATGTCGGTGGCTAGCTGCCATTTCTCCGACGTCCACGCAGTGCGGCGGTGCGCCGACTTCGTCGATTCGTTCATCCGAGAAGTCTGACACCACCGCTACCTAGTGCCCGGCAGAACCGACTCAGATCCGAGTGTGCGTCAAGATGTTGAGCGCCGTGGGAACTGCCTCGATCGTGATGGGCAACGGTCCCACCCGATCACCGTCCGCGTAAGCGATGATGCCCTCGGAGACCAACCGGACCTTCTTGGATCGGTACGTCTGCACCGCGTCGAGCGAGACGTGAGTTCCCTTGTACACCCGCGGAAACAGGCGCACCAGACGCAACCTCGAACCGTGCCCGACGACGGTCAGATCCAGCAACCCGTCCGACTTCGACGCTCCTGGCGTGATGAGCATGCCGCCACCGTACGAGCGCCCGTTGCCAACAGCGACCAGCGTCGCGTCCACCGTGATGACCTCGTCGTCGAGTTCGATCCGGTACGGCAACGGCTTCATCTTCGCCAACTCGGCGAGCATCGCCAGGTTGTAGCGCATCGGCCCCTTGGGCCACGACATCCGATTGGCCCGTTCACTGACCAGCGAATCGAATCCGCTCGCGATGATCGTTCCCGACCAGACGACGGAACCGTCGGCCAGCGTGATCTTCGCCAGGTCGGACTGCTGCACGACGCCGTCGGCGATCACATCGGCGGCTGCCTCGGGATCGCCTGTGGGAATGCCGAACTCACGGGCGTGATCGTTACCGGTGCCCGCCGGGATGAGCCCGATAGGAGTATCGGTCAACGCGGCAGCCTGCAATCCGATGCTGATGGCACCGTCACCGCCGACCACCACCAGCGCGTCGGTACCCTCCTCGATCGCACGACGGGCCAATTTCTTGGCGTCGTCGGCGTCGGTTCCGATGATCTCGGTGACGGCAACTCCCCGAGCGCGCAGTCGCGCAACACCTTTGCGTCCTGCCGCAGGCGCGTGACCATGTCCCGCCATCGGATTGATCAGGACGGTAACCTTCTCGATCTGACTGCGGGTTTCGGTCACGGAATCAGCTTTCCAGGATTGAGGATGCCGGCAGGGTCCACTGCATTCTTCACTGCGCGAAGGATGTTCGCGCCCAATTCACCGATCTCGTCCTTCATCCATGGGCGGTGATCGGCGCCGACAGCGTGGTGATGGGTGATCGTGCCACCGGCGGCGATGATCGCATCGCCAGCGGCAGTTTTCGCCTTGTGCCACTGAGCGATCGGATCCTCGGTCTGCGCGCTGACGACGGTGAAGTACAGCGAAGCACCGGTCTTGTAGGTGTGCGAAATGTGGCACATCACGAGCGGCTGAGTCCCCTGCTCGATGAGAGCCTTGGTCAGCGCCTCGGTGACCGAGGAGCGCAGGTTCGCGAGGTTACCCCAGGTGGTTGCCGTCTCGAGGGTTTCGCACAGTGCGCCGACGTCGAGCAGAGCGTCACGCAGATACGGCGCATCGAATCGCCCGTGTTCCCAGCTGTTTCCGGGCTCCTCACCGAGCGACGTGCCGCCGTGAGCGGTGAGAATTGCGCGGGCCTCCGCCATCCGTTCAGCGGTGTGCGAAGCGGTGCCCTCGTAGGTGGTGATGCCGAGGCAACCACCGGTGAAGGCGTTCTCGCCGATCTTGTCGGTGGTCGCCAGATTCACGCCACTCTCGGCCTCGTCGGACAACCGCAGCACGGTCGGAGCCGATCCTTCCTGGACAAGCTCACGCAATGCAGCTGCGCCGGTGGCGAAGTCGGGGAAGCTCCACCCTTCGCGCACGGTGGTCTCGGGCAGACGGTGAACCCGCACACGCACGTGCGTGATGACGCCGAAGGTGCCCTCGGAGCCGACAAAGAGCTCACCCAGATCGGGGCCTGCAGCGGATGCCGGCGCACGCCCGGTCTCGATCACTCCACTCGGGGTGACAACGGTGAGGCCCTGAACCATGTCCTCGAAGCGCCCGTATCCAGCCGACGCCTGCCCCGAAGACCGGGTGGCGGCAAACCCGCCCAGAGTGGCGAACAGGAAGCTCTGCGGGAAGTGCCCGACCGAGAAACCGTGCTCACGCAGAAGCTCCTCGGCCCGTGGGCCGGTAGTTCCGCCGCCGAACGTCGCAATGCCCGATTCCTCGTCCAACCCGACAAGCTGATCGAACCTGCGCAGATCGAGAGAAAGAACTGCGTCGAACCCGTCACGAATGGGATCGAGCCCGCCGACGACGCTGGTGCCACCACCGAACGGGACCACTGCGATCCGGTTGGCAGAGCAGTATCGGAGAACCTGCTCGACCTCTGCGTCTGTCCCTGGAGTGACGACTGCGTCCGGTGCGTCCTGCGGCTCGACGCTACGACGGCGCAGCAGATCCGGGGTGCTCTTGCCACCGGCCCGAAGGATTCGATCCGAATCCTTGGTACTGACGTACTCGGCCCCGACCAGCCCAGCCAACGCTTCGACATGCGACTGGGCCATAGCGGACGGAGCCACCTGGACGTCTTCGATGGCGAGACGCGATCGAGTCGGTGCGGAGACACCGAGAAATCCGGTCAACAATGATGTGACTGCGTCCGACAGTTCACGCTTCTTGGCCGGATCGCCCCAGGCGTCCCACTGCATCGGCGGTTGCAAGGCAGACTTTTCGGTGCTCATAGACACTAGTGTTACATATTTGTGTGATGTGTAAACATCCCGGTGGATCAATCCATCCATCAACCCATCGTCTTGGAACCGTCGATGGCTTCGCGAAGCATGTCCGCGTGGCCCGCATGCTGGGCCGTCTCGGCGATGATGTGCAGCAATGCGCGCCGCGCTGACCAGCGAGCTCCCGCTTCGAACCACGGCGCCGACGGCAGTGGATGCGAGATGTCGAGGCTGTCCAGCGAGGCCACCAACTCGTCGGTCCTGGCCGCGATCCCCTCGTACTCGGAAACGATGCCTGCCAAGGTTTCACCCTCGACCATGGCGAATTCGTTCGCCCGTTCCTGTTGCATCTCTTCCGACCACTGGGTCGGGTCGAAGTCCCCACCAAGTCCGGCCGGCCCTTCCAGAATGAAGTCGACCCATCCCTTTTCCGCCTGACCCACATGCTTGATCAATCCGCCGAGGCACAGTTCACTCACGGTCGGCCTCGAAGCGGCCTGCTCGTCGGTGAGGTCCTTGACGGTGAAGAGAAGGAATTCACGATGCCGACGCAGGCTCTGGAGGAGATCCGCGCGCTCGCCGGTGACGGTGGTGATCGGTGCGTTCATGATGTTTTCCTTCGCTCGTGGGTTCGTGCCCTGTGAGAACTACGTTAGAAGTTATTGCGGACAGAAACGGTCCTCATTAGAAAACGATCAAGAAAAAACTCCCGGCACCCACCGATGAAGGTGAGTGCCGGGAGTTCGAGCGAGCTAGACGAGATCAGACTGTGCGAGCCAAACGATCGGCCAGCAGGCGCGTGAAGTGCGCCGGATCGCTCAGTTCACCGCCCTCGGCAAGCAACGCCATGCCGTAGAGCAACTGAGCCGTCTCCGTCAGGTTCTCTGCATTGTCATTGGCGGCCTGCGCCTCCCGCAGACCCGAGACAAGCGGATGCTCCGGGTTGAGCTCGAGAATGCGCTTGCTGTGTGGAACAGGCTGACCCGAAGCCTTGTACATCTTCTCGAGCGTCGGAGACATGCTGAACGCGTCGCCGACGATGCAGGCAGCCGACGTGGTCAGGCGCGTCGAGAGACGCGTTTCCTTGATGTCGTCGGACAGGGTTTCGGTCAGCCACGTCAGCAGCGCGCCGAATTCCTTTTCCTTCTCTTCGCGCTCGGCCTCGGCCGCCTTCTTCTCGTCCTCGGTGTCGAGGTCGACCTCGCCCTTGGCGATCGACTGGAAGGTCTTGCCGTCGAAGTCCGAGACTGCGTCGACCCACATCTCGTCCACGGGATCGGTAAGTACCAGAACCTCGAGGCCCTTGGCCTTGAAAGCCTCCATGTGCGGCGAGCTTTCGATGAGGTGACGAGATTCGCCGGTCATGAAGTAGATCTGTTCCTGACCGTCCTTCATGCGCTCCACGTACTCGGCGAGAGTGGTCACGCCCTCTTCACTGTTGGTCGAGGCGAAGGACGAGATGTCGAGCAGCGTCTTGCGGTTGTCGGCATCGGCCATCAGGCCTTCCTTGAGCGCGCGTCCGAACTCGGTCCAGAAAGTCGAGTACTTCTCCGGCTCGTTCGCCTTCATGTCCTTGATGGTCGAGAGGACCTTCTTGGTCAGACGACGACGGATGGCAGCGATCTGCCGGTCCTGCTGCAGAATTTCACGAGAGACGTTGAGCGAGAGGTCTTGTGCGTCGACCACGCCCTTGACGAAGCGCAGGTAATCGGGCACCAACTCTTCGCAGTCGTCCATGATGAAGACGCGCTTGACGTAGAGGTGGATGCCGGCCTTGCGCTCACGCATGAACAGATCGAACGGCGCCGTCGACGGAATGAACAGCAGCGCTTGGTATTCGAAAGTACCTTCGGCCTTCATCGGGATGACCTCGAGAGGCTCGTCCCAGGCGTGGCTGACGTGCTTGTAGAACTCCTTGTACTCGTCCTCGGACACCTCGTCCTTGGAGCGAGTCCACAGCGCCTTCATCGAGTTGATCGTCTCGGTCTCGATGGTGACCTCGGGCTCCTCGCCCTCGGCCGGCGTCGACGTACGAGCGACATCCATGCGGATGGGCCACGCGATGAAGTCGGAGTACTTCTTGACCAGTTCCTTGATCTTCCATTCCGACGTGTAGTCGTGCAGGCCGTTCTCGGAATCCTCGGGCATCAGGTGCAAGGTCACGGAGCTACCCTGCGGCGCCTCGTTCACATGCTCGAGCGTGTACGTGCCTTCGCCGGTCGACTCCCAGCGCGTCGCGTGATCTTCACCGGCACGGCGGGTCAGCAGCGTGACCTTGTCCGCGACCATGAACGTGGAGTAGAAACCGATGCCGAACTGACCGATCAGTTCTTCCGATGCCGCTGCATCCTTGGCTTCCTTGAGCTTACGACGTACCTCGGCGGTGCCGGACTTGGCGAGCGTGCCGATCAGGTCGACGACCTCGTCACGCGACATGCCGATGCCGTTGTCGCGGATCGTGAGGGTGCGCGCCGCTTTGTCGATGTCGATCTCGATGTGCAGATCGGAGACGTCGACGTTGAGGTCTTTGTCCTGGTACGACTCGAGGCGGAGCTTGTCCAGCGCGTCCGAAGCGTTGGAGATCAACTCACGAAGGAAGCTGTCCTTGTTCGTATAGATTGAATGAACCATCAGATCCAGCAGCTGACGTGTTTCTGCTTGGAACTCGAGCTGCTCGGTATGCGCGGTCACTTCGATCCCTTTCTCTTCTCGGACTGATCACAGGAATTTTACTTGACCGCGAATACCGCGGGTCGGCCCCCGCACAGACAAGGGAGGCCACGCGACCTGCGCGTGACCTCCCGTTATCGTCACCACCGATCTACTCGGTGACGTTCACCATCGAATAGTTCGAGACGCCGGCGGCCAGCACCCTGAGGTGATCGTCCGATGCGCCCAAAGTGTGTTCGATGGCCACCAGCCGTGAGACGTAGTGCCCGACCGGATACTCGGCTGTCATACCGATACCACCGTGCATCTGAATTGCTTCCTGACCGATCTGATGCGCGGCGCGACCGACAGACAGCTTCGCTCGCGACGCGATGGTCGGATCGATCACTCCGTCGGCGATGGCCATGGTGGCGTACAGACTCATGCTGCTCGCCAGTTCGAGCGCCACGTACATGTCGGCCGCACGATGAGTCAGCGTCTGGAACTTCGCGAGTGGAACACCGAACTGCTTGCGCTGCTTCAGGTATTCCGTCGTCAGTCGCAGAGCCTCGGTCATGATTCCGATCGCCTCGGCGCACAGAGCTGCCTGCGCCCGAACCTCTGCTTCGACGATCGCCTCCGTGACATCGCCGCCCTCACCAAGTTGTTCGGCCGCGGCATCGGTGAACGTGAACTGCGCACCGCGACGGCCGTCGTGAGTTGCGTATTTGCTCCATGAGACACCCGCGCTTTCCGCATCTACCAGAAAGAGCCCGGTGCCCCCGTCTGGAAGTGCGGCGCTGACGATCACGACGTGCGCGCTGTCGCCCTGCAGGACCGGGTTCTTGACGCCGGTGATAGTCCACCCCGATCCCGACTGCGACGCCGTGGTCGTGACGGTGGCGACCGGCCAGCGCGTGCCGGGTTCCGTATGCGCGAAGGCCGACAGAGTGGTCCCGTCGCTGAGCGCCGGCAGGAGCCGCGCCCGCTGATCTGCCGAACCGACAGCCGCGATCAAACCGCCGGGGATCAGAACACCACCCAAGTACGGCTCGGGTGCAAGCGCACGGCCCAGTTCGGTCATCACGACCATGGTCTCGACCGGTCCAGCGCCCATTCCGCCGTCAGCCTCCGCGAACGGCAGGCCGAGCAGCCCGAGCTCCGCGAACTGCTTCCACACCGCGGCATTCCATCCCTCGTCAGTAGCCGAGGTGGCGTTGCGCTTCTCCGCGTCGTAGCTGCGGTTGAGCAATTCACGCGTCGTGTCGCGAAGCATCGTCTGCTCGTCGTCGAGTTCGAAATTCATGTCAGATGCTCACAATCCGAGGATCGAGGAGGCAATGATGGAGCGCTGCACCTCACTTGATCCGCTGTAGATGGAAACCTTCCGGTAGTTCAGGTAGCGCGGCGCCGCCTGCTGCGCCCACTCCGGCGAGTCGATCTCGGCCGTGTTCACCGGCAACGAGTCCGGACCCGCAACATCCATCAGCAATTCCGTTGCCGCCTGCTGCAATTCGGAGCCACGGAGCTTGAGCAGCGACGATGCCGGATTCGGCTTTCCGTCTGCCGAACTCGCCACAACTCGCAGTTGAGTCAGATCCAGTGCAAGCAGTTCGTTTTCCAACTCAGCCAACCGAGCCGCGAACAACGGATCCTCGAGGAGTGTGCCTTTTCCGACGTGGACCTCCCGCGCCTTCTCTTTTGCCGTGGCGACAAGGGTTTTGGAGAACCCAACCCGTGTGACCCCCGTGCGTTCGTTGCCGAGCAGGAACTTGGCGTAGTCCCAGCCCTTGTTCTCCTCGCCGACAAGATTCTCCGCAGGTACGCGGACGTTGTCGAAGAACACCTCGTTGACCTCGACGCTGCCGTCGATCAGTTTGATGGGGCGAACCGTGATGCCGGGAGTTGCCAGATCGATGAGCAAGAACGAAATTCCGGCCTGCCGCTTCTGGGCACTGGCATCTGTGCGAACCAGACAGAAGATCCACTCGGCGTGCTGAGCGAGAGTAGTCCACGTCTTCTGACCGTTGACGATGTAATCCGCGCCGTCACGGACAGCGGCCGTCTTGAGTGAAGCGAGATCCGAACCGGCTTCTGGTTCCGAAAAACCCTGGCACCACCAGATATCGGCGTTGGCCGTAGCGGGGAGAAATTTCTCCTTCTGCTCCTGCGAACCGAAGGCAGCGATAACGGGCCCAACCATGCTCACGTTGAACGGCAACGGGTTGGGTACCGACGCCAACTGCATTTCCTCGGAATAGATGTGGCGCTGAACCGGAGTCCAGTCCTTGCCACCCCATTCGACCGGCCAGTGTGGAACCGCCAACCCGTGTGCGTTCAGAATCTGTTGACCCGCAACGATGTCCTCACGAGTCAGCTTTCCGAATCCGGCTGCACGTGCTCGAAGTTCGGGCGAGAATTCGGTGGTGAAGAACTTTCGCATCTCCTCGCGGAACGCAACTTCCTCACCGGTCAATTCGAGATTCATATGGAGTCTGCTTTCTTCTGGCAGGGTTTCAGAACAAGATTCGTGCGACGGTCTGCGCAACAACGGCGGGCTTGTCCACGCCTTCGATCTCGACGGTGTTGGTGATCTGACTCTGTAGTGAACCGTTCGGCAATTCTTCGATTGCGGAGAGCACTGCGGTATTTCGAACCTTGGCCCCGACTGGCACCGGACTCGGGAATCGAACCTTGTCGGACCCGTAGTTGACGACCATTTTCGCGCCGTCGATGCGATACACGGACTTCGACAGAAGCGGCAGGAGCGAGAGAGTCAGATACCCGTGGGCAATCGGACCACCGAAAGGTGATTCACGCTTTGCCCTTTCGTCGTCGACGTGAATCCACTGATGGTCACCGGTCGCGTCGGCAAATTGATGGACCATCTCGCGGGTGACCTCGACCCACTCGCTCGAGCCCAGCGTTTCACCGACCGCCCCCAGGAGATCGGACTTGTTCTCGAACACCCGTGTCATCTGATCCTCCACGTTCCCGAACACTGTTAGGTTAATTGGATAATAAACTCACAGTGTAAGGTTGTCCAGTACTTTCAGACGAAAGGGTTCTGGGCGATGGCGCGACCGCGGGTTCCACTACTGAGTAAGCCGATCATCAGGGACACCGCCCTGAAACTGGTGGACGAGCACGGTTTGACCGACTTCTCGATGCGCAAACTCGCCACTGTTCTCGGCGTACAGGCACCGTCGCTGTACAGCCATTACGCCAACAAGGACGAGTTACTCGACGACGTCGCGAACGTCATCATGGAGTCCGTCGACGTGAGCGGCTTCGACTCCGACGATTGGCGCGGCGCGCTACGCACGTGGGCGCGGTCCTACCACGCCGCCCTGGGCAAGCATCCCAATATCGTTCCCTACTTGGCCTACGGTCCGAGCGTCAGGCCCATCGCCCTCGATCGCGCGAACGCCATCCATGGCGGACTGGTGCGCGCCGGATGGCCACAGCGCACGGCAACACTGATCGGCGCTTCCGTCAAGTACGTGGTCATGGGTGCTGCGACGGCGACGTTCTCCGGCGGATTCGTGGACGATCCTGCGATCTACGCCGAGCGTTACCCGCACCTCACGCGAGCACATCTGTTGCGTGAGCGTGCTGCGGAAATCGACGGTGCCAGTTTCGAACTCGCGCTGGAATCCCTACTGGACGGACTGGAAGCCAAATACGCACTGCTGCAGAGAACTACAGAGCAACCTCCTCGAAACTGAGGGTTGTTACCGTCGATCAAGCGCGCCGAGCATCGCGACGAAGGCCGCCTGACGATCCCCCAGAGCGGCGAAGAATTCCCGGTCCGAAGATTCCACCGCGCGGTTCGCCCTGCCGGCCAAGGCCGCACCCACCGGCGTGACGGCAAGCGAGCGAGCACGAGCATCGGTCGGATGTGGACGTCGTTCGACAAACCCCTTGGATTCGAGGGTCCGAATCACCTGTGACGTCATCATCGCGTCGGTGCGCGCGTACTCGGCAAGACCGCGTTGAGTTATCGGCGTCTCTGCATCCAGCCAGGTCAGTGCTGCGAGCAGAACGAACTGCACGTGGGTCAGGTCGAAAGGTCGCAGCGCCGCGCGAATCGAGGCTTGCCAAGCATTGGTGACACGCCACAACATCAGACCGGGACTCTCGTCCGCGTCCTCGAAGTCGGTTTCCAGTTTCTTCGCCACAGCGCCAGTGTGTCAGCTCGTCGTCGAACGCAGAACCTCGACGTCGTTGTCATCCAACGGAATCAAGCCACGCCGGAGTTGATACCCCCAATTCGGTGCCGAGGTCAGCGCCAATCGACTCCGCACATCGCCGAGTGGAACGGGTGTGAACTGCTCGTATCGCACTCGACGCCGAAACGGCTTGAAGCACCCCTCGTCCGCCTGCCAGATCTCACCCTCTTCGATCACACCGAGAGCTGTGAACTCGCGCAACGGATCTCGATCACCAATGGACTCGACCGGCGAATAGTAGACCAGCACGTCACCTGCTTTCATCCGTGCCAATCCGGCTCTCTTTCCGTGCCCGATCTGTGCGATACCGAGATCCACTGCGCGACGCACATGTTCGGCGGACACAACTCCCAACCATGCGTTCATCGCCGACCACCTGGCGAACCGAAAGCACATTCATTCATACATTTAGTATGCGCGCTTATTATATTTCACGCAACAGATCCACTCTTGAACGTGTTCAACTCCAGGGCGTACGCTGCACTTGAACATGTTCAAAGAAGGAGTGTCGATGAGTACTCGCGGGATCGAGACCAGGGAAAAGCTGGTGGAAACAGCATTGCGGCTCTTCCGCGACGAAGGCTTCGCAGCGACGACCATGCGCAAGATCGCAAATGAGGCAGAGGTCTCGCTCGGGAACGCCTACTACTACTTCGCCAGTAAAGACGAACTGGTTCACGAGCTGTATCTCGTCATCCAACGCGATCACCGCGCGCGGGCGCTTCCACTCCTTCGCGAAGGTGGGTCACTGACAGAAAATCTCAGGATTGTTCTGCACACCGGACTCGATGTCATGGGGCCCTATCACGGCTTCGGCAGCACGTTTCTGCACGTTGCCCTGCCCACCACATCACAGTCCAGCCCGTTCTCGGCCGAGTCGACCGATGCGAGATCGATGGCCGTCGATCTGATGCGTGAAGCACTGGCGGCGTCGAAGCAGAAGACGCCGGCGTCATTGGAGACCCAGCTCCCCACGCTCTTGTGGCTCAGCTATCTGGGCGTGACGCTACACTGGGTCACCGACGCGTCTCCGGGGCAAACTCGTACCCGATCCCTCGTCGACGGCCTGGTACCGATCATCGCGAAAGCGCTCACCCTCGCCCGGCTGCCAGTGGCACGAGGTCTGGTCGGCGATGTCGCCGCCCTGATGACAAAAGTCGTTTCTGCAGAGGGGAACACAAAACCATGAAGACCGTTGTTGTCTGTGGTGCGTCGGGTTACGTAGGCCAACACCTTCTTCGAACGCTCGAATCCAACGGGGTCGACGTTCGGACGATCGGCCGGGGAGGAACGAGCGATGCCACGTGGTCCGACGAGCACGGCGTCGCCGATGTACTCAGCGGCACGGATCTGCTCGTCAACCTCGCCGGCCGCTCCGTGAGCTGCCGCTACAACAAGCGCAATGCCGACGACATCTTCTCCTCCCGAGTGGAAACGACTGCACTGTTGGGTCGTGCGCTGACCCGCACGCCGCAGCCACCCTCACTCTGGGCGAATGCCAGTACCGGCACGATCTACCGAGACGCACGAGATCGACCGATGGACGAGAAGAACGGAGAGCTGGGAAAGGGATTCTCCGTAGCGGTCGCGCGAGCGTGGGAACACGAATTGTTCTCAGCCCCAACGCCTGTTCGCAAAGTGGCACTTCGGATGTCGATCGTCCTCGGAGCCGGCGGTGGGGCGATCAATCCGTTCGTCAACCTCGCCCGAATGGGCTTCGGCGGACGAATGGGCGACGGCCGACAGATGTTCAGCTGGATTTACATCGCCGACGTCATTCGCGCGATCATCCACGTCTACGAGAATCCGGAGATCTCAGGCCCGGTCAATATCGCATCCCCGTATCCGGTAACCAACACCGACATGATGCGGATGGTACGAGCGAAACTTGGCCGACAATATGGGTTTCCGACGCCGGGCTGGATGCTCGAGTTCGGCGCACGAATCATCCGCACCGAGGCTGAACTGGTAACGAAGAGTCGCTGGGTTTCACCAGGGGTGCTCGCGGACAGCGGCTTCCAGTATCAATTTCCGACGTTGGAGTCTGCGCTGAACCAGATCGCTCAAGAGACCCCGCGAGGGTTGCTTCCGGTTTCACTCGGCTGAAGTTCGGCTGCGATCGCAACCGCTCGCACGATATCCTGCTCGAGCAGATAGTGATTCAGTGCAATCGCAGCCTTTGATCCGGCAGCGGCGGCGGTGATCAACTGCGCCGGAGAATCCGACACATTCCCCGCGGCCCAGGCTCCAGGCACACTTGTGCTGCCTGCAGGATCAGTTACCACCCAACCATTTTCGTCGGCTTCACACCCCAGGTCAGTCAACAGATCGCCTCGCGGAACAAACCGTGGGCCGACAAACACTACGCTTCGCGGAATTACCTGACCGGAGGCCAGTTCGACGCCGTCCAATCTACCATCGCCAACCGACACGCCAGCCACATCGCCTTCGACAATGCGAATCCCCCTGGCAATCAGCCGCTCCCGTTCGGCTCCCGTCAGCTCGATACGGTTGGGAAAGAAGACGACATCCTCCGACCATTGACGCACCAACGACGCCTGATGAATGGTGAACGGCCTATTGCCACCACCGAGCACACCGATCGGGGAATCTCGAACCTCGTACCCGTGACAGTAGGGACAATGCAGAACGTCGACGCCCCAGCGATCTTGCAGCCCAGCGATGTTCGGCAGCTCGTCACGTAACCCAGTAGCAACCAGAACAGTCCGTGCCTCCAGCGACGCAGTCGCGTCGGTTTGCACAAGAAACCCACCGTCGTCCGTGCGCTCGATTCGGATTGCGGTGCCAGTCGTCATTTCGCTGCCGTACTCGAGAACCTCCTTGCGGCCGGCCGCAAGTAATTGCGTAGGACTCTCACCATCCCGCGTCAGGTACCCGTGCAGGTGCTCGGAGACACCATTGCGCGGGTTACCTGCATCGACGATCATCACTCGCCGCCGAGCACGAGCCAGAACAAGCGCGGCACTCAACCCCGCCGCACCGCCACCGACAATCACCACGTCGAACCTCATGTGCTCCCCCAGTCCGCAGATCGTCCCACCCGAGACGGTGGGCTATTCTGGCAATCTAGCAAATTTGTTTACCGGTTAACAAAGTTGAGGAATCGTGAACGAACCAACACTCCGCTCCCGTACCTGCAACCTCTGGGCCGAAAACAATCCCGACCTCGACACCTCGCCCATGGAAGTAGTCGCGCAACTCAAACGGATTACGGCGCTTCTCGAACTAGCAGTCGAACCGGTATACCAAACCGCGGATCTCACCGTGTCGGAAGTGGAACTGCTTGTGCCACTTCGATACGCCGAGGAACCGGTCACCGCGATTCGTCTCGCCGAACGCCTCGGTATGTCTCGGGCCGGGGTCAGCAAGGCACTCGCGCGACTCGAGAAGCGAGGATTCGTCTCCCGCACAAGCAATCCCGAAGACAGGCGATCTGCACTGATCACGATGACGGTCCAGGGAAACGCTGTCGTCGACGACGTCTTTCCTCGCGAACTCGCCGCTCACGGTGAATTGTTCACCCAACTCGGCCGGGACCGGGGGAAGGTCCTTGCCGCACTCGAGCGACTGGCAGTATCCATGGAAAGTGGGCTGAATCGAATGCCGGGCAAGTAATCGGGGTTACTCCTGCTCTCCGGTCCGCCCGCCGTACGTCGCAATCTTGTACTCCGTCGCAGCCAAAGACAACGTGAGCTCCTTGATCTGCCGACGAACGGTGTCTCGGTGCTCGAGCAGCATGTCGAGCCTCTCCGGAATTGTCCCTTCACCGGCGTCGACCAGTTCGACGTAGTGCTGCAGGTCGCGAATCGCCATACCCGAGATGCGCATGCGGGTCAGAAACACCAGCCTGCGAACAGATTCCGGACCGTACACACGATGTCCGCTCGAGTCACGATCGACCTCGACCAGACCGATCTTCTCGTAGTAGCGCAGCGTATGTGCCGAGGCATCCAGCAGGTCCGCGACTTCAGCGATCGACATCGGCTCCTGAACGTCTCCTGCATCGACGAGTCGGTGAATCACCTCGATCGACATGGGCCCGTTCACTTCCCCAAGTGCCTCGAGTGCCTTACGCATCAAGTCTTCCGTAGCCATGACTCTCAGCCTAGAACGGGCGGACAGGGCCGGCAGCATCCGCGAAGTCTGCACTGCGAGCCAGGTCGGCCCAGACGCATACCTCGGCGAGATTCTTCCGATACGACGCGGAGACACGCTCCACGGCTTCCTTTCCGAGTGGCAGACGAAGTGGCACATTCTCGCTGTGCACAAGCGAGGTGATGATCTCTGCTGCTTTCTCCGGATCACCCTCCTGAACACCGTCTGCGGCCGCCATGTCCCGCAGAACGGGATCCAGCAAATCACGGTATTCCGATGATGATTCGGCGAAGCTCAGAACGCCAGGCGTGTTGAATGCTGTACGGAATCGGCTGGGCTCGACGATCATCACCCGAACGCCGAACTGCGCGACCTCACCGGCGAGAGCCTCCGACCAACCCTCGAGAGCGAACTTCGACGCCGAGTACGCCCCGACACCGGGAAACGACATACGGCCGCCTTGACTGCTCATCTGCACGATCGTCCCGCTGCCCTGCACTCGCATCGACGGGAGGACGGCGCGCACCAACGCGGCGGGTCCGATCAGGTGCAGTTCCATGAGATCCCGCAAGGTCGAATCGTCCACCATCTCCGCCGCGCCGACCATCCCACGACCGGCATTGTTGACCAGCACGTCGATGCGACCGAATCGCTCGAGCGCATATTCGACGACGCTGGGTGCCGCCGCGGTGTCGCGGACGTCGAACGTCACCGCCGAGAACCGGTCCGGATGCTCCGACGCGATATCTGCAACGGACTCGGGACGACGAACTGCAGCGACTACCGCGTCCCCCGATCGAAGTGCAGACAGTGCGAGTTCACGGCCGAAACCCTGAGAAACTCCAGTGATGATCCAGGTCTTTGTTGTCATGGTCGGCAACGCTAGGGGTTAGAGCGCGCTCCAACGCAAGCCTGTGGTTCTACCGCCGAACTACACGCCGGCCCACACCGGTCGTTCCCCGCGAAGGAAACCGTCGACGCCGGCTTTGAAGTCGTCACTGCTGTAGATCATGCTCATCAGATCATCGTTGTCGGCAATCACTCGGGTTCTGATGCGTCGCAGGGACTCCCGAATAGTCCAGACGGTCATCGGGGCGGCGGCAAGTAGATCGCGAGATACCTGGGCAGTCAGGGTCGCGAACTCGGACTCTGTTGCACAGTCGCTGAGGAAGCCGCTCCGCAGAGCCTCGTCACTCGACATCACCCCGGCCCGAGCGATCAACGACATCAGACGCGAACTGCCGATCCTGTCCGCCAGCAAAGCCACGGAATGGATCGACAACGAGTTTCCGAGTGTGCGCGCGATCGGTAGGCAGAAGCGTGACCCCTGCGTCGCGATCCGCACATCGCACGCTGCCGACAGCAACAGCCCTGCTCCCGCGCACACACCGTCGATGACCGCGAGGGTGGGAACCCTCACTTTCTCGAGTTCGGTCAGTACGCCGACGAACCGGCTTTCGTAGTCGAGCCCGTCGTGAAAGCTCGAGAAGGTTTGAAAGTGGCCAATGTCGGAGCCCGCCGAGAACGCCTCTCCCCCAGCACCTCGGAGAGTGACTAACCGAATCTCGCGGTCGGAGTCGGCGCGCCGGCAGGCTCCGGCAATGGCGTCGTACATCTGCGGGGTCAATGCGTTGCGCTTTTCCGGCCGGTTGAACACGACGTCGAGGGTCTCGCCACGACGGATGATCAAGATTTCTTCGTGCGTTTCAGTCATGACACTGACGTTATTTCCGGTAGAGAAAAGTCGAAACACATTGCACTTGAATATCTTTGCGAATTCTCGATGCAAAGTTGCAGATAGTGCGAACGGAGAAGCGTCGACGAGGCCAGGAGACGGTGATGCCAGAACCGAACCTCGCCGACGCAGCATCAAAGGGGTGTCATGCCACGACTGTGCGCTGTGGCACGCCCGAATACTGGCTCAGCGGCCTGATCAGTGCATTCGACTGCCCCTGCTCGATGATGTGCGCCGTCCATCCGGTGATGCGGCTCATCACGAAGATCGGCGTGAACATCTCGACGTCGAAGCCCATGAGAAAATATGCAGGGCCCGTGGGGAAATCGAGATTCGGCTTGATTCCGGTGGCACTGACCATGGTCTTCTCGAGGATCTCGTACATCTGCACCCACTTCTCGCCGTCGGTCGCTGCCGCGACGTCGAGGAGGGCCTGCTTCATGGTCGGAACACGCGAATCACCGTTCTTGTAGACGCGGTGCCCGAAGCCCATGACCTTCTCCTTGGCAGCCAACTTCTCCGACATCCAGGCTTCGGCGCGGTCGGGGTCGTCGATCTCGAGCATGTCGTGCATGACAGCTTCGTTTGCACCGCCGTGCAACGGGCCCTTGAGCGTGCCGATAGCAGCGGTCACTGCGCTGTAGATGTCCGAAAGTGTGGACGTCACAACACGAGCGGCGAACGTCGAGGCGTTGAAGGAGTGCTCCGCGTACAGGATCAGCGAGACCTCGAAGGCCTTCACGATCGCCGACTCCGGAACAGCACCGAAGCACATGTTCAAGAAGTTTTCGGCGAAACCCAGGTCCGACTGCGGCGCGATGGGATCCTGACCGCGCCGGCGGCGGAAATCGGCTGCGACGATGGTCGGCAGCACAGCCGTCATCCGCAGCGCCTTGGCCAGATTGGCCTTCTCCGAGTTGTCGTCCTCCGCCGGATCCTCGGCGCCGAGGTAGCTGATCGCCGTGCGGACAACATCCATGGGGTGGCAGTTGTCCGGCATCTTGGTCAGGAGTGAGAGCAGTGAGCGGTCGGCACGACGGGCCGCACGCTCACGCAGGCAGAGTAATTCGAGCTGCTCGGGAGTCGGCAGTTCGCCGTACCAGAGCAGGTGCGCAACTTCTTCGAAGCTGCAGTTCGCGGCAAGGTCCTGCACTGCGTAACCGCGATACGTCAACGAATTCGTCTCGGGCACTACCTTGGAGATAGCCGTCGTATCGACGACAACTCCGGCCAAGCCCTTGTAGATCGTCGGAATCTGTTCGGTCATGTCCTACTCCCCTCCAAGCTGAAATTGAAAATGCCACTGTCGAATTCGTTGTAGCGCTCGTACTCGAGAATCTCGTACAACCTGCTGCGATGCTGCATTTCGCCGAGCAGTCCTTCTTGCGTGCCCTCCGCGAAAATCTCGCGCAGACCCTTTTCGATAGCGAACATCGCCAGCCGAAGGGTGGTCACGGGGTAGATGACGGCGTTGAAACCGATCTCTTCCAATGTCTTCGCCGAAATGAGGTTCGACTTCCCGAACTCGGTCATGTTGGCGAGGAGCGGAGTGTCGACTGCTGCGCGGAACTTCTCGAAGTCTGCTTCGGTGGCAAGAGCTTCGGTGAAGATCAAATCAGCACCGGCATCCGCGTAGGCCTTTGCTCGCTCGATCGCCGCGTCGATACCGTCGATTCCGGCAGCATCGGTGCGCGCGCAGATGACGAAGTTCGGATCACGGCGCGCCGACACTGCAGCACGAACACGGCGAACCATGTCTTCGGTGGGCACAATCGCTTTGCCGTCGAGGTGCCCGCAGCGCTTCGGGTTGATCTGGTCCTCGAGATGCAGACCGGCTATGCCGTCGTCCTCGAAGATCGTGACCGTGCGGGCCGCGCTCATGGGTTCACCGAATCCGGTGTCGGCGTCGACGAGCGTCGGGAGGTCCGTGACGCGCGCGATCTGCTTGCTGTGGCCGACGACCTCGGTCAAGGTGGTCAGTCCGATGTCGGGAAGCGCCAATCCGGCGGAGTACGCACCACCTGAAACGTAGACACCTTCGAATCCGATTTCCTCAATGAGCTTGGCTGTCAGCGGATTGATGGCACCTGGCAAGCGCTGAATCTTTCCGGACGTCAGCCCCGCCCGGAAGGCAATCCGCTTGTCGGCTGCAGACGTCGCTGCTGCGATGAGGCCCGACATCAGAAAAGTCCCTTGGCGACCTTGGGAGCCCGAGCGAGAACGTCTTCGGAAACGGTGAAGGTCAGCTGATCGAGTTCGCCTGCCTTCAATTCGGCGGTGCGCTGAGCCGCGTCGAGGAAGCGGTCCTGTTCGCTCGGCTCGATGACGCCCTCGGCGAGGGTGCGGAATTTCGCGACGTACTGATCGCGAGCGAACGGACGTGCGCCGAGCGGGTGCGCATCGGCCACCGCAAGCTCGTCGACGATGACTTCGCCGCTCTTCAAGGTGATCTCGGCGCGAGCACCGAAAGCCTTCTCGTCCGGATCCGTCGAGTGGTAACGGCGTGTCCATTCGGGATCTTCGCGCGTGGAGATCTTGTTCCACAGCTCGATCGTGTCCGCGCGCTGTGCACGCTCGGACGCGTAGGAACGTTCGTGGTGCCACGTACCGTCCTGTAGCGCAACGGCAAAGATATACATCACCGAGTGGTCGAGGGTTTCACGCGAGGCGGTCGGGTCGAACTTCTGCGGATCGCCGGAACCGGTGCCGATGACGACGTGGGTGTGGTGGCTGGTATGCAGGACGATCGAGGCGATCTGATCGAGATCACCGACACGAGAACGCATTCGGCGAGCGAGGTCGATCGGCGCCTGGCTCTGGTACTCCGCGGAGTGTTCTTTGGTGTACGAGTCGAGGATGGCGCGCTTCGCCTCACCCGAACCGGGCAGCGGAACGTGGTACTCCTTGTCCGGGCCACCGAGTAGCCAGGCGATGACGCCGTCTTCGCCTTCCCAGATCGGTGACGGTGCGCCCTCACCGCGCATCGCACGGTCGACCGCCTCTACGGCAACCTTGCCTGCCAGCGCAGGCGCGTACGCCTTCCAACTGGAGATCTCGCCCTTGCGGGACTGACGTGTCGCTGTCGTGAGGTGCAGTGCCTGGCCGATTGCCTGGTAGACCGTCTCGGTGCCCAGGCCCAGCAAAGTTCCGATACCTGCCGCAGCCGAGGGGCCGAGGTGTGCGACGTGGTCGATCTTGTGCTCGTGCAGGCAGATAGCCCGAACCAGGTCGATCTGGATCTCGTAGCCGGTCGCCAGACCACGAATCAGGTCTCGACCGTCACGGCCGGTGTGCTGAGCGACGGCGAGGATCGGCGGGATGTTGTCTCCGGGGTGCGAGTACTCGGCGGCGAGGAACGTGTCGTGGAAATCGAGTTCACGAACCGCGACACCGTTGGCCCAGGCGGCCCATTCAGGAGAGAACGTACCGGGGATACCGAACACGGTGGAGCCCGGCGTATACGGATGCGACTGTGCTTGCGCCCGCGCATTCACCACGGGACGGCGCACCAGGGAAGCTGCGGCAACTGCCGCGTTGTCGATGATCCGGTTGACGATCATGTCGGACGTGGCGTCGGTGACCTCGACGGGATCCGTCGCAACTTCCGCGATCTTCCACGCGAGGTGGTCTTCCTTGGGGAACTCTTCGGCAGAGCGGTGGGTGCATACGAGATGCGTCTTCATCGATCCTCTTCTCACGTTCTTCGGTATCTATTTGCACGCTACGCAGCTCATTCACCTCGGGATAGGCCCTCGCAATTGCCTATTTATGCAATGACGATGCTGCAATGTTGCGAATGTTGCGAATAGCTTCTCGGTAGGGTGAACGCGATCGGCACCGAGGAGATTCGATGAAGAAGATGTACGCGGGAGCGCGGCTGCGACGGCTGCGGGAGGAACGAAACCTGTCACAGTCCGCACTGGCGAAGGCACTCGAACTCTCCCCCAGCTATGTCAATCAACTGGAGAACGATCAACGACCGCTGACGGTGCCCGTCCTTCTCAAGCTCAACGCCGAGTTCGATCTCGACGTGCAATTCTTCGCCTCCGATTCCGACGCACGCCTGGTTGCGGACGTTCATCACGCCTTGGCCGAAACTTCGGAATCTGGAGACGTATCTCTGGCCGAGGTGGACGAATTGGTGGCCCGCATGCCGGCGGTCGGACGCACCCTCGTGATGTTGCACCGCCGCCTTCACGCCGCGACAGAGCAGTTGGACCAGTTCTCGACGCAGTTGTCCGGCGAACCAGCGTCCGATGTGTCACTCGTACCGATGCCCTACGAGGAAGTTCGGGACTTCTTCTACGACCGAAAGAATCACATCGCCGTTCTGGACGACGCTGCCGAGCAGATGTTCCTGGACAACGGATTGTCCGTGGGCGCAGTGGATTTGCAACTGGCACGACTACTTCGCGATCAGCACGGCGTCACCGTGACGATCCGTACCGACGAACCCGACAAGCTCGGCCCCAAGCGTTACTACGATCCGAACAAGTCGGTCCTCACACTCGCCCGTCGTCTGTCGGCAGGACAACGCGCGTTCCAGATCGCAATGCAGTTGGCCTTCTTCACGCAGGCCGACGTGATCGATTCCCTTGTCGCCGAGGATGAATCATTGAGCGCCGAGTCCGCAGCGCTGGCCCGCGTCGGACTCGCACACTACTTTGCCGGCGCACTGCTACTCCCGTACACCCAATTCCTGCAATCCGCTGAGGCCTTGCGGTACGACATCGACCTGCTCAGCCTCAAGTTCGAGGTCGGCTTCGAGACAGTCTGCCACCGGTTGTCCACTCTCCAACGACACGGCCAACGCGGCATCCCTTTCTTCTTCGTCCGAACCGATCGCGCCGGAAACATCTCGAAGCGTCAGTCTGCTACCGCTTTTCACTTCTCCAGAGTCGGAGGCAGCTGCCCGCTGTGGGTCATCCACGAGGCATTCGCGAGCCCAGGTCGCATCCTCACTCAGGTCGCGAAGATGCCCGACGGCCGGACATACCTCTGGGTGGCGCGCACTACCCACAGCGGCGGACTCGGGTACCTCGCACCCGAGCGCAACTTCGCCGTCGGACTCGGTTGCGACATCGGCTACGCCGATCGCATGGTCTACTCACACGGAATTCAGACGGACGACCCCGTGACCATCGTGCCGATCGGCGCGGGGTGCAAAGTCTGTGACAGGCCAGCGTGCTCTCAACGCGCCTTCCCCCAACTCGGCCGCTCGATCTCCGTCAGTGAGAACAGCAGCAGCCACCTTCCGTATCCGCAACAATAGGGCGCAAACAATAGGGCGCACCGACTCCACCTGCAGTTTCCCGGAGCTACGACGCTCTTCTGCTTCCATGGACGTCATGCAACCCGATGCCGTGCCCCCTCGTCGACTGGTTCTTCGCCGCCTTTCGGCCGTGGCCGGTGTGGCCGGCATCGTGACTGGTTTGGTTGCCTTGATCGCAACTCAGTTGGACGTCGATCACAACATCGTGATCGTTCTGGCGTCAGTGGCGCCCTTGTTGATGATTGCTCCGCTGATCGGTGCCGTCGTCTCGGGTATCGGGCGTCAGTGGATCGTGTGCGCCGCCTCGATCCTCGTCCTTGGGTTGTTCGGATGGTCTGTGAGCCCGCTGTACATCGGCGGAACTGGGGAGTCGACGTCTGCGAACGGTCCATCGATTCGAATCATGCAGGCCAACTTGATGGTCGGTGCAGCGGATCCGGAGTCGCTTGTGGCGATGGTCCGCGAACGCGAGGTCGACGTGGTGACGGTCCAGGAGTTGACGTACCAGGAAGCCGACGCGCTCAAAGCCGCCGGGCTTGACGAGGTTCTGAGCCACCAATTCCTCGTCCCGTACACCGACGGTGGTGGCGGGGCAGGAATCTACAGTCGCTTTCCACTCTCCAATCCGCGTAGCCTCGACGGATTCTCACCCGAAACGCTGTCCGCAGAACTGAATGTCGGCTTGGCGCAGCCAGTCACATTGTTCGCCGTGCATCCGGCACCGGCGTACATCTCACCGCCTTCGGTGTGGGCGGACGAGCAGCGAAGGCTTGGGTCTTACATGGACAAAGTCGCCGGACGGGACAACGTGATAGTGAGCGGCGACTTCAACGCGTCGTACTCGAACAAACAGTTCCGGAATCTTCTCACGAACGGATACACCAGCGCCGCCGACCAATTGGGTTCCGGCCTGATCCCGACCTATCCGACCGACAAGCGGTATCCGGCGGTGGTCGGTATCGACCACATCATCACGAAAGGCGCCGTGGCGACATCCTTGGAACGGATCGAGATCGAGGGATCCGATCACCACGGCCTGATTGCCGACATCACGTTGTCTTGAGTAAATACTGGATTGAGCAAGCACCAGGGCATGGTTGTGCCCCGGTGCTCACGTCTTCAGTTGTCGCGATTCACGCCGCGGTGGGCGGACTGTTCCCGCCGATCGGATGCTGATACGGATCAACCGACATCGGTGGATAGAACACCGATTTCCGATCCGGTCCGATCTCGACCCGCCATTCGGTGTGGTGCATCGTCCGGTGGTGATGACAGCACAACAAGATCAGATTATCGAGATCTGTTGGGCCGCCATCGTTCCAGTGAACGATATGGTGGGCATCGCACCACCCCGGCGGTGTCCCGCATCCCGGAAACGCGCAACCGCCATCGCGGACCGCCAACGCCCGCCTCTGCGGCACCGTTGCTGTTCGCGCTTCCTTACCGCAGTCGAGCGGAACACCATTCTCGTCCAACAAGATCCGGGTGACTGTGCAGTCGCAGGCCAACATCCGGGCGGTGTCGATGCTGATCGGGCCCACCCAATCCGTCCACGCGAAACCCAGTTCTTCGGTAGACGGCAACAAATCCTTGAGCGCCTGCATATCCGTCAGGTCTTTCGCGCTGGCGGTGACCGTGATGTGCGGTTTCACCCGCCCTCGACCGGACCCAACCCCGCCCACTCGTACCGGCGCAACAATTCGCAGAACCCATCCGCCCGTCGCAGCGCCGGCGTACGCGTGTCCTTCACGCCGTCCTTCTCCGGCGTTGGAGCCGACAGACTCGACAACAACGTGATCAACCGGGCCCCGTTCACCGCATCCAGATCACCCTTCACAGTGACCCGCCCGTACAAGCCTTTCGAGGCGTAGAACTCGTTACGTTCGGAATCCTCGCCGACCGGGACGCCGTCCTCGCGCTTGCCGTACTGCTTCTCGATCCGCCGAATCGCCGCCCGCACCGCATCGCAATCCGCAATGTTCTTCGACGCCAACGACAACAAAATCCCGCGAGCCTTGTCCACATCCGCCAGGGTCATGTTCTTCGGCGGATGCTGACAAAACGACGCCACCTGCCGCGCCTTCAACGCATCCACATCGCCGCGATGAAACGCATCCGCGACAACAGGTTCGAGCATCAACAACCGCGCCAACCCGACCAGCAGACTGCACTCACCGATCTCCAAATTCGTCGAACCATGCAACCACAGCGCGATCGCCCGAAAACCCTTCCCACCGAGAACCTCACGGGAAAACATCTCCACGATCAACAACACCAACCGCGACTGCAACTCGTGCCGGACACGCACCAGATCCAGAACCTCACTCTTGAGGTCCTCATCATCCAGCTGCCACGCTCCCCGACTATCCATGCCGAAAGTTTAATCGAACATACTTTCGAGAACCAGAGACAAAACGGACAACTTCAAACAGGTGCGCGACTCGAGACCTGTTGAAGTACAGGCTCGTTCACGACTGATACAGCGCTAGGTCGGAGTGACTATCGCAAAGTTCGGATCCGGCTCGTCGAGGTATCCGGCAAGTTCTGCGAGCTTCGCCGGGTCGCCGGAAACCGAGATGGTTCCATTCGCAATCTCGGCACCCAAGTCCACACCACCGAGCAGCACACCGAGTAAGTCGCGCCGACTCAAACTGAACATCGCATCCACAGACCCAGCATCTGCAGACTCACCTTCCACGTCGAAATGGATCAGAACTCCGTTGCTGAGTTCCGTTCGGTGAACGATGTTTTCGTCAGTGATGTTCCAATCGACGACGATGTGCGAGCCCGCTGCGCGCACTCCATCCACGCGCAGCGATACTGCATCGAAGACTTGACTTACCGACAGCGCTGCGGTGATGTCGGGCGCCGCGGCAACCGTGGGCGTCCCCACTGAGCCGTTGCGCAGTTCGTATGCACCGGTGAGGTAGAAGTTCCGCCAGGTGCCGTTCTCGGCGCCGTACCCGAGTTGCTCGAAGGTATCGGCCTGCAGATTCTTGGCCTCGACGTTGTCCGGTTCAGCGAAGACCACGTAGTTCACCACCTGCGCAACCCAGCGAAAGTCGCCGCGCTCGTACGATTCCCGAGCTTTCCGTAACACTTCTGCTGATCCGCCCATGAACTCCACGTGACGCTTGGCCGATTCGACGGGTGGATGCTCCCACAGATGCGCAGGGTTACCGTCGAACCAACCCATGTATCGCTGGTAGATGGCTTTGACGTTGTGACTGACGGAACCGTAGTACCCGTGCGTGTGCCACGCTTGCGCCAATGCAGGTGGCAGCTCGATCGATTCGGCGATCTCGAGACCGGTCCACCCCTGATTGATTCGACGAAGTGTCTGATCGTGAAGGTACCCGTAGAGGTCGCGCTGCAATGACAGGAACTCGGTGAGCCGTTCGGTCCCCCACGTCGGCCAGTGGTGGGACGCAAACAGAACGTCGGATCGTGAGGCGTAACGATTGATCGATTCCGTCAGGTACGCAGACCAGACATGAGGATCTCGTACCAGGGCACCGCGAAGCGTGAGCAGGTTGTGGAGAGTATGAGTTGCGTTCTCCGCCATACACAGTGCGCGCAAATCCGGGAAGTAGAAGTTCATCTCGGATGGGGCCTCGGTTCCGGGCGTCATCTGGAATTCGATCCGAACGCCGTCGATCGTCTCCGTGTGACCTGTCTTCGAGATCGACACCGTCGGCGAAATGAGCGTCGGTGTGCCGGTTGAGGTGGTCTGCCCCAACCCGGCTCCGACGCTACCTCGGGGACCTCGGGGTAAGGCCGCCCCGTACATGTAGGCCGCGCGTCGAGCCATTGCCGTTCCCGCATAGACGTTTTCCTCGACCGCGTGCTCCACGAGCCCGGTGGGTGCGACGATCACGCATCGCCCGGCGGCGACGTCGTCGTCGGTGGTCACACCTTTGACCCCGCCGAAGTGGTCGATGTGCGAATGCGTGTAGATCACCGCGACTACTGGTCGATCACCACGGTGTTCCCGGTACAACGCGAGCCCGGCAGCAGCGGTTTCCCGGGAGATCAGTGGATCGATGACGATGATTCCGGTATCTCCCTCGATCAACGTCATGTTCGACAGATCAAGTCCGCGAATCTGATAGATCGAATCCGTCACCGCAAAGAGTCCCTGCTTGGCGACCAACTTCGACTGACGCCACAAGCTCGGATTGACCGTTGGCGGGCAGTCCTCGTCAAGGAAGGCGTAGGAATCGTTGTTCCACAGGACTTTCCCGTCCGAATCGGCAACCAGCCCCGGATCGAGCGCGGCGACGAAACCCCGCTTCGCCTCGGTGAAGTCGGCGTCGTCGGAGAACGGTAGAGTCTCGGCGACTCGGGCGTTCGCGGCTTCGATTGCGGCCGATGCCGCACGTGGGTCGATCATAAGTCAGCCTTTCACGCCGAATTGCGGCAATGCGCATTGCCGCAATTGAAGAGAACAGCAGGGCTAGCTCAGCAACTGCGCCTTTGCCGCCGCGAACTCGGCATCGGTCAACACGCCGGACTGATGAAGCTGTCCCAACTCCTGCAGCTTGGAGACCAGATCGTCCGCGCCTGAAGGGGGAACGGACTGCACGGGGGCGACCTGCTGCTGCGGCGGCGGCTGTTGCTGCTGGTACTCCTGCTGCTGCTCGCTGGCCTTTCGTTGACTCCGTCGATCCATGGCGTTGGACGTCGCCTTTGCGGTTCCAGCCACTACCGCCGTGCGCGCCACCGTGCCGAGCAACCCCGGCCGCCCTCTGCGTCCACCTCGAAAAACCATGCCGAACTCCTTGGGTAATTGTCGCTACTGAAATGCTGCTTCGACCGCTGCGACGACTACCTCGCGCGGTATCTGAACGTGAAGGACTACGTCGCCGCCGCCACCGCGAACCGTCGACGCGAGCTCACGCGCCCACGTCTGCTCGTAGACGATGACTGCGGCGGACGTTCCTGGTTCGAGTGACTCACGGACCACGTCCAGGTCCTCGTCACTGATCAATGCCTTGGCTTCGATGGACAGAATCGCCAGTCCGATGTCGGTGAGATCTTCGTCGACATCGATCTGCGACACCTGTCCGTCCGCGTCCTTGGCGATGTACACGAGGTCGAGCAGAGTGACAAAACCTCGTTCCACCACGTTCTGCAGCGCGGCGACAGCTTCAGGATCCACAGTTGAACCTGGGAATGCCAGCACCACGAGCTCGACCGGTCCGATGTTCATTGCGTCGTTCATCCATCAAGCCTGGTGGCTCGGACGCTTGGGAACCTCACCCGCAGGGGATGAATTACCCGATGCGATCGAGTTATTTGTTGCGGCGAATGACTTCGCGAATCGGCCGTACGTGTACGCCTTCTGCTGCGAGGGCTCGCCGGGCTTTGCCTCGGGTGACGAGCACACCGACGATACCGAGAATCCAAACCGGATATTGCACCATCCAGGCGACACGGAATCCGTCGAACGTGTACCCGCCCATGTGTCCGAGGATGACGCCCATCACTTGAATCACGATGAGGGAAGCGAGGAATCCCCCGATGTTGACCATGCCTTGCGCGGTGCCCATCGCCGAACTCGGATTCGACGTACGCGCGTAGTCGAAGCCGATCACCGAACCCGGCCCACCCACCGAGATGACGACCACCAGGATCGTCAACAGCCAGAGCGGAGACGGTTCGCTTCGTGAAAGCACGATCGTCCACATGAGCGCGCTGGCGACCATGATGGTGAGAACCAACCACGATCGACGCATGGGATAGCGGCCGGTGAGGATGCCGAGTATCGGACCGGCCACGATTGCCGAGATGACCGACAGCGTCAGCAGCGAGCCGACGGTGGCGGAGTCGAGGCCTTGAGCCGATTTCAGATACGGCACACCCCACAGCAGCGCGAACGTCGTTATCGAGAACTGCGTCCCCATGTGGCTGAAGAACCCGAGGCGGGTGCCGGGTCTCATCCACACCGTCTTGATCTGTCGCCCGATCTCCTTGGCGCCGGCCGGCACGGCCACCACGTCGGCACCGGGAGGCGCGTCGCGGATGACACTCAACGCCAGTGCAAACGCCAACAGTCCGACAGCGGCAGCGCTGCCGTAGGCAAAAGTCCAGCCCGGTCCGGACAACAGCAACATGAACGGAAGCGCAGACATCACCTGGCCCAGCTGACCGAGGATGCCCGTGAACTGCGAGACCAACGGCACCTGCCGGGGCGGGAACCACTGCGGTACCAACCGCAACACCGAGATGAAGGTGAGTGCATCCCCGGCACCGACGGCAATACGTGCATCGATCGCGACGGGCAGCGATTCGGTGAAGGCGAGAGCCAACTGCGCGGACATCATGATGAACGCACCGACTGCGATCATGATCCGCGAACCGTAGCGGTCGAGGAGGACTCCCGCCGGAATCTGCATGCCGGCGTACACAACGATCTGCAGCACGACGAAGCTCGACAGAACGCTGGGCGAGATCGAGAACCGATCAGCAGCAGACAGACCCGAGACACCGAACGAAGTGCGGTGAAGCACGGCGATCACGTAGGCAAAAACACCGACACCCCAGACCAACCACACTTTTTTCATCGGGTCTGTATGTTACTCCTGTCTTTCGCAAGGCTCAGGACATGATTATTCGCGGCCCTGAGAGACCCAATTCAAATCAGCCGAACGGAAGCCTTCGGTAATCGCGGCGAGGGAGTCGAGGCGAGCGATCTGGTCTTCGCTCAGAACGATGTCCAACGCTCCGGCGTTTTCCGTGACTCGTGCAGCGAACCGCGTGCCGGGAATCGAAACGGAAGGCAACCCGTGCTGACGGCCCTTGGCATCGAGCCATGCCAGGGAAACCTGTGCAGGCGTCGCGCCGAGCTCCTCACCGACGGCGCGGACCACGTCGAGAACCTTCTGATTAGCAGGGAGCGCGGAGTCCGAGAAGCGTGGGAAGCGTCGGCGCAGGTCGTTGTCACCGAGCGTCTCCGCATCGAACGATCCCGCCAGGAAGCCTCGGCCCACAGGTGAGAAGGGCACGAATCCGACTCCGAGTTCCGCGGCGGTGGGTACTACCTTGTTCTCGACGTCCCGACTCCAGATGCTCCATTCCGACTGGATCGCCGCGATCGGATGCACCCCGTACGCACGACGCAGTTCATCGCCGGTCGCCTCGGACAGGCCGATGTTGCGGACCTTGCCCGCCTTCACCTGCTCCGCGATCGCGCCGACGGTGTCTTCGATCGGCACGTTCGGGTCGACCCGGTGCAAGTAGTAGAGGTCGACATGATCGACGCCGAGTCGTCCCAGAGACTCGTCGAGTGCCCGCGGCACGTAAGCCGGGTCTCCGTTGATCCCGCGCTGACCGTTGGCGATGTTGCCGACCAGACCGAACTTGGTCGCCAACTGCACTTCGTCCCGGCGGTCTTTGAGAAGCTCTCCCACCGCACGCTCGCTCGAGCCCTCGCCGTACACGTTGGCGGTGTCGATGAACGTGATCCCGATGTCCACCGCATGGTGCAGCGTGGCGAGCGCCTCGGCCGGATCCACCGGGCCGTAGACCGGGGCGACGGACATGGCGCCGTATCCCTGGGCGCTGACAGTGAGACCTTCGGCCAGAGTGACGGTGGGGACGGTCATGAAAACTCCTCGATTCGACTGAGCGACAACCCCGACAGTCTTCACCGAATCGAAGCCTCACGCACCGATTAACGTCACGCTGATCGGGTTACCCTCGAGTGATGGCATTCGATTGGCTCGAACTCGTACTCACCGCCCACCGCGAATTCGGTTCACGACTCGCTGCGGTCGAGGACTGGAACGCACCCACGCCCGACTCCGACTGGCACGTCGAACACCTCGTCCGCCACGTCATCGAGGAGCAGCAGTGGGTACCGCCGCTCCTGGCCGGACTGACGGTCGGCGAGGCGACACCGGACATCGTTCCCGTCGGGGACGACCTGTGGACCGAATGGCAGAAGTACTCCGATGCCGCCATCAAGGCGTGGAAATCGACGGACCTCAGTGCCCACGTTCACCTCTCGTACGGCACGGTGAAGGTGGAACCCTATCTGCGCCAGCAGACCTCGGACGTCACCATCCACACCTGGGACCTTGCGCGAGCGGTCGGAGCAGACGAGCGACTCGATCCAGACCTCGTCGAGGCCGTCTGGTCCGACCTCGACGGGCAGCGCGACATGCTCGCCGAGAGCGGTCTGTTTTCCGCTCCCGTCGATCTTCCTGACGATGCGTCGTTGCAGGACAAGCTGATTGCCCTGACCGGTCGCGATCCTCGTTAGACGTTCAGCGACACACCCGTCGTGCGAGCGACGCCGTCCCAGCCGCCGGCAGGTGCACCGAGGCCGAGCAGAGCCGCAACCGTCGGTGCGACGTCGATCGTGCGAGCCTGCGTGTCGATCTTCCGTCCACCGTCGAGAGCGGGATGCCCGCCGCTGAGGAAGAACGGGATGGGCAGTGTCACGAAATGACCGTGGTTGCCGGGAATCGGGTTGGACAGTGGAGTCGGATCACTGAACCGCCAGCCCTGAGCGCAAAACGCAACGACGTCACCGGCATTGGTGCCGAGATCGAATTCGGCGGGGAGGTGGCTGGATTCGACGCCGTCCACACCATCCACGATCTGCTGAATCCGGCTGACGGCTTCCGCCCGTTCGCCATCGGGTCCGACGAAGTAGATCAGGTCTGCGCCACCGTTCTGGGCGATTCGAATCTTGCCTGCCAGCAACGGGTCCGCGTTCAGCGGTCGATCCAAGCCGATGAGCCGCGCGGGCTCCGACCAGTCCATGGAGTGGTCGGCCAACACGATCAGAATGCTCCGATTCCAGCGACCCGTGTCATGAAGGAAGTCGACGAAACGGCGAACCTGGTTGTCGGTGTTCTGAAGTGCAGCCGTGCGGGCGATACGGATGGACGGACCGGACAGATCCAGGTGCCCGACCCGATCGACGTCACCGAGGTTGGTGAACGAGAGCCGCGGCGAGTTCCCGCCGACGATACGGATCAAGGCGTCGATCGTGAAGTTGTCCGGCGCATGCTCGGTACCGGGAACGAGCGGCTGAGGATCCCACACCAATGAGGCGCGGTCACCGAACAACCCGTGCAGGTAGCGCTTCGACAGCACACTCGCAGTGGTCAATCCGAGTTCGGTGCGTACCCGATCCAGAACCGTCGATGCCTGCAGGTCGGAAGGCCGATCGAGGTCACGCTTCTTGTCGATGGCCGGATCGTAGACGGAGTTGGCGGGTACACCCGAACGCGCCGGCAGCACTCCCGTCATCATCGCCGTGTGGTTCGGCAGCGTCTCTGCGATCGTGATGGCGCTGGCGTCCGGGTAGTGGATACCGCCGGCCGCAAGCCCGGTCAGCGTCGGGGTGAGCTCCGATCGCAGCTCGTCCGGCCGCATGCCGTCTACGACTATGACATGCACGTCCAGGTCTGGGATTCCGGCGCTGGTGGGAACACTCGCGCGAGCGGGCGTTCCGAGCAATGCCGTTCCGGCGACAACACTTCCGCCGATCAGAACGCTACGACGCGAAACTTCGATACTCACTGGTCGACTCCTGGTCGGTACGAGGCCTGATCGAGGGCGGCCGAGGTGGGTGAGACTCTACTGCCCGCGCCTGCCGGAAGACGGTAGCTCACGGCGTAGTGCGCATTGCTCTGCGGATTGGTGAGATCGTCGACGTAGTACCAGTCCATCTGAGTACCTTCGCGGGCGATTTCGAATACGCCGTAGCCGTGCGAATCCAGTTCGACGTACCGCACGTGTCGGTTCACGGCCTTGAATGCTTCTTCTGCCGCAACGGTTACCGTGCGCGGTGGCACTTTCAGCATGTCGTCGATATTGGGCGACGTCACCGACGGGACGACGAACTCGGCGCCGACGGTCGACCCACCCGGATAGTTGGCGGCGTTGGTCGGTAGGTCGCAGGCCCATGACGTGTGGATGTCACCGGTGATGAAGACGGTGTTGTCCACACCGTTCGAGGTGATCGCGTCGAAAAGCCTGGTGCGGTCGGCGGTGTACCCGTCCCACTGATCCGTGTTGTACGGGACACCGGCCTGCGGCACACCCACCAGTTCGGTCAACGCCGCGGTGGTCGCCGGTTCCAGCGGCGGGAACACGCAGGGCGTGATCATGACCGGATTGCCGACGACCTTCCACTGCGTCGGGGAGGTGACGATTCCGTTGGTCAACCAATCCATCTGTGCGCGTCCGGTAATGGTGCGCGACGGATCGTCGACCTGCTTCATGGTCGGTTGCTCGTCGCGGTAGGTACGCAGATCGAGCATCGAGATCTCGGCCAGATTCCCGAAGCGGAACCGACGATACAGCTGAACGCTCGAACCATTACCCGACGGGCGGACGGGCATCCACTCGAAATATGCCTTGGCCGAGTTGGCCTTTCGATCTGCCCAGTCACCTTCGACACCGGGAGTGTGGTTTTCGGCGCCGTCCCGGTACGCGTTGTCGGCCGATTCGTGATCGTCCCACGTGGTGATGAACGGGAGCTTCAGGTGCAGAGCTGCCAGATCCGGGTCTGTCTTGTACTGCGCGTGCCGAATTCGGTAGTCGGCCAGCGAAATGATCTCGTGGGCCGGCTCGTGAAGGCGAACGGATCCGTTTCTCGCGCCGTACTCCCCCTGCCCGTACTCGTAGATGTAGTCACCGAGGTGGATGATCGCGTCGAGGTCTTCGCGGAATGCGAGGTGACGATAGGCACCGAAATACCCCGCCTCCCAGTTGGAGCAGGACACCACGCCGAAGCGGAGACGATCGAGATCTGCCGAGTTCGACGGAGCCGTGCGGGTGCGGCCCACCGGAGAAACAGCCGAACCCGCAGTGAATCGGTACCAGTACGTCGTCGACGAATCGAGTCCGGTGACGTCGACCTTCGCGGTGTGATCGGAATCCGCCGAAGCAGCAACACTTCCGGACGCAACGACGCTCGCGAACCCCTCATCGGTCGCGACCTGCCAGTTGAGAGTCACCGCCGGCCCGACGCCGGAACCGGGCGTCGCGTCTGCCGTCGGGGTGATGCGGGTCCAGATGATCACCGCATCCGGCAACGGGTCACCGGATGCCACGCCGTGCGCGAAGCCCGGGCTGCCACCCGGAACCTCGGCACCGGCGTGACTCGCCGAAGCGACACCGAGACCTACTGCGCCGGCGAGGGCCGCCGATCCCTGCAGCAGGCCACGTCTGGATATTCGATCGAAGGCATTCGTGTGCACGCTAGGAGTGAACCCGCACCTGAACGGGCGTTCAAGAGAGCTTCGGGATGTTCACCCAGGCTTCGCCTGCGCTTCTCTGGAAGTTTGATCGAGTCGATCCCGATTACAACCGGTAATCGAGGGCCGAGCCTCGAACCACACCGACCTTGACTCCGATGTAACCGCCGAGTGCACCCCCGGCCGCGATCAGGATCCAGAACGCCGGCGGAAGCAGAGCCTCGGACCCGTCGACCTCGGAGAACGCGGAATAGCCTGCGATCAACGCGCCGAACAGGATGGGCAGTATCAGCAGAGCGGCAAAAAAAGTCACCCACACCCGATGCGACGAGTCTATTCACGACGGACGGCGTTTGTCGGCAAGTCGAGTCGCTCGTCTGCCGGAAACACACCCCGCTGACGCCTATGCTTGGAAAATGACCGAACCCGACATCAAGCCCAGAAGTCGTGACGTCACCGACGGACTCGAAAAGACCGCAGCGCGCGGCATGTTGCGTGCAGTAGGAATGGGCGACGACGACTGGGTCAAGTCGCAGATCGGCGTCGCCTCGTCCTGGAACGAAATCACGCCATGCAACCTGTCCCTCGATCGCCTGGCCAAGGCCGTCAAGGAGGGCGTACGGGAAGCCGGCGGGTTCCCTCTCGAATTCGGCACTATCTCCGTCTCCGACGGCATTTCGATGGGGCACGAGGGCATGCACTTCTCCCTCGTCTCCCGTGAAGTGATCGCGGACAGCGTCGAGACCGTCATGCAGGCCGAGCGTCTCGACGGATCGGTCCTTCTCGCCGGCTGCGACAAGTCGTTGCCCGGCATGATGATGGCGGCGGCCCGCCTCGACCTCGCCAGCGTGTTCCTCTACGCCGGCTCCACCCTCCCCGGCGTCGCCAAACTTTCCGACGGCAGTGAGCGGGAAGTCACCGTCATCGACGCGTTCGAGGCGGTTGGCGCCTGCTCGCGTGGGCTGATGAGCCGCGCCGACGTCGACACCATCGAACGGGCGATCTGCCCGGGCGAAGGCGCGTGCGGCGGCATGTACACGGCAAACACGATGGCCAGCGCCGCCGAGGCCATGGGAATGTCGCTGCCCGGCAGCGCTTCACCGCCCGCACCGGATCGTCGCCGCGACGGCTTCGCCCGCGAGAGCGGCAAAGCCGTTGTCGAACTCCTGCGTCGAGGTATCACTGCGAGGGACATCCTCACCAAGGAAGCGTTCGAGAACGCCATTGCAGTAGTCATGGCATTCGGCGGATCCACCAATGCGGTGCTCCATCTCCTCGCGATCGCGCACGAAGCGTACGTCCCGCTGACGCTCGACGACTTCGCTCGCGTCGGCGCGAAGGTCCCGCACCTCGCCGACGTCAAGCCTTTCGGAAAGCACGTCATGACGGACGTCGACCGTATCGGCGGCGTCCCCGTGATCATGAAGGCATTACTCGACGCGGGACTCATGCACGGAGATTGCCTGACCGTCACCGGTAAGACCGTGGCGGAGAATCTCGCGCACATCACCCCGCCCGATCCGGACGGCAAGGTCCTGCGGGCGATGAACAAGCCCATTCACCCGACCGGAGGCATCACGATCTTGAAGGGGTCACTCGCGCCCGGCGGCGCGGTGGTCAAGTCGGCAGGATTCGAGTCTGATGTATTCGTCGGCACTGCACGGGTTTTCGAACGCGAGCGCGCCGCGATGGATGCTCTCGAGGACGGCACCATCACCGGCGGTGACGTTGTCGTCATCCGCTACGAAGGCCCGAAGGGTGGTCCCGGCATGCGCGAGATGCTGGCCATCACGGGCGCGATCAAGGGCGCGGGTCTCGGCAAGGACGTCCTGCTGCTGACGGACGGACGATTCTCGGGCGGCACAACCGGCCTGTGTGTCGGACACGTTGCGCCCGAGGCCGTCGACGGCGGTCCCATCGCGTTCGTTCGCGACGGCGATCAGATCCGGCTCGACGTGGGTACCGGACAACTCGAATTGTTGGTCGACGACTCCGAATTGGAAGCCCGCAAGAAGGGCTGGGAGCCGTTGCCGCCTCGCTACACACGTGGTGTATTGGCCAAGTACTCCAAGCTCGTGGGATCAGCCTCGGGTGGAGCAGTGTGCGGCTGATCCCAGCCCGCCGCTAGATCGGCCGGTACCCGGCGCCGACACCTCCGTGGGCATTGATCGTGTCCACGATGGAGGTCATGTTGGTGCCGAGTTCCGGCCCCAGGCACGGCACCCAGAGGTAGGCGTTGACCATCGCGACCAGCGTCGTCCCGACCGTGACCGGGGCTCCCGAATCACCGTGGTCGACGCAGATCTGAGTCCAGGTGGATGCGTCGGCGCTCAGGTCTCCCCAGACGACGCCGCAGGTCGTGCCCGTCGTACGGCCTTCCTTGCAGGCTGTGGCCGGGAAGCTGGCTGGAGCGCCGATCGAGGTGATGGTTGCCGCGCCCACCGTTCGAACTGGTGTGACCTTGCCCGGATCGAACTGGATGACCCCGTAGTCCAGGTCCGGGTTCGACTCGACGAACGTGCCGACCACGCCTGCGTCCTCGTTGCTTTCCGGGATCAAGAACGATCCAGGACCACCGCAGTGACCTGCGGTGATACCTACGAGTCTGCCGCCGTTGTCGTGACCGATAGTGGTCAACGTACAGACCAGCTGATTGTCGATGATGATGCCCGAACCACCACCCATGGGCGTGGGTGCAGCAACGGCGTTGCTGCTGACGATGAACCCGAGTCCGAGTGCCAAGACCAACGCTGCCAGAGCCGAAACAATTCGCTGCAACATCACAATCTCTCCGCCGGTAATCTCCCCGCTGCAAAAAACGCATACCCCGGAAAGTGCGGACCTACGCAGCGTTTCTAGTCGGTAGCTCCGAGCGCTTCGAGCATCTTGCGTGCCTCCTCGAGCTGACGACTCAACTCGTCGACTCGCGCTGCAGCCATGTCCCGTGCAGCGACGATGATGGACTCGACAGCCTCGATTGCGGTGGGCTCACCCAACTCGCGGACAGCTCGCTCGACCGCATCGGGTGCGACCGGAACTGCTTTGCCCGGACGCTTCGCGCCCTGTGTGACCGTCACGCTCCAGTCGTTGTCCGCGCCCGCATGGATCGTGACGCTGATGCCGGCCGGCAGTTTCTTCGCACGCTTGACGGCCGGACGAGGTGTCGCGGCAGGGGCAGCAGTGGTAATCGGTACCGGAGCGGGTGCAGGCTGCGCACGCGGCTTCGGTCGAACAGGCTCTACGAGTGGCTCCATCAGTGGCTCGGACTCCACAACTGGTTTGGGCCGTGGCGCCGGTTTAGCCGGTGCCGCGGAGACGCGGTTGATGCGCAATTCCTCTGCCTCGAAAGGCAATTCGTCGTTGACGCCTTTGGGGCGGATCATCACGGTGTTGCCGTCCACCGACACGACTTTCGCCGAGGTACCGGCTTCGATCCCCAGGCTGGGAGTCGCCTCGCGCAGATAGACGGTGGCGCGCTTGCCTTCGGCGACAGCCGTGGCGAGCGCTGCCAGATTGTCCGCAGTGAGGTGATCCGGCGTTGATGCGGCAGCGCCGGAACGTCTACGGGGTGGCATGCGCAGGTCCTTTCAGAAGTATCTCGTGCATTTCGGTATCGACAGTGCTTTTCTCGGGGCAACTCTTGCACAAGCCACCGACGTGTTGACTCTCACCGCCCGCCTGAGCCCGAGGATCCGTAGACGGTTCGGCCAATTCAGTACTGTTCTCGGGGCACCGCGTGGAAGATGGTGGACAGAAATTCGTTGCGGCAATAAGGAGCACGGTGAGCAGTTCGGAGTCAGAGTGGATCGACGAGGTCACCGAACCCGCCCCTGCTGAATCTCACGTTGCCGAACCTCACACCGCTGATCCGGTCGACGTCGATGCTCATCTGCTCAGCCGGATTCAAGCCGACATCGAGGAGTCCCTCCTCGGCGGACCGCGCTGCTTCACGCAATCGCAGATCGCGGAATTCGCCGGTGTGACACGCGAGCGTGCCGATCGTTTGTGGGTCGCGATGGGCTTTGCCGTCGACGAGGATCCCGACGCCGTCATGTTCACCCAGCAAGACGCCAACGCCCTCAAGACGATCATCGACATGGTCAATCGAGGAGTCATCTCGCAGAGCAGTGAGGTGGCTGCCGCCCGTTCACTGGGGCAGTCGATGTCGAGGTTGGCTGAGTGGCAGGTCTCGCTGATCAGCACACACATCATCGACCAGCTCGCCGACTCGGCAGATCACGAGCCCGAAGCGATCCGGAAGATCGTTCTGCGCCTCGGCGCCGAGATCATTCCCGCTGTCGAATCTCTGCAGACGTACGTGTGGAAGCGCCACGTCGCGTCGTCGACGGGCCGCAACGTCGGAAACCCGGGCGAAGAAGTAGCGAGTCGTGTTCTGGTCGTGGGTTTCGCCGACATCGTCGGGTACACCTCGCTGACCCGCGGCCTCGACTCCGCCGAACTCAACGATCTGCTCGAGCGGTTCGAGTCCGCGTCCACCGAAATCATCGGTCGCAACTACGGCTGGGTGGTCAAGACCGTCGGTGACGAGGTCATGTTTGCCGCTGAAAGTCCCCACCACGCCGCCGAGATCGCTTTGCAGATCCAGCAGGCGGTCCTCGCCGATCACGACGATCCGCAGCTTCGGGTGGGTCTGGCCATGGGGCCGACGTTGGTTCGCTTCGGAGATCTCTACGGTTCGGTGGTCAACAAGGCCGCGCGTCTCACCAGCTCTGCTCGTCCCGGCACTGTGCTGATCGACTCCGAGCTGGCCACCCAGCTCGGCTCGGACGCCAATTTCAAACTGCGACACCTTCGTCCGCGACGAGTGCGCGGCATCGACAGGCTCGAGCAGTACGTGCTACGCCGCAATCTGGAGCCGTGAGCTCTCAGCTCGACACTCCGCGTGCAGCCAGAAAGTCGTCCACGATCTGCTCACACGCAGCCTCCCCGAGAGGCGTCAGCGTGGCCAGCTTGGTGAGCACCAACGGTCCGACCAACTGAGCAAGTGCGACGTCGTAGTCGTACTCCCCCAACGCGTCGATCGCGTCCGGCGAGCGCAGGATCCGATCGAACGCGTGTCGGTACTGCTCGAAAACCGTCTGGCGCAGCGATCGCAATTCGGGCTTGTCCGTGGACAGGGCATCGACGCTCGAATAACCCTTCAGTTCCGGCCCCAAGCCGAGCCAGCACATCGCCGTCACCTGGATCGGTGCGCTTTCGATGGCCTTGGCCTGACTGGTCAACAACTCGAGCAACTGCGCGCGGAGATCGCCTTCACCGGACATCTCCGGCACCGGCGGCAGTAGACGTGCAAATGCCGCGGCGAGTAACTCCGTGCCGCTGTCGAAATGGCGGTACAGCGTCGCACGCGCGACGTTGGCCAACTTGGTGACGGCATCGATCGTCACGGCGTCGACGCCGCCTTCTGCCAGCAGCGTGGTCGCTGCGTCGAGCAACCTGGACCTGGAACGCTGTTTGCGCGGGTCCTCGTCGTTTCCCTGCTGTTCGATTCCCTGCTTGTCGATTCCCACCGTCACAACTTCAGTTATACCCACTTGGGGGTTGTGGAACTGCTGTTCTTGTAACGATACTGATGGTCTTGTTTCTATCGGGAGGTTTCGTGAGTAGCGATACGACGCTCGAACAGTCCACGTGGACCATCCGACAGATCTGGATGCTGACGGTCGCGTGCTGCGCCGTCGCGCTGGTCGTCGCAGCGATGGCCGCTCTCAACACGGCCCTTCCCGACTTGGCCCGCGATACCGGTGCAACACAGAGCCAGCTCACGTGGATCGTGGACGGGTACACGCTCACGCTGGCTTGTCTCTTGTTGCCGGCGGGCGCACTCGGCGATCGATACGGTCGACGAGAACTGCTCATGTTCGGACTACTCGTTTTTGCTGCCGGCTCGTCGATTCCGGTCTTCGCGGACGAACCGTCGTGGGTCATCGTCTCCCGCGTGATATCCGGCGTCGGCGCCGCATTTGTCATGCCGGCGACGCTGTCTCTACTCACTGCAGGTTTCCCGCCGGCGCAGCGTGCCCGCGCCGTCGGAGTCTGGTCCGGCGTCGCAGGGTCCGGTGCAATCGCCGGACTCGTCGTCTCCGGGCTACTCCTCGAAAAATGGTCCTGGCATTCGATTTTCGTCAGCCTGGCCGTCGTCTCGGTCCTCATCCTCGTGGTGTCGTTCACGATCGTGACGTCGAAGGACACGGAGGCAACTCCACTCGATCTACCTGGTACAGCGCTGATCGCCGGCTCGATCGGACTGTTCGTCCTGGGGATGATCGAGGCGCCGGCCCGTGGTTGGCTCGATCCGGTAGTTCTCGCGTTGCTGGTCGGCGGAATTGCCATGACAGCAATCTTCAGCTGGGTCGAATTACGCACTCGCCACCCACTTCTGGACGTCAGACTGTTTGCCAATCGTGCATTCGGCAGCGGCGCAGCGTCACTGACCCTGCAATTCCTGGCGACTTTCGGCTTGTTCTTCCTGATCGTGCAGTATCTCCAACTGGTGCTCGACTACTCCCCCCTGCAATCGGCGCTCGCCCTCATGCCGATCGCCGTGCCGGTGATGGCGCTGTCCGTGGTTGCTCCCCTGCTGATTCC
This sequence comes from Rhodococcus sp. KB6, assembly GCF_001445685.1. Lineage (NCBI taxonomy): Bacteria > Bacillati > Actinomycetota > Actinomycetes > Mycobacteriales > Nocardiaceae > Rhodococcus > Rhodococcus sp. KB6. Next base: position 199,892 of record NZ_LNAK01000043.1, on the reverse strand, counting down.
GCGTATCGGCCTTCGCGCCCTCACCGCCACCGGGGTTGCCTTCCTCGGAACCGGAATTGCGCTCTTGACGCGCTTGGACGCCAGTTCGACCTATGCCGAAGTCTGTGTTCCCTTGGTAGTGGCCGCTATTGGATTGGGTTTGTCGACAACCCCCGCCACTGCTGCCATCGTCTCCAACGCACCGGACTCCAAACAGGGTGTTGCATCAGCAGTCAACGACGCAACCCGTGAGATCGGCTCCGCCATCGGCGTTGCACTGGCGGGAAGTATCCTCGCCGCCGGCTACGGAAATCACGTCCAGCCCGCGGTCGACTTGCTACCCGAACCGGCCAAGGAGCCGGTATCCGGTTCTCTGGCCGCCGCTCTCCACGTCGCCGAAGCAGCCGGGCCGCAGGGTGCCCAGTTGGCCGAATTCGCCCGTGAAGCCTTCATCAAAGGCATGGATCAAGGAGCACTCACGCTCGCTGCGATCATGTGGGTATCCGCGATCGTTCTGGGATTCTGGGCTCCGGGTCGTCAGCGAGACTGACCGCCTCGTCGGTACGCCGGGGCCTTGGTTGTCTGCTCCGACTGCAGAGTCTGCAGGAGGGGCATCGACCGGAGCGGCACCACAACCGAGAGAACCATGACGCTGGTCGACCGGGTGGCTATCCCCGACCGATTCAGTTCGAGCAGCGTCGCTTGCAAATCCTCGTGCGACGCAGCGGCAATCCGGCACAGCACGTCGCCGGAGCCGGTGGTGGCAAAGGCTTCGAGCACACCGGGGATCGCCTCGAGTTCCGCTGTGACGGTGTCGAGCGCCCCCTGAGCGATCTGCAAAGTCACGAATGCCTGTACTCCGAAACCCGCTGCAGCCAAATTGATGTGCGGAGCATACCCGGCGATGACTCCTGCATCTTCCATCCTTTTCAATCTCGCCTGCACTGTCGCCCGCGCAACCTTGACCTGACGCGAAAGCTCCAACGCACCGGCTCTCGGGTGCTTGTTCATCGCGTCCAACAGAGCCAGATCCACTGCGTCGAGATTCACGTCTGCTCCACTCGTCGTTCAACTATGCAAATTGCCTACAAAACAGTGCCACCATCTTCGCATTCCGGCGCTGTGTCTACTTTCAACTACCTCCGTTGACTACCCAACCTCTGAAGGACTTATCTGTTTGTACTGGCAGTGCCGAACATAACTCGAGCACCGCGCTGTGTACATCGCACTCAGAGGGGACTCACCATGACCGTCGAACAGACTCTCACCGACGACGAACAGTTGGCCGGCCTGGATCTGGAGCAATTACGCCAGCTGGTCGGACTGGTCGAGTACGACAGCGATCACGATCCCTTCCCGGTGAGTGGTTGGGACGGCCTCGAATGGATCGTCGGAAACGCCACGCAGACTTCACATTTCTTCCAGTCCGCATTCGGCATGGAATTGGTGGCCTATTCAGGCCCGTCGACGGGAAACCGCGACCACCACGCGTTTGTACTCAAGAGCGGTGCCGTGCGCTTTGTCGTCAAAGGTGCTGTGGATCCGACAAGCGAGTTGATCGCGCATCACAGCCGTCATGGCGACGGCATCCGCGACATCGCGCTCAGCGTCCCTGACGTGGACAAGTGCATCGCGCACGCCATCACCCAAGGTGCGACGGTGTTGAGCGAACCGCACGACGTCACCGACGAGCACGGCACCGTTCGCCTGGCCAGCATCGCGACGTACGGCGAGACTCGGCACACCCTCGTCGACCGTTCCCGCTACACCGGCCCTTACCTTCCCGGATACGTCGAACGGACGTCGTCGTACCGCAAGCGTGACGGCGCGCCCGAGCGCATCTTCCAGGCCCTCGACCACGTCGTCGGCAACGTCGAACTCGGCAAGATGGACCAGTGGGTCGACTTCTACAACCGGGTCATGGGATTCACCAACATGGCCGAGTTCGTGGGCGGCGACATAGCCACCGACTACTCCGCGCTGATGAGCAAGGTCGTCTCGAGCGGCAATCACCGAGTCAAGTTCCCACTCAACGAACCTGCCATCGCGAAGAAGCGGTCACAGATCGACGAGTACCTCGAGTTCTATCAAGGTCCCGGCGCTCAGCATCTCGCGCTTGCGACCAACGACATCCTCGGAGCAGTCGATGCTCTGGTCGACGAAGGAATCGAGTTTCTCTCTACTCCGGCTTCGTATTACGAGGATCCCGAATTGCGCGCGCGTATCGGAGAGGTTCGAGTTCCGATCGAGGAATTGCAGAAGCGAGGCATCCTCGTCGACCGCGACGAGGACGGCTATCTTCTTCAGATCTTCACCAAGCCGATCGGAGATCGTCCCACCGTGTTCTTCGAGATCATCGAACGCCACGGCTCACTGGGATTCGGACTGGGAAACTTCAAAGCCCTGTTCGAAGCGATCGAGCGTGAGCAGGCCGCGCGGGGCAACTTCTGAGGTAGGTCAGCTGTTTTCGGTCCACGCCCAGACCACCGCGGGTCGCCCGGTGGCACTGACCCGGACTCGTTCGTCCGTACGTTCCAGCCCTGGCAACGCTTTGAGCGTCCGGTTCAAATTGCCCGGGTCCGGACGCACACCGGAAAGCTCCTCCGCCACGGCCAGCGCGTACGACGCCGGAAACGACGGACCCAGTAGTGCCCGCGTGAATGCCTGATCTCGCCACAACAGGGTGTCAGCAAGGATCGGGCGGGTATCGGCGACTATCCGATTGTGGTCGAACGCAAGGTCCCCCGGGTTGTCCCAGCTCACCCATTCGGCCGAACCCGGCACCTCGTCCGACGAGATCACTGCCCACATGGTCACCGAGAGCGTCGGACCGCGGGGGTCTCGATTGGGTTCGTCGAACACGGTCAATTGACCGCTGACGAGGATCTTCTCGTCGGGAATTCCGAGCTTGGTGGTCACGGCTCGCCTGGCGGCGTCCTGCAACCGCTCACCGGCGCCCAGCAGTACACCGGGCAGCGCCAACTGCCCGGTGTACGGCTCCGCTTGCCGCGGAGTGACGGCAAATCGCAACATCCCGGGTTCCGGATTGCCGAACCGGAGCGCGATGACATCGATCGAGACAAGTGACTGGTCCACACCGTCCATCATGCAGGCACTGGGCAGCGCACCTGACGATCGACCCGGTCGGCACCGTTCGCGGTCAGCACTACCGGCGCACCCATTTCCTCGCTCAGATACCGGGCGAAATCCTCCGGGTCGGCCGGAAGTTCCTTCGGCACGACCCCTACGGCTTTCAGGGAATCTGTCAGCGCCTGCTGGTGATCGAGATCCTTCCACTCTCCGACGGGAACGAACGGCAATCCTTCGTACGCGTGCACCCCGTGGATCGGGATGCCTGCAGCCCGCGCGCGATCCATCGCATCGAGATGAGTAAGCGCCAAACCGTCGACGCCACCGCTCACCTCGATTGCGTAGTGCAACAACAACTCGTCGAAGTGGCCCGTCCGGAATCCGCCTTGATACTCACCCGTCCCGTTGTGCAGCTCGGGCAACACCTTCGCCAACTCCGGATCCTCCGTCGGGAAGGGCCCAGCTCCGTGTCGTGTCATGTAGGTGCGGGTGACGCCGAGTACGTAACTGTCCCGGCCCAACTCGTCGATCATTGCTCGCGCGTTGGACGGCTCGACCGTCGACCACGTGGTGTGTGGGTGAAACCCCCGCCACTCGTCGAGAAGGACACCTTGTGCCCCCTCGAATACCAGACGACCACCGGCACCCAACGCGCCCAGCGCATCCGGGTCGGCGATGTCCACGACGGCACCGAATTCCGCGTACATGTCGACCATGTCGTCGATCGGCGGAAAACCGTGGCGACTCTCCGCGATCAACGGTCCGTAGAATGTGACCAACGCCGACAACTTACGACGCAAGGAGTCAGGTCGCCGGCAGTCTCCCACCGTAGGCGCATTCGCAACTTCGAGCGCGTACGCCGCGGTCTCACCGATCCCCTTGCCACACGAGCCGTGTCGGTTACCGCCGCGAGCATCCTCACGGGCCCTGTTGGCGGCCACGTGAATCGGCGTCGTCAACAATGCGCGCGCGTCGATCCGTATCAAATCGAACGGATTTCGAACTCCGAGCGCTTCCAGAGCACGCGCCTCCCGGGCGAGCGCGATGGGCTCGACCAACACGAATCTCGAGAGAAACGTCGGGACGCCGGACAGCGTTCCCGAACCGAACTGCGAAAACGTGTGGTGGCGCTCGCCGACCGTCACGTTGTGCGCTGCCTGTGCCCCACCGTTGAAGCGGACCACTGCGGCCACACCCAAATCGGCTTGGTCGGAGCAAAGCCAATCGACGGTTGCTCCCTTCCCCGCATCTCCGAACCCGAGGTCTACGACGACGATATCGCGGTCTTCGAACGGCTCCATCATGCTCTCCTTCTATGCGAAATCGACATCGTCCGTATCGGTTCCGAGATCGTGGGGCAACCCGGCCACCGTCGCGGTGCTGCGCCCTGGAATTAGAGCGAGAGCCTTGCCGACGGTCTCGGCTTCAGCTCTTGAACCGATGTCGCGGAGATCCGCCAGTCCGTCACGCAGGTCGATGCGGTCCTCGCCGATTCCGACCGTCAGCGCGATCAGTTCGCACACCGCAGCGGGGTCGTCGAGTTTGACGAAGCGTTCACCGAGCAACTTCTTCCAGTGATCCGCGATTTCCGGATCGTTGAAGTACGACGACTGATCTGGCAGAACGAAGTAGACATTCCATCTTTCTTCGAGTTCACGGTAGATCGACGAGACCGATACGTCCTGACGTACCTTGTCCCCGATCACCGAACGGATGTGACGAGCCGAGAGCCGCGGCTTGTTCAGCTCGTCGCCGATGATGAAGAGGTAGCCTTTCCTTCCGCGCTTCTCCCAGGCATCCGTACTGGTGTGGCGCGCCATGAAATATGCTGCCAATTCATAGCTTTCCGACTTCTGTCCGCCACCGTTGCCCTCGAGGAAGATCGTCCGAAGCTGCTCGTCCATCGCGTTACCCGACTCGAACTGACCGACTTGTAGTGGCACCTGATCGGAATCGGCGTCGCCGATACCACCGAACAGAATCTGCGGATCATCCGCGTATCCCTTGCGTTGCAGCAGCCCGTGCAGCTTTCCGAGCTTGTCCTGCATGATTCGCGGAACAGCGCCCATCGAGCCGGTGACATCGAAAAGCACTGCTATCGGGAGAGAATCGGGGTGCCCGGCCGAGTCTCGGCATTCACGCTTGTCGACGCCGAAGGGGTCGAGGGTCGGGTCCGCTTTCCAACTGCTTCGCGGACGCGACCGAAGCGAATCGGTGTAACCGAAATCGTCGACACCGCGTGCGGCACGAAAAGTCTTGCCCGCCAAATAGGTGTTGTCGTCCCAGTATCCGTAGCCCATGACAATCACTGTCCTTTCGTGGATGGAACGGCGAACGGACGAAATGTCCGCTGGCCATAGAGAAGATCGAGGAGTTCGTCGAACTCACCCAGTAGGTCGACCGCGTCGGGACGCAATCTCGGGTTGTCCTGCATGCAGCCGTCGGCAAACGCCTTCATCCGTTCGTGGGTCTGCTCGCCCAGCATTCGGAGCATCAAATGATGAGCCATGTAGACGTCCCAGGCCGGAGACGCTCCTTCGCCGAGTTCCGGTGGGTACGAATCACGATCGGAACCGATCGTCGCCACCGGGCGGCTGCCCGTACGGGTGGCAAAGGACCAGCCGACCAGCACCACCCCGTGCCGATCAGGCTCGATCAGCACGTTCTCCGCGGTAATCGCGGTGTGCACCCAACCAGTCGCATGCGCTGCTGCCAGAGCCCGAAGTAGCCGTCGGTGCATCCACGCCCAGTCCCGTGGATCGAGGCCACCTGGATACGCCTCACGGACGTCGGCGAGACTCACAAAACCTTCGGTCAGATCGTCCAACACATCGATCTGACGTCTCGTGCCGCTGCCCACATGGGTGATTTGATCGATCAATCGCGGGAAGTACGAGACTGCCCAACCGGCTTCGCACGAATTCTCGATGTCCGTCAACACATTCCGTTCGGCCTCGATCATCGAGTTCGCCCGAGGGTCTCGCGGAATCTTCAGTACGACACCGGCATCGGACCGGTACAGGTTAGCGACCGAGCCGCGCGCTACCAGTCCACCCAACGTGTACTCGCCCCGCTCGCCGACATAAACGGGCCGAGAATCTGCCGGCTCGAACTCCGCTGTCCAACAGCGGTATAGCTCGTTCAACCGAGATGTTGCGGCCGAGTATCGCACCCGATCTTCGGGCTTCGCCCGGTCCGGATGAATGGCGGAGGCGAGCCGATGAAAACGACGCTTCGCAGCGCGACGGGTGTCGAGATCGCTGGAGTCTCCCCCGAACACATCGGCCGAAACTCGTGCTGCCTCGACGATTTCAAGTGCCGTGCTGATCGTTTTCATGGTTTTAGTCTAGCTGACTAAAACGAAGACGGCAAGAATGCGTATTTCATCCGAGTACATGCGCATCACATCAGGACACGGCAATCACCTGGCGGTACCGAGGGCTGAAACAGCTTTGCGTAGCTCGATCACTGCCGGACTGCTGTCGCCCTCGCGGGTACACAGATCGATCGAACACTGCTCGATGTCGGAAATGCGCACGAAACTGATATCCGAGCGGGTGTAGTACTCGGCAATGGTTGCTGCCGTTATCACCACCGCCCGACCGTTGGCGACAACCTCGAGCGCTTCGTCCATCGTGCGGACAGAGGGACCGTACCGGACGGGTACACCACTCGGGCGCGGGTCCACCGACCACCATTTCACCCATTCGGGTGGTGCGCCGTCACTCGAAACCTGCACAGTCCCATCTATTTCAGAAATCTCGATGCTCGCGCGACCCGCCAGTCGGTGCCCTCGAGGCAGAGCCACCACCCGCGGTTCGACGCCTATCCGTTCGAGCACCACACCGTCGAGCACCGGCAGTGGCGGTCGCACGAAGGCCGCGTCGACGGTCGCGCTCGCCACCGCGGAAACCTGTTGGGACCAGTCCAATTGGACCAGCTCCACCTCCGCATGCAACGAATCGATCACCGCACGTCCCAAACTTCCGGCCGCCCCGTTGATGAATCCGATCCGCAACCGCCTGGCCCGCCGACGCTCGAGTGCGTCGAGCCCGTTCATCGCGCGGACGGCGAACTCGAGAGCGGGCCGTGCATCCGCGACGAACACCTCACCCGCGGCGGTGAGCACCACCGGGTGCGAACTGCGATCGATCAACTCGACTCCCACCTGCTCCTCGAGTCGACGAATCTGCTGACTGAGAGCAGGCGCCGTGACGAACAACCGGTCTGCCGCTCGGCCGAAGTGCCCTTCCGCCACGACGACGAGCAACGAGGACACCAACCGCAGATTCAGATCTTCACCTCTTCTCGCCTTTTTCATTACCGTCCATTCGGTTGTCTCAGGCCGCTGTTCGCCAGCAAAGTGATGACCATCACGGTATCTGAACAGCGGAGTTAAGCAAACCGGCAATTGTCGAACGAAGTTCTACATGTACAGCGAATGCCACGTCAGGTCACAGTTGTCGCAGATCCGGACAGCCCGCCGAATCCGCGAAACCAGGAGATGTGATGAGCAAGTACGAGCACGAATTCGTCCACATGATGGATGGCGTCGAAAAGCAATTGGAAACCATCGACAATCCGCGGCACCAGAAGATCCTCCGAAACTACCGGCGCCACGCATTGCTCGAGGTCTCCGGTCGTTACAAGGAAATCCTCTCGCCCGACATGACCGTCGAAGAACCCGTCTACCGGTTGTTCGAAGACGGGCAGTCGATTGTTCTGGACGGCATGGACGCCGTCACCAACTTCTACCAGTCACTCGCCGAGACGGACACCCTTGTCATGTGGACCGGACAGTCCGACTTCGCGGTCTCCGACAGCGGATTCTCGGGTGAGACTCTCTTCAGTCAATTCGTCCCAGGATCGATTCTGGGAGACGGGGTGTTCGGCGCGGTGCACGAATCGGGTGGATCCACCCCCGCAGCCCCCGAACAGTCGTCGGACATCGACCCCGACGGTTGGTATCTCGTGCGTCGGACCTTGGCATTTGTCTGGCCGTACGACGAGCAGGGGCGACTCATCGGTGAGCATGTCTACGAAGATTCTGCTTCGAAAGTCGTGACCAAGGTGGACCCGAGCGAGGTCATCACGGCGGCGCGCGCAGCCGAACTGCTTGCCCCACTGCTCGAAACGCACCTGCCGTGAGCGCGCCCGTAGCCATTGTCACCGGCGCAGCTGCCGGGTTGGGCGCCGCTATTGCCGAGCGCCTTGCGGAGGACTTCGGCACCCTGCTTCTCCTCGACATCGAAGAGGCTGCACTCGCCGACACCGCAGCACGCCTGGAAAGCCTTGGCGTAGCAGTCCACACGGCACGATGCGATGTTCGACGTGAAGGTGACGTCAAGAACGCCTTCGACGTGGCTGCATCGGCCGGAAGCCCGACTGCACTCGTCAACGGCGCCGGAATCGGCGTCTTCACTCCGTTCCTCGAGATCACCGAAGACCAGTGGGACAACACCTTTGCGGTGAACACCAAGGGCAGCTTCCTGATGTGCCGCGAATTCGTGAGCAGAACCGAGGGTCCGGCAGCGATCGTCAACATCGCGTCGATCGGTGCCCGCTTGGGCGGTGACATGCTCGCGCACTACGGACCGTCGAAGGCCGCCGTGATCGAGATGAGTCACAGCGTCGCCCGGATCGGTGCGACTCGAGGACTCCGTTCGAATACGGTCATGCCCGGCCTGATCCTCACCGACATGTGGCTTCGAACCATCAAGGAACTGCGTCGACGCGATCCCTCGCTCACAGATGTTTCCGATGCTGACGTCTTCGATTCTTTTGTCGCACAGATGGTTCCGATGGGTCGAGCTCAGACGCCCGGAGACATCGCCGAGATGGTCGCCTTCTTGCTCAGTGACAAGGCTCGCAACGTCACCGGCCAGACGATTGCCGTCGACGGCGGCGCCGTGATGACCTGATCGGGTCGATGGCGGTCAGCCCCAGCGCGACTGGCCGCCGTCGAGCGGGATCGTGGCACCCGTGAGGTACCCGGCGTCTTCGCTGACGAGGAAGACGACGGCACGACCGATGTCGGCCTCGGGGTCTCCGACGCGTCCCAGCGGAATACCTGCGACAAATGCCGCTGCCTCTTCGGGATTCTTGTCCATCCACCACTGCAACGCGGGAGTCTTGGCGTGCGGGGCAACATTGAGAACGCGAATGTTGTCCTTGCCCCATTCGCAGGCGGCAGCGCGGGTCAACGAGCGCATGCCTTCTTTGATGGAACCGTAAGCGCCGTAGTTACTGGCATCCCAGCGCACCGCCGCCGAGGTGACCATGTTGATGATGACGCCACCGCCACGACTGTTCATGTGGGGGTACGACGCCTGCATCATGCGCAGGGTGGCGAGCGGCCCCGTCGCGAAGGAACGCTCGAAGTCTTCGTCGAGCACGCTCAAGAGTGGGCCGGGCTTGCAGTCGTTGGCGTTGTTGACCAGGATGTCGATTCCGCCGAACAGTTCGACGGTACGGTCCACGGCGTCTGTGATGTCGTCCTTCTTGCTGACGTCGCAGACCACCGCCTCACCGCGCGCACCGATGTCAGCCAGTAGTCCGCACGTGGTGTGCAACTTGGATTCGGTGCGGCCGGCAACGGCGATCACGGCGCCCTCTTTGGCCAAGGCCAGGGCAATCCCCTGCCCGATTCCCTGACCCGCACCGGTGATGAGTGCGACTTTGCCTTCGAGCTTGCCCATGTGACTACTCCAATGTCCGTCGACGCAGAGGTCCCTTTTGCGGGAGGGACCGGTCGATTCTGGTGACTGCCGCTGTTTGTCGTCTACACTCGACCTACAAAACAACCAAGCACTTGCTTGACCCTAAGGTGTGCGACCACGTCGCGTCAATCACATTGGGCGGCAATTCAGCTCGGCACCGCACCAGGAAGGCTCCACCGTGACACTGCCCAACCCCGTCGATTTCAGCGGACGCTCGGTGATCGTCACCGGCGGCACCAAAGGCATCGGCTACGTCATCGCCGAAACCTTCCTCGCCGCGGGTGCGAACGTGCTGGTCTGTGGCCGTAACGAGCCCGAAAACCTACCCACCGCCGACGGTCGTAGCGCAGCCTTTCGCGCCACGGACGTCCGCGATCCCGCCGACGCCGCAGCCCTCGTCCAGGATGCCGTCGAGCGCTTCGGCCGTCTGGACGTCCTGGTCAACAACGCCGGCGGCTCCCCCGACGCCGACGCTGCGACGGTGTCACCCCGCTTCGTCGAGAAGATCGTGGCCCTGAACCTGTTGGCACCCTTCAACGTTGCCCAGGCCGCAAATGCAGTGATGCAGACTCAGGACGACAGCGGTGCCATCATCAACATCGGCAGTGTCTCGGCGATCGACCCGCAGCCCGGAACCGCGGCGTACAGCGCAGCCAAGGCAGGCCTCCTCGTTCTGACCAAGGCATTGGCCCTCGAATGGGCGCCGAAGGTCCGGATCAACCACATCACCACCGGCCTGATCCGTACCGAGGCTGCCGCCGAGGTCTACGGCGCCGACGGCGGCGCTGCGGTCACCAGGACCATTCCGATGGAGCGCATGGCCGTGCCGGCCGATATCGCCAACTCCTGCCTGTTCCTGGCGAGCCCGCTCTCCTCGTACGTGAACGGCGCCGACATCGCCGTTCACGGCGGCGGTGAGTACCCGGCTCGCTACATGGCGACCCACCAGGATTGAAACAAATACGAAGCAGCCCCTGAGCGGATTCGCTCGGGGGCTGCTTCTTCGTGTGAACAACTGCGGGGCGCGACGAGGGGTCAAGCACCCCGCAGTTGAGTCTGGAGGGACTAGCGAGCGGAGAAGCTCACTCGTGCACCGGAAATCGCTACCTGATCACCCTTGGTGACCTGGAAGGCCAGGTCGTCGGGAGTTCCCCACGCAACGATGGACGGCGCCTCACCCGGATGGATCGCCGCAGCGAATCGACCTTCGAGACTGACAAGATCAGCCGGATGCACTCCGGCGACCCGAGCAAGCTCGAGTGTGCTGGCGGCCAACGTGCACAGGCCGTGCATGATCGGACGCGGCTGGTTGATCCGCGCCGCAGCCTGGGGATCGATGTGGATGTGGTGCTTGTCGCCCAGGAGCCGGTACATCGCCGTCTGGTTCTCCGCTGTGGTCAGCACACCGGTCAACGAAGGCTCGCCGGTCGGCTCCGCCGGACGTGAGGGTCCACGTTCTCCGCCGAATCCACCGGCACCGGGGGCAAAAAGTGACCAGGTCGCGACGAAGTATTCGCACTCCACCTTCACTTCGAACACGGCCGCTGCGCCCTTGTCCCACACCTCGCCGACCGAAGCCTTCAAGGTCACGTCACCGCTACGCGGAAGCGGAGCAAGCACTTTCAGCTCTTGCGAGCCGTGCAGTGCCGTCGAGGTGTCGAAGGCGCCCGCCGAACCCAGAGCGTCGGGAGCCCACTGCGCCAGCGTCAGAGCAAAGGTCGGCAGTACCCGAAGCTGATCCTCGAAGACGAGGTCCAGCTCGGTCGCCTTGGCGCCCACGGCAAGTGCGTACAGGATCGCGTCGCGCTCGGTGTACGACACGGTGCGGGTCCCGAGATCGGCTCCACGCCAATCGCCGGCGGTCTTCGCAGCTTCCGAAGTTGTCACTGTCTTTTCCTCTCTCAAACAGCGCCGAGAACGAGACCGCTGGTGGGTACTGCTGTTCCGGCTGTGACCAATACGTTTTCGACGCCCTCGGGCTGGTTGGTCGACGTGCCTCGCACCAGTCGCACACCTTCGGCAATTCCGTTGACACCGTGCAGGTACGCCTCGCCGACCTGACCACCGTGAGTGTTGGACGGCAGGCGTCCACCGATCTCGAGGTTGCCTTCGCGGATGAAGTCCTTTGCTTCGCCTGGCTTGCAGAAGCCCAGTTCTTCGAGCTGGGGAAGCACCAACGGAGTGAAGTGGTCGTACAGGATCGCGGCGTTGATGTCGTCCGGTGTCAGGCCGCTCTGGCCGTACAGCTGACGAGCAACCAGGCCCATCTCCGGGATACCGGAGATGTCGGGCCGGTAGTAGCTGGTCATCATGTGCTGATCCTTGCTACTGCCCTGAGCGGCGCCCTTGATGACGACGGGCTTGTTGGCCAGATCCTTTGCGCGCTCGGCAGAGACGATGACCAATGCCTGGCCGCCGTCGGTTTCCTGGCAGCAGTCGAGCAGGTGCAGCGGCTCGGCGATCCAGCGCGAGTTCTGATGGTCCTCGAGCGTGATCGGACGCTCGTAGAACCAAGCAGCCGGGTTGTTGGCGGCATGCTTGCGCGCCACCACTGCAACTCGTCCGAAGTCCTCACTCGTCGCACCGTACTGGTGCATGTAGCGGCGGGCGAACATGGCGACCCACTGAGCGGGAGTCGACAATCCCTGAGGAGTCATCCACGCATACGCGGCGCGGTCCGCGGTGCTGTCCATCGGTCGATCGTGTTGGCCCAGGCCGTAGCGCACACCGGAGCGCTCGTTGAAGGCGCGGTAGCAGACCACGACGTCGGCAACACCCGTCGCAACTGCCATGGCTGCCTGCTGCACGGTGGCACACGCGGCGCCGCCACCGTAGTGAATGCGCGAGAAGAACTTCAGCTCGCCGAGGCCGCAGTTGCGAGCCACGATCGCTTCGCCGTTCGTCTCCGACGTATAGGTGGACAGACCGTCGACCTCGGACGGATCGATACCGGCGTCAGCGAGTGCCGCGACGATGGCCTCACACGCCAACTGCAGTTCGGTGCGGCCGGAGTTCTTGGAGAACTCGGTGGATCCGATGCCGACGATGGCGGCGGCTCCCGAGAGTGGGCTGATCGCCATCAGGGCCTCTCCTCTTCCTTGAAAGCGACTGCGACGGTGCCGGATGCATGGTTGCCGAGGCTGTTTGCACCCTGCACCTTGACCACGACCACTCCGTCTTCCTTGGACACGACCTCACCGGTCATCGTCATGGTGTCACCCGGGTAGTTGGGCGCCCCGAGACGAATGGCGATGCGGCGCAGGGTCGATGCAGATCCGGCCCAGTCCGTGACGTATCGACCGACAAGACCGTTGCTCGTGAGGATGTTCATGAAGACATCCTTCGAGCCACGCCCCTGGGCCAGGCTCGGATCGTGGTGCACGTCCTGAAAATCGCGAGTGGCGATTGCCGTGGCGACGATCAACGTGCGGGTCAGCGGGATCGCCAACTCGGGCAATGCCTCTCCGACAACGACGTCTGCGTAACTGCGACCGGCAAGTACGGTCATGCGAGCACCTCCACACCGGATGCGAGCTGCGCACCCAGACGCGCCAGATCGGAGCTGGAACCACCGAGGGTGGCAGCAATCTGCTTGCCCCACAACAGGTGACGGTGAACCGGGTAGTCGGTGTCGACGCCCATGCCGCCGTGAACATGCGTGGTGCGATGCACGACGCGCTGTCCGCCGTCGGTAGCCCACCACTTGGCGACCAGTACCGAGGTGCCGAGATCCAGTCCCTCGGAGATGCGCCAGGCGGCCTGCCACAGTGTCACGCGCATCGCTTCGAGATCGATGTAGCAGTCAGCGAGTTGATGATTGACGGCCTGGAAGGTCGCCAGCGGACGGCCGAACTGCTTGCGGCCGTTCAGGTACGTGACGGCCTGCGCGACTGCACCCGACCCGACGCCCCATTGGATTGCGGCCAATGCCAGCTGAACGCGGTCGATCAGCCACGGAACCGTGGTGCCGTCAGCCGCACCGATCAGCTGCGCGGGGGCACCGGCAAAGGTGACGTTGGCACAGATCTCCCAACTGGTGGACTGCGTCTGTTCGAGCGTCACTCCCTCGGCACTCAGGTCGACCAGCAGCAGTGCCGTACCAGTGGAAGCGGTTGCCGAAACGAGAGCAAGGTTCGCGACGTGAGTCATCGGCACTACTGCCTTCTCACCCGTCAGAGTCCAGTTGCCGTCGGCGTCCTGCTCAGCCGTGGTCAGTGGGTCGCCGCCAGTGTACGGACCGAACTCTTCGAGACCGACGGTCAGGAATCGACTGCCGTCGGCAACTCCCGGAAGGAGTTCGGCGCGAAGGGAATCAGAGCCGAATTCGTTGACAGCCAATGCTGCAAGGGTCGTTTCCCAGATCGGCACGGCCGCAACGTGACGTCCCTGCTGTTCGAGCAGTGCGTACAGCTCGGACAAGCCGAGGCCACCGCCGCCGAACTCCTCCGGCAGGGCGATACCGAGCAACCCGGTGCTCGCGAGCTCACGCCACAGTTCACGGTCGACGCGCTCGGCGGAGAGTTCGATCTCCTTGGTGCGCTCGATCGTTGCCTTGCTGGTGAAGACCTCGTCGGCCAGTGCGCGAATTGCTTCCTGCTCTTCGCTGAAATTGAAGTCCATCAGTGCTCCTCGCGTACGGCCGGCCGGAACGCGGGAAGCGTCAGATCCGGGTCGGCGTCGATCCAGTCAAGTTCCACGGGCATGTCGACCACGACATCTTCGGGCGCGATACCCACCATGTTGGCGATCAATCGGGTTCCCTCTTCGAGTTCGATTACCGCAACGACGAGCGGGTAGTCGAACGCGTCGATCTTGGGGTGGTGATTGACCACGAAGCTGTACACCGTGCCATGACCCGACGCGTCGATCGTGTCCCACTCGAGTGACCGGCACTCCCCGCACATCGGGCCGGTGGGATGACGCAGCGTCTTGCAGGACGTGCAGCGCTGGATCACCAGACGGCGCTCCTTGGCTGCTTCGAACCAGAAAGCGTTGTCCGCGTTGAGAGCCGGACGCGGACGCAGTGCACGAGGAGCTTCGGGCGCAGCAGATTCCTGAGGTTTGAAGCGCAGCGTCCGCCACCGCTGGGTGCCGACAACCTGATCGTCACCGTTGCGGTAGGTCTTGAGCGTCGTGACGAAGTGTCCGACACCGAGGCCGGTCTTCTTCTCCGGCGAAATCGACTCGATGACCTCGGTGTAGTTAACGCGATCGCCTGGGCGAAGTTCGGCGAAGAACTCCTGATCGGAATCGGTGGCCACGACAGAGCTGTAGCCGGCTGCGTCGAGGGTGGCGATCAGATCGGTCCACACCTGTGAGGGGTCGTTGCCCGCCATCTTGTCGGTAAAGGTCCGCATGATCCAGACCTGAAGCATCTGAGCGGGAGCGACGACGCCGTCACGACCGGTGGCGCGGGCAGCGTCGTCGTCGAGGTAGACGGGGTTGGTATCGCCCATGGTCTCGGCCCAATGCCGGATCATGGGGATGTTGACCTCGTCTGGCCCCCAGGTGGTGGGAACAAGCGTCTGGCCTACAAAAGCGTCGAGTTGCGCCGAAATGTCGCTCACTTGACCCTCTTTTCGCGAACGAGTCCCAAGCCGATGGTGCCGACCATGTCCCGCAGAACTTCGTTGACGCCGCCGCCGAAGGTGTTCACGACACCCTGACGCGAGATCTGCTCGATCTGACCGGCAAGCAGAGCGCCCGGAGACTCGGGGCGGATGCGACCGGCGGAGCCGAGAATTCCGAGCAGGGTGCGGTAGACGTCGACGTGAGTCTCGGTCCCGTACGTCTTGGTGGCACCGGCGTCGGCTCCGGAGAGCGTGTCCTGTGCGACGGCTGCCGTCATCTTCCAATTCAGCAGTCGCATGGCCTCGAGCTTGGCGTGTGTGCGAGCGAAGTCCTGTTGCACCCACGGGATGTCGATGGCGCCGTTTTCCTTGGCCCAGTCCAGGACCAGGTTCCACAGACCGTACGTGCGACCACCGATGGCCGCCAGGCCGATTCGCTCGTGGTTGAGCTGAGCCGTGATGAGCTGCCAGCCGCCGTTGACCTCGCCCACAACGTCCTTCGACGGAACTCGAATGCCGGAGTAGTACGTGGACGTCACCATCAAACCGCCGACGGTGTTGATCGGTGACCACTCGAAGCCTGCATCCTCGGTGGGGACGATCAGGATCGAGATTCCCTTGTGCTTGGGGGCATCCGCGTCGGTGCGGCAGGCCAGCCACACGTAGTCGGCAGTGTTGGCGCCACTGGTGAAGATCTTGTTGCCGTCGACGATCCACTCGTCACCGTCGAGAACCGCACGAGTCTTGAGTGATGCGAGGTCGGTGCCGGCCTCGGGCTCGGTGTAGCCGATTGCGAAGACGATGTCGCCGGCCAGGATGCCGGGCAGGAAACGTTCCTTCTGTTCTTCGGTGCCGTACTTCATCAACGTCGGTCCGACGGTATTGACCGTCACGAAGGGAAACGGCAGACCTGCGCGCTGAACCTCGTCGAAGAACACGAACTGCTCTTCGATGGAGCGTCCCTGTCCACCGAATTCCTTGGGCCAGCCGATACCGAGCCAACCGTCCTTGCCCAGCAACTTCACGATCTCGCGGAAGTACTCGCCACCCACACCTTGCTCGCCGGCCGCGCGACGCTTCTCTTCCGGCAGCAGCGCCGCGAAGTACGCGCGCAACTCCTTGCGGAGCTCCTGCTGCTCGGGCGATTCCCTCAGATCCATCGCTGTTTCTCCTATGGCATTCATGGCTGGCAACTCTTGGCCTGGACGCTAACCAGATGCCCAGGTGGGCGCTGTGAGTGTCTCGATGAGCGGGAAGCCGAAACATGAGCGGCGTCACATAGGGTGAGATATGCGCATGGACTCCTCGGATCGCGTCGCTCTCACCGACTTGGCCGCCAGGTACGCACAGGCCGTCGACCGCCGAAACACCACTGCACTTGCGGCTCTCTTCACTGACGACGTGGCATTCGTCTTGCCGCCGGCACTGAACGGAACGGGTGCGCCGACGGAGATACGTGGGAACTCCGTCGTCAGCAGTTCGGTGGTCGATGCCGTCTCACATCTGCACTCGACCCGGCACATCGTCGAGCAGCAGATCCTCGACCTCGACGGCCCCACCACCGCACACGGTGAGGCTTACTGCTCCGCTCACCACATCTATCCGCGGGGCGAGGGCCACCGGGACAACCGGATCGAGATTCGTTACCAGGACAGCTTCGAAAAGATCGACGGCACCTGGCTGTTCTCGCGTCGCGAACTGGTAGTCGATTTTGCCGAGGACGTTCCGGTCATCCTGCTCGGACAATAGGTACATGAAAAAATCGCGGTGATTCTGTATCTCCTCACGGGAGGTTTACCGGGCTAGCGTTCAGCAACTGTCACGCCATCTCGGCGTGCGTTCGGCTATGTCTTGGAGATTCACATGTCACGCTCGCGCACCAGAAGATTCCTCGCTGCCTTCGCAGTGGCCGCCGTCGCAGTCGGAACCGTAGCCGCGTGCTCGAGCGACAACTCCTCCGACGAGAACGCACCTCTTCGCATCGTCGCTTCTTCGGTTCCGCACGCCGAGATCCTGAAGTTCGTCGAAGAAAAGGGCCTGCTCGGTGACACCAAGATCGAGGTCAGCGAGATCACCGGCGATCTCGACGCCAACGAGGTGCTCGAAGCCGGAGACACCGACGCCAACTTCTTCCAGCACGTGCCGTACCAGGAATCGTGGTCGAAGGAAAAGGGTGTCGACGACCTGGTCGCCGTGGCGAAGGTCCACGTCGAGCCCCTCGGTGCATATTCCAAGAAGGTCACCAACGTGGCCGACCTGCGCCAGGGCGCAACGGTCGCTTTGTCCAACAACGTGACGAACTTCGCCCGTGGGCTGTACCTGCTGCAGCAGGCCGGTTTGATCAAGCTCGATCAGCAGTTGGGCGCCCCCGGCACCGACATCACGCAGATCAGCGAGAAGAACATCATCGACAACCCCAAGGGACTCACGTTTACCCAGGTCGATCCCCCGCAGCTGCCGCGCACGCTCGACGACGGAAATGTCGATCTCGCAATCATCAACGGCAACTACGCAATCGAAGGTGGCCTCAACCCGGCCAAGGACGCCCTGGTGCTCGAGAAGGCCGAGGGCAACCCGTACGCCAATGTCCTGACCGTACGCACCTCGCTCGAAAACGATGCGCGAGTACAGAAGTTGGCCGAGGCATTGACGTCCGCCGACGTCGCGACGTTCATCGAGCAGACCTATCAGGGCTCGGTCATTCCGGCCAGCGCTACCTGATCGAGACCCGTCATGGTCTTCTCGATCGAATCGGTCTCCAAGGAATACCGCAGCGGCACAAAAGTTCTGCATGCACTCGATTCCGTATCCCTGAAAATCGAAGACGGCGAAATCTTCGGCATCATCGGCAAGAGCGGCGCCGGCAAGTCGACTTTGCTGCGCTGCCTCAACCTGCTCGAACGCCCGACCAGTGGCCGAATTCTGTTGGGCGACACCGATCTGACCGCGCTGAGTCCAGCGCAACTGCGCGACACACGCAAGCGGATCGGGGTCGTGTTCCAGCATTTCAACCTGCTGCATTCCCGTTCGGTCGCCGCCAACATCGCCTTCCCTCTCGAAGTGGCGGGATACTCTCGGGCAGATCGACGTGCCCGCGTCGACGAGCTGATCGAGTTGGTGGGCTTGGAAGACCGACGTGACGCCTTCCCCTCGCAACTGTCCGGCGGCCAGAAACAACGCGTCGGCATCGCGAGAGCCTTGGCGGCTTCACCCGACGTCCTCCTGTGCGACGAGGCCACCAGCGCCCTCGACTCGGACACAACCGATTCGATCCTCGACCTGCTCGCCGATCTCAATCGACGACTCGGTGTGACCATTGTTCTGATCACCCACGAGCTCAACGTGGTTCGACGGATCTGCCATCGCGCTGCGCTGATCGATCAGGGCCGCATCGTCGACGAGGGAACGCTCACCGAACTGGTCGCAGACCCGGACTCACCCCTCGGAGAGGCGCTACTGCCGACCGGAACGGTACGAACGTCCAAGACCGGAATTCCGGCGCTCCTCACCTTTGTCGATTCACTGTCCACCTCACCCGTGATTTCCCAACTCTCACGAGATCTCGACGTCGACGTCACCGTGATCTCCGGCGGTATCGAGGACATCGGATCCCATCAGGTCGGTCGCCTTCGCGTGGAGTTCGCCTCGCACACGGGACTCGTCAGCAACGAAGAGACAAGAAAGTCTGTCGAAGAACATCTTTCGCAGCGCGGAGTGAAGGTGACGTTCTCATGAACAAGACGTCCTGGCAGGATTCCCTGGGCGAAGCATGGGAAGCCCTACTCGACACGCTCTACATGGTCGGTGTCTCGTTCGTGCTCACCGTGATCATCGGTATCGCTCTCGGTGTTCTGTTGCACGCGAGCGCGCCCGACGGAATCCGTCCCAACCGCGTCCTCAATTCGGTTCTGGGCACCGTGGTGAACATCGGCCGTTCGCTGCCGTTCGTCATCTTGTTGGTGCTCCTCATCCCGGCAACGAGGGCGATCGTCGGAACAGCGCTCGGCGCCACGGCAGCGATCGTCCCGCTGACCATCGGTTCGGTGCCCTTCTTTGCGCGCGTCGTCGAGAACGCCTTGCGTGAAGTCGATTCCGGACGCGTCGAGGCAGCGCGGTCCATGGGCGCCACCGACAAAGACATCATCACCAAGGTGCTACTGCCCGAATCCGTTCCGGGATTGGTAGCAGGAGCAACCCTGACGGCGGTGATGCTGATCGGCTTCTCGGCCATGGCAGGTGCCATCGGCGCCGGTGGACTCGGCGACTTCGCAATCAAGTACGGCTACCAACGATTCAACACACCGGTGCTGTTCGTCGCAGTCGTGATCTTGATCGTGCTGGTGCAGGCAATCCAGTCGACCGGCGATCTCGTGGTTCGTTCAATGGCGCACAAGCGGTAACTGATCAGCTCGAGACCATCGCGATCGCTGTTCGCAGTCCGCGCCGCTTACCCGTCTGCGGATCGACGCCGAACACTTCCTTGATTCCGCCTCGGATGCGGAACTTCAACTCCGAGTGCGTCTCCGGAGCGTCGTCCTGGGAAGCCGAGAGAAACCTGTTGGGCAGCGACAACTTCCAGATGGTGCGCAGAGTCAATCCGTACTGCTTCCACAGCGGCCCGGTCGTGTACGGGAGGTCGTACTTGTCACACAGGTCGCGCAACGGCACCGCGATTTCCGAGTACCGATTGCTCGGCAGATCCGGGAAGCAGTGATGCTCGATCTGGTAGCAGAGGTTGCCGCTCATGAAGGCCATGACGGGACCGGCATGAAAGTTGGCAGAGCCCAGCATCTGTCGTAGGTACCACTGAGCGCGCGATTCGTTCTCGAATTCCTCGAGCGTGAACTTCTCGGCACCGTCGGGAAAGTGCCCGCAGAAGATGACGGCGTAACTCCAGTAGTTTCGGATGAGGTTCGCAACGACGTTCGCCGTCAACGTGGTCTTCCACGCGGGGCCGGTCAGGGCGGGGAACAGGATGTAATCCTTCGCCACCTGACGCGCGATCTTCTTACCGACGTCCTTGGCCATCTCCGATTTCTCGGACCACTTCACCTCACCCTTGCGGAGTTTGTCCGTTTCGAGGTGATGCAGTGCCACTCCCCACTCGAAGAGGGTCGCGAGCACAAAATTCGTGATCGGTTGAAAGAGGTAGTCGGCGTGCCACTTTTGATCGCGCGTGACGCGCATGATTCCGTAGCCCACGTCGTTGTCCAGTCCGACGATGTTGGTGAACTTGTGATGGGTGAAGTTGTGCGAGTGCTTCCATCCCGAGGACGGGCAGGTGTTGTCCCACTCCCAGTTGCTCGAGTGAATCTCGGGATCGTTCATCCAGTCCCACTGGCCGTGGATGATGTTGTGACCGAGTTCCATGTTCTCGATGATCTTGCCGACCCCCAGGAGCGCAGTCCCCAGAATCCAGGCAGGCTTCTTCTTGCTGGCGAACAAGACGATGCGGCCGGCCACCATCAGAGAGCGCTGAAACGCGATCGTCCGCTGGATGTATCGAGCATCGTGCGCGCCGCGCTTCTCTTCGATGTCGAGCCGAATGGCATCCAGCTCGCGCCCGAGTGCCTCGACGTCTTCCTCGGTGAGATGGGCATATTCCTTGATGTCGGTGATCGCCACAGTGTTTCTCCGTATCGGTTTTCTCCGTGCCGCAGGACTGGTCCGTCGGGCGGTACCCCTGGGAGCCGGTGCGGAAACGTCAGCCCCGATATTCATGTGCGTCTTCGTGCAATCTATGCCAGAGTCGATACACGTGAGCCCCGAAAACAAGATCACCATCCGCACCGCTACCGAGAGTGACTGGCCGGCTCTCCAACTACTCGACTCGGTGGGGTTCGGTTTTCACCCGTCTCCCGCGGTCAGCGAACTGACGAAGGCGCTCTACAAGCCCGAGGACATCATCCTCGCCGTCGACGGTGACCTACCCGTCGGCGTGGCCATCGAAATCGACATGGAATTCACCGTGCCCGGCGGACGCCAACTCCCCACGCGCGGAATCACCTGGGTATCCGTCGCCCCGACTCACCGTCGTCGTGGCGTCCTACGCTCGATGTTCACTGCGCTTCATGCCCACATCGAGTCGACCGGAGCACCGCTTGCCGCCCTGACGGCCAGCGAGGCCGGCATCTACAACCGCTTCGGATACGGCCCGGCCACCTTCAGCGAAGGCATCACCCTCGATCGCCGCTTCGCACGATTCCGCCCCGAGGTGCCCGACAATGGTGGCGTGTCCATCGTCGACATCAAAGCTGCCTCGACGCTTCTTCCCGAGATCTACGACCGCTGGCGACTGCAGACTCCCGGCGCGCAGGTCCGTCCGCAACCACTCTGGGACCACATGTTCGCCGACCCGTCCGAGGATCGTGACGGCGCCTCCGGACTGTTCTTTCTGACACACGCGGACGGATACATCGCTTACCGGCACACGAGCGAGGGCCGCGACAGCATCGCCCGGATCGACGAGTTCGTGACGATCACCGAAGATGCGCACGCGGCGCTGTGGCGCACGATCTGCGGCCTCGACCTCGTCACCCGGATCGAGACACGCCAGCATCCTGCCGATCCACTCCGGCTGATGCTCACGGACTACCGCCTTGCCCGGACGACGACGCGCTCCGATCGACTGTGGCTGCGCATCATGGACGTTCCCGCGGCTCTCGCGGCTCGTGAATATGCTGCTGACCTGGACACAGTCATCAAGGTCGAAGATCCGTTCCTGAAGGCCGGCGGAACTTTTGCACTTCAGGTCAAGGGCGGCAAGGCCACCTGTACGGCCACTGACGCGGTGCCTGCGATCACGATGCCCTCTGATGTCCTGAGCAGCTTGTACCTGGGCGAGCACCAGGCCAAGACCTTCGCGGCGGCGCACCGACTCCACGCGTCCGATCCGCAGGAGATCGTGAATTTCGACTTCGCTTTCAACGCGCAGAAGCCCGCAATTCTCGGGTACGGATTCTGATGATCTTGCCGACACGGGCATCGACGATTTGTGCCCTCGGTCGTATTCAGGGTTAGCCTCGAACAATGGCGTTTGTCGAAAAGATGGTCAATAGGCTTCCTGAGCGGGTTCTCGTGCGCGTCCTGCCGCACGCAGAAATGCTCAAGTTCCTGGTGGTCGGCGGCATCGCCTTCATCGTCACCACGGTGCTGTTCTTCGGCATCAAGTGGACGGTTCTGCCTCAGCACCCGGTGACGGCCAACATCCTTGCGGTCCTGATCGCGACGGTTCTGTCCTACGTCCTCAACCGCGAATGGTCGTTTGCGCAGCGCGGTGGTCGACAGCGCCATCACGAGGCCGCTCTGTTCTTCATCGTCGCGGGTATCGGTTTGGCCATCAACCAGGTACCACTCTGGACCTCCCGGTACGTGTTCCATCTGCGTCAAC
Source organism: Rhodococcus sp. KB6 (assembly GCF_001445685.1). Lineage (NCBI taxonomy): Bacteria > Bacillati > Actinomycetota > Actinomycetes > Mycobacteriales > Nocardiaceae > Rhodococcus > Rhodococcus sp. KB6. The sequence continues at coordinate 177,144 of NZ_LNAK01000043.1, read as the reverse complement.
CCGAGGTGTCGGTGTTGATGGAAAACTTCGCGGACTTCATCAGCGGATCGATCATCGGGACCCTGCTGGCGACGGCCTTCCGCTGGTGGGCCATGCGTCGGTACGTCTTCCCCGAAGAAGCCACCGACAGCCAGGTCGTTCTCGACATCGAAGCGACTCCCGGCACCAAGACGCCGACAACCGACGCCACCGCCCTCGACTGACTCCCGGATCGACGCACCCGATCGCTCGCGCTTCGATCAGAGTTCGTCGATTGCGATCAACCCGTCCTGCAGCGCCCGCGCAAGCAGTGCCATCTTTGTCGGCGCGATGCTCCTGAACGGGCTGGCCCATCCCTGATCATCATCGGCGACAAGCACTCCAGCCTGCAGTTTTCCCGCTCTGCACAACACGGTCACGACACAGTGATCACTGGTGCGTAGCCTCCGATTTCCAATTGGATTCGGAGGACCCATGGCTACTTGCAAAACTCGAGTTCTTGCGCTGTCGGCGGCAGGACTCATGCTCGTACTCGGCGCATGCAGCAAGGCCGAGTCGGCGAAAACGCCGACCGACCTCGACGTGACATCAGCGTCCGCCGGACACTACTCACTGGTCTGGGAACACGGCGGCTCGGAAAAGGTGCGTGTATTCGCCGCCACCGACCCGAAAAACCCAGCCGCAGAAGGAAAGGAAATTGGCACGGTCGACGGCTTCTCCACTGAGGTCGACGGCCTCGACCCACTGTCACGCTGGTACTTCGAGGTCATAGACGAGGACGGCACTTCCACCATCGCGTCAACCCGCCACGTGACGCTGCAGGGCGCAGCCAACGTGCGTGATGTCGGCGGATACGAGACAGCCGACGGCCGATCAGTCAAGTGGGGCCTGGTTTTTCGTGGCGACCGCTTGAGCGATCTGACTGCTGACGATCAACAAACGATCGAGAACGCAGGCATCCGGACCGTTGTCGATTTCCGAGGTGACAGCGAGATCGCAAAGGACGGAGCAGACAAGGTTCCCGCGAACGTGAAAGTGGTCAACACGGCAGTCCTGGATGCCGGCACTCAGGCTCTTGCCACAGCGATTACGAGTGCCCTGAAATCTGGTGACCCTGCAATCGTGGAGCAGGTGCTCGGGGGCGGTGAAGCCGTCCGGATCAGCGACACCGGCGCCGTCGACCAACTGTCCAAGCCTGACGGAATGGCCGGGTATTCCCAAGCCCTACGGACCATCGCCGATTCCGAGTCCGCAGTCGCTTACCACTGCACGGCAGGCAAAGACCGCACTGGACTGATGACAGCTCTACTTCTCGGCATTCTGGGTGTTCCTGACAAGACCATCGTCGACGACTTCGTCCTGTCGAACACCTACAACAAAGCCAAGAACGAACAGACCTACACGTTTCTGTCTTCGAAAGGAATCGATGTCGATCTGTTGAAACCGTTGATGGAGCAGCGTCCCAGCCAGATTCAGCCAGTACTCGACAAGATTCGCGACCAGTTCGGTGGGTGGGAGAAGTTTTCGCAGGACGTGCTGAAACTTGACGCCGACACGATCGCAAAGCTCCGGAGCAAATTGCTGACCAAGCAATAACTGATCGACGTTCCGACAGCAATGACCGGCAGCCGCTCCGATGGCTGCCGGTCACGCCCGCACTCCTAGTTACTCAGCCCCAGCCGCTTCGAGCATTCGGCCATTTCGTCGATGATCAGTTCCAGCGACGTGCCACGACGACTCGCGGACAACACGATTCGATCGGCTCCCAACCCGCGTGCCCAGTCGAGTTTCGCTTCGTCGAGCCTGGGCAGTGTCGCACCGAGTACCAGCGATACGTCGGCAGGATCTCGATCTGCCTTCACCGCAGCCGCTTTCATCGCCGCTACAGCCTTGTCGAGATCTTCACCGGCCAGTCCCAGCGGCTGGAAACCGTCACCCAACCGGCCTGCTCGCCGAGCAGCAGCGAGACTGTGTCCACCGATGTAGAGCGGAACTCCGGATTCGCGGTGCGGCTTCGGCCAGCTGTACGCACCCTTGAACGAGAAGTAATCGCCGTCGAAATCGACCGCTTCCTTGCCCGCCCAGAGTGAACGCATCACCGCGATGGCCTCATCGGCTACCTTGCCGCGGCGCTCGAAGTCACCGCCGCACGCCTCGATCTCTTCCTTCATCCATCCCAGGCCGAGGCAGATGCGCAATCGCCCACCGGAAAGGCGATCGAGCGTCGCCAATCGTTTGGCGAGCACTACCGGATTGTGATTGGGCAGCACCAGAACTCCAGTGGACAAGCCCAAAGTGGTTGTGGCACCCGCCACGAACGAAAGCAGTTCGAGCGGATCCGGGATGTCGCAGTCATCGGGAAGATGCGATTTTCCGGTCGGAGAATAGGGGTACTCGCTCTCGGTGTCGGCGATGACCACCGAGTGCTCCACTGCCGAGATCTCGTCGAAACCCAGCGACTCGGCCGCACGGGCGAATTGCAGAATCCAATCAGGGTCTCCGCTTCGACCCAGTTCGACCGGAACGACCACGCCGAGCTTCATACCGTTTCCTCCAGTGTCGCCATCAATTTCGGACCATCCACGACGCGACCGAGGTACCGGTCCGCATCGGGATCTGTTGCAAGCCACACCGCCGCTGCAGCGGGTACGGATGCCGGTGTGGCCGCAAATCCGGCGTCCACGATTGCGTCCGCGCCACCACGGGCTTTCCCTGATTCCGTGATGACAAATCCCGGACTCAGGTTGAACGCTTTGATTCCGGCGTCTCGGTACTCGGAGTTGATCGCTCCGGCAATACGTCCGAACGACGCCTTCGACGCGGCGTACGACAGACCCCAACCACCCTCGCCGGGAGGCGCAGGCGGATCCATGGTCGCCGAGCCCGATGCCAGATTGACCACTACGCCGTTGCCGCTCTTGATCATCGACGGGAGTATCACCTGGACCAGAGCGAGTTGGTGCAGATAATTCCCGATCGCCATCGCCTGAGCGTCGTCGATCTCGATGTCGAGCACCCGGTCCATGTTTCCGACAGTCTGCGCATAGGCGTTGTTCACCAGCACGTCGACACGTCCCCACTCGGCCAGCACCCGTTCACCGGCGCCGCGGACGGATGCCAGATCGAGCAGGTTCATCGGAACGGCCAATGCGCGCACACCGAAGGACTCGATCTCGGCAACCGTCGTCTCCAGGCTGCCGGGCACCGGAATCACTTGCTCGCCTTGCCTCGTTCGCGGGGCTGCCCGCCCCTCTCCTTCACGAACGGTGCGAGCAGTGATTGCAACGTCGAATCCGGCGCGCGCGAATGCCAGCGCGCACTCTCGGCCGATCCCCCGGGAAGCGCCGGTCACCAGCGCAACTTCACTCACAGGAACCGCGTGCGGCCGTGCGTCTCGAACTCCTTCTCCAGGTTCACCACGTCAGCTTCGGTCATCAACGTGTATTCGGGAGTGCCTCGGCCCACCCAGTGGAACACTGGTTCGTCGGTCCGCCAGCGATCGGCTTGAAGTTCACGTTTGAGTACCTTGTTGGAGCCCGTGACGGGCAGGTCGGTCGAAACGCGAACAAATCGTGGCGCTGCCTTGGTACCCAGATCCGCCTGCGCGGCAAGGTAGTCGGCGAACTCGACCGGATCGAAATCGGCGAGATCGGCGACCTCGATCGCAGCCATGACCTGATCACCCGAACGCGGATCCGGTACCGCGAAGACACCCGTGGCAATCACTTTGGGGTGCCGACGCAGGATGTGCTCGATCATCAAAGCCGAGGTGTTCTCACCGTCGACGCGGATCCAGTCGCCCTTGCGTCCCGCGAAATAGATGAAGCCGGCCTCGTCGACGTAGCCGAGATCGCCTGTCCAGTACCAACCGTGGCGAATCTTCTCGGCGATCGCGTCTTCGTTCTTGTAGTACCCCTCGAACTTCTTCGATCCGGCCTTGTCGACCATCTCGCCGATGGATTCGTCGGGGTTCAGCACGTGACCGTGCTCGTCGAGAATTGCGCGGGGTCGCTCTTCGCGCGTATCGGGATCGACGATGACGATGTTCTCGCTCGCGGGACGGCCCAGCGCTCCGGCAGGTTGGTTCGGATCGAGCACTACTGAACCGGCACCTTCACTCGAACCGTATCCCTCGAAAAGTTGTGCACCGAAACGACGGATGAACTCTGCCTTGTCCCCCGGCGACGCCTCGGTCCCGAAGCCGTGGGTGAGGGTGTTCTCGATGTCGTCGGGCAGTTCCGGCGTCGCCATGAGATACCCCAAGGCCTTACCGACGTAGGTGAAATATGTTGCGCCGTAGAACCGAACGTCCGGCATGAATCCCGAGGCCGTGAACTTACGAACGAGGCAGACCGTAGCTCCCTGCGAAAGGGCCGGCGCCCACAGAGCCATCAACGCGTTGCCGTGGAAGAGCGGCATGCAGCAGTAGCAGACGTCGTCGCGGTCGATGTCGTACTTGGCGCAGTTCGCGTAGGCCAACCGCGTCAGACGCCCCTGGCTGCACCGCACTGCCTTGGACATTCCGGTGGTGCCCGAGGTGAAGAGAAGCAAGAACAGCGTCGACGCGTCGACACCGAGGTCGATCTGAGGCGACTCGACGTGATGTGCTGCAATCCTGTCCGGGTACGACGCGTCGTCGACGAGGACGAAACGATCTTCGGTCAGCCCGAGGTCCAGGCCGGCAAGCTTCTCGTAGCCTGCTTTGTCGGTGACGATCAGCTGGCAGTCGACGTACCGGACCTCAGCCTCGAGTTCAGCTCCACGCCTGGTCGGATTGATGCCGACGATCGTGGCCCCGGTCAGGGCCGCGCCGCCGAGCCAGAACAGGAACTCCGGATCGTTCTCGAGAAGTACGCCGATGTGAAACGGTCCGGGCGCGCGAAGCGACTTCGCCAGCGAGCCGCGCGCTGCGCTCTCGCGCACCACCTCGTCCCAGCTCCAGTCCTGCGTCCGCGTCCGCAGACCCAGGTGCTGATCACCGAGACGGTCGATCAACATCTGCGCGACGTCCTCGCGCTGAGGAGCTGCAAGAGCTGCATTCGAAGATGCTTCGGTGGCGGTGTTCGTCATCGTGTCCTGTGTCCTAGTCGATATCGGAATGTCGATTACTCCAACTGCGATACGACTCGAACGTATCGACGCCTCAGAGCCGGAACCGTCCCAGTCTCGCTCAGTGGTAACCGCCGCCACAGATATGATTTTCTCGTGAGATTTTGTGACGTGAAAAGCGCCACAATACGAAAGGCCATTCCATGACTGCCCCCGCAGATCCGCAGTTGCTTCTGGACCAGGCGGTCTCACGCCTCACCGGTCCAGGTGGGCCATTCGAGATCGTCGAAGAAGAGGTTCTCGGCACCGTCATGCCTGTGATGAAGAACCGCGGTCACGCCATCGGTGAACTCATCTCGGCATCTCGCGCCTGGGGCGACGGCGACTATCTCGTCACCAGCGATCGTCGAATCTCGTTCACCGAGCATGCCGATTCCGTTGCCGCGCTGGCAACTGCTCTGCGGGACAAGTACGGAGTCCGCAAGGGCGACCGTGTGGGCATCCTCGCTGCCAACACTCCCGAATGGGTCATGACGTTCTTCGCGACGCAGGCGCTCGGCGCGATCGCTGTCGGTCTCAACGGTTGGTGGGTTCCGCGCGAGGTCACCCACGGGATCGAGCTCTCACGTCCGAAGGTTCTGGTCGTGGACGCCAAGCGCGGCGCCGCCCTCCCCGAACTGCCGGCAGACATCACGGTCCTCACCATGGAAGAGGATCTGCCCGCGCTCATCGCGGAGTATGCAGGCTCCGACGTGCCGAGCACCGACATCGACGAGGACGACCCCGCCGTCATCCTGTTCACCAGTGGTACCAGCGGCCGCCCCAAGGGCGCACTCCATTCGCACCGCAACGTGATGGCCGTCGTCGACTACCACAAGTACAGCGACGCGATCGGCGCCGCATTCACCGGCCGTGAGTACGACGCTTCCAAGCCGAGCCCACTGCGTTATCTACTCACCTCCCCGCTCTTCCACATCGCCAGCCTTCACAATCTGGTGGTTCCCCGTCTCGCGACGGGCAGTGCCGTCATCCTGACCGAGGGCGGATTCGACGTCGACAAGGTGCTCGGGTTGGTCGAACGCGAGCGTGTCACCAACTGGGGTGCTGTCCCCACGATGGCATCGCGGCTACTCGAGCACGGCAACATCGCCAAGTACGACGTCTCTTCGCTGACTGCATTCTCGCTGGCATCCGCGCCGTCGTCGCCCGCGTTCAAAGAACGCCTCAAGGAGCAGGTGCCGTTCGCACGCAATGCTCTGGTCGACAGCTACGGCCTCACCGAATGCAGCACCGCCATTGCGGTCGCCGTCGGCGCCGAACTCGAAGAGTTCCCAGGCACTCTCGGGCGTCCGATCATCACCGTCTCGATGGAGATTCGCGATCCCTTCGGCGAATGGCTGCCGGACGGCATCGAAGGTGAAGTGTGCGTACGCAGCCCCTTCGTCATGCTCGGATACTGGGAGAACGACGAGGCGACCGAGTCGGCAATTGCCCCCGGACGCTGGCTCCGCACCGGCGATTTCGGCGTCATCGAGAACGGGCGTCTCCGTCTCACCGGTCGCCGTTCCGACCTGATCCTGCGCGGCGGCGAGAACGTCTACCCCACCGAGATCGAGCAGACGCTCGACGAACACCCCGACGTGATCGAGTGCGCTGTCATCGGCATGCCGCACCCCGACCTCGGCCAGGAAGTGTCCGCCGTGGTCGTCCTGCGTCCCGGAGCCGCCACAACGGAGGCGGAGCTGCGTGATTACGCCGCCGAGCGACTGTCCTACTTCAAGGTGCCGTCGAAGTGGCGCATCACCAGCGATCTGTTGCCTCGCAATGCAACCGGCAAGATGGTTCGGCGCGAGATCACCGTATGACCACGGAGCTGTCACGGATCGTCGCCGAGTCGGCGATCCGTGACCTGCTCTGCGAGTACACGCATCTGATCGATCAGGGCCGATTGCGTGAAGTCGCTGCATTGTTCGCCTCGTCCGACTACGGGCAGTGCGGGCCGGACGGGGTTGCCATCACGCTCATTTCGTCCGACGCCGACGCAGTGTTCGCAGCCTGCAGCGGCTTCATTCGAATGTACGGTGATCCGCCGGTTCCACGAACCAAACATCTGCTGACCAACACGCGAATCGCAGTCGACGGTGAATCAGCGACGGCACTCTCGTACGTCACGGTCATCCAAGGTACCGAAGATCTTGCCCTGCAACCCATTCTGGCGGGGCGCTACTTCGATCGCTTCACCTGCGTCGACGGGTCGTGGCAGTTCAGCTCGAGACTCTTCTGTCTGGACAACATGGGCGAGATGTCCGCGCATGCCAAGCGGGCACTGTAGAGGAACGACGACTGTGGAAATCGGCGTCAACATCTTGGGCCTCGAGGCCCTGTTCGACGGCAAGATTCGCCCGGTTCTGGACTTCGCCGCGCGTGCTGACCGTGCCGGGATCGATCTGATCTGCACCGGCGATCATCTCGGGTTCAATGCCGAAGCACACGCTCAGCGGGTAGCCGAACACAACTTCCTGTTCCCGTTGGATCACCCTTGGTACGAACCGATTTCACTTCTTTCCTCCATCGCCGCGGTGACCGAACGCGCTCGCCTCGGAGTATCGGTTCTGATCGCCACTGTTCGCCCAGCCGCCGTGCTTGCCAAACAGGTTGCAACTCTCGACTCATTGTCCGAAGGTCGAGCCGTCATGGGTTTCGGCGTCGGTTGGCAAGAAGCCGAATACACCGCTACCAACATGCCTTTCGACGCGCGATTCGGGCGCATGGAGGAGGCTGTCGCAGCGTGTCGCGAACTGTGGACCAATGCTCCGGCCACCTTCAAGGGACGCGACTTCGCCTTCGAGAACCACCACAGCCTCCCGCTGCCGATCCAACCCCGAATACCGGTGCTCTTCGGTTTCGGACCAAGCCGGCGGAACTTCGACCGCATCGCACGCGTCGCCGACGGTTGGACCGTGAACCCGACCGACCTGGGAACGTTCACCGACAGTGTCACATTGCTGCGCAACACGTTCGAAGCCCACGACCGCGAGCCGGATACCGCACGTGTGCAAGTGTCTGCGGCGCCGGTTCGGCGCGACAATCGGTCCGTCGACCTCTCGGCAACCGCTGACAAGGTCCTGGACTGGTCCGACCGCGGCGCGTCTGCCGTGGTGCTTCGGCCTGCCGTATTCGATTGCGCTGCCGAAGAACTACCGGAATTACTCGACTGGATGACCAGCATCAAGGAGGCGTGACATGGACCAGGCACTGCAGGATCTCATCGACAAGCAGGCAATTCGTGAGGTGGTTCTGACGTACTGCCGCGGCATCGATCGCCTCGACTTCGATCTCGTCCGCAGCGCCTACCACCCGGACGCGATCGACCATCACACCGGATTCGACGGCACCATCGACGAGTACATCGCCTGGGCCACAACAAAACTCTCCGCGATCGGCGGCACGATGCACCACATCGGCAACCACCTGGTCGAACTGCACGGCGACCACGCGATCAGCGAGGCATATTCGATGTCCACACACTGGGGCGGGCCCGAAGACATCGGAATGATCAACTTCACCAGTGGTGCGCGGTTCATCGACCACATGGAGCGACGCGACGGCCGTTGGGCGATCAAGGAGAGATGGGCCGTACGCGAGTGGACTCGCTCGGACGAGGGCCGCTTCGTCAACCCCGAAGGGCCTGGTCCGCGTGGGCGTCGAGATGCCTCGGATCCGCTCACCGCACTACGAAGGTCCCTTGAATAACTTGGGGTTCAGTCTTCGAGGTCGAATTCAACTCGCGCTCTCGCGAACAACATGCGGATATCCTTCCCGAACGTGACTGCTGCCGTTCCCAATGCATTGACCGCTGCGGTCAACGGGTCCGATTCGATCGCGTCGAAAATCGCATTGAGAGCGTAGGACGGGACATGAATATTCCCGTGATCGAACGGATTGGACTCCGGTTGCGGCGAATGGTCCACTATCGATCTTGACTTCCAACTCCACATTGTCGGTCCCCGCACCGAATTCCTCCTCGTATAGGTGCTCGAATGCCGCTGTGCGATTTCCGAAGGGTTCCGGAAGTTGTTGTCCCACATGCATAGCGTTGAGGGCCGGACGAACCCAATCCCTGTCGGCTAATCCCGCATGCTCATACGCCTGCACAGCGGCCCAAAACGCGAGTCGACGAAGAGTCGCGACGTTCATGCGGACGACCGCTTCGACAAGTGGTCGGTCCATACGAGCTAGTTCTTTGCCGGACTGGAATCGTTCGAGTTCAGGCATCGGATCTCCTCCCCACTCCTGCCGCTCTCGTTCAGCAGCTTCGGCGCGGAGGTCACTGATTTGCACAACCCTGGACGGCTCGCCGTTCTCGCCGTAAATCGTTATCCATTTCGACTCGATGTCCCGTTGTGGACGAGGAATCGGTTCAGGTATCGGTTCGTCCACAGGAACGCCATATCCCGGCATGTCCCACTGCAGCGATGGCCGCACCTCGTCACCACCTGCAGGCCACATATGCACCCGCCAAACATCTCCGGGTTCCGTCGATCCGGGCCAGCCGTAGTTTACAAAACCGCGGCCGGCAATCTCGACCAGATATGACCCCTCGGGTACATCACAGACAATGAACTCCCCACCCGGAGGTGAATCAAAGCTGATTGACCCCTGCGGACCAACCGTCAGAAACGACTCACTGACCTGCTGCCATTTCTCGCGATCGGATGTGGGTCGGGAGGACCAGACTTCGACCGTTGTATGCATGTTGAAGTTGTTCTGGTGCGGGCTCAGGACAATCACAACTGTGCCCTCACTGTACGCAGGGCGCGAAGCCATCGCGAGTTCGAGCAGGTCCGTTTCCCTCCCGAAACCGTCATCGTCGCCGTATATGTAAATCTGTCCATAGTCCATGAAGAGCACAAGCGACTGTTCACTGAGTTTCACCGCGTTGTCTGCCACAAGCCGATACTTACACAGTGGCACGACAATCACGTTCGAGTTTCGAATGAACAGGATCCAAAACACAAGCACAATAAGCATTTCGGCCGATTCGGACTATTCCGACTGATTTGAGAATTCAGTTCGCATCGAACACACATTCGAATAGAATGGATGCATGTTCAACCCGACAACAGAGCTCTTCGGTATCTCAGCACAGCTGACCGGTACCGAAACTGATTGTGCGCTGGTTGATCTCATGACCGATCTGCATGCATGCGAGGCGATGCTGGTCGAACGCAAGCTCGCTGTGATTGCCGAGTTCTTTTCGCGGCGAAGCTCGGAGCATGTCGCCAGTGGTGCGTGGTCGTCGACCGCACACGAGTTGGCTGAATCGGAAGTCGGTGCGTCACTGACGATGGGTCGCGCGGCTGCCGGCAAGCTGATCGGGTTGGGGTTCTCGTTAAAGACTCGTCTGCATCGCACTCGAGCGGCGATGGCGCGTGGCGAGTTGGATCTGTACCGAGTTGGTTTGATCGATTCCGCGACCGCGAACGTGAAAGACGAATTGATCGACGAGGTGGAACGACTACTGCTCGAGCAGGTTCTCGCCCCACCAGTAGCAGGCGGAACGGGCTTGACGGGAAGACGACTGACAGCGGCGATCGATCGGATCGTGGCGATGGTGGACCCGGAAGGTATGCGAGAACGCCGACGCCGTGCTCTCACCGATCGCTTCGTCGGGGTCAGCGCTGCCGAGGACGGGATGGCAAAGATCTTGGGAAGCGTTCCGGCAGAGCAGGCTAGGGCATTCGACGGCCGACTACGCGAGTTGGCAGTGTCGGTATGCCGAAACGACTCACGAACGTACGAGCAGCGACGAGCCGACGCGCTCTTCGAGTTGACCAACGGATCACAATTCTTGCCGTGCAACTGTGGCCGAGCTGATTGCCCGCAGGATCGTAGCGGTGGTGTTGTCGTTCGTCGGCCCGTGGTTCACGTCGTGATGACTGATTCCACTCTGCACGGTGGCGGCGAGCCCGCCCACCTCGACGGGTACGGGGTGATCAGCGCTGAGCATGCTCGCGATATCGCCCATGACGCCGTAATTCGAAACGTCCGAGCACCTGCTGATGACGTCGCAGAGCCGGTGCCTGCTTCGGCGCGCGTCTACCGACCGGGCGCCGTTCTCGATACCTGGTTACGGATCATCGCGGGCAGCTGCCAATGGCTGCATTGTGATGTCCCGGCCTGGAATTCCGATCTGGACCACAATGAACCGTTCCATCACGGCGACCCCGAATGCGGCGGTAAAACGGTCGCGTCGAATATGAGTGCGTTCTGCCGCAACCATCATCGCCTCAAGCATTCCGACCGGTGGCGGTTCACGTCGAACGAGGATCGGACCATGTCGCTGACGTCGCCGACCGGGCATTGTTACCGAACGCGACCCGCAGGATTGATGGCTGGATCGCACGAACCGACACCGCCCCAGGGCGGTCGAAATCGGCGGACCCAGGCGGAGAACAAAGCTGCCCGTATCCAGAGTGAACGCAATCGCCAGCGCCGACGGATACAGAAACGAGCAGAGGAGCACGTTCAATACAAGCGGCGGAAATCACCGCGAGCCCGCCGAGAACCCATCGACTACGGGGACGACCCGCCACCGTTCTGAGATACCGAGCGGTGTCGAGGCGCGCCGACGGGTCGCAGGGTCAGTCTGACGTCGGCTTGGTGCCGTCTTCTGGTGCCGGATCGTCGTCGGCAAGCGGATCTATGGTGTCGACACCTTCGAGGACGGTCAGCTCTTCTTCCGCCTCGGCGAGGAGCCCTTTGGCTTCAGCTTCGACCTTCTTCACCCAATCGGACATCCCGAGCCTCTTCTCTTCCGAAGCGAGTTCCCGCTGTAACTGAACTCAGACTACGTCGCCGGCGACGAATTTCGCCGTCCCCTCGGGTCAGTACTCATGACCGAGTAATCATGATTCACGACGGACGGAGCACGCATGCCCGGACAGTTGGAAGGCAAAACCGCACTGATCACCGGGGCCGCCCGAGGTCAGGGCAGGAGCCACGCCGTGCGATTGGCGCAGGAGGGCGCGAACATCATTGCGCTCGACATCTGCCGTCAGATCGAATCGGTGGCCTACCCGATGGGAACCGCCGACGATTTGCGGCAGACAACAGCAGCGGTCGAGAACCTGGGACGAAGTATCGTCGCGCGAGAAGTGGATGTTCGCGATCTGTCCGCACTGCGAACTGCGGTATCCGAAGGAATTGCGGAGCTGGGCAGCGTCGACATCGTCCTGGCCAACGCCGGTATCGGCATGATGTCCCCGGATATCGACGATGCTCGCGCCTTCCGCGACCAGATGGAGGTCAACCTATTCGGCGTCTGGAATACCGTCCAGGCAGCAGCGCCCGCGATGATCGAACAAGGTACAGGTGGCGCAATAGTCCTGACCGGATCAACTCTGGGACTTGTCGGTCGTGGAGGTGACGGCACCGGCGGATCCGCCGGCTACTGCGCGAGTAAACACGCCATCGTGGGGCTCGGGCGCACGTGGTCGCACTGGCTTGCTCCCCACAATATTCGTGTCAACTCCGTGCACCCGACTGGTGCGAATACACCGATGGTCGTCAACGATGCGGTCGCGAAGCTGTTTGCGGACTCCCCGACATCGAGCGGAGCCGACGTGGGCAACCTCTTGAACGTCGAATTGATCGAAGCTGCCGACGTCAGCAACGCGATAGCCTGGCTGGTTTCGGATCAGGCTCGATACGTCACAGGTATCGCGTTGCCGGTCGACGCCGGGTTCACGGCCAAATAGATGCCGGATACACCGGCCGAGTCGCCGTCGATCAGTCGACGGTCGGCGCCCACTGCACGCCGTTGATGTGCCCACCACCGTCGACGAAGAGGGTGTTGCCGGTGACGTAACGGCTGTCGTCACTTGCCAGGAAGGCCGCAACGGGGCCGATGTCGTCGAGGGGATCGCCGATCCGCCCCATCGGGTTCTGTGCGGCCATCACTGCCACGTTCTCCGGATTGGCTTCGGCGACACGCTTGTACGCCGCACTCTGCGCACCGGGACAGATGACGTTGCAGTTCACCTGCTTGGGAGCCCACTCGCGGGCAGCAGTGCGAGTCAGGGTTCGCAATGCTTCCTTCGCCGCGTTGTACTGCACCGAGTACATGTGAGCATTCACGCCGTTGAGGCTGCACATGTTGATCACGCGGCCCGTGCCGTGACGCTCCAGTTCCGGCAGGGCAGCCTGCATCGCCCAGAATGCCGCCATCACTGCCATGTCGAAACCGCCGCGCAACTGCTCGTCGGTCATCTTCTCGAGCCGAGCGAAACCGAAAGTCCGCCAAGCATTGTTGACCAGGATGTCGAGGCGTCCGAACCGCTCGACGGACTTGTCGACCATGGCAACAACCTGAGCTTTGTCAGTGACGTCGGTCCGGACGAATTCCGCCTCCGCGCCCCATTCGTCCCGCAACCACTGGGTGGTTTCGAGGCCCGCTGCCTCGTCGATCTCGGCAACCAACACCGACGCGCCTTCACGCGCGAACGCGCCCGCCACTCCACGCCCGATGCCCATACCGGCACCGGTGACCACTGCTACACGTCCGTCGAGCTTGCCCACTGGGCCCTCCTTCGTCAGAACCCCTGTGCGCCTTTTTGGTAGTTCCCACTACCAAAAAGGCGCACGGGGGCGAAGCCCCTACCTGGGGCGCGGCACGGTCTTGTCGATGAACAGTCCCTCTACCGACACACACAATTCGCCGTCCGCAGTTTTGATCTCACCGACGGTGTGAATCTTGCGGCCGTCCTTGGACAGGAATTTGCCGCTGATCGTGAGTGGCTCGAACAGCGGAGTCGGGCGATGGTACCGAGTGCTCAATTGTGCTGTCATGCCGGAAGTTCCACCCCAGGCGTTCGCGACGCCGAGAACGTGATCGAGCAGCAGCGCCGAAACACCGCCGTGCACGTGGCCGGGAGGGCCCTGGTACGGCAGCGTCAACGTGACCACTCCCTGCACCGACCCGTCAGCGAGCCCTTCCAGTACGAGCGGCGGCGCGATGGCGTTCTCGGGGCCGGTCACGGGGTCGTGACGAGTCACGCCCTCACCGTTCCACATGTCGATCAACCGCTCGGCCACCTCGGGTGAGTGCTGTTCGAGATGCTCGGCAATGCTGTTGAGCTCCTCCGCAACCCGGTCCAAATTGGCGTTTCCGCGGTCGGTGCGCAGCATCGCGTCGACAACGCGACGCGCTGCTGCCGTGGCCCGGTCGACCGGGGCGTCCTGCGGCGGCGACGTCAGAATCGTGCCGCCCGGATGTGTCGCTGCTGTGGGGTGCGAACCGAGGTCCATCAGTTGATCTCCATTGTTGCGTGCGTGAGAACCGGGGAGTTCTCGCGTTCGGGGCACGTCGCCGCCAACGTCAGTGTGTTGCCGTCCTGCCATACCGAGGTGGTGATGGATTCGCCGGGGAAGAGCGAACCGGCAAACCGCACCGAGTAGTTCTTCACCCGCGTCGGATCTCCGTCGAGAATCCCGTCTACCACGGCCTTGCAGACGATGCCGTACGACGCGAGGCCGTGCAGAATCGGTGCATCGAAGCCCGCCATCTTCGCGAAGGAGGGATCAGCGTGCAGCGGGTTCATGTCTCCACTGAGTCGGTACACCAGCGCCTGTGAGGGACTCGTGCTCGACGTCAGTACCTTGTCGGGCGCTCGATCAGGCACCCCGGCAACAACTTCGGGCCCGGCGTTGCCGCCGAATCCACCTTCGCCGCGCGCCCAGATCTGCATTCCGGTGGTCCATAACGGATTCCCGTCCAGGTCCTCGGCCGCCGTCTCGAGAACGATCACAGCTGCCTTTCCCTTGTCCCAGACATCGGCGACCCGAGAGGAAATACGGGCAGCACCCGTCGACGGGATGGGCGCGTGAAGTGCCAGCGACTGCCCACCGTGCAGGATCTTTCGCAGATCGATGTCGATTCCCGGCATACTCATCGACGGTGCGGGCAGTACACCCGCCGAAACTCCCTGGCCTGCAACCATTGCAAACGTCGGGAGTACCTTCAGCCCCTTTTCGTACACCCAGGTCAGTTCGGCGGGATCGAGAGCATTCACCCCTGCCCCGAGTCCCAATTGGTAGAGCATGACGTCGCGATCGGTCCACGACGCCTCGCGCACAGTCGGTTCGGCGGCCAACGCCACCTCGAGATCGATAGCCATCAGTTCTCCAAAGTTCCGGCTCGGTAGACCGTCACGACGCACGCGCCGCCCAGTCCGAGGTTGTGTTGCAAGCCAATACGAGCGCCTTCGACCTGCCGCGCATCCGCGGTCCCGCGGAGCTGCCACGTGAGTTCGGCGCACTGCGCCAAGCCCGTCGCGCCCAGCGGGTGTCCCTTCGAGATCAAACCACCCGACGGGTTGACGACCCACTGGCCGCCGTACGTGGTCGCGCCGGATTCGACGAGCTTTCCGCCTTCTCCGACCGCGCACATCCCCAGGCCCTCGTAGGTGATGATCTCGTTGATCGCGAAGCAGTCGTGCAGTTCGATGACGTCGACGTCATCGATGGTGATCCCGGCCTGCGCGAAGACCTGCTCTGCCGCAGCTGCCGTCATCGGCGCGCCGACCACGTCGATCATCGACTTCTCGGCGAACGCTGCCTCGGTGTCAGTGGTCAACGCCTGTGCGACGATTTCGATCGCCCGGTCTTCGAGGCCGTGCTCACGCACGAACTTCTCGCTCACGACGATCGCGGCTCCGGCGCCGTCCGAGGTCGGCGAGCACTGCGAACGTGTCAGCGGCTCGTGAATCATCTTGTCGCCGAGTACCTGTTCGAGGGTGTACTCGTCACGGAACTGTGCGTACGGATTGTTCACCGAATGCTTGTGATTCTTGACCGCCACCGCTGCGATCTGCTCGACCGTGGTGCCGTACTTCTTCATGTGCTCGACGGCAGCGTTACCGAACAGCTGAGCTGTCATCGGCGATCGGGCGAACCCGTAATCCTCGACCATGATCTTCAGCTGAGAGTCCAAGGTCGTGACCTTGGGCATCTCACCGTTACCGGTCAACGCCGTTTTGGTCATCTTCTCGAAGCCGACGGCCAAGGCGCACTCGGCTTGTCCGGCCTGGACCCACTCGCGCGCCATCATCAGCGCCGTCGAGCCGGTCGCGCAGTTGTTGTTGACGTTGAAGATCGGAATGCCGGTCAGACCGGTCTCGTAGAGAGCTCGCTGTCCTGCTGTCGACGCGTTGAACACGTAACCGACCGCAGCACGCTGAATCTGGCCGTAGCCGATCCCGGCATCGGTCAGGGCATTCGAGACGGCTTCGGTCACCATGTCCGGGTATTCCCAGTCGCGGGTCTCGATCTTCTCGAACTTGGTCATGCCGACGCCGATGACGAAGGTGCGATTGCTCATGTGCAGGTCACTTTCCCGGTTCAGGGTCGCGAGGCAGACCCAGGATTCGCTCACCGATGATGTTGAGCTGAACATTGGTTGTACCACCCGCGATGGACATGCACTGCGAGTTCAAGAACATCTGGGTTGCAGACATCCGATGCTGTTCGCCCAGAAGTGAACTCGGTCCGGCCCACTCCATTGCCACGTCCCAGACCTGCTGGATGTGCTCGACACCGATCAGCTTCGCCACCGAGGATTCGGCACCCGGCTGCGCGCCGGTGAGCGAGCGCAGCGTGGTGCGCAGACCGAGCAGACCACCGGATTGCGCGTCGCACAGCACCTTTCCGAGCACGGTCAGCTGCTCGTCGTCGATGCCACCGGGCAGTCCGTCGACCAGGCTCAGAAGAGCCTCGCCACCCGATCCGAGCGACGAGTCGTTGGACAGCGAGACACGCTCGTTGGCCAGCGTGGTGCGAGCGAGCTTCCAGCCGTCGCCTGGCTCGCCGACCAGGCACTCGTCGGGAACGAAGACGTCGTCGAAGAAGACTTCGTTGAACAGTGCTTCACCGGTGATCTCGCGAAGCGGGCGAATGTCGAGGCCGCTGTTCTTGATGTCGATCAGGAAGTAGGACAGACCCTTGTGCTTGGGGGCGTCGGCGTCGGTGCGCGCGAGGCAGATTCCCCAGTGCGCGTCGCGTGCCATCGACGTCCACACCTTCTGGCCCTGCAACTTCCAGCCACCGTCGACCTTGGTGGCCTTTGTACTCAGCGCGGCGAGGTCGGAACCTGCGCCGGGCTCGGAGAAGAGCTGACACCAGACGATGTCGCCGCGCAGTGACGGCGGGACGAACTTGGCGAGCTGCTCTTCGTTGCCGTGCGCGATGAGCGTCGGGATGACCCAGTTGCCGATGATCATGTCGTGCGGCTTGATCTTCGCAGCGCGCAGTTCTTCGGCGATGACCAGCTGGCTGACGGCATCGGCGGATTTGCCCCACGGAGCCGTGAAGTGCGGTGCGGTGTAGCCCTTTTCCGCGAGATACGTTTTCTGGGCGGCGCCTTCTAGTTCGAGTGCAGGAGCGAGCTCGGCTCCGACGTCGGCTCGGATCGCCTCGGCCTCGGGCGGCAGCTCGACGCTGAGCACGCGACGGGTTCCGGCAATGGTCAGCTCGGCAACGCGACGACGCCAGGATGCCGTGGAACCCAGCAGAATTCGCAGGGACTGCGCGCGGCGCAGGTACAGGTGCGCGTCGTGCTCCCACGTGTAGCCGATTCCGCCGAGCACCTGGATGCAGTCACGCGTGACGGAGAAGCCAGCCTCGAGGGCCGTGGCTCCGGCGACGGCTGCTGCGAGAGAAGCCTCTTCGGCACCGACGCCGTTGGCGGGAGTCAGCGCACGCGCAGCGTCCCAAGCGCAGACGCGTGCCTGTTCGGCAAGCGCGAGCATACGTGCAGCCTTGTGCTTGACACCCTGGAACTGGCCGATCGGGCGACCGAACTGCTGACGCACCTTCGCGTAGTCGGCCGACGTCGTGACTGCCCAGTCGGCCAAGCCTGATGCCTCGGCCGCGAACAGTGTTGCGGCAATGTCGAGTACACGCTGGGTATCGATGGTGAGGATCTCGGAATCGGTGAGCACCAAACCGTCGACGGTGACCTCGGAGTTACGACGCACGACGTCGTAGCTGGCCAAGTCCGTGACCTCGAGGCGGTCACGTCCGAGCAGAACGAATCCGCTGTCCGTCGCGAGGAGGAACAGGTCAGCGACATGGCCGCCGAGAATAAGGCTGGACGTTCCGCTGAGGGTGGTGTTGTCGCCGTCGCGGGTGATCTTCAGCGAACCCGGCTGTAGTGCAACAGCTCCGAGCGTGCTGCCATCCACGAGCGTCGGCATTCTGTCCGTTTCTCCGGCATCGCTGAGAACAGCGCTGACCACTACCGTCGGCAGGAATGGTCCGGGAACCATCGAGCGTCCAAGTTCCTCGACGACGATGGCGAGTTCGACCAATCCGTATCCTGCGCCGCCGAATTCCTCGGCTACGTGTAGTCCGAGAAGCCCCTGCTCGGCAAGCCCGTTCCAGAGTTGGGGGCGAGTTTCGACCTTCGCCTCGACGGCTTCACGGACGACGGTGGGTGTTGCGTGACGCGCCGCCCAGCCCCGTACGGAGTCGCGGAGGTCACGATCTTCTTCACTCAATCCAATAGTCATGTCTACCTCGTCAATTCGACAGTGTCAGTACGGGTCAGATGCGTTCGATAATGGTGGCGGTCGAGAGAGCGCCACCGGCGCACATCGTGACCAGAGCCGTCGACTTGTTCGAGCGCTCGAGTTCGTGCAGCGCAGTGGTGATCAGACGAGCGCCCGTGGAACCGACGGGATGTCCGAGCGCGATCGCACCACCGTTGACGTTGACCTTGGACAGGTCTGCGCCGTGAACCTGCGCCCAGGAGAGCACGACCGAGGCAAAGGCTTCGTTGATTTCGACGAGATCGATGTCTTCCAAGGTCATTTTGGCCTTGTCGAGCACCATCTGGGTGGACTCGATCGGCCCGTCCAGGTGATAGAAGGGATCGGATCCGACCATGCCGGACGCGACGATCCGCGCGCGGGGCTTCAATCCCAGTTCCTGTGCGCGCTCTTCGCTCATCAGCAGTACCGCAGCCGCGCCATCACTGATCTGCGACGAGTTGCCGGCGGTGTGGATATGGCCTTCGATGACCGGCTTGAGCCCAGCCAGCGCTTCTGCCGTCGTCTCACGCAGTCCCCCGTCGCGAGTGACAGTGGCGATCTCACCGGTAGGCACGCCTTCCTTGTCCACCACGGGAGCCTTGACGGGCACGATCTCGCGGTCGAAGCGTCCTTCTGCCCAAGCCTGAGCTGCGCGGCGCTGCGATTCCAGACCGAACGCGTCGACGTCGGCGCGCGTGATCCCACGCTTCTCGGCAATTCGCTGCGCGGAGGTGAACTGGTCACCCATGTCGATGGTCCAGTCGTCCGGGTACGGGTTTCCCGTTCCGGGTGCGTTTGCCTGACCCAGGAACACACGGCTCATAGCCTCGACGCCGCAGCCGATACCGGCCGAGATCTGACCAGACGAAATCAGGCCTGAAATCAAATGCACTGCCTGCTGGGCGGATCCACAGGCGCAGTCGATAGTGGTTGCCGCGGTGCTGTACGGCAATCCGGCGTGCAGCCACGCCTGCCGCGTGACGTTGTTGGACTGCTCACCTGCCTGGGTGACACAGCCGCCGATGATCTGTCCGATGTCTTCCGGTGCGACGCCTGCCCGTTCGAGAACGCCGAGCTGCGCTGCTCCCAGAATCTCGGCGGGGTGCAGTCCCGCCAGGGCGCCGCGACGACGGCCGATAGGTGTCCGAGCGGCCTCGACGATGACTGCATGACCCATGATGTTCGCTCCTTCGTGGAGTTTTCGGTCGGTGAGCTGGCTCACCGTCTATTTTTCTGTAATTTATTCTATTAATGATGTCAGGGCAATGTCCGGATTGACATCAACTCTCAACTGATGCGGATCCAAAAATAGAATTGATTTCAATTTTGCGAACATGACGAACCCTCCCCAGAGAGGGGCGAAGTCACGTCAGTGCCGTGAGAGATTCACCAGAAGCAGGTCGCATCCCTTGCGGATGTCGTACTCCGCATCGGGGATGGAGATTCGACCGTTGAGGCACGATTGGATGACCCCGAACCACAGCTGCATCAGCAGACGCAACCCGGTGTTGTCTTCCTCGGTGGGGTTCTCGATCCCGGCCGCGTCGAGGATGATCTGCCGGAAGCCTCGATCGATCTTTCCCACGTCCGGCACCGTCGCGACGTTGGCGGTACTGGAGGACTGCAGCATCGCAGTCGAGAGAGCCGGCCGACGCAGTAACCCGCGAGTCGCGCGAACCAATACCTCGTACACCGCATCCTGCGGATTGTCCGACTGAACCTGATGCCTGACAAAGCTGGCACCGATCTGGTCGATCTGCTCGACCATCACAGCGACGAAGAGGTGCGTCTTCGAGGGGAAATAGCGATAAAGAGTGCCGATGGCCACGCCCGCCAGCTTGGCGACCTCGTGCATCTGTACCCGTGAGAGTTCCTTCTCGGTCCCCAATTCGGCTGCCGCTTCCAGCATCCGCACATGGCGCGCCCGCTGCTCGTCCGAACTGGGCTCTGCAGCGTCCCTGACCTCGGCAATTCTCGGCAACGTCGCCCCCATCATCGATTCTGTGTCCCGGTCGCGAACGACCTCGCCAATTCTCTCATCTCGACCACCCATCTCGGCATATTGCCCGCTCAGTGGGACCTGGCATGGCCTTCTCTCCCCGTGCGGTATTCCGTGGACACCCCACCCTCTTGGAGTAAGGACGCAATGATGCAGGACTGGACCACCGAGTGCGACGTGTTGGTAGTCGGCTCCGGCGGCGGCGCGCTGACCGGCGCATACACCGCGGCAGCTCGAGGATTGACGACGATCGTCCTCGAGAAAACCGATCGCTTCGGCGGAACTTCCGCGTACTCGGGCGCATCCATCTGGCTGCCGGGAACCCAAGTACAGGAACGTGCGGGACTCCCCGACTCGACGGAGAACGCACGCACCTATCTGCACGCATTGCTCGGCGACGCCGAGTCCGAGCGCCAGGATGCCTATGTCGAGACCGCTCCCGATGTCGTCGCACTACTCGAGCAGAACCCGCACATCGAATTCGAGTTCCGTACGTTCCCCGACTACTACAAGGCCGAAGGCCGGATGGACACGGGACGCTCCATCAACCCTCTCGATCTCGATCCCGCCGACATCGGTGACCTCGCCGGCAAGGTGCGTCCGGAACTCGACCAAGACCGCACCGGTCAGGATCATGCTCCCGGCCCGATGATCGGTGGGCGCGCACTGATCGGCCGACTGCTGGCCGCAGTCCAGAGCACCGGTAACGCAGAACTTCGTACCGAATCCATCCTCACCTCCCTGATCGTGGAAGACGGTCGGGTTGTCGGCGCCGAGGTCGAATCCGGCGGCGAAACCCAGCGAATCAAGGCGAACCGCGGTGTGCTGATGGCAGCGGGCGGCATCGAAGGCAACGCCGAGATGCGTGAGCAGGCCGGCACCCCCGGCAAAGCGATCTGGAGTATGGGTCCCTTCGGCGCCAACACCGGTGACGCGATCTCCGCCGGAATTGCTGTCGGTGGCGCAACCGCTTTGCTCGATCAGGCGTGGTTCTGCCCCGGCGTCGAGCAGCCGGACGGCAGCGCCGCATTCATGGTCGGCGTTCGCGGCGGACTCGTCGTCGACAACGCGGGCGAGCGTTACCTCAACGAGTCTCTCCCGTACGACCAGTTCGGCCGGGCCATGGATGCGCACGACGACAACGGTTCTGCAGTGCCGTCGTTCATGATCTTCGACTCGCGCGAGGGTGGCGGACTGCCTGCCATCTGCATCCCGAACACGGCGCCCGCCAAGCACCTCGAGGCCGGAACCTGGGTCGCCGCCGACACTCTCGAAGAACTCGCCGCCAAGACCGGACTGCCGGCCGACGCATTGCGCAGCACTGTCGAAAAGTTCAACGATGCCGCAAAGCTGGGAGTCGACGAAGAGTTCCATCGCGGCGAAGACCCGTACGACGCATTCTTCTGCCCACCCAACGGCGGCGCGAATGCGGCACTGACGGCGATCGAGAACGGTCCGTTCTACGCGGCCCGCATCGTCCTCAGTGACCTCGGCACCAAGGGCGGATTGGTCACCGACGTCAACGGTCGAGTCCTGCGTGCCGACGGCAGCGCCATCGACGGCCTGTACGCCGCCGGCAATACGAGCGCGTCACTGAGCGGCCGCTTCTACCCCGGTCCTGGCGTTCCGCTCGGCACGGCCATGGTCTTCTCGTACCGAGCAGCCCAGGACATGGCGAAGTAACCAGCACAACGAGGACGTGGGGCAGGCAATGTCAGAATCACCTGCCCCACACTCTTTCGCACGGCGACGCGATTTTGTATCACTCCAGGTCGATACCGGGCAACCCGTCCACACTCTTCGCGTTCTTCTCGGCGCGATAGGCGATGAGCCGCTCCGGCCCCCTCTTCTCCGCTACGCGGTCGAGCACGTCACGATCGGATTGGTAGTCCATCAGCGGTACTGCGTATCCGCACGAATCCGAAATGCGCGTCAGATCGACCACGACGATCGACCGCAGCCCCGGGTGCTCAGGGAACCTACCGACAAGCTCGTTGAACGGTTCCGACCCTGCAAGCAGAACGTGTCCGTGACCGTGCAGTCGTACGATCTTCGGTGGTCCGTCAAACGCCATGAACATCAGTGTTATTCGGGAGTTCTCGCGCACGTGCGCGATGGTTTCCACACCGCTGCCGGTGAGGTCGAGGTACGCCACCCGGTTGGATGTCAGCACCACAAACGATCCGACTCCCCCTTTGGGTGAGCAATTGACCAACCCGTCAGCAGACAACGGTGCGGTGGCAACGACGAACAGCGGTTGAGCCTGCAACCACGTGGTGAGCTTTTCATCGATGCCTTCGTAGACGCGCCCCATGTCGAGAGTGTAGTTCGCGCCGACTGGACGTCACGGGGCAGACGCTGCGGCGGCTCGAATCTCCTCACACATCGCTGCGAAGACGCGGTCGTCGGCGGGATTCGCCGGCACCGCCAGTGCAATGCCGTCGCAGAGACTCGCGTATTTCGAACTCAGCACCTCGGGGAGTTCGGCGTAGGTGCATTGCGTGACCAGCCTGTCGAGAACATCGTCGGTGAGGACGGCAGGTAGTCGAGCCCAATCACCTGCCCGCGCCATCACTGTCAGTTCTTCCCCGACCTCGGATAATCCGAGGACCTCCAGCGCGACTCGGTACGCCGGAGTGGAGTAGAGAAAGGCAAGTTCACTGCGCACCGCTTCTCGTTGAGCAAGTATCGCGGCAGGATCTTTGCCGGTGATCATCTTCGGAACGGCAATCAGTCGCGGCTTCCTTCCTCCTGCCGTCAACGATGGAATGATCCTCTCCGCGAGCACCTTCGGATGGGAGCTGGTGGGGTGAGAAACAAAACCGTCGGCGACGGCTCCCGCCAGTGAGCACATGCGCAAGTTCACTCCCCCGGTCCAGATCTCCGGAGCCGGAACATCGAGCGGCCCCGGATTGAAGTAGGGCTGCAGCCGGTCGAAGGTGTAGTGCGTTCCGGCATGGTCGAGTTCACCGCCCTCCTGAAAAACTCGGAAGATCTCGCGTACAGCGCTGACGTAATCACGCAGTTGCGCAACAGGATCCGTCCACGGCATCGAGTACCGCCCGACGATGTTCCCACGCACCTGCGTCGCAAGCCCCAGTTGAAATCGCCCACCCGAGAAACCCGCAAGATCCCAGGCAGCCAAAGCCGTCACCATGGGACTGCGCGCAAACGCGACAACCATCGACGTCCGGACAGTGAGAGTACTGCTGTGCTCGACGGCCAAGGCCGCCACCGCAAACGGATCACGAATGGTTTCGGAGATGTGCACCGTGTCGAAACCAAGGTTCTCGATGCGTCGGACGTGCTCAGCTACCTGCCGCAGCGGAGTGTCGGCAGGTAGCGAGGTCACCAATTCCATATCAGCTCAAAGGCTCCAGGCGAATCGACAGCAGCTTTCCTTCGGTAGCCACCTTGCGAGCGTGTTCATTGAAATCCGGGGCGGCACAAACGAACAGGGTACGACCGTCGGAACCGCCGAGTCCGCAAGCGAAGACACCGCTGTCGAAGGCAATTTCGTCGACTATCTCCCCGCTGGCGCCCACATGAAGAACACGGCTTCCGAGGGCATCGGCCACCCACATCGAATCGTCTCCGTCGATACAACACCCGTCCGCCGCAACGACGATCTGAGCGAGGGTGGTCTCCATCTCGGGTCCACCAGGCACCGGCCCGAACGACGCCCAGTCGCGGCGTTCACCCAGAGAGCCGTCGGCCTGGACGGCAAACGCACTGATTCGATTTCCCAGCGTTTCGTCCACGAGCAGATCTCCGGTCGACGTCAGAGCCATTCCGTTGGGGAAGTGGAGATCTCGCGCGACGACGTGCACCGATCCGTCGGGGTCGACGCGGAGGAGATCTGCCGTCTCGACGGGGGCCAGGTTCATCAGATCGAACCCGAAGTTGCCCACGTACGCTCGTCCCTGTGCGTCGACCAGCATGTCGTTGACGTTGGCACTGACGTACCCGGACAAGTCTGCGTGCACCACCAACTCGCCATCGGATTCTCGCCGCAGAATCTTCTGGTCCCGCATGGAGACGACCAGTAATCTGCCGTCCGGAAGCCACCCCAGCCCGGACGGCTGCCCTGGAACCTCCGCCTCGACGCGTATGTCGGTCCCGTCCTCGCGGGCCGAAATCACCTGGTAGGTGTAGAAGTCGGATACCCAGATCCGGTTCTCGTGCCAGCGCGGGCATTCGAAGTAGGTGTATCCCTCGAGAACTACCGCAACTTCTGGTGCCATCGGGCTCTCCTGAGTCGGTGATGAATGAAGTATCAGTCTCATTCAATCACCGGCACCGCTGTCGCGGTGTCCGATTCCCGACTAGTCGCCGGCGCGAACTTCGTCCAACACGTCGAAAGCGGATTCCCATCCGTCGTACACATTCCCGTCACCCTTGAATCCCGGAATTCCTACCAGGTGGAAGGTCATCTCGGTTTTGTCACCCCGTTCTGCGAGCGTGACCGTTATCCGAGGTGCGGCATCCACCGGATCACTCGGATTTCCCCAGGTGAAGACCAGCCTCTTCGGCTCGTCGACCTCGAGATAGGTTCCGCCGGTGGGGTACTCGGCTCCGTTTTCGTCGTTGATCATCAGGTAGCGGTACGTTCCGCCAACTCTGGGATCGATCGTGACATGCTCACGGGGACTGCTGACGCCCTTCGGATGCCACCAGCGCGCCGCCTCGTCGGGGTCGGTCCATGCTTGCCAGACAAGGTCGCGCGGCGCGTCGAAGATCCGGGTGATGGTGAATTCTGCAGTGGCATCGGCATTCCGGTCACTCATTGTCCTTCTCCTTCTTCGGTCGACGTTGCTTCAGCTCACGTAGACGCTCGTCGAGGAGGTCGAAGCGTTCGTTCCAGCCTCGCCGGTGTTCGTCGACCCAGGCGCTGGCGTCGTCGAGACCCTCTGCGCGAAGGGTGCACGTGCGCCATTGCGCGGTGGCGGTTCGTTCGATGAGACCGGCTCGCTCGAGCACCTTCAGATGCTGAGAGATGGCGGGCCGACTCATGTCGAACGGCTCGGCCAACTCACCGACGGTCATCGAACCATCAGTGAGGCGAGAGAGCATTTCACGCCTCGTCGGGTCGGCCAATGCGCTGAACACTGCATCGAGTCGGCCGCTTCGCTCGTCCATGTAAGCAACTCCTTAATTAAGGAATAGCTTAAACATAGGACTCGACATCTTGCGCGTCAACCCTTTCAGCTCCAGGTATATCGAAGCCGCTCGACGGTTGTCGCCTCGTCCATCTGGGAGAAAGTCTCGCGCTCAACTCCCTTCACTGACACCATCGCTTCGATGATCGACTCCCCGAAGATTTCCTTCGCCACCGAGGAGGAGTTGAACTTCTGCACTATCTCGCGCAGATCGGTGGGGACTCGGGTCACCCCGCGCTCATCACGTTCCGCCTCCGTGAGAGTCGACGGGTTCACCACAATTTCCGGCGGCAATGGCGAGGCATTGCCGATACCGATATGCGAAAGGCCAAGTATCGCGGCGGTCGCCAGATACGGGTTGGCCGATGGATCGACGATTTTCACTTCGGCGTTGGCGCCGTGTGGATTCGACGGTGACTCGGCGCAGAACCTCAGTGCCGCTTCCCGGTTCTCGAGCCCCCAACAGACGTAGGCCCCCGACCAATTGTCCGGTCGCAGCCTGACCCCGGAGAGCGGTGAGGACGCAAAGACGGCCGTGAATTCCGCGAGGTGAGAGAGGATTCCACCCAAAGCTGACGATCCTTTGTCGGTCATCCCGTACTCCTGCCCGCCACCGGAGAAGACGGGCCGCCCACCTGAGTTCAACGAAAAGTGCTGGTGTGCACCGTTCCCTGCACCTCCGACCGTAGGTATCGGTGAAAACGAGGCCGCCAATCCGTGGGCTCTGGCAGTGCGGCTGATCAAGATCCGGGCCAGTATCACCAGGTCGGCAGCCTGAACAGGAGTTGCCGGAGCGATGGAGATCTCGAATTGATCCGGTCCGTACTCTGCATGCACTTGCTCGATATGAAGTTGTGCGCGTTCGGCATTGCGCAGAAGGTCCTTGAGGAAGTCCTCGCGGCGCAGGACTGCACCTAACCCGTACGCCGACCACGCTCCGTTGCACGCATCACCGAAAAGAGTGAACTCGATCTCGTGACCCACCCGAGCTTCCAGTCCGTCGGCGGCAAGCCGCGCCACGACGGCAGTGAGTGCGGACCGAGTACACACGGCAGCCGTCGCACCGTCTTGCTCGTGCAACGTCGCCGGCGCCCACGACACGCCCCCGCCGAGATCACGGAGGTCGGAGCGGTCGATACGCAACCGGAGATCACCCACGACGGAAAAGGAATCGGTGAAGGCAATCCGATCGTCGCTACAGAAGACGTTCCAGCTCGGTGAGACTCCCGCACCGGCTTTCTCGAAGACACCGGTTCGGCCGGCCGGCATCACCTTCGCGCGCGCGACACCCGCCATGTCGACGATCGAGCCGATGGTCAGAGCCGGTACTTCCCTCATCCAAAGGCAAATACCCCACCCGGTGACGCGCCAACCCGTCAGATCAGGTTGTCCTCCACCGGCAGTCCGAACGCCGCCCGGCCGTAGAGCGCCAACGCGCGCTCGGGTTCGTTGGCAACGTGAACGCTGCCCGCATGAACGTCACGCCACGCACGCTCGATCGGGTTTCCGCGAGAGAGGGAGTTCCCGCCTGCCGTCTTGAAAAGCATGTCGATCGCTTCCACCGAGCGTTCCGTCGCACGAACCTGATCACGACGCGCACGCAGCCTCATCGAGAGTGGGAGCTCCTGACCGGCCACAGCAAGTTCGTACATCTCCCGGATATTGCGATCCATCTGCAGAATCGCAGCATCGATCTCCGACGACGCACGTGCGACGGCGACCTGAGCGAACTGATCCTCACTGAACCGTCCACCACCCAAACTCAGACGGACGCGCTCACGCATCACGTCCAGGTACCCCTCGTAACAACCGGCGACGATGCCCACACACGGAGCGGCAACCGTCGAGGTGAAGATGCTCCCGAACGGAAGTTTGTACAGCGGGCCAGGATTGACCGCTTGGCCAGGACCACGCAGTTGTGCGGTCTCGTAGTTGCGCTTCAATCGGTGCTCGGGAACGAAGGCCTTGTCGACCACGATCTCGTTGCTCGCGGTGCCCCGCATACCCACGACATCCCACACGTCACGGATTTCGTAATCGGTGCGCGGCACCAACACCGTCATGAAATCGACGGGACGACCATCCATGCCGACCACCATCGCTCCCAGCAACGCCCAACTCGCGTGGTCGCAACCGGAGGAGAAACCCCACTGGCCCGATAGCTCGTAGCCTCCGTCCACCGCCGTCAGTCGACCGACCGGCGCATAGGCGGACGAAATGAGCGTCGTCTGATCCTCTCCCCACACGTCGGCCTGCGCTCGGTCGTCGAAAAGTGCAAGATGCCACGGGTGCACCCCCACCACCGACGCGACCCAACCGGTCGAGCCGCAGGCAGCCGAGATGGCCCTGACCACTTCGTAGAACTGAACCGGGTCGCTCTCGGCACCTCCGTATCTTTTCGGCGCCAGCATGGAGAAGACGCCGGCTTCGGACAGCTCCCGGATGGTCCGTTCGGAGATCTTGCGCGAATCGTCGACCTTCTGAGCGCGGGCCGCGATCTTCGGAAGCAGATCACGGACTGAACTCAGAACCTTGTTGACCATGGGAGACACTCCTCGCACCGAACCGTGAGGGAGCGGATCGGCAGATAGACATAACGGCTGCCCCGTCACGATATGTCGGTCACGCGTTCCGGTGATCGGAAGTCCCGGAGGCCGGGATCAGCCGCCGGATCCTCGCGCTCGCCGCTGGTCCCGGCCAGTGAGACGAGACCCCAGAGGCAATTCACGCTCCCCTAGCGTCGGGCGTCGACACTGCCCCTGGAAAGGACGGGACTCATCGTGACGATCACTCAGTCCGACAACGACGAGGTTCGCGAGATCCAAGCTGGAACCGCGCCTACACGCTTTGCGCGTGGATGGCACTGCATTGGACTCACGGAGTCCTTCAAGGACGGCCAGCCGCACTCCATCGAGGCGTTCGGCACCAAACTGGTCGTCTTCGCCGACAGTGAAGGCAACGTCAAGATCCTCGACGCGTACTGCCGTCACATGGGTGGCGACTTGAGCCAGGGCACCATCAAGGGCGACGCCATTGCCTGTCCGTTCCACGATTGGCGCTGGGGCGGCAACGGCAAGTGCCAGAAGATTCCGTACGCACGCCGCGTCCCCCCGCTGGCCAAGACGCGCGCCTGGCAGACCCTCGACCAGGACGGCATGCTCTTCGTCTGGCATGACCCCGAGGGCAACCCGCCGACCGACGACGTGGCTATCCCCCGCATCGAAGGCGCGCTCAGCGACGAGTGGAGCGACTGGGTCTGGTACACCACGACCGTCGACACCAACTGCCGCGAAATCGTCGACAACATCGTCGACATGGCGCACTTCTTCTACGTGCACTACTCCTTCCCGACGTACTTCAAGAACGTCTTCGAAGGCCACGCCGCAACGCAGTACATGCGCGGCGTCGCTCGCTCGGACATGCGTCCCCACGCAGCAGGCACCCCGAAGATGGTCGGCAGCAACTCGGTTGCGACGTACTTCGGCCCCTCCTTCATGGTCGACGACCTGACCTACGAGTACGAGGACTACAACGTCGACTCTGTGCTCATCAACTGCCACTACCCGGTCAGTGCGGACAAGTTCGTGCTCCAGTACGGCATCATCGTCAAGAAGTCGGATCGCTTCCAGGGTGAAGCCGCCGACGCGATGGCCGCGAACTTCGGCACGTTCATCGCCAAGGGCTTCGAGCAGGACGTCGAGATCTGGAAGAACAAGACTCGCATCGAGAACCCGCTCCTGTGCGAAGAAGACGGCCCGGTCTACCAGCTCCGTCGCTGGTACGAACAGTTCTACGTCGATGTCGCGGACATCGCTCCCGAGATGACCGAGCGCTTCGAATTTGAACTCGACACCGCGCGACCCGTCGCAGCCTGGCAGAAGGAAGTCGAAGACAACCTCGCTGCAAAGAGGGCAGACGAAGATGCAGCCTCTTCAGTGCGCTGAGTGCAAGGCTCAGGTCCTGGTCCAGAAGAACAGTTGGGAACACACCACCGTTCAGTGGAGTGACCAGGCCCGCGCCCAGTGCCTCGAAATCGCCGACGACCGTGAATTCGGGCAGCGAGAGGGACGACCCGGTGCCCCTCGCAAGCAGTGCGGCGCCTTGATCGCGTCCATCGTGAACGCTGCAACAGCGGGCGAACTCGAGATCCTCAACGACGAGCCGGTGCCTCAGCCGATCGTCGACGACAGCGAACCCGTACCGACTCCGTTTCACTAGTCAAGCCAACATCTTTCGAAGAAGGTAGTAATGATCGATCCTCAGTACTACGGCCCGTGGGCAGTCATCGCCGGCGGTTCAGAAGGTGTCGGCGCAGGGTTCGCCGACGAGCTCAGCAAGATCGGCATCAACCTCGTTCTCATCGCCCGCAAGCCGGGCCCGCTCGAGGAGACCGCGGCCAAGGCACGCGCCAACGGCGTCGAAGTACGCACTCTCGCATTGGATCTGCTCGTTCCGGACGCGCTCGATCAGATCAAGGCTGTCACCGACAACGTCGAGGTTGGTCTCCTCATTTTCAACGCCGGCGCCAACAGCTACGGCCACGAGTTCGTCACCGGAGATCTGACGGGATTTGCCGGAGTCATCGAGCTGAACATCAACAAGCAGCTCGAACTCTCGCACCACTTCGGCGGATTGATGAAGGATCGCGGACGCGGCGGCATCATGCTGCTCGGTTCGCTGGCCGGATTCATGGGCTCCGAGCACCAGAGCATCTACGCGGCGTCCAAGGCATTCGGGCGCATCTTCGCCGAAAGCCTGTGGCTCGAACTCCAGCCGTACGGCGTTCACGTCGTCGAGTTCATTCTCGGTGTCACTCGCACACCCGCTATGATTCGCGCGGGACTGAACTTCGACATCCCGGGCATGAACGTCGCAGAGCCCGAAGATGTTGCACGTGAAGGTCTCGAACACCTTGCCGACGGCCCGATCTGGGTGGCTGCAGGAAACTACGAAGGCGCCAAGAAGCGCAGTGGCTTCCCCCGAGACAAGATGGTCAAGGGTGCTGCCGAAGCGATGCGCAAGCTGCTCAACCGCTGACATCTGCTGTGCGCCTTTATTAACCCCCCGACGTTAAGAAAGGCGCACAGCATGAGCATCGACATCACCACTCTTCTCGACGAACGCGAGATCACCCGCTCCATCTTCGAGTTCGCCCGAGCCATGGATGCGCGAGCGTGGGATGAACTCCACCGGATCATGACGCCGGACGCTACGGCAGAATTGGGCACCGGAACTCTGCGCGGACCCGCCGAGGTAGTGGCGTCCATCCGCTCGTTCCTCGACGAGTGCGGTCCCACCCAACATCTGATCGGTAACGTGCTGGTCGAGGTGGTCGGCGATCTCGCCACCAGCCGCTCCTATGTCAGCGACATGCATGTGGGCACCGGGAGCAAGGCTCACCTGAACTTCTTCACCCTCGGCGACTACCACGACTCATGGGCGCGGATCGACGGAAAGTGGCGAATGACGCACCGCACCAAGCATTCACACGCCAGTCAGGGATCCATCGAGGTTCTGGGCGCCGGCCCCAGCGGTTGGCGGAGCTGATTCAGCTCAACATCGACGAACGGCCGGTCGCGAGCGGACTCTTGCTGGTGAGTCCGCCGTCGACCACCAGGGTCTGCCCCGTCATGTA
This sequence comes from Rhodococcus sp. KB6, assembly GCF_001445685.1. Lineage (NCBI taxonomy): Bacteria > Bacillati > Actinomycetota > Actinomycetes > Mycobacteriales > Nocardiaceae > Rhodococcus > Rhodococcus sp. KB6. Next base: position 145,734 of record NZ_LNAK01000043.1, on the reverse strand, counting down.
GCGAGATTCGTCCGAAGCCAGGTAGACCATGGCATGCGCGATGTCTTCGGGTTCGCCGAGGTAAGGCAGGGCGTTTGCCTGCTTCATGCCGTCGATGACATCAGCGGGGATGTTGTCCACGAGAGCGGGTGTCAGGATCGCGCCCGGCGCTACGGCATTGCACCGAACACCGTTTGCTCCGTACTGGACTGCGATGTACTGCGTCAGACGAATGACTGCCGCTTTGGCGGATCCGTAGGCAGACTGCAGGGAATCCCCGATCAATCCACCTACCGAGGCCGTGTTGACGATCGATCCTCCACCGGCACTGTTCATGTGCGGAATGGCAAGTCGTGAAGCGACGACAGTGCTGCGGACGTTGAGCGACATCACGCGATCCCACTCGTCCAAGTCCATCCGGAGCAGGTCGAGATCCTTGCGCGGGTTACTACCGCCCACGTGATTACACAGGACGTTGATGCCGCCGAATTCGGTGACCGCCTTTTCGATCATCGCTGCCAGAGAGTCCTCGTTCATGACATCGACGCCGAAACCCACTGCATTGCCACCCGTCTCGCGAATCGCCACCGCCGCTTCCTCTGCACGCGCAGGATCGAGGTCGGCGACCAGCACCTTGGCGCCCTCTGCCGCCATGAGTTGTGCTGCTGCACGCCCGATTCCACTTGCGGCGCCTGTAATCACTACATTCTTGCCTTCGAGCCTGTTCATATCTGTTCCTTTCGCGGAGAATCGCCGTACCCGGATCTCACGTGCCCGGAGTTGACAGCTCGGCGATTGCCCGATCACTACCAGTCAACGCAGGATCGACAGCCTCGTCCAACTTTCTTGAATGAACTCACAAGTACGTGACCACGGCCCGCGCACCTGCTACACCGCCGAAATCGAGTGGCGACGGAAGACCTCACTGTGCTGAAGTGGCACTATGCAGAATTCTGTTCGACCGCTGTCCATCGACGACCTCGACCGTGCCGCCGAGGTTCTCGGCGAGGCGTTTGCCGACTACCCCTGGACGAACTGGTGCGTCGCCGAAGACTCCCACGTGGAACGCGTCGCGACTCTGCAACGGATCTACCTCGAACACCTGGCACTACCGTTCGGGCGTTCCTACATAGACGATTCCGGCAACGGCGTCATCGCAGTCCTGCCGCCGGACACTCCAGAGCCTGATGAAGCGACCGTCGAGAAGATCGTCGAACTGCACGGAGATCGGTTCGAGCGCGTTCTTCAGGCTGACGAACAACTGTCTGCGCTTCCCGTCCCCGACAACGCGTGGTCGTTGGCAACGATCGGTACGACGCCGCGCTCACGCGGAACCGGATTGGGTTCTGCGCTACTGAAACATGCTTTGGCGGAACTGGATCGAACCGAACAGAATTGCTGGCTCGATACGTCGACCGAACGAAATCTACCGCTGTACCAACGGTTCGGTTTCACGATCGTCGGCCAGACCTCGCTCCCCGACGGACCGGACGTATGGCGGATGCATCGACTTCAGGGCTGATTGTTCGACTTCAGCACTCGCCGAATCATTTTCGACAACGACGCGTATTGGGTGATCGTGTTGACGGCGATCCACCTCGAGACCGGCCACGTCCGGGTCCACGAGAAAACCCCGACCGACAGCAGTTGATCATCGTCAAGGGCCTCGATGTAGTTGCGCAATATCGCAACAGCAGCTACCAAGCGGTCACGAAGCTCCTGAGCCGGAATGTCGATGCTCGCGTCGACAACCGACTGGTTCAGTGCGGGTGTTTGCGTCCACTTGTAACCCGCCGCCGGCGTCTGCGGAGCCTCGTCTCGCAGCCCGGCACCTATCCACTCTGCGACGGCCTCTGCCCACCAGACACGCACAGCGAGTACGTCGTGCACCGTCCACGCGTCGACGGCAACGGCGTCGAACGCATCGGCCTCGGCGACGCCGTCGAGTAACGCTTCGAGTTTCGAATACGCCGAGTCCAGCTCGCTCACCAGTTCTTCGCGTGACCAGGTCTGCGCCACAATGCCTCCGAACGATCAGTGGAGAAGAAAGAAGCGGGACCATCTCGACTCGATGGCCCCGCCTCCAACTTTAACGTCCTCCCGGATTCAGTTCAGCTCACCCAAGAACCTTCCGAGGTTCTCGGCGATTTCCTTCGACCTGGTGTGGTGCAGGTAGTGGTCTCCGTCCAGCAAGATCACCTCTCCGTGATCGACGGAGGCTGCCTGCCCCTCGTGCAGCTCTGTCCAGCCCTGAACTTCTGAATTGTTCACGGCGAACAACAGAATCGGAAGATCGGCTGGGAACGTCTTGCCGATTGCTTCAGCGAAGTTACTGGAAAGATGATCCATCTCGTTGAGATAGGTATCGCTGAAGTTGTTCTTCGCAGTCAACTGTCGCATCTCGTCCTTTGCGGCGGGATCGAGGTACTCGTCCGAGGCTTCACCACCGACGACCTTGGACAGCAATTCCGCCAAGCCCAATTGCCTTCCAACTCGGAGTGCGTCGATCGGGAATTTGGTATCCATGTTCGGCTGCCCTGGAACACTGCTGTCGATACCCACGAATGCGGTGACCTCGTCACGGTACTTCGCGGTGTAGTCCAGCGCATAGAGACCAGTGATCGAGTGCCCCATGAGGATGTATTCGTCAATTCCCAGCGACTGTACTGCCGTATGAATCTCTTCGACGATGTTCGCAGTCGTGCGGTCCTTGTCCGTTCCGTCACTGTAGCCGTAACCGAAGGGCTCGATCGTGACGACGCGGTAGTCGGGTGCGAGCTCGTTGACAAGCGGTGTGAAGTCGAGAATCGGTGCGGACGTTCCGAACCCGGGTAACAGCACTATGGTCTGATCGCCGTTGCCGCGGATCGAGTAGCTCATGTTCTTTCCGTCGACGGACACGAACTGGTTGCCCGTCTCCCCGGCCGGAACGCTCGCTTTGCTGGAGCCGACATTGAATACGAGCGCTATCGATACCAGCACAACCAGAACTACGGACACCGAAGCAACCAGCTTCAGTGCAACGGTACGAATCTTCTTCATTCTCATCCTCATCTTCTCGGGCGTCGATACGGCTAGGAAAGGCTCGACATCGAGGCCGCACTGGTCTCGTCGAGCACACGCAACACGTTGTTGCCCATCAGCTTTGCCAAGTCCTCCGCGGACCAACCGCGTTCCGCCAGACGGTCTATCAACACCGCGAAACCGGATACGTCCTGCATACCGTCCGGAAAGTCGTCGAACCCATCGTAGTCACTGCCCAAACCGATGTGGTCGATGCCCGCGACGTCTCGGGCATGCTCGACGTGGTCGGCGAGATGGTCCACTGTCATCGCCGGTCGTGGGCCGACTCGCCCGCCTTTGAACCACTCGTTGTACTCGGCAGAAAGGAACATGGGTACAAAGGCGATCATGATGACCCCGCCGTTGTCCGCGAGCAGTCGCATGACGTCGTCGGGAACATTACGGGGGTGACCGCATAGCTGAGAGCACGACGAATGGCTGAAAATCACCGGCGCCGACGACGTCTCGATGGCATCTCTCATCGTTTCCACCGAGACGTGCGACAGGTCGACGAGTACGCCGAGCCGATTCATTTCGCGCACGATCTCGCGACCGAAGTCGGTCAGCCCGCCGTGTACTCGAGTGTCCGTCGCGGAGTCCGCCCACCCGGTGTTGTCGTTGTGCGTCAGCGTCATGTACCGAAGACCAAGGCGCGCCATCATTCTCAGGACACCGAGCGAGCTGCCGATGCTGTGACCGCCCTCCGCGCCCAACAAGGACGCGACCTTGCCCTCGCTCCAGATGCGACGCACGTCGTCACCTGTACGCGCGAATTCGAAAGTATCCGGATATCGCTCGATCATCCGGTACACGTAGTCGATCTGTTCGAGTGTGTACTGAACCGCCTCTGGCTCCGTCCTGTCACACGGGGTGTAAACCGACCAGAACTGCGCACCGACGCCGCCGCGACCGAGTTTGTCGATGTCGGTTTGGAAGATGGAATCCTTCTCGAGATTCTCCACCGAGTATGCGGCAGTTTCGCGAGCCGTCCAGGCCAGATCGTTGTGACCGTCGATGACCGGCGCAAGGCCGTAAGCATCCAGTGCCGCGGGGTGATTCACGTCCGGAAAAGGAGCGAGAGGTTTCATCATGAGTTTTCCTCGAAAAGTAGTGCGGGCAGGTCGAGGGCCCTCATCGCCTTCGACCTGCCCGAGATTTCATTCAGCGGAGAGAATCATCTCGCCGCGACTAGTCGGAAATCTTCTTGAAAAGCCTTGTCATGTAGAGATATTGCTCGCCATCGATCGTGAGATGAGCCATCTCACCCGAAGCGCTCTCGTTACTGATCAAGAACCTGGAGGCGGACAGAGGTACGACCTTGGTGGGCGGAGCCGGCGGCTCGCCGTCGATCTCGACCTTGGCGAAGTTCTGCACCTGGAATCCGCCGTCCTCGCCGCGCGTGAGTTCGATTCGCACGGTTGTCGATTCATAGGTTCCGAGAATGTGCGACAGGTCGATGTCTTCCGCATTCGGCTCGGACTTCGGTTCCGGCAGAACGAGATCGAGCTCCTGGGCGATCTCCTTCTCGATGTCGTGGGCCAGGGCGCCGCCGCCACGCGAGTTGGTCACCACGGCCATGGCGAGACCGAGCTCGGGGAAGGTGTGAAAACGAGTGATCTGGCCGATCGTCGCACCACCGTGCTGCGCGGACGTCACGCCGCCCCAGTCGGACAGGATCCAGCCGAGGCCCCAGGCCTGATCGACGCTCGAGACCGCGGTCAGGTCGAATTGCGGAGTGCGCATCAGGCGCGCGGATTCTTCGGACAGAATGCGTTCACCCGTCAATGCGAGTCCGTCACGCATGTGTGCAGCACCGAAGGTCAGGAGCGAGCTGACCGATCCGGTGATGATCCCGGCCGGACCGATACCGCGCGGAAGCAGCCACTGCTTGGTCGGAATCACCTTGTCCGGCGACGTCCGATCCGGGTTGGCCACGTGGCCGACGGCCGTGCGGAACAGCGGCGCGTCCTTGGCCTTGGTGATGATGTGCGTCAATCCGAGTGGCTTCCAGAGATATTCGACCAACGCCTCGTCCCACGTCATCTCACGAAGGACCTCGACGATGCGGCCGGCAACGGCAAAACCCGCGTTGCTGTAACTCAGATGCCCGCCGGGCTCGGTGACGCTGATCGCGGTCGCGAGTTCGTCGACGTACTTCTCGACGCAGTCGTCACCGTCACCGGTGTCGTTGAACAGGTCTCCGTCGATACCGCTTGTGTGCGTGAGCAACTGGCGGATCGTGATTTCCTTCGTGTTGGAAGGATCCGCGATCGTGAACTCCGGAAGCACCTCCACCACCAGGGTGTCCAGCGTCAGCTTGCCCTCGTCGACGAGCTGCATGATCAGCGTCGTCGTCCAGATCTTGCTCGCGGATCCGTACTGGAACAGGGTGTCTGCGTCGACGTCGACGCGCGTGTTCAGGCTCGTCACTCCGGTGGTGATGACACGGATGTCCGCTGCGCCGTCTTCGCCCAGCGCGATCACACCGACCTGCGCGCCCGGTACCGAATGCTTGGCTGCCAGTTCGTCGAGGCGTTCCTGCCACTTCGGGGCGACAAGTAGGTCCTTGGGCAAGTCGGTCACAGGTCGAACTCCTTCGATCATGGAAGCGAGCGGCGTAGACGGCGTTGCTGGGATCCGCTCAGGTCTCACTCGTCGGGAAGTGAGGTTGCGGAAGCAATAACCGTCCACCCATGATCTCAGTGTGCTCGCAGTCACGTCCTGGTCGATTGCACCGAAGTCGACCCCGAAAATGGTGCAATCGGACGAGCGTGTGTTCAGGATTCGCCATTCGAAACGATCAGCGCTCGAAGGTTCCTTCCAAGCGATTGCGTGAACCCGGATGGATCAAGCGCGCCGCGCTGACCAATCCGTTAGCCGACCAGGTGCGGCGGCGAATCAGCAGGCACGGTTCCCCGCGATCGATGCGTAACAGCTCGCATTCGTCCGGGCTACCCAACACCGCTTCCACGACATGCTCGCCGCGAACCAGAGGCGCAACGTCACTCAAGTAGTTGTTGGGGGTGATCGCGGTGAAGTCCTGGCGCAGATAGTCTGGCGCCTCGTTCGGATTCACGAATCGGTCTTCCACCTGAATCGGAGTTTCGTCCTCGAAGTGCACCATCAGCGAATGGAACACCCGTTTGCCCACCGATTCACGAAGGAACGTCTGCCCGTGGTCGGTTTCTTCCTCACGAACGAAGACGACCTCGGTTCGATGACGGTGGCCGCGGCGCTGAATCTCGTCGGCGATGTTCTTGACTTCGAACAGCGGGGACGCGGTCTTCGTGGCGGCGACAAAAGTACCGACCCCCATCATCCGCACGATCAGACCGTCGCTGGTGAGTTCGCGAAGCGCTCGATTGATCGTCATTCGTGACAACCCCAGCGCACTGACCAGTTGATTCTCCGAAGGCAGCTGATCGCCTTCGGTCCACCGACCCGAGTTGATCTGCGAGACCACGAGGTTCTTGACCCGTTCGTAGGCAGGGGCGGACTCGCCGCCTGCCTCGTTGAACAGCACGGCGAGTTCTGCGTCCACTTCGGCAATCGCCATCGCCACCACCCGTTCGTCGAAAACCACCGAGTCGGTTCTCCCGTTCGGCCTCCGAAGTCTATCCGCCTCGTGCACCTTTCCGATCCATCCGCGAGCGTCCGCGCCGGACCTAACCCACCATGCGCCGCAATTGGCTCGTCGCAACCGAAAGCGCAGCAAGATCGTGTTGCCCGGACGCCTCGATCTCTGCGAGCGCGAGAGTGGACCTCTCGATTCTCGACGCATTCCTTTCTTCCCACCTCGAGAGTTTTTCCGCTGTCGTGTCACCCGCTTCCGCGTCGGCCAAGACGTCGAGGGTCAGGGCCCGCACCGTCGAGTACAACTCGTCCCGCAACGACAACCTCGCCAACGCGTTCCATTTTCCGTCCTTGCTCAATGCCGACACTCGATTGAGCATCGGGACGAGCCCAACATGCTCACCGAGCCGGAAATAGAGTTCGCCGGTCTCCGAGATCGTCCGATCGGCGAGGTCCGCGATCTCCACCACGTCGAGCAGTCCGAACTGATCGAGCAATATCTCCACTCGCCTGACCAGGTTCTCCGGCGCGCCTTTGTCCGTGATGAGGACCGTTCGCGCAGCCAGGTTCCGCTGATCTGCGCCTACCAGCCAGCCATCGAGCTCTGCCGACGCCTCCGCGATGCGATCACCGAATCTGCTGATCTCGGCCCCGACGGCCAGCGGTTGCGGACGACGTGTCAGCATCCACCGTGACGCCCGGTCGAGCAGTCGCCTGGTGAGCAGGATCAACTCGTCGGACACTGCGGTCGAGATCGAGGCTTCGCTGATGTCGTGCCACAACTTCCACAGTCCGAACACCTCGGAGACCACAGTGAAGGCACGTACTGCGTCTTCCGGATCAGCGCCGACTTCTTCACCGAGCCGATACGCATAGGTGATGCCGCCTCGATCGATGACGTTGTTCGTCAGCACTGTCGCGACGATCTCGCGACGAAGTGGGTGCCGGTCGAGGGCGTCACCCCCTGCAACTCGAACGCCCTCCGGAAAATAGTTCGCCAGCACCTGGCGGTAGATCTGGTTGTCGATCGAGCTTCCTTCCAACAGCGTGGATTTCAGATCGAGCTTGACGTGGGCCATCAGTGTGGCGAGTTCCGGCGACGTCAGCCCCGTTCCCGACTTCTCGGCCGCGGCGAACTGCTTCTTGGTCGGAAACCCTTCGATGACACGGTCGACGATCCCGCGCGATTCGAGGTTGGAAATCACTCTGCCGTGCACACCGATCATCGCCCCCGCATCCGCCCGCGTGGTACCCATCAGTTCGTTCTGCGAACGGTTGTCTGCGAGAACGAGTTCTGCGACCTGGTCGGTCAGCGATTCGAGTAGTGCGTCACGACGTGAGTCCGTGACGACGCCTGAGCTGATCAGGGAGTCGAGAAGGATTTTGATGTTCACCTCGTGGTCGGAACAATCGACTCCGGCCGAATTGTCGAGGGCGTCTGTGTTGATCCGTCCACCGCGGCGTGCGTATTCGATCCGTCCGGCCTGGGTGAGGCCGAGATTGCCTCCTTCACCGATCACTCGGGCACGCACTTCGTTGCCGTTCACCCGAACGGCGTCGTTGCTCTTGTCGCCGACTTCGAGGTCGGACTCACCGGAGGCCTTGACGTACGTTCCGATGCCGCCGTTCCACAACAGATCTGCCGGGGACCGCAGAATCGCCCGAACCAGTTGCGGTGGAGTCAGTTCGGTGACGTCGCCCTCGAGGCCCAGGGTTTCTCGCATCTCGTCACTGATCGGAACGCGCTTCGCCGAGCGTTCCCACACTCCGCCGCCGGCACTGATCAAGGTCGGGTCGTAGTCGGCCCACGAGGATCGGGGGAGCGCAAAGAGACGTGATCGCTCGACGTACGAGCGCTCAGGCGACGGGTTCGGATCGACGAACACGTGCCGATGATCGAACGCCGCGATCAGGCGAATGTGCTTGCTGCACAACATACCGTTGCCGAAGACGTCGCCACTCATGTCTCCGATCCCCACCGCGGTGAAGTCATCGTGCTGGGTATCGACGCCGAGCTCACGGAAGTGCCGCTTGACACTCTCCCAGGCGCCCTTCGCCGTGATACCCATGGCTTTGTGGTCGTAGCCGACCGACCCGCCGGACGCGAAGGCGTCGCCGAGCCAGAATCCGTACTCCGCGGCAACCTCGTTCGCGATGTCGGAGAACTTCGCAGTTCCCTTGTCCGCGGCGACAACAAGATACGTGTCGTCCCCGTCGTGGCGAACGACCCGCCGCGCCGCGACAACAGCCCCGCTCTGCTTGTCGACGTTGTCGGTCAGATCGAGTAGTCCGCGAATGAAGGATCGGTAGCAATCGATCCCGGCCGCCAACGCAGCTTCTCGGTCTGCGTCTGCGCCCAGCCCTGGAACCGGTGGGCGTTTGACGACAAATCCGCCCTTCGCTCCGACAGGCACGATGACCGCGTTCTTGACTGCCTGCGCCTTCACCAATCCCAGTACCTCGGTGCGAAAGTCCTCTTTCCGATCCGACCAGCGCAAGCCGCCGCGAGCCACCGTACCGAAACGAAGGTGCACACCTGCTACATCGGGTGAGTACACGAATATCTCGAACTTCGGTCGAGGGAAAGGCAATACGGACAGCTTCTCCGAATCGAACTTCAACGAGAGCGCGCCGAGCGATTGAGTGGGATACACGAAATAGTTGGTACGCAACGTGTTACGGACCAGTTCGGACAACGCGCGCAGGATCCGATCGGCGTCGAGTCCTTGCACCTGCGCCACGGCCGTTTCCACGTCCGCTGCTGCACGTGCACCTCGATCTCCGTCGACGACGTCAGGATCGAAACGGCTCTCGAACAATTCGCACAATCTGCCGGCGATCTCGGGATGATCGGCAAGTACCTCGGCGACGCGACCGGTGCTGTAAGGAAATCCCGCTTGCTGCAAGAACTCCGCGTATGCCCGCAGCACCACTACCTGTTTCCAGCCGAGTCCCGCGATCGCGACCAATTCGTTGAACGAGTCCGGCTCGGCGTCACCGTTTCGAACCGCGGCAAACGTCGCCGCGAATCGCGCGGCAAAGTTGTCGAAGCCTTCGACCGGAGCACTCGGATAGTCGAGCGTGAACTCGTAGATCCTGGACTGTTCGGTTCCCGCCGGTGCGATCTCGTACGGACGCTCGTCGACCACTTCGACGCCCAGGCTCTGCAATACGGGCAGCACCTCGCCCAGCGAGAGCGGATCACCCGAGACGTACAGCCCGAGACGGTGAGTACCCGGTCCGTCGACAGAACGGGCCAACCGTGGACTTACTTCTCCGGGCGCGAGGCCCTCGAACACCGCCATGTCCTCGGCGGCTCGGACAGCGTCGAAATCCTGCTTGTATGCCACCGGAACGCGCTCGGCGAACCGAGCACGCCTGCGCCGCTCGTCGTAGTGCGAAGCATCCAGAACGAATCGTTCGTCCCACGTCAGGCACGCGTCGACGACGAGGTCCCGAATCTCCCGTGCTTGTCGCGCCGACGCGAAGTTCGCGCCGCCGCCGACTGTGGCCGTGAAATGTACGACGGCCAAGGGGGATTCCGAGACTCGACTGGAGAACTCGATATTGTGGGCACCGAGTGCGTCGGCGAGTACCGACTCGGCCGTTGTTCTGATCGTCGTACTGAATTTCTCGCGCGGAACGAAGAGCAAAGCCGACAACTCTTGATCTCGCCCTGTGACCGGGGAACTTCCCACCGGTTGCAAGAACAGATGGATCGATGTGCGGCCGTCCACGGAAGTGAGTTCGTCCAGCGCGTCCGCGATTCGGGCCGGCTCGGCCGCCAGGAGCACTGTGACCGGAATCGACTGAATCACTGCCAGCATCGATTGTCCGACAAACGAATCGACGGTGGATCCTGAGGCCTCGAAGATGTCTGCGACGCGTCCTCGCACGAGCGGGGTTCGCCTGACGTCGGCGACGATACCGGTCGCGGTGAAGAACCCGACGAATCGGTACGCACGGTCGCCGACGGACACGTCGATCTCGGTGGCGTATTCGGATCCACCGAACCCTTGCCGGAGGTACACCACTGCAATCGCGAGGGGCGCCGCTTTCGAATCCGAAGAGCCGGTTGGATCGGGGAGCACGCCGATGGCGTACGGCTCGTCACTGTCGACAGTTCGCGCACCACCGATGACACTGAAGTTTCCGGCGCTGCACCACCGGAGAAAGTCAGCTTCTTCGGCGTAGCCGTTCGAGTCCAGTTGCTCGCGCGCCTCGTCGACGAGGTCCCGCAGGGGCACGGAATCGCGGAAGGCACGCGCGATACGGTCGAGGATTCCGGCGACGTCGTCCGCGATCACCTGCGCCTGCGCGTCCGAACAGTGTGCGGGTAGTCCTATGTGGATCCATGATTCGGTGCGCTCCCCGGCCCGGGCGTCTTCGGTGCTGTGCGCCGGTTGTACGGCTGTGCGAAGCACGGGGTGCACCACGAATTCAGGTTCCACGCGGGCACGGGCAAGTGTCGCCAAGACCGCTTCGACGAGCTGCGGCATGTCGTCGCCGACGTATTGAATCGCGGGGCCATCCCCTAACTCCCCGGCCGGCGCGAGTCGCGAGATCGACGAGTTGTGTCCTCGTCGACGCGAAAGGTCCATGTGCGCGGCGACAATCGCCAGCTTGCGGTCTTCGGCGAGCGCAGCGTATCGATCCGCCGACAAGCCCTCGAAATACGTACTGGACACCCTCCTCACATTCTCGGAGTCCGGTGTCGTGTCGACTGAAACGAGGCTCATGTCAGCACCTTCCGTCGAAAGCCACGCTGCTTCCGACTTGTAGTGGGTTCGATCCGCAATCAACTTGTCTATACAGGCTTAGACAAGTTGATCATGGCAGAACGTGAGCCGCGACACAACAACTTCACCTCTGGACAAATTCGCCACCCTCGGCCATAGTCAGTCCATGCCAACTAGTGGCAATTAGATTTCATTAGATGAAATTCGTAACTATTCCGCCTCGAAGGAGCCCCCGTGACTACCCAGACCGCGCCCGACACCGACAGCGTCGATCTCGCAGAGTTCCGCAGCACTGTCCGAGCCTTCGCCAACGCCGAGATCCACCCAGGAGCAGCCGCACGCGACGAGTCCAAGGAGTTCCCGGCGCAGCTGGTCAAGCGCCTCGGGCAGCAGGACCTCATGGGCATTTCCGTGCCCGAGGAATTCGGCGGGCTGGGTCTGTCGACACGAACCCAACTGGTCGCCATCGAAGAAGTTGCACGCACCGACGCCGCGCTGGCATCGATCTACACCGCCCACTACCTGGGCCTCGAGCCGATTCTCGTCGGCGGCTCCGAAGAGCAGAAGCATCGCTGGTTGCCCCAGCTCGCGTCGGGCGAACTACTGGCCGGCTTTGCACTCACAGAACCCGATGCCGGCTCCGACATCGCCTCGATGCGTACCGTCGCCCGACGCGAGGACGACGGCTGGCATCTCTCCGGATCGAAGACGTACATCTCCAACGCCAAGGAAGCCGACCTGGTCGTGCTCTTCGCCAAGACGGACCCGAGCGCAGGATTCCGAGGCATCACCGCCTTCGTCGTCCCCAAGGGAACTCCGGGAATCAGCTACTCGGAGCCGCAGGACAAGATGGGAATTCGTTCGGCCCCGACGTACACCGTCTACCTCGACGACGTCGTTCTGCCGCTCGACTCCGTGATCGGCACCGAAGGTCGCGGCGGCAACGTTGCCTTGACCGCCCTGAACCGAGCACGCATCGACGTAGCGGCAATGGCAAACGGCATCGCTCTGCGCGCTTGGGAACTGGGACGCGAGTACGCAACGGAGCGAAAGCAGTTCGGCACGCCGATCTTCGACTTCCAGGCAATCCAGCTACTCCTCGGTGGCTGCGACGCGCAACTTGTCGCATCACGCGTCACCGCAGACTGGGCCGCCGACGTCAAGGACGCCGGTCAGGACATCCGCCGCGCCGCATCGATTTCGAAGTACGTCGCCACCGAAGCCTGCTTCTCGATCGTCGATCAAACCGTACAGATCCACGGTGGCGCAGGTTTCATGCGCGAATCGGAAATCGAACGCCTGTACCGCGATTGCCGCATTCTCCGCATCTTCGAGGGCACCTCGCAGATCCAGTTGCTCACCATTGCCGGCAATGCTCCGTCGCCGCGTTCCACCGAGTTCTGAAAGGCGCGGACATGACTGCACTTCCCCCACTCGACGGCATCCGGGTCATCGACCTCTCGCGCGTCCTTGCCGGACCCTACTGCACCGCACTGCTTTCCGACGCCGGTGCGGACGTCGTCAAGATCGAATCCGAACACGGTGAAGACTCTCGGCACCTCGGCCCGTTCCGCGACGGCGAGAGCATCTACTTCAACGTGCTCAATCGTGGCAAGCGTTCGGTGGCACTCAACCTCAAGAACGACGAGGACCGTGAGGCGCTGCTGACGCTCATCGAGACCGCCGACGTCGTCGTCGAAAACTTTCGCCCCGGCGTCACCAAGCGCCTGGGAATCGACTACGAGGCTGCGCGGGCTCGCAATCCGCGCATCGTGTACGCGTCCATCTCCGGTTTCGGACAGGACGGGCCCATGTCCGGAGCCGCCGCCTACGACCTTGTAGTCCAGGCTCTTTCGGGAATCATGAGCATCACCGGTTCGGAGGAATCCGGGCCGACACGGTTGGGTGAGTCGTTCGGAGACCTGGTCGCCGGGCTGTTCGCCGCCTGGGGAATCAGTACCGCCCTGCTGAGTGCACGGGCGAGCGGACTCGGGCAGCACCTTGACGTCGCGATGTTCGACAGCATGCTCGCCATGCTGCCGACAGCACACAGCCAACTGCAATCCACCGGGCTCACTCCCCCACGCGTCGGCAACCGTCATCCGGTGTCAACACCGTTCGACACCTACAAGGCCGACGACGGACTCTTCGTCCTCGCAGTTGCGAGCCAGTCGGGTTTCGAGAAGCTGGCGCAGACGATGAATCGCGTCGACCTGATCGCAGATCCCCGATTTGCCGACGACACCGCCCGGACCGAGAACGAACCGGCACTGCGCAAGGAGATCGAAAACTGGGCTGCCGGAAAGACCGTCGCCGACGTGGTCGGTATTCTCGGCGACGCGGGCCTCGCCGGCTCGGAAATCTGGGACGTCCAGCAGGCACTCACCTCCGCGCAGGCCGAGTATCGCGGAGTCGTCGAATCGTTCGAGCACCCGGTAGCAGGAAAAATCTCCTACGTACGACAACCCGTCGTGTTCGGTGATAGCCGACGCCCCGATGTCCGCCGCAGTCCCCTGCTGGACGAGCACCACGGTGAGGTACTGCCGGGCTCGCGATAGATTCAGCGCAGACATCCCTCGGCACTTGGAGTAGGACATGGCCCCCGGCGACGTGACCCGCAGCGCGAATCGCACGTTCGAACTTCTCGGTGCGATCGTCGAGCACGGCGGGTTGACGCTCGGCGACGCCGCCAAGGCAACCGATCTGGCAACCAGTACCGCGCTTCGCCTGATCAGAAGCCTCGAACAAACCGAGTTCGTCGTCCGCGGCGAGGACAACGTCTATCGCGTCGGCCCGCGGCTACTACAGATCGGGGCTCGCGCACTCGGTGACAATCAACTGTTGCCGAGAGCGCGGCCCGCGATGAAGGCCATCGCCGAAACCACGAGAGAGTCGACCTACCTGTCGACGAAGGGACCGAAAGACACTGCGCTGTATCTCGATCAGATCGAGGGCACGCACGCGATCCGCCACATGGGGTGGGTGGGCCAGAGCGTTCCCCTGGACGGCACCGCCGTCGGCGCAGCGTTGAGCGGCAAGGTAGGCGAGAGCGGGTACGCCATTGCGCACGACACCATCGAGGATCACTCGACCGGAGTTGCCGCGCCGATCTACAACGCGGTCGGTCAGATAGCCGGAGCGCTCAGCGTCGTGGGCCCGACATTCCGTCTGACGGACGAGGTCTGCGCCAGCCACGGCCGCGTCTTGGTGGAGCACTGCGCCCGGTTGTCCGCGGAACTCGGCAGCCAGACACCCTGACCACCCCGAGCACTTGGCGATTCAGTCTCGTATCCGAGCACTTGGCGATTCAGTCTCGTATCCGAGACAATGTGGTTCCCCGCTCCCACCTCAGCCCTACCCGTAAGGACACACCCCATATGACGACGAGCCGCGTGAAATCTGCTGAGCGCGTGCTCGACGTGCTCGATCTCCTGGCCCGCCGGGGTGTGCCGCTGGCGACGGCAGAAATCTCCAGCGCCCTCGAGCTGCCGAAGAGTACGACGCATCACCTCCTCAATGTCATGCGGGATCGACGGTTCGTCTCGTACTGGGCTGATCAACGCGCCTGGACCCTGGGTGTCTCGGCGTTCGAAGTCGGTGCGTCGTACATGCGGTCCGGCCCACTTCACCGTGAGGGCCAACGATTCATGCTGGCACTCACTCAGTCGACCGACGAGACCTCCCATCTGGCGGTACTTCAGGGTTCTGACGTCATCTACCTCGACAAACGTGAACCTCTGAAGCCCGGCGTTCGGTTGGTGACCGAGATCGGGACCCGCCTTCCGGCGCATCTCACCGCAGTCGGGCGGGCAATTCTGAGCCGTCTGGACGTGGAACAGATCAGCGCGCTCTACGAGGGGTACACCTGGCCGACGCGGACCGGAACGGGACCGTCGACGCTCGCCGAACTGCGAGAACTGCTCGCCGCAGCACGTGAGAGCGGATATGCGGTCGAAGAGAATGCGACGACATCCGGGATCAACTGCATCGCCAGCCCCGTGATCACACGGGACGGTCGTCCGGTCGCAGCTCTCGGCGTCACCTTCCTCTCCGGCTCCAAATCGGCCGAGGAGAGTGCCCTGATCGCCGACCGAGTGCGCGCCGTCAGCGCCGAGTTCTCCGCCGATCTCGGAGATCGAATGGTGGAGACCCCGACCGCAGACATGTAGCCAATTTCTCCGTTCCGTACTTTGCGGGCCTTGTTTTCGTCTCATATTCAAGACTAGAGTCTCGTATACAAGACTTTGTTAGATAGCCACGCATCATCATTGGAGTCCCATGAACGCCACCCCTGCCACCCAGACAGCCACCCGAACCATCGAGGTCGGAATCGGCGCTGTCACCATCGCCGACGTCGTCGACGTCGCGCGCAACGGATACGGCGTTGCATTGACCGCGGAATCACTGGCCGCGATCGCCGAAAGTCGTGCACGCATCGAAGCGCTGGCCGCAGACCCCACACCGGTCTACGGAGTTTCCACCGGATTCGGCGCACTTGCCACCCGGCACATTCCGGCGCATCTGCGGACACAGTTGCAGCGCAGCCTGATCCGCTCACATGCGGCAGGTTCGGGACCGGAAGTCGAACGCGAAGTGATCCGGGCCTTGATGCTTCTGCGTCTTTCGACGCTCGCCACCGGGCGAACCGGAGTGCGCCCTGTAGTCGCACAGGCGTACGCCGACCTACTCACCGCAGGCATCACCCCGGTGGTGCACGAATACGGCAGCCTCGGATGCTCGGGAGATCTGGCACCACTGGCGCATGTGGCGATGGCAATCATCGGTGAAGGTTCCGTCCGCACCGCCGACGGTGAACTCACCGATGCGGCAACGGCATTGGCTGCCCATGGTCTCGAACCGGTGGTTCTGGCCGAGAAGGAAGGCCTCGCACTGATCAACGGTACCGACGGGATGCTCGGCCAACTGGCCCTTGCGATCACCGATCTCGATCATCTGCTCAAGTTGGCCGACATCGCTGCCGCCATGAGCGTCGAGGGCTTGCTCGGCACCGATCAGGTGTTCGCCGCGGACCTCCAAGCGCTTCGCCCCCACCCCGGCCAGGGCGCGGCCGCATCGAACATGGTGCGTCTGCTTGCCGATTCCCCGATCGTCGCCAGCCATGCGGGCCCTGACTGCACCAGGGTTCAAGACGCGTACTCACTGCGGTGCGCACCGCAGGTCGCCGGCGGCGCACGCGACACCGTCGATCACGCCCGCCTCGTCGCCGGGCGCGAATTGGCCAGTGCTGTCGACAATCCCGTTGTCACCCTCGACGGACGGGTTCGATCCAACGGTAACTTCCACGGAGCTCCCGTGGCCTACGTCTTGGACTTCCTCGCCATCGTGACCGCGGATGTCGCGGGTATCAGCGAACGCCGAACCGACCGCTTCCTCGACGTAGCACGCAATCACGGTCTGACCCCCTTCCTCGCCGACGACCCCGGTGTCGACAGCGGACTGATGATCGCGCAGTACACACAAGCTGCCATCGTGTCCGAACTCAAGCGACTCGCGAGCCCGGCCAGTGTCGATTCGATTCCCTCCTCGGCCATGCAGGAAGATCACGTCTCCATGGGATGGTCGGGTGCACGCAAGCTCCGCCGGTCCATCGACGGTCTCACCCGAGTTCTCGCGATCGAGATACTGACTGCAGCAAGAGGAATCGATTTGCGCTCCCCACTCGAGCCCTCCCCCGCCACCGGAGCCGTCCTTCGGACCCTGCGCGAGAAGGTGCAGGGGCCGGGTACCGATCGCTTCCTGTCCCCCGAGATCGAGGCCGCGGTGGACTTGGCGGCATCGGGTGCACTTGTTGCGGCTGCGGAGAACGCGATCGGCGCCCTGGCATGAGCGCGCCCGGTGCGCTGAGGCCTCGCCCCCGACCCGAAATCGAAGCGCTTCCTCGATACTCCAAAGCCGCCGGCCTCGAGCAGGTTCGGTGGCGGGCGTCGAGCAACGAGTCGACGGTTGCACCCTCGGCGGCCATTCTCGAGGCCGTCAATCTCGCGGCCTCACACTCGCACTTGTATCCGTCGCTGTTCGGCGACACACTGATAGCCCGGTTGAGCGACCGTCTGGGCGTGGGCGACGACCAGGTACTGGTCGGCGCCGGGTCGTTGGCACTGCTCCAGCAGGTATTGACCGCATACACGGGCCCTGGCACCGAAGTCGTCTACCCGTGGCGCAGCTACGAGGCGTACCCGATACTGATCGGAATCGCCGGGGCGAGCGGTGTCCCCGTCGCACTCGATTCCGAACATCGGCACGATCTGAGTGCAATGGCGGCAGCCGTGACGCCGCAGACCCGCGCAGTACTCGTCTGCAACCCCAACAATCCGACCGGAAGCGAGTTCTCGACCGCGGAGTTCGTCTCGTTCGCCCGCTCGATCCCGGGTGACGTCCTCATCCTTCTGGACGAGGCTTACCGGGAGTTCGCGACCAGCGATGTCGACGGCGTCGACCTGCTTCGAGCCTTTCCCAACATCGTCGTCTTCCGAACCTTCTCCAAGGCTTACGGATTGGCCGGACTTCGTGCCGGCTATGCCGTCACCAACTCGGCGATCGCAGCGGATCTTCGCAGCGCTGCACCGCCCTTCGGGCTCAGCGCCGTTGCCGAGGCCGCGGCCTGCGCGGCCCTGACCGATCCGGCACACACCGATTCGATAGTCGAAACGGTGACCGCGGGTCGTTCTCACCTACGTGAGCAATTGGCTCTGCGCGGCGTCGAGACGGTCCCGAGCGGTGCCAACTTCGTGTGGATCCCTCTCGGCAAGAGAGCTTCTGCACTCGAAGCGGCCTGCGTCGCGCAGGGTGTCTCGGTCCGGATGTTCCCCGGCGAGGGAGTGCGGGTGACCGTAGGTGAGCGGGCAGCAGAAGACGCCGTGATCGCCGCTGTGGATGCACTCGCACACAACCTTTGACCGACTGGAGAAAAGAATGTCCGTCCACGAACTTGCTCGGTCGATCGGTTCGAGTCGCCTGATCACCGACCCTGCGGTAATGGACTCGTACCGCCGTGACGAGGCCCATCTCGCCGAACCCGGCCATCCGGTAGCCGTCATGCTCGCCGAAACTGCCGCCGACATTTCCGAGGCTCTGAAATGGGCTACTGCTCACCGTGTCCCGGTGGTAACCCGCGGTGCGGGAACCGGTTTGGCGGGCGGCGGGGTAGCCGTCGAGGGCTGCCTGGTCATCTCGACCACTCGCATGCGCTCGATTCTCGAGGTCAATCCGGACGATCAGCTCGCTGTCGTGGAAGCCGGGGTGATCAACGCTGACATCAGCCGAGCAGCAGACGAGTACGGGCTGATGTACGCCCCTGATCCGAGCAGTTTCGAGATCTCCACGATCGGCGGAAACATCGCCACCAACGCCGGTGGACTGCGTTGCGTGAAGTACGGCGTCACCCGCGATTCAGTCCTGGGTCTCGAGGTTGTGCTCGCCGACGGTCGGATCGTGCGGACAGGCCGAAGGACCGTCAAAGGTGTTGCGGGATACGACTTGACCAGTCTTCTTGTCGGTTCGGAGGGAACACTCGGAGTCGTCACGAGTGCCACGCTGAAGTTGCAGCCCAAGCCCAAGAGAGCACCGGTCACCGTCGTCGGCAGTTTCGATTCTCTCCGCTCCGCAGCGGACGCAGTTGCCGCGGTCGTTCGCGACGGGATCGGACCGAGCCTGCTGGAGCTGATCGATCGAGCAACGCTGCGCGCAGTCGACGACTGGAAACGAATCGGGTTGGAAGACAACACCGCCGCGATGCTGATCGCACAGGCCGACGGGGTCGATGCCGACGCAGCAGCCGCGGCGATGCAGAAACACTTCGAGAGGGCGGGCGCAGATTTTGTCGCCGTCTCGCAGGACGCGGCAGAAGCCGCACAGCTACTCGAGATTCGCCGACTCGCCTATCCGGCTTCCGAACGACTCGGGCAATGTCTCGTGGAAGACGTCGGGGTCCCGCGGTCGAAACTGCCCGACATGCTCGAGAGTATCGACCGAGCCGCCGCCGAGCACATGGTCAAGATCATGACCGTCGCGCATGCTGGTGACGGCAACGTCCATCCGACCTTCGTCTTCGACCGCACTGCCGACGGCTCGGTCCCCGAAGCCGTGTGGACCGCCGCGGACGAGGTCTTCCGGCGTGCTCTCGAACTCGGAGGAACTCTGACCGGAGAGCACGGCGTCGGCGTTCTGAAGCGTCGCTGGCTCTCTCTCGAGCTCGGCGAGGACAGCATGCAACTGCACCGATCGATCAAGGCTGCCTTCGACCCGCTCGGAATCCTCAACCCGGGTAAGGGTTTCTGATTTCTCGCGTGGTGTTACACAGCATTTACGCGAAAACGGGTCCCGGGTATTGACGCCTGTATATACAGGCATATACATTTATCCGCAGTGACAGTGACCCAGCGCACAAAGCACAAGGCGCAAAGCACCAAGCACGAAGAAGGTGGGCAATACCCCGACGTCGATTCCGTCGCTCGACGGGCTCGCAGCAGAAAGACAGGCCTATGACTCACGATGGACCGGCCGAGGTCATCCTCACTCCGGAACGACGCACTATCGACGTCGTCCCGGATGCAGAACGACACGGCACCCCGCGCAGCCAGTTCACTCTCTGGTTCGGCGCCAACATGCAGATCACTGCAATCGTCGACGGCGCTCTCGCCGTCGTATTCGGCGCGGACGCCATCTGGGCGATCGTCGGACTTCTGATCGGCAACATCTTCGGTGGCGCTGTCATGGCGCTTCACTCCGCACAGGGCCCGCGTATGGGTCTCCCCCAGATGATCTCGAGTCGCGCCCAGTTCGGCGTCAAGGGAGCAGTCGTACCGCTTGTTCTCGTCATCCTGATGTACCTCGGCTTCGCTGCCACCGGCACCGTGTTGGCCGGACAGGCCGTCAACAAGATCCTGCACATCGACAGCCCCACCGTCGGCATCGTCGTCTTCGGTCTCCTCACCGCATTCGTCGCGGTCACCGGCTACAAGCTGATCCACATCGTCGGCAGGATCGCCACCGTCGTGGGCATCGTCGGATTCTCCTACCTGGCCGTTCGACTGTTCCTCGAGTACGACGTCGCCTCGTACGTCGGCATCAAGGGCTTCGACATAGTCACCTTCCTGCTCGCGATCTCGCTGGGTGCCGGTTGGCAGCTCACCTTCGGCCCGTACGTCGCCGACTACTCGCGTTACCTGCCGCGCAGCACTTCCGAGAGCACCACGTTCTGGTCGACGTTCCTCGGTAGTGTCATCGGATCGCAGTGGTCCATGACCTTCGGCGCTCTCGTCGCGGCCTGCGCCGGCGACGCGTTCCTGGGTAACCAGGTCGGCTTCATGGGAGATCTGGCCGGACCCGCTGCCATCGCCTTCCTGATCTACTTCGTCATCCTGGTCGGCAAGCTGACGGTGAACGTGCTCAACGCCTACGGCGGATTCATGTCGATCCTGACCACCGTCACCGCCTTCAACGGACAGTCGCGAATCTCGAGCACCGCGCGCACCCTCTACATCCTCGGTTTCACTGCGGTCTCGGTCTTGATCGCCATCGCCGCCAGCGCCGACTTCCTGGACAACTTCAAGAACTTCGTCCTGGTGTTGCTGATGGTGTTCACGCCGTGGAGTGCGATCAATCTGATCGACTACTACCTGATCTCCAAGGAACGCATCGACATTCCGGCGCTGTACGACGTCAACGGTCGATACGGAGCATGGAACTTCACCGCATTGGCTTGCTACGCCGCCGGCGTTCTCGCCCAGATCCCGTTCCTCGCCCAGAAGATGTACACCGGCCCCGTCACGGACATGCTCGGCGGCGCCGACATCTCGTGGCTGGTCGGCATCGTGTTCACCGGGCTGATCTATTACCCACTCGCCAAGCGCACGAGCAATCCCCCTTCGTCGATGATCTACCCCGATCACACCGCGATGACCGACTCTCGCGTCTGATCCCCCAACGTCTTTCGAACTTCAGCAAGCTAGGAGAACACAATGGAAATCAGCACCCCCGGCCACGAGCCGCGCCCCGTCCGTGCTCCCCGCGGCCCCGAGCTCACGACGCTCGGTTGGCAGCAGGAGGGTGCCCTGCGCATGCTCATGAACAACCTCGACCCCGATGTTGCCGAGCACCCGGACAGCCTCGTCGTCTACGGCGGAACCGGTCGCGCAGCGCGTAGTTGGGCTGCCTTCGACGCCATGGTCGCCACGCTGAAGACGCTGAAGAACGACGAGACCATGCTGGTGCAGTCCGGCAAGCCGGTCGGTGTCTTCCGCACCAACGAGTGGGCACCGCGAGTGCTGATCGCCAACTCCAACCTGGTCGGTGACTGGGCGAACTGGGAAGAGTTCCGCCGTCTCGAAGACCTCGGCCTGACCATGTACGGCCAGATGACCGCAGGCTCCTGGATTTACATCGGCACCCAGGGAATCCTGCAGGGTACGTACGAGACCTTCGGCGCCATCGCGAAGAAGCGCTACAACGGCTCACTCGCCGGAACGATCACCCTCACTGCGGGTCTCGGCGGCATGGGCGGCGCTCAGCCTCTCGCCGTCACTATGAACGACGGCGTCGCGATCTGCGTCGACTGCGACATCACCCGCATCGACCGTCGTATCGCCCACAAGTACCTCGACACCAAGGCAGACAGCATCGAGCACGCGCTCGAACTGGCGACCGCGGCACGCGATGCCAAGAAGCCGCTCTCCATCGGCCTCGAAGGCAATGCGGCAGAGATCTTCCCGGCGCTGCTGGAGATGAAGGCCCCCATCGACATCGTGACCGACCAGACCTCGGCGCACGATCCCCTCGCCTACCTGCCGATCGGCATCGACTTCGGCGACATGAAGACCATGTCGGAGAAGGATCCGCAGAAGTTCACCGAAGATTCCCGCAACGCGATGGCCGCACACGTCAAGGCCATGGTCGGATTCATGGACGCCGGCGCCGAGGTATTCGACTACGGCAACTCCATCCGCGACGAGGCCCGCAAGGCCGGCTACGACCGTGCATTCGACTTCCCCGGATTCGTTCCCGCCTACATCCGTCCGCTCTTCGAAGAAGGCCTCGGCCCCTTCCGCTGGGCGGCGCTCTCGGGTGATCCCAAGGACATCGAGGCCACCGACAAGGCCATCCTCGAACTCTTCCCCGAGAACGAGCACCTGCGCCGCTGGATCACCATGGCCGGCGAAAAGGTTGCCTTCGAAGGCCTTCCGGCTCGCATCTGCTGGCTCGGATACGGTGAGCGCCACCTCGCCGGCCTCAAGTTCAACGAGATGGTGGCCTCGGGCGAGCTCTCCGCACCGATCGCCATCGGCCGCGATCACCTCGACTCCGGATCGGTCGCCTCGCCGTACCGCGAAACCGAATCGATGATCGACGGGTCCGACGCGATCGCCGACTGGCCGCTGCTCAACGCCCTGGTCAACACCGCGTCCGGCGCTTCGTGGGTTTCACTCCACCAAGGCGGCGGCGTCGGGATGGGGCGCTCCATCCACGCGGGACAGGTGTGCATCGCCGACGGCACCGAACTCGCAGCCAAGAAGCTCGAAGCAGTTCTCACCAACGATCCCGGGATGGGCGTCATCCGGCATGCGGATGCAGGATACGACCACGCCATCGACACGGCAGCCACCCGCGGCGTCCGCATCCCGATGACCGAGAACTGAAACAGCTCCACCACCTCACCCTGAGTTAGGAATTACATTGACCACGAATGGTTCTCGAACCACCGTTCTGACCAACATCGGAACCCTCGTCACCAATGACCCGACTCTGGGTGAGGGCAAGCTCGGCGTACGACACGACGCGGCAATCGTTTTCGACGACGGCGTTGTTGCTTGGGTCGGTGATTCCGCCGACGCCCCGGCTGCCGATATCGGTCAGGATATCGGCGGTCGGGCCCTGCTCCCCGGTTTCGTGGAGAGTCACTCGCACCTGGTGTTCGGTGGCGAGCGGGCCGAGGAATTCGCAGCTCGCATGGCGGGCGAGAAGTACGCCGCCGGCGGCATTCGCAACACCATCGAAGCGACGCGCTCGGCCACCGACGAACAATTGCAGGCCAATGTTCGACGCCTACTCGACGAATCCCTGCGCTCCGGCAGCACAACCGTCGAATGCAAGACCGGATACGGGCAGAACACCGAGAGCGAACTACGCAGCGCACTGATCGCCGGACAGTTCACCGACGAGGTCACACTGCTGGCCGCCCACGTTCCACCACCCGAATATGCCGGCCGCGCCGATGACTACGTCGCCATGGCGTGCGACGAGATGATCCCTGCCTGTGCGCCACACGCGAAGTGGATCGACGTCTTCTGCGAACGAGGGGCGTTCAACCGCGAACAGGCACATGCAGTCCTGAGCGCAGGCGTCGCCGCCGGACTGATCCCCCGCGTCCACGGCAATCAACTCGGCGAAGGGCCAGGAGTTCAGCTCGCCGTCGAGATGGGAGCCGCGTCCGTCGATCACGTCACCTACGTCACCGCCGAGGACATCGACGCCCTGGCTCAGAGTTCCACCGTCGCAACACTGTTGCCAGGTGCCGACTTCTCCACCCGCAACAAGTACCCCGACGCCCGCGCACTGCTGGACGCCGGCGTCACAGTAGCTCTCGGCGCCGACTGCAATCCCGGCACCTGCTACACCACCAGCCTCCCGTTCTGCATAGCAATTGCGGTGCGAGACATGCACATGACACCCGCCGAGGCAGTCTGGGCAGCCACTGCAGGAGGCGCCCGGGCGCTGCAGCGCACCGACGTCGGAACCCTTTCTCTCGGAACACGTGCCGACGCCATCGCGCTCGATGCACCGTCGTACCTCCACCTCGCCTACCGCCCGGGCGTCCCTCTGGTGCGCGAGGTCTGGAAAAACGGCGCACTCGCCACAAGCTACTGAAATACACTCACCGGGAGGCCGTCGTGGCTCATCAGATCGCAGTCGACATCGAACCCAAGCCGTGGACCGGGCGCTCCGACGGCACCACTGCCGAGCATCTGCGGTGGCATCATGCCGTGCAACCGTATTCAGCCGAAACAGCTCCCGGCGACTGTGTTCTGATCGGATTCTCCAGCGACGAAGGAGTCCGCCGCAACAAGGGCCGCCGCGGCGCCGCGGATGGCCCGGACGCGTTGCGAGCCGGGTTGGCTTCCATGGCGCTGGCCGAACCACTGCAGATTCAGGACGCCGGAACCGTTGCCGTGTCGGGTGAAGAACTCGAGGCCGGTCAAGCCGCACTCGGGAACGCCGTCAGCGCTGCGCTTGATTCGGGACACTTCCCCGTGGTTCTCGGGGGAGGACACGAAATCGCCTACGGCACGTATCTCGGCGTCGCGGGCTCCGAGTTGCGAACCGCTGGAGCCAAACTCGGAATCCTCAACTTGGATGCGCACTTCGACCTGCGGGGCGATCCGATACCCAGCTCCGGCACACCCTTTCGTCAGATCGCCGAGGACGAAGCCGCGGCAGGCACGTCGCATCAGTACAGCGTGATCGGAATCAGCCAACCGAGCAACACCACGGCACTGTTCGACACGGCTCACCGCCTCGGTGTTCGCTATCTGCTCGACGAAGAATGCGGAGCGATCGGCCGAGGCGTCGTGGATCAGTTCCTCGCAGACTTCCTCGACGACGTCGATCTGGTCTACCTGACCATCGACCTCGATGTCCTGCCTGCAGCTGTGGCGCCGGGCGTCAGCGCACCTGCGGCCTACGGTGTCAGCCTGGAAACCATCCAATACGTATGTGATCGAGTCACGTCCAGCGGAAAGCTCGCGGTTCTCGATGTCGCCGAACTGAACCCGAGCCTCGACGTCGACAATCGCACTGCCCGAACGGCTGCTCGTCTGATCCACCGGATAGTCACGAAGCACGTGCCGGTTCAGCGCTAGCCTCGGCGCGCCTCCAGCAGATCTACGGGACTGCCTGAAAACTGATTCCACGAGTTCTGTTCGAGCACTCCAAACTATGTCCTTTGCCACCTCACAAGTGATGCCGCCTTGCAGATTGCCGATGGCGGCGACAACGCCTGTCTCGGGGTACGTGATCGTTCCGCACCCCTCGGATGTGGATGCCGTCGGGAATCGTGAAGTCGAAGTCGACGAATTGCCCGAGCAGTACTCGAAGCCGGGGACACCACCGATCACAGGAGGCCCGACCGTACCGTCGTGAATCGAAAAGCCGATCAACCCTCCGGGGTCGCCATTACCGACTTGCCCCGGATCACCGGTGGTGACGAAGATCGATTGGCCTGACTCAGTCTGAATCGTCCGTGTCGAATGATCGTTGCCGTAGGCCGATTCGATTTGAGCCACGGTGAGCCGTCACCGACGCCGCGGTCAGTCAGCGTTCCCGGCGGTGATTCGATGACGGTGACGCCCTCGCTGGTGAGAATTGCCCGTCCGGTGCCACCAGGCGTCGTGAACGGAACTACAGCGCAACTCGGAAACTGCATGGGCGTTCCAGCCTGATGCCAGACACACGCCGGCCACTACAACCGTGGTTGTAGTGGCTGCGCCGTTCCGAACTCGTCCAATGGGTGTGCGCGGTCGGCTTCTCGGCATGTCGGCATCCTTGGTCGGAACGGCTCGCCGCGAGGTCGAGGCATGCCTGACTTCGCGACGCTACCCCGAGCGGGGTCGAATCGATATCGTCTGTTCGGCCGACGACAAGGACGCCACCCCGGCCTTCGATCATGGCACCAGGGAGTTCTCCTGCAACCAGTCCTGAGCGATGTCACTCATGTCGTCGAGATCGGCAACGCGCTGGTTCATCTCGATGAGATCTTCGGTGGTCAGCGCCGCCGAAACCCCCGCGAGCACGGATCGGACGTCATCGCGAGCCTTCAACTCGTTGATGATCGGTGTGATGTTCTCCGCGAGGAAGAGGTGCTTCGTATCCTCGAGTGCAACCAAGTTCTCCGAGCGCATCGCAGGATCGGTACTGAAGACATCGGCAACCTGTATCTGCCCGCTCAGAAGCGCATTGAGCGTGAGGGGTCCACCTGCATCGAGTGCCAGGAACTCCCGGAATGTCAGGCCGTATTTGGTCTTCAAGCCGGCGACGCCGTTTTCGCGCGTCTTCCATTCCGGCGGTCCGCCGAGAGTCAACTCGTCGGCATGCTGCACCAGATCCTCGACGGTCTCCAGCGAATACTTTTCCGCCGTCTCCTGTTTGACGGCAAGTACATCCTTGTCCTCTGCGGGCGAGGGCTCGAGAGCCACCAGACCCTTGGGCAATTTCGCATCGATTTCAGCGGATACTTCATCTGAAGCCGTCGCCGTTGTCTTGCTGTCCAGATATTGCAACAAGGCGCCGGAATACTCGGGGATCAGATCGATGGAACCGTCGCGCAGTGCCGGTACATAGAGTTCTCGGCTACCGATGTTCAACTTCTCGGTAACGTCGATACCGTTGGCACGAAGCGCTTCGGCGTAAATGGTCGCAATCAGTTGGCTCTCGGGAAAATCGGCGGAACCGATCACGATGGCGCCCTCAGCACTACCGCCGCCGTCCGTAGCCAAGGGGTCCTTGCCGATTCCGCAGCTGGACAACGCAACCGCTGTCACGCCGACCAACGCGGCGATCAATACCTTGTTCATGTCGAACGTCCTCAGATCGGTGCGGGCTCAGGCACAGCGGTGCGCTGTGAGGGGGCGGCGGTCTTCTCGGTCTTCTTCTTCCGATCGCGCCTGGTCAGGCCAGGCGAAACGACCCGCGCAGTCAGTGCTCCGATTCCGAGATCGAAAACCAGGGCAATCAGCGATACCAGTACGGCTCCGGCCGCCATCTGGCCGTAATCGCTCTGAGCTTTTCCGTCGATCAACAACCGGCCGAGTCCGCCCAAAGAAATGTAAGCGGCGACAGTCGCAGTGGAGACGATCTGAAGCACGGCACTTCTGATGCCGGACAACATGAGTGGTAGGGCACATGGAATCTCGACCTCGGTCAAGATCCGCATCGACCGAAATCCCATCCCCCGCGCGGCGTCGACTGCAGCCTGATCGACCGCTCGAACTCCGGCGTACGTGTTGGTGAGAATGGGAGGGATCGCGAGAAGCACCAGGACGATGAGGCTGGGGATCAGATACGCGAGTTTGTTCGGGAATGACGGCGCGATGATGAGAACCAGTAGGATCAGCAGACCGATGGTCGGCAGCGCTCGTAGCGAGTTGGCCAGTCCAGCAACAATAACGGAGCCACGGCCCGTATGTCCGATGTAGAGACCGAGCGGGATCGCGATAACCGCAGCCACCGCCAGCGCGGCGAATGTGTACATCAAATGCTGAACGAGAAGGGTGGGGATGCCGTCCGGCCCGGTCCAGTGGGATCCGTCGAGAAGGAAGCTGATCATGATGTAGTCACTTTCGGGGTCCACGGCGTCAACAGCCGATTCGCCAACATGATGAGGAGATCAAGGATCAACGCCAGCACCAGACACAGAGCGATACCCGCGATGATCGGCGTGTAGAAACGCAACTGAAATCCCTGGGTGAACAAGGAACCTATCTGCGGAATACCCAGGAGTGCGCCGAGTGAGACAAGACTGACGTTCGAGACGACTGCGACGCGCAAACCTGCACAGATCACCGGAACTCCTACTGGCAACTGTACTTTCAACAGCGTCTGATACGGCCGGTAACCCATCGCCGTCGCTGCCAGAACCGTCTCCGGCGGAACCGAATCGAGCGCGTCGGCCACTACCCGCACGAGCAGAGCAACGGTGTACACGGTGAGCGCCACGATGATGTTTATCGGATCCAGAATCTTGGTACCCAGAATTGGAGGCAGGAGCACGAAGAGCGCGAGCGAAGGGATCGTGTAGAGCAATCCGGCCGTCCCCACCACGTAGGGATGCAACCGACGACTGCGATAGGCGACCCAGCCGATCGGCAACGCGACCACCAAGCCGATCACCAAGGGAATCAACGACAGCAGAACATGCCATCCCACCAAGTCCATGATCCGGTCGGACTGACGTCCGAGCCATTCGAAGTTCATCGAAGCACCCTCCCCGCGTCAGCCAGATCGGCAGCCTCGATGGCTTCCACTGCAGCATGCGCAGTGACGGTTCCCACCAGGCGTCCGGCGTCGTCCACGACAACGCCCCGCTTGCTCGGCGCTGACAGCGCCGCATCCAGCAGAGCGCGCATCGTCCCGGTGGAATCAGCAAGTGTTCCACTGAGATTCAAGTCATCCGGGCGGATACAATCCGTGAGCGCGTCCGGCCTCACCCATCCGAGCGGCTTGTTCGCGGGATCCACTACCAACAGCCACGTATCGCCGGTGAGTGCGCGGGCCGCCGCAGCGGAATCGCCCAGATGCGCAACGGGTTCTGACACCGTCGGTAGGTCGCCGTCCAATGTCGTGAACCCCAACGATCGGTACCCACGGTCACGTCCGACGAAGTCGGCAACAAATTCGTCGGCAGGTTGAGTCAGCAATTCGAGGGGCGTCGCCGCCTGCGCAAGAATGCCGCCGGTACGCAGAACCACCACTTGATCCCCGAGTTTCAGCGCTTCGTCGATGTCGTGGGTGACGATGATGATCGTTTTTCCGATTTCCTTCTGCAGACGGAGAAACTCGTCTTGCAGCTGGCCGCGAACAACCGGATCAACGGCGCTGAACGGTTCGTCCATCAGCATGAATGACGGATCCGCAGCCAATGCTCGCGCAACACCGACTCGTTGCTGCTGCCCTCCGGAGAGCTGCCACGGATAGCGGTCGGCGAAGTTGGTCGTCAGACCAACCGTTTCGAGCAATTCCATAGCGCGAGTGCGAGATTCCTTTTTACTCGCACCGAGCAATCGAGGCATGGTCGCTATGTTGTCGACGATGGTGCGATGGGGAAAGAGACCCGCGTGCTGGATCACGTACCCGATGCGTCGACGCAGAAGGGCCGGATCCATTCCCGCCGTGGACTCGCCGTCGAGCGAAATCGTGCCTGACGTCGGTTCGATCAGCCTGTTGATCATGCGGAGTGAGGTCGTCTTGCCGCAGCCGGAAGGACCCACCAACGCGGTGATCTTTCCCGTCGGGCACTCCAGATCGAGAGCATCGACGGCAATGGTTCCGTCTGGATACGCCTTGGTGACCTTGTCGAATTTGATCATCTACGAACTACTTTCGTGTCGACCTGAGTCCGGACGCACCCAGGAGAAATGGTCGAGTTCCGTTCGAGCACACACCTACTTGTGATTCGGTCCACCTGCTTACTGGTCGAGCGGTTGAGAAAGAAAGTTCACGGCGGCACTCAGATCTGCACTGAGTGGCCGGTCTTCGGTCCTCGTGTCCAGCACCAAACGCGCACGCGCGAGGTACGCGCCGAGCTCGGTCGCCGGATCCAGCTCACGCTGTTGTTGCGAGAGTGCGCGAACTGCCGAGATCAGTTCACACGCCAGCACCAATCGAGATTGGGCAAGAATGTCCGCCAATTGAGTTGCAGCTTGGGATGCGAAACTTGCGTGATCCTCGGTGCCGCGCGAAATTACCGTGTGGCCCAACGACCCCGGTGCCGCCGACGAGCGGATCTCGGCAATGGCAGCAGAAGTCGTGTATTCGAGAAGCATGGTTCCGCTGCTGCCGTCGGGACCGTCTGCAAGGAACGCACGAAGGCCGGTGACTGCGGGGTCGGAGAGGTTGGCGAGCCGACATTGCGAGAGCAGGGCAGCACTGGCGACCGCCAACTTCGCCTCGTCGACTGCAAGGGCTATTGGCATTGCGTGGAAATTTCCGTTGTGGAACACCATGTCGTCTTCGACCGACACCAGCGGATTCTCCGAAGACGAATTCATCTCGATACTCAGCGTGTTCTGCAGTCGATGCACCGCTTGCCAGGTGGCACCCAAGATTTGCGGTAGGGCGCGAAACCCGAACGAGTCCTGAACTCTCACGGGTGTGATGTCGTGTGGTGCCAGCAGATCGCGAACCCGCTCTGCGACTTCCGCTTGACCGAAGTGCATTCTTGCCGACTGTACTTGTGCAGCAAATGGTTCGACAGAACTACGCGACGCAAGCACGGAAAGAACACTGACAACCAAGCAGTGCTGAAGCCACCCCGCGACTTCGATACTGGTGTCGCCGGCGATCGCCACCGTCATCGCATTGGTGGAAATGAACGGAAGTGCATCACCGTGGTGCGGAGTCCAACCGATTCCGGTGCGTCCGTCGCGAAGCGGGCTCTCGCCGATCAGCCCCATGGCGATTTCGGAGAACGCACTCAGGTCGCCCGTTCCGATCGCACCGCGTGCGTGCACTGTCGGCAGGTTCTGTGAAGCAACAGCAGCAACCAGACCGTCGATGATGTCGGGATGCATACCTGAGCCGCCGTTGAGGATCTGGTTGGTGCGGATGACGATCGCGGCGCGCACCAACCGGTCAGGGAGCCTGGGGCCCGATCCCGTTGCGTGACTTCTCAGAAGCCTCAGATCCTGCTGCACACCGTCGGAGACGGATGTTTCGCGATTCCCGCCTACCCCGGTAGTGCGCCCGTACACCGCTTGACGGGAGGAAACCCTAACCGCGGTCTCCCATGACCGCCGTGTGAGCTCGAGAGCCGCGTCGGCAGGTCGAATCACGGCCGGCTCTCGCGCGATTTCGTTCACCCGGTGAACCGACAACCCTTTCCCGTCGAGCAGGACATTGTCGTCTTCCGTCCGGTCTTCTCCAGGAAGACGTTCAGTCATCAGAACTCCATCGATCGAAGGACTCGGCCACCGCGGGCGTGCATCACATCATCTACGCAATGTGCCTTGGGTCACTTTTGATGAATGTATAGTCCTGTATATACAGCCACCTGTCAATAGGGACACTGCAGCTCACCCGCGTGCACACAACCTTGCGTCACCTCAGTAAGGGTGGGCAACTGGACACGAATCGTCGCTATTCGAGGACCGGTGCCGCCGATGCGCGACGCGCCTCGAGCGCATCGAGGATGAGATCGAGACCGTAGGCGAACTCACTCGTGTGGTCGTAAGCCGGACTCAGACCGTGATCGACGATCATCTCGTGAAGGAAGGGCAACTCTTCAGCCGGAAGGCGCTCGAGGATGTCACTCGCAACTTCTTCGACGTCGACGGGCCCGCTGATCGGCAGATTCGCCTCCTGGAGAACATATCCGCCGATGTAGCTGTCGATCAGCGAGGCTCCGTGGGCGGCCATCGGGAGTGTGAACCCGGCCTTCCGGAGCACTCCGAGCACAGCGTCGAGATGACGCAGGGTCGCCGAGCCAGGGCTGCGTCGCGAATCCAGCAGACCGAGAGCCCAACGGTGCTGCGACAGGACTGTGCGAGCGGAAAAGGCGCGTCCACGGATTGCATCTCGCCAATCCGCACACTCACTGTCGGGCAGGTCGATCGCCTCGAAGACCGCATCGACGAGGCCGTCGAGAATCGCATCTTTGTTGGGCACGTGGTGGTAGAGCGACATCGCCTCGATGCCCAGCTCCTGGGCCACCCGTCGCATCGTGACGGCTTCGACACCACCCGCGTCGGCAACGCGGATCGCACCCTCGATTACGCGAGTCCTGTTCAGCGACTGTCGCGGTTGCCGTGACACACAGACTCCCCTCGGCGGAACGAATACGTTGACAACCTTACATACGTAAGTCACCCTTACAGGTGTAAGCCCGCCTTACGCTCGTAAGGCGATCGAGAGAGGAGATCACAATGCCGATGCCTAGATGGTGGGGACATGTCAACAAACGAGTGTTCAACCCGCGTGCAATTTCGAGCGGTAAATGGCCGGTACTGACTCACGTCGGACGCACATCCGGCACGACCTACCGGACGCCCCTCGACGCCTATCCGGTCGAGGGTGGCTACGTCTTCATTCTGGTGTACGGATCAGGCTCGGACTGGGTGCAGAACGTCTTGAGAGCGGGAAGCGCTCGACTGTCGGTCGACGAGACGGAGGTGAGCCTCGGCACCCCACGCCTCGTCGCGAAAGACGAAGCATTTCAAGCACTTTCCTCAGACGTGTCCCAACCCCCGAGGCTGCTCCGCATCACCGAGTACCTTCGGATGGATCTGATTACGGCCTGAGGGTGCCCGTCACGCGAGGACCTCACGCACGGCGGACCTGACTTCCTCCATGCTGCAACCGGATTCGATCAGTTCGGTACCCGTATGCACCAGCGAGTTGATCAACTTGGCGGTGAGCTTCGGGTCCGACACGCCACGGAGGCGGAGGGCCTCGACCAGCGGAAGCACAAGACTGTCGTGCATTTCCATGATCCGCGAATCTCGAAATGTTTGCGGGGTCAGCGTCGCCAGCGCTCCGACTATCGCATGCTCCCCGTCGGCAACCAGTTGGAGGTTTGCCTCGACGTACGCCCATACCGAATCGTCTGCGCCTGCCATCGCCTCGACGATCTTGTCGTTCCAGCGCGGGAACATGTCTTCGACGACGGCACTGAGGAGATCTTCCCGGGACCGGAAGTAGTGGTAGGCACTCGACCTGGCGAGCCCTGCCTTCGCTGCCACCTCACCGAGCCCCGGCGGCCGGTCCGGGGCCTCGGACAGAAGAGCGTGTGCAGCGTCGAGGAGGGCACGGCGCTGAGCAGCACGATGCTCGACCACAGTGGGCGCATCGATCCTCGGCACCGAATCTCCTCCAGTCCCCTCGCGGGCTTACTCGCTCTGACGCAACCGACCGTCAACCATTTCGAGGATGCGGTCGCAGTGCCCGAGCACGTCGTGATCGTGGGTCACCATGATCGTAGCGACGCCTGCCTCGTGAGTTTCGCGCGAGAGCAGTTCGACCACCTCATGGCTGCGTTTGCGGTCGAGAGCAGCCGTCGGCTCGTCGACGAGCAGTAGTGAGGGATTGCTCATCAATGCCCGAGCGATACCGACGCGCTGGCGTTCACCGCCGGAGAGTTGACCGGGTCGACGATCTGCACGGTGACTCATACCGACCGAGTCGAGCAACTCCTCGGGATCGCGACCCGGCCGCCCCGTGAGCTTGGGAATCAGCCGAAGCTGATCGCGCGCCGTCAGCGCTGGAATCAGGTTGCCGGACTGAAAGACGAAGCCGACCTTGTCTCGTCGAAGTTTGGCGAGAGCACGGGCCGGCATCGCCGACACGTCCACGCCGTCGATGACAATCGTTCCACTCGACGGCCGACCGAGTCCGCCGGCCACAGCGAGCAAGCTCGACTTTCCAGCGCCTGACGGTCCGACGATCGCGACAAGTTCGCCGCACGAGACCTCCAGGTTCACGTTGTCGAGGGCGAGCACGGTGGAGTCACCGTCACCGAATCGAAGACTGACAGCGGTCAATACCAATCCGGTTGTGGTCTTTTCGACTGTGGTCATCGGTTTTCTCCCAATGCGGTGAGCGGGTTGACACGGGTAACACGGACGATGGCAACGGCTGCGCCGACCAGCCCGAGTACCGCCAAGAGCACTGCGCCGTTGACGACTGGGCCGGACTCGAGGGCGAACGGCATCCCCCCGCCTTCGAGCCCCGAACCGAGCCCCAAGCCCAGCAACACACCGAGGCCGATGGAACCAAGCAGCACTACCAGTGCCTGCGCCATGCCGTCACGAAGCAGGAAGCCGGTAGAGGCTCCCATCGCGCGCAACACTGCGAGTTCACGACCGCGCTGAACCGTCCAGATACTGAAGAATGCACCGACCACCAGGGCCGAAATCGCGTACAGAAACGCCTTGATCATCGACATAG
Source organism: Rhodococcus sp. KB6 (assembly GCF_001445685.1). Taxonomy (NCBI): domain Bacteria; kingdom Bacillati; phylum Actinomycetota; class Actinomycetes; order Mycobacteriales; family Nocardiaceae; genus Rhodococcus; species Rhodococcus sp. KB6. The sequence continues at coordinate 111,712 of NZ_LNAK01000043.1, read as the reverse complement.
TCATCATTTCCGCGGAGAACCCTGGTGAGGAGTCGAAAGATTCCTCGAGCGTCTTTGCGGACGTTCCCGCCGCCGCATCGCCCGACACGAGATCCGGTAACGCGCCACCAATGCCCCGAATCGCAACAACACTTGCTTCGGAATAGGCACTGGCATTGGCGGTTTCGCCGATCTTGGCACCGGCGTGAACCTCCTGCCAAGTACGCAGAGGCAGGTAGGCGACGTCGACGTGACCGAAAGTGCGCTTGTCTTCGGTGAATCCGACAACTGTCAGCTCCGTACCGAGTCGATCGAGTATCACGGTGTCACCGATCGCAACACCGTCGTCACGGAAGGTAGAGCTGACGATGATGTCCGTGTCGGCATGCAGCCCCCTCCCGTCGGCGGAGACGGGCTCGAGGAAGGAGCCAGGTTCGATGCCGAAGAGCGTGAGATCGACAGGCGTGCCACTGCGAGTTTTTGCATTGACGATCATGTTGCCGAAGAGCTCGGCGTCTTGGACATCGGGTTGCATACGCCATGCCTGCGCCTGCTCCTCGGTGACGACCGAGCGCGAAAACGCTGAGTCGGCTTTGGTGTCCGGTGCGAAGGCAAACGCCTGAATCGGCGTCCGCTGCAAAGCGGAGACACCGTCATTTACCAGTCCGGACGAGAGGCCGGACAGAATCACCATCAGGATCGAGATGAGGGCAACCACGGCACCCATCAAGAGGAATCGATTTCGCGCAAACCACAGTTCACGCAGGGCGAGGAACATTCGGGAAGCTCCAAAGTCGTCGATACGAGTCACGCCGACTTTTATCGACGCCTTGTCGAAATCATATCGACAAGGCGTCGAAAAACTATGTGAGGTGCGTTACTACTTCCCGTAGTAGACACTCGAGGCGCTGAGCGTCGTATCAGCCCCCGACGCCCACCGGTCGATCCCCGACAATCGAGATTCGATCCATCACACGACGAGCCGGGAAGTAGTCACTGGCCGCGTAGTGCTGGCAGGTCCGATTGTCCCAGAAGGCAACAGTATTCGGCTCCCACTTCAAACGGACCTGAAATTCCGGACGATTGACGTGGCGATACAGCATCGTGAGAAGTTCGTTCGATTCTTCTTCTGACACACCCAAGATCCGTTGCGTGAAGGTCATGTTGACGAACAACACCCGCCTGCCACTTTCCGGAATGATCCGAACCACCGGATGCTGCACAGCGGGGAACTTCGGACGCAACATCTCGACCGCATCCACCGGCATCGACCTGCCGAACGAGTTGATCCAATCGTGTTCTGCAACAAGCGGGTCGATACGCTTCTTGATGTCTTCAGGAAGCAGATCGTAGGCAGCTGCAGTATCGGCCCACAAAGTGTCACCACCCACCTCCGGCACCTCGACCGCACGAAGAACTGCTGCGAACGAAGGAAACTCGTGCCACGTAACGTCGTTGTGCCAGTTGTTCTCGACTCCGCCGACCATCGCATCCTTCGCCAGTGCCGTGACATCGACGTCCGTCTGCCCGGGCTGCGTGTACTTGAAGAACGGATGCTGTTCGAGATCGCCCCAACGCTCGGCAAAAGCTCGATGTTCCGCTCGGTCGAGGTCCTGATCGCGGAAGAAGAGGACTTTCCATTCGAGGAGAGCTCGGCGGAGTTCCGCAATCACGGCATCAGACAGGCCCCCGCCGAGTCGAATACCGGAGATTTCCGCTCCGATCGTCGGCGCGACCGCCTTGACCGCAAAGTGTTCGTACGGTGCCGGAACTACCGACTCGGGATTCCGGCGAGCAACGAGTGGACCGTACGCAGCAAGCGGGTCGGTGGGGATCGGAAAGATTGTTGCCGCAGGAAAAAGGGTAGCCATCAGGGCACTTCCTCGAAATCGACGATGTCGTAAAGGACAAAAGTCAGATTAAGTCCGCCTCCTTAAAGTGTCAACGGTCACGTTCTCCGGCGCGAATCTTGACCCTGACGCCGCGTCAAGGTTGGAGAATGGTTTTCACAGACGGAATCCGATTCGATCACGGGAGGGCAGGGCGATGATGACCATCGGCGAGCTGGCCAAATTGGCCGGCACCACCGTCAGGTCCGTGCGCTACTACCACTCGAACGGCCTTCTCGAAGAACCACAACGCCAACCCAACGGCTACCGCACGTACCGGGCGGTGGACCTGGCACGACTGAGTCGCATCCGCCGCCTGCGCGATCTGGGGATTCCTGTTGCCAAGATCGCCGAACTACTCGACGGCGACGCTCACGACACTCGGTCTGCACTCGATGCCCTCGACAAGGAATTGGCGACGAAGGCCGAACAGATCGCTGTTCAGCGTGCGCACATCGAGTCGCTACGCCGCAATGCCGATCCTGAACTACCCGACGCGTTTTCGGAAGTGCTCGCACAGTACGTCGTTGCCGGTGCGCCGACAGCGTGGATCGACAACGAGCGTGAACTTCTGATCCTCGCACTCACGGTCTCCGGGGGCGATCCCGAGGTCTGCGATTCACTCCTGTCCGCCCATCGCCGGGTATTGGCCGAGCCGAACCGCGAGCAGGCCATCGAATTGATAACTCGCATGTATGCCCTCGCCGACGCACCGGCTGACGCGGACACGATTGCGGCCCTTGCCATTCAGTTCTGCGACTTCACCGAGCGCGTGCTACCCGAACAGGCTGCACCGGAGGACGCTTCCCCCACCCGGCTGGTAGCGGTACTGCGCGAACACCAAGCGGATCGACGAACCGTCACCCAGGAAAGATTCGCAAAGGCTGTGGCCGCGGAGTTCGCCGCCCGTCAATCCCGCCTCTGAAAAACCCTGATTAGCCCCCACATTCGAAGTGGGGTGACCAACACTGCCCGAAAATGGGCTCAACGCAAGGACACGACAATGACTGGATTCACCATGCCCAGATCACGCATGCCTCGATCACGAAGGTGGCTGGCTACCACAATCGCCGCTGCCGCACTCGCCGTACCTGCATTGGCGGCGTGCTCGGATCCTGCTACTCCGCAGGAAGATCCACAATCGAATCTCAGCGCGTTCTACGAACAGGATCTCGAGTGGGGGCCATGCGCCACAGACACCGGAACGTCGACCGCAAGTGAATGCGCCATGGTCACAGTACCTTTGGACTATTCCGCCCCCGACGGCAAGACGATCGAAGTGGCGATCTCGCGGGTCGCATCCACCGACCCCGCACAGCGACGCGGGATCCTGCTCACCAACCCCGGCGGCCCGGGCGGCCGAGGACTGGGATTGCCCGAGATTCTGAATGCGGGCATGACACCGGAAGTCGCAGCGGCATACGACGTCATCGGCACGGACACCCGAGGACTCGGCAAGAGCACACCGATCGACTGCGGCGTCGAACAGATGACATGGATGCGGTCGCCGGGCACCACGGACGAGGGATGGAACGAGAGTGTTGCGCTCGCACGCGAGGCCGCTGACACATGCTGGGACAAGTACCCGGACTATCTGCCGCACATCAATACTCAAAACATCGCCCGCGACCTCGACGTGATTCGTGGCGCCCTCGACCAGGAGAAGGCGTCGTACTTCGGGTGGTCGTACGGCACATACCTCGGTGCAACCTATGCTCAAATGTTCCCGGACAGGATCGACCGTGTGGTTCTCGACAGTGCACCGGATCCGAAGAAATACGGATACGAGATGTTCCAGGACATGGGCCCGGCCAACGAGAAAGCGATCGACGGATTCTCGCAGTGGGCAGCAGAACACAACTCCACCTATGCACTCGGATCGACGCCCGCCGAAGTTCGCGCCCTCATCGAGAAGCTGATCTCGGACGCGGCCACCACTCCGATACAGATCGGTGATCATGCCGTCGACGATCACGTCCTTCCATTCCTGATGTACGTCAACGGAACCGGCGACACCGAAAAGGAAAGCGAGGCATTCGCACAGGTATTGGTTCAGTTGCGCGATCTCGCCGCAGGCAAGACCGTCGAGAACATCCATCCCCAGCTGACGGGATTGATGCAGGCATGGTTCCAGACCGAACTGGGAACCGGTCCTGACTATGCCGGGACAATCGCCATCGTCTGCGGAGACGTATCGATGCCGAGCGATCCCGAGTGGTACCGCAACAAGTTGGAGGAGCACCGTGATGATCAGCCGATCTTTGCCGGCACACACAACACGATCATGCCGTGCGCGTTCTGGCGCAGTGAGGCCACTACGCGGATCGACATCGACAACAACGTTCCGGCATTGCAGATCCAGGCAACCGGTGGCACCCGCACGACGTACGACGAAGGCCTCGGCATGCATGAAGCGATGAAAGGCTCACGGCTCGTGACAGTTCCAGGCCGCACTCATGCGGTGTTCCCGGGCTACGCGAATACTTGCGCGAACGCCGCCGTCAACTCGTACCTGCTCGACGGCTCACTGCCGGCCGAAGACGTGGTGTGCGAGTCGTGACGATTTCCGGCGATCCCATCACCGGAAGACCTGCGTGATCTGATGCGCGATTGCCCCTCGACAATCTCGCATCAGGCAGACAGAATAGTTCGGTGAGTCCCATTCATCGGGCCGATGGCGAGGTTTCCGCAATTGGTCGTTCCACCGAGATACTGAAGACTTTTCGTGACAGCTCAGGCGTTCTCAGCGCAGCAGCGCTTGTTCGACGGACAGGCATGGCCAAAACAACGGTGTATCGAATGGTCGACGATCTCGTCCGAGTCGGGTTGCTCGAACGGCAAGGAACCAATTACCGCTTGGGTCTCCTCCTGTTCGAGATCGGCGAATCTGTTCCACGGCAGCGAAACCTCCGCGAAGCAGCGCGGCGCCACCTTTCGGCCTTGCGTGAAGCAACGGGACACAACGTGGGACTCGCTGTATTGGACGGTTTCGACGTGGTTTACCTTGATGTCTTCCGTGGCGACGACGGACCACGCCTTCCGCAGCAAATTGGTGGTCGGTGGCCTGCACACGCAAGTTGTTCCGGCAAAGCAGTATTGGCGTTCACCAACTCTGGGGATTTCACGATGCCCACTGTCCTCGAAGCACACACCGAGAACACCATCACCGATCCCGAACTCTTCCACCGAGAACTGGATCGTGTTCGCAAGCGTGGTGTCGCCTTCGACCGCCAGGAAGCATTTCCCCGGATCGTCGGCGCCGCAGCACCAATATTCGGCCCGGACGAAGGCGTCCTCGGCGCAATCTCCATTTCCGGTATGGCAGGCCGAATAAATCTGACCCGTATCGACGCGGCGGTGCGGACGACGGCAATCGCCATCTCACGTGATCTCTCGAGTGCCCAGTCCGTCGTCCGCCCTGTCCTACAACGACGCTGATGCCGTCAACCGCGCCCGACGTACGGCATCCGGTTTGCCATGATCGTCAGAGTCGGGACATTCACGTCGAGTGGTAGATCTATCAGTTGCACAACGGTGTTCGCGACATGACGAGGATCGAATGTCGGCTCGGGCCTGGTGGTGCCGTCAGCTTGTCTTGCCGAGTGGCCGATTCCGGCCGTCATGTCAGTTGCCGCATTGCCGATGTCGATTTGACTGCAACAGATGTCGAACTCTCGGCCGTCGAGAGAGATCGACTTCGTCAAACCTGACACACCGTGTTTGGTCGCCGTGTAGGCGGCACTGTCGGGCCGGGGCGTGTGAGCGGAGAGCGACCCGTTGTTGATGATCCGGCCTCCTCTCGGATCCTGTGTTTTCATGATACGAATCGCTTCACGCGCACAAAGGAATACGCCGGTGAGATTGGCTGCGACTGTCGCGTTCCACGCTTCAGGATCGATCTCGTCCACACTCCCCGACGGCCCGAATGTCCCTGCGTTGTTGACAAGCACATCGAGTCTGCCGAAACGCTCAGTCACGGATGTGAACAACCGGTGAACCGATTCGGGCGAGGACACATCAGCGGGAATTACCACTGCGCGCTCGTGACCCCCACCTGTCGCTTCCAAGCTCACGCTGTTTCGACCAGCCAATACAACGTGGTGTCCTGCATCGAGTAGACCTCTGGCCATTGCGCGGCCGAGTCCCGACCCTGCACCGGTCACGACCACGACTCGGCCGACACGCTCAGTGATTGTCACCGTGTACCTCCGTTCCACGCCTGCCCACCAGGAAATCGAAATCGACTCCGCGGTCGGCCTGCATCACATGATCCACGAACAGTCGTTGATACCCACTCGTACTCTTTTGTACGCGTGGCGGCAACGCCTCGAGACGCCTGGCCAGCTCGTCGTCGTCGACGAGTACACGCAAGACCCCACGAGCAACATCCAACTCGATCAAATCACCATCCCTGACCGCGCCGAGAGGCCCACCGGCATCCGCTTCGGGCGCAACGTGCAAAACGACTGTGCCGAAGGCTGTTCCGCTCATTCGCGCATCAGAGATCCTGACCATGTCTCGTACACCCCGCTCGAGCAGCCTTCGAGGGAGTGGCAGATTACCTACTTCTGGCATACCCGGAAACCCCTTCGGTCCAGCGCCGGTGAGGACGATGACGTCGTCGGCCTCGATGTCGAGATCCGGCGAGTCGACGCGCGCCGTGAAGTCGTCCATTCCGTGAAACACGACCGCACGGCCCACGTGGCTGAGCAACTCCGGCGACGCCGCAGATGGCTTGATCACTGCACCGTTCGGCGCGAGATTGCCGGTCAATACCGCTATGCCGGCTTGCTCCAGCAACGGTGCCGCCGTGCTACGAATTACGTCGTCGTCCCAAATTGTTTCGCCGGAGTTGTTCTCACCGAGAGTCTTTCCGGTAACCGTGGCGGCATCCAGATGGAGGATGTCTCCGAGCTCGGCGATCACCGCAGGCAGTCCGCCTGCGTAGAAGAAATCCTCCATCAAATAGGTACCCGAAGGCATGAGGTTGACCAGCAGGGGAACGTCACGACTCTGCTCCCCGAAATCGCTGAGCTCGAGGGGAATTTCCAGCCTCCCGGCGATGGCAAGCAAGTGCACCACAGCGTTGGTGGACCCACCGATAGCCGTGTTCACCTTGATCGCATTCTCGAATGAATTTCGGTCGACGACCGAAGACATCGTCAGGTTCTCGGCCACCATCTCCACGATTCTCACGCCGCTGTCGCGTGCAAGTACACGTCGCCGTGAATCCACTGCCGGGATCGCAGCGTTACCGGGGAGCGTGAGGCCCAAAGTCTCGACAAGCGACGCCATCGTCGACGCGGTGCCCATAGTGTTGCAGTGACCGGGCGATCGAGACATAGCCGATTCCGCTGCTCTGAACTCACATTCACTCATGCATCCGGCTCGCACTGCTTCACTCATCTCGAACACCGAGGTTCCAGATCCGACAGTCTTACCTTGATGGCGGCCGTTCAACATGGGCCCACCGGATACGACAATGGTGGGAAGGTCACAACTGGCTGCGCCCATCACCAGCGCCGGGGTGGTTTTGTCGCAGCCGCAGAGCAGTACGACGCCGTCGATCGGATTGGCTCGAATCGACTCCTCCACATCCATACTGACGAGGTTCCGATAGAGCATCGTGGTGGGGCGGATGATCGTCTCACCCAATGACATCACCGGAAACTCAACTGGAAATCCGCCTGCTTCGATGACTCCCAGTCGCACCTGCTCGGCCAGATCTCTGAAGTGAGCGTTGCACGGCGCGAGCTCGGAATACGTGTTACAGATACCGATAACCGGTCGGCCGTCGAACATCCGATCAGGGATACCCTGGTTCTTCATCCACGAGCGGTGGATGAATGCATTGAGATCATTGCCTCCGAACCAATCCTGCGAGCGAAGTGTTCTACTCGTCGGTGTTTTACTCATCCGAACCCTCCAAACCAAGGATTGCCCTTGCCTCCCCAGGTGTTGCAGGCTGCATTCCGAGTCGCTGGACGATGTCGATGATGTTCTCCACCAAACGAACGTTCTCGGCCGGCTCTCCATTCGCGAGAAACGGATAGTCTTCGATTCCCACACGCACGTGCCCTCCGAGCAGGAGTGCATGAGTCAGACCACGCAGTTGATCTGGCCCGCTGATGCTCACGGAGAAGACCGATTTCTCCGGTAGGTGTTCCACCATCTGCTGCAAGATCTGCGGGGAGTACGGCATCGCATTCTGAAAAGTTCGATCAAGTCCCAGTACAAGATTGACGAGGTGCGGGCCAGGCTGCCCTTCGGTCAACGTACGTATCTCCTGGAGCAGATGTGACGGGCTGAAGGCCTCCCACTCAGGTTTGATTCCTAGTTTGCGCATTGACGCTGCCAGTTCGGCGGCACGACTGGGCGGCGTGTCCATCAGTACCTCACCGACCGGTGAGGTCACATAGGCCGTGATGGCATCGAGCGTGCATGTGTCTGCGCCGCCATGCAGGCCCTGGAGCCTCGCGTCCCAGTCCACGATGCGCGCACCGTCACTGCGAACACTCACCATGTCACCGTTGACTCCGCCGCCGGTCGAGTTGTTGATCACGATGTCGCAGCTTTGGCGGACAAGCGTATTCATCTGCCGATAGATTGCGGCATCACAGGTCGCTTGATCGTCCGGTCGTCGAGCATGAAGTGCTGCCACGCTGGCTCCAGCACTGTGGCAGCGTGCCACATCCGCCGCAATCTGCTCAGGCTGAGTCGGAATGAACGGATTGTCGGCAACAGTGAGGAAGCCACCCGTCGGGGCAACTGTGACGATGACCTTGTCTCGCAGATCGCTCATGCCGGAACGCTCCTGTAGCTGGATGCGGCGAAGAACATGGCAATCGCCGATGCCCCCGGGTCCTCGACGCCCCTGGCGTGTTCTCCCACGTAGGTCGCGCGTCCGCGGCGGGCGAGCATCGCGCGAGTCGATTCGGCGCCGAGCCTCGCAGCCGTGGCCGCAGAGTTCAAGGCAGCGGACAAGGTTGCCCCGCTGACTGCCGCCTCGGTCAATGCGCTGGTTGCGGGGACCATGGCGTCGACCATGGTCTTGTGACCCACCTGGGCATTGCCGAGACGCTGCACCGCAGCTGTCGCCGTACCCAAGGCAGAAGCCAAGTCTGTTGCGGTCACTTCAACTCCAGAGACTGCTCCGATCCGGCCGAACCATAGACCGAGAAGTGGTCCGCTTGTCCCACCGATGTCGAGAAACGCATCCGACGTACGGGCGAACACTTCACCAGGACTGGTCGGCGGGTCGGAACGAAGTCGTTGCACCGCACTTCGCAGGCCCGTCCGCAGATTCATTCCGAAATCGCCGTCTCCGACAAGCCGGTCCAAATCTGTGAGGGAATCGAATTGATCTTCGGCGGCATCGGCAAATCGATCGATCCACGCCCGAGTGTCCCCGACGCTCAACATTGTCATCATGAAACTCTTTTCAGTAGTGCATATTCGAGTTACCAAGCGAGTGCGGGAGTGCGTACCGTTGCATCCCAGAGATCCAGAAACTCCTCGGTCGAACGGAGAAGGGTGATAGAGAGCCCGTGCATATCCAATGCAGTGACGAAAGAACCTGCAATCACACGATCCAAACCGATACCGGCATCCTCGAGGAAAGACTTTAATTCTGCAGTGGCAATGGATAATTCGAGTCCATGGGTTGCCCCTAGCCCATTCACTATCGCTATCACACCGTCCCCGCGCTCAACCCCGACAGCATCGAGGATCGGCTCCGACAACTGCGCCACGAGTTCGGCGGCAGGAACCGTCGGACGCGTCTCACGTCCACGCTCGCCATGGATTCCGATGCCGAACTCCATCTCCCCCGGCGCCAGTTCGAAGGACGGACGATCCTGTCCGGGAGCCGTGCACGAGCGGAAAGCTGCACCCAACGTCGCCGACGCCGCCACCACCCGGCGCCCCAGGTCAGCGATCTCGGAAAGCGCCCAGTGCCGTTCCGCGGCCGCCCCACAAATCTTCTCCACGGCAATTACCGCAGCGGTACCACGACGTCCAGGTCCACCCTCGTCTGCAGTCGTCGTCGCGAGGTCGTCGTCGACCATCACGATCTCCACTTGCCGCTCAGTTCCGAGTAACTCGGCCGCGATCGAGAAATTCAGTTTGTCTCCGGTGTAGTTCTTCACGATGAGAAGTGCACCCCGTCCGGTCTCGACAGCATTGACCGCAGCGCGGATCTGAAAGGCTGTGGGACTGGCGAAGACCGACCCAGGAACTGCGGCGTCCAACATGCCGGATCCGACGAACTCCGCGTGTAACGGCTCATGCCCGGCCCCGCCACCTGAGACCAACACAACTTTGTCTCGGGCGACACCCGCGCGAGTCACAAACAACGGATCTCGGTGGTAGGAGAGCATTTCCGGGTGCAGGATCTGAAGTCCTTCGAGCGCTTCGCGGACTACATCCTCGGGCCGGTTGACCACATGGCCGATCATGACGAACTCTCGGACGCCGACATTGGGCCGACAGGGAAGCGAACCGCAAACGCACTCACACACGTGCGAACGTTGTCACCGACCCGTATCCCAGCCTCCGCTGCAGGCTCGTTGACATACGAAACAGTTCCGTTGTGCCACATATCCATTCCATTGCTGATCTCGGCAGAGTCGTGACTGACCGCTACGCCGGCAAGTCCCGAATCTCCCATGCGGACGATTCCGATGATCCCCGCGTTGTCCTTGCCGATTCCGGCATCGTTCAGCACCGCCAACGCACAGCCCGTCGCAATCGCCATCCGCCCTGACTCTTGACCGCCGTTGGATGCCGCAACGACGATGCGGTCGCGGTCCGACCGTTCGATCTGCGACATACTGTCCATGACGACAATCTGTCTACCGTTCTCCACACCGACAATGTTCCGAAACATCAGTCGACGCTCCTCTCTATCAGTGCCAGCACTTCTTCGGAAACGCGGCTGCCCACACGCACACCCGCTGCGACTGCAGTCGGATTGGCATACGTCACGATGCCGCACTCCCACACGTCGTTGCCATCTCCAATACGCGAACTCTCGTGTCCGACTGCAATGCCGACGATCTTCTGGGCGTCGATCGCAGCCAAACCTGCGATTCCGGCCTTGTTCTTCCCTATGCCGGCGTCATTGCACACCACAACACGAACCCCGAACCCGACGGCGTACTCTCCAGCACTCGTCCCTCCGTGTGATCCGGTCACGATCACATCACCGGCCTGAGCCGAGGAAGCAAACGCAATCGAATCCATGATCCACACTCTCGTTCCGTTAGAGGAATGAACCAAAGTAGGTTCGGCACCTTCGGTTTCAACTACTCGCATGGACATCCACCCCTAGAATTCGACGTGCCTGATCAGGAGTTGCGGGTTCACGCCCGTACCGCCGAGCGATCGAAACAACTTCGGCGACCAGATCAGGTGTGGAGGGGTATCCCAGTTCTTCGTAGTGGTAGTCACCGGCACCGATTGCTACATGGCCCCCGCGCTTGATCGACTCCTCCGCTGCTGCAAGAACATTGCCTCGGTAGGCCGAGACGATCCACTCCACTGGAAGATCAGCCGGCAGGAGGTCCAGTTGCGCACGTAGCCCTGCTGCTGTCGCCGGATGTGCAGCCGGAAACTCGTCACCACCGAGAATGAAAGCGATCACCAATGGTGACGACGGATTCCGCACCCTTGCGTGGGCGAAGATCGCGCGCGTCCAACTCACGTTGAATGACGTCTGATACGGCACCAGACCCAATTCACTAGCGCGCGAGAGTAATTCGATCTGTGTTCGAGTGTCGTTGACGAAGACCCTGGAATCGGTTGCGAACAAGCCTGTCGTCGCATCGATCAAGTCCATCGCCGCACAGCCCATGTCGACGACCAAGAAGTCCGAACGTCGTTTCGGATCACTTTGGTTCGGGGCAAGATTCGACAGCCGCTCGTCTATCGTGTAGCCGGGAACATTGGCCATCGACGGCGCAAGCAGCAGATTCGATACCGCCCGAACCCGCTCGACGATCTCTCCGTAGGTCGCCGCCGAGTGATCCACGCCGCCGTCCACGGCTCGACCGTGAAAATGCATCAACGACGCCCCCGCATCCTCACAAGCGAGGGCAGTGTCGGCTATTTCGCTGGGCGTCCACGGAATGTGGGGATTGGGTGCGCGCATGGTGTTCTCGTTGACGTGCACTCCGATGATTACCGGTTTCTCCGTTGTACTGGACGTTGCCTCAAGAGTCATGTCGCTCCTTCGGAAGATTCCAACCGGCTGTCATCGACTGACCTCCGTCGACTGTCCACGTCTGACCGTCACGAAACCGGCGCCGGGACCAGCGACAAAGGTCACGACTTCGGCAATCTCAGCCGGCTCCGCGTAACGGCTCAACGGGATCGATTGCAAGATGGCGCTCTGCATTTCAGGGCTCTGGGCCCGACTTGCAAGCGGTGTCCGCGTCGAACCCGGTGCAACACAATTGACTCGGATCCCCTCGCCGGCGAGCTCGATCGCGAGTTGTGTGGTCAACGCGACCACGCCACCTTTCGATGCGGAATACGCAGCACGGTCTACGCTGCCGCGTAGGCCGGAAACCGAGGCAATTGTCACCACGGATCCGCCGCCATCTGCGGCGAGCAGATCCACGAACTCCCTGACCACCGCAAACGTGGAAACGAGGTTCAGCTCGAGGGTTCGCCTGAATCGATCGGGTGTGGTGTGCCGGATCGGCGCGTTGTCCGCGGTTCCCGCCGAGGTCACAACCGTGTCGACACGACCGAACAGCTCTTCGGCGACGTCGCGAAGCCGTCGGATGTCTCCCTCATCGGTGACATCCACTCGAACGCCGACCGTCCGTGTATCTGGTTCTGGCGCAGTGTCTCCGGATGTATGCGACAGGTCGGCAGAGATGACATGCCAACCCAAGTCGGCGAATCGTTTGCACGTTGCCAGGCCGATCCCGGATGCGCCACCAGTGACGATCGCTACCTTCCTACTCACGACTACAGCACCTTCCTCATGTCGCGAATGGGATTCGACCCGTCCCACTCCTTCGATGCAGCCTCGACTGCGCGAAACAGATCGCCCTTCCTTCCGCTGACCTCCGAGACTTCGATGACTGTTCCCGGATACGGGCCGTCCTCGTAGTAAACGAATCGCTCGTCCGGTGCGCCACTACCGGATCTACCACTCTGCAATTCGACGAGCCCTCGGTTCTTGGATTCCTCCACATATCGATCGAAATCCGTTGTCCAGTAGGCAACATGTTGAAGTCCTTCGAGCCCTCGATCGGCGAACTCGCGAAATGCCGACGGCTCATCGTTGTGTTGTTGAATCAGCTCGATCTGCGCGCTTCCGCTGTGCGCGAGCGCCACACTGAATCGAGGCGCACTCGACTTGCCACGGAAGACGAAGTCGTTCAACGGTTGGTCCTCCACGAAGAAGAAGGGGCCAACGCCGACAACGTCGATCCAATGCTTCAGCGCGCTGTCGATGTCGTTGACCACAAAACCCAATTGGCGCAAAGGCCCGAAGTATCTACTCACGAAGTCCTCGTTTGTTCGTTGCCGACGAAACCACGGTCGACGACTGTGATCCTGATACGTGATGATGTCCTGCGCATGCTCGCCTGAAGAATGAAGAATTCCCGTTGATCGGGAATCTTCCGGGGCCGAGACTCGGCTCAAGCCTGTTCAGGTGCAACCAAGGTTCCGGCGTCGCGCTCCGCCCGGTAATCCAGTGTCAGTTGGTCGTTGGCCTTGTCGGCCTTTCTGGTAATCACCTTGAGCAGCAGCACGATCAATGCTGCCGTCGCCAGCACCGCGGAGTACACCCCGATTGCCGGTGTGAAACTGTTGGTCGCATCCTTGATCCAGCCGGTGACCTGTGGACCGAAATAGCCTCCGAGGTTACCCATTCCGTTGATGACACCGAAACCTGCCGCCAAGGCAGCGCCGGTAAGGAAGCTCGAAGGCATGGTGATGAAGATGCTCATCGAACTGTAGAGACCGATCCCGGCGATGCAGAATCCGAAGATAGCGACAACCGGTGTGGTGAAGAACAGCGCAGCAATAGCAAATCCGAGTGCTGCGACCGATGCGGCGATGGCGAAGTGCACGGGGCGCTCTCCGGCGCGGTCCGAATGGCGCGTCCACCAGATCATCGGTCCGATCGCAATCAGTGCAGGTAGTGCGGCAACCCATCCGATCTGATTGGTGCTCATCCCGAATTGCGCGTAAATCTGCGGCATCCAAATCTGGAAACCGTTGAGGCTGAAGGTGAAACAAATGAACACGGAGATCAACACCAGTACTCGTGGGTGCACGAGTCCCTGGAGGAAGCTGTGCTTACCGACGACCGCTTCGCGCTCTTGCGCCTCGGACTCGAGCGTATCGGTGAGCCAACCGCGTTCTTCCTCGGAGAGGAACTCCGCCTCCGAAGGCTTGTCCCGCAGAACCTTGTAGATCACAAACGCCATGACCACAGCGGGGACGCCGGTGAGAATGAAAACCCATCGCCATCCGGAAAGCCCGAGAAAGCCGTCGATAGCCATCAGGTGTGTGGTGATCGGAGTACCCAGGCCGGAGATACAGATGAAGGTCACGATCCACGCCATTGCTTTGCCTCGATCCCGATTCGGGAACCACTTCGAGACGAAGAACAGCATGCCGGGCGAAAAGCCGGCTTCGGCAATACCCAACAGGAATCGTGCTGCCACCAATCCGCTGGCACCCTGAACGAACGCGGTTCCGATGGTGACCACGCCCCACGTGATCATGATTCGTGTGATCCAGCGCCGCGCACCGACCTTTGTGAGGATGTAGTTGCTCGGGGGTTCGCAGATCGTGTAACTCCAGAAATAGATTCCGGCCGCAAACCCGAACATCGAGGCCGATATTCCGAGTTCTTTGTTCATCGTCAATGCTGCAACGCCGATGTTCAATCGGTCGAGATACAGGACGATGTATGCCAATCCGATGACCGGCATGAAGCGGAGCATGACCTTCCGGACGGTCCTGGCCGGAAGGGGAAGTTGCTCGGTGACTGTTCTTTCGTGACGCATGATTCACCTCGTACTCATTCGAACACATCATTGTGATGGCTGACACAGAGACGATGCGGGTCGCGATTCGAACTTCACAGACACGATTCCCGATGATCGGTACTCGATTCGTGAGCAATCGACCAGCCGGGGTGACAAGAAAGCGGAGTGCCTGTCGGTTTCGACAGGCACTCCGTGCGGTGAAAAATAGGCGTCCCGAGGGTATTCAGCCAGTCAGCTCGCTCTTGATCTCGTTCTTGAGAACTTTGCCGACCTTGGAGCGAGGTAGATCGTCCCAGACGATGACTTGCTTCGGAGTCTTCACACTTCCGATGCGAGCCTTCACGAAAGCCATCACCTCGGCGCCGTCGATGTCGGCGCCGAGGTGCGGTTGCACCACTGCCACAACGCGTTCGCCCCACTTGTCGTCCGGCAACCCGATCACTCCGCAGTCCTGAATCCCCGGATACGCCATGAGTGCCTGCTCCACCTCGACCGAATAGACGTTGAAACCGCCGGTGATGATCATGTCCTTCGCACGGTCGACGATGAACAGGAAATTGTCGTCGTCCAGGTACCCGATATCGCCGGTGTGATGCCAGCCGTGGGCTGACGCTTCCGCGGTTGCGTCGGGGTTCTTGTAATAACCCGCCATCACCAACGAACTGCGAATCACCACCTCACCACGCTCGCCACGTCCGAGCAGCGCGCCTTTGTCATCCATGATCCCGACGGTCACCAGCGGCGACGGTCGACCCGCCGACGAAAGTCGTGACGTTGCGACAGTGCCGTCCGAGCCGAAGTGCTCCTTCGGTGACATCGTCGAGATCATCATGGGGGCTTCACTCTGCCCGAACAGCTGAGCCATGACCGGGCCGATCTTGTCGATCGCCTCCGCGAGTCTGGTCGGGGAGATCGGCGCCGCTCCGTACCAGAAGCATTGCAGCGAGCTGAGATCCGTGGCCGACAGGGCCTCGTGCTCGAGCAGCATGTAGATGAGCGTCGGCGGCAGGAAGGTGTGAGTCACCTTGTGCTTCTGAACGTTCGCGAGGAAGTACCCGAGATCGGGCTTCGGCATGATCACCACTTCGCCGCCGAGGGCCATGATCGGGAAGCACAGAACACCGGCGGCGTGAGTCAACGGTGCCAGCGCCAGATACACCGGGCGCCCCTCGAACGGATAACTCATCAAAGTGATTGCGGTCATCGTCTCGATGTTGTGCCCGGTCAACATCACTCCCTTTGGCCGTCCAGTTGTACCACCGGTGCCGACCAGCATGGTGACGTCGTCGGGCGCCGCGGCGTCGAGTTCTTCTTCCCCGAGCCAGCTTTCGAGGGACTGTGCCGAGTCCCATTCGCCGTCGATGCAGACGAGCGTCACCAACTGGGGAAGCGCATCCTTGATCTGGTCGACTAGCGGCGCATAGGACTTCTGGAAGAACAGAGCGCGACAATCGAACAAATCCAACAGGTCTCGGTTTTCCGCAGCTTCGTTGCGAGGGTTGATCGGGCACCAGACTGCACCAGCCCTACTGATACCGAATACGCAGGAGAACGAGATCGGGTCGTTGCCGGACAGAATCGCGACCTTTTCGCCCGGCGCGATGCCCGAAGCCGCGAGCGAAGCTGCGAAGCGTCGGCTGAACTGTTGCACCTCGCCGTAGGAGAGAGTGCGCTCCCCCATCGTCAAACACGGTGCGGTGGAACCAAGAGAGGCTCCCTTGTCGAGATAGTCGGTCAAACGCATGGGGAGCCTCCAGGGCGGGGCTCCCGGCGCGCTACACGCCGGGAGCCGTGAACATGATGACGAGGGCGACGAGTTAGGCGTTGATGGTTACTTCCGGCTCCAGAGCCAGCCCGAAACTACGTAGCGCGCCGAGCAGTTCGCGATGGCCGAACGCCTGGCAAGCCGAGGCAAGCCCGGTCCGCTTCGGCGCCTGCTGGAGCAGAGAATGCGCTGCATAGGCGTGTAGGAGGCCCGTCTGCTTGTAGTTACAGTTTCCGTGGATCACGACGTGCGAGCGACCCAGCGGGCCCGACGCGTAGACGGAGTCGAGTGAGGTGTTGATGCGCGGATTTTCACGAGGGGGCATACCGGCCTGAACCGATCCGGCGATCTCGGCCAAGGCGGCTTCCTGCTCGTCGGCGGGCAGGGTCTTGATCTGCTCCTCCACGATCTTCTGCGTCGCGACAACGCCTTCCATCACGGTGCGGTCGAACACTCCGCCCGCAGCCTTGACGTTGGAAACTCGCGGATCGTTCTTGAACCACACCGGGTGGCATGTTCCGCCCCACGGCAATGCAAGCGCAGTTTCGTGCTGGCCCGGAACGACGACGTCGAAAGTCTGGCCGGGCGCCCACTGCACGTACTTGTTCTGCTCGAGGTAGTACCAGTTTGCCTTGAGGATGGTGAAGATCGTCTGAGTGGACGCGTAGGTGGGAAATCCCTTCCACAGCACGAGGATGTCGAGCGTATCGAGGCCCGGCGTTTCCAGTGCGATATTGGCCGCGATCTCACCGGTGGTGTACATCTGCGCGATACCGGGCGAGAGGAGCAGGCCCTTCTCCTGGTACTTGTCGCTGAACTTCTCCTGGACGTCGAGTACCCAGTCCTGCTCACCGGTTGTGTCCATGTAGTGGCAACCGGCATTCAACGCGGCCTCGACGACGGTGCCGCCGAGCTTGATGAACGGCCCGACCATGTTGCTGACAACCTGTGCACCGGTGAACAGTTCGGTGAGCGCCTCGACGGTGTGCTCGACCTCGACGACCTCGTGATCGACGGTGTCTAATCCGGGGATCTTGTCGAGGACCTCTTGGATGCGAGCGGCGTCGCGGCCGGCTGCGATGAACGGGATGTTGAACTCGCGCAGGTATTCACACACCAGACGGCCGGTGTACCCGGAGACGCCGTAAACGATGACGGGCTTCTTTTCGGACATGTTCGTGGAACCTTTCGAAGACGTGAGAAGGGTGTACGTACGAATGAAGGGCGAGTTACATGCCCATGCCACCGTCGACCGGTAGGCCGATTCCGGTGATGAATCGCGCGGCGTCGGAGGACAAGAACACAACGGCGTCAGCCATGTCGTTCACTTCACCGAGGCGGCCGAGCGGGGTGAGGCCGATGACGTCTCCGACTGCTGCTTCGGCGCTGGGCCAGAGACCGAGCTTCTCCATGTCCGCCGCGAGTCCGAGACCCATCTCCGTGGCGACAAGACCCGGGTAGATGCAGTTGACGCGGACTCCGTAGCCGAGCTTGCCCGACTCGGCGGCGGCAACTCTGGTGAAGCGATCGACCGCGGACTTGGTCGCGGAGTATCCACTGATCCCGGGAAACGGAATGGTTGCGGCCACTGAAGAGATGTTGATGACGGAACCGCCGGTTCCGGCTACGCCACCCGGACGCATGCTGCGCAGTCCGTGTTTGGTTCCGAGCGCTGTTCCGAGGATGTTGACCTCACACATACGGCGGATGTCGTTCGGATCGAGGTCGACCACCAGCGAGGAAATCTCGATGCCTGCGTTGTTGACGAGGATGTCGAAGCCGCCGAGAGTCTCCGCGGTGGCGGCGACTGCCTCTTCCCAGTTGGCGTCGTCGGTGACGTCCAGCTTTACGAAGCCGGTTTTGACTCCGCCCGAACCAACAGCCTCTGCGGTGGCACGACCCTCGTCTTCGAGAACGTCGCCGATCATCACTGACGCCCCCGCCTTAGCCAACGCCTCAGCCATTCCGGCTCCGAGCCCCTTGGCACCACCTGTGACCAGTGCTTTTCGTCCCTCGAGATCAAACACGCTCATTTTCGACTGCCTCCATGACTGAAACGACTCTCGCGATGCCACCGTTCACAGCGACGCTGCCAAGTGGTGTGAGTCACAGAGTATTCAACTTTGGACGAGTGTCAAGAGAAATCTTGACGACTGTCAAGATTTTGTTACACGTTCGTCAAAGACCAGGGGTTACACTGATTCGGACGCGGTGATCGTGCCGCTGTGGAAACCGCAGGGAACAGGACGTGCCATCGTGACCACGACAGTCGAGAAGCCTAGTGAGGCAGGGAAAAAGGCTGCACCTAGCTCCCCGGACCAGCAGTCCGACTCTGCCAAGCGGTCCGACTCCGCCAAGCGGTCCAACGCAGACAAGGTGTCGCGTCGCCAGGTCGACAAATTCTCCGAGCGACGTGATCAACTCGCCGAGGCCGCACTGCAAACCCTGGCCGAATTGGGCTACGCACGCACGAGCCTGCGCGAAATCGCCCAGAATTCGGAGTTCTCCCACGGCGTCCTGCACTACTACTTCAGCGACAAGGTCGATCTCATCACCCACTGCGTGCGCCACTACAAGGCACGCTGCGTCACCCGCTACGACGGCATCGTCGCCACCGCGAAGACACCGGAGGAACTGAAAACCGGTTTCGGCGCACTGCTCGCCGAGACCATGATCGAAGAACCCACGATGCACCGCCTCTGGTACGACCTGCGCGCGCAGTCGATGTTCGAGGAGTCGTTCCGAGCCGACGTCGCCGCGATCGACGAGAGTCTCGAAAACATGATCTGGCGCATTGTTTCTCGCTACGCCGAGCTTCTCGACGTAGAGGCATCGGTCACCTCGGCGGCGATGTACGCAATCTTCGACGGCCTGTTCCAGCAGAGCCTGCTGCGCCATCTGTCCGGCGATCAGACTGCCGCAAACTATCTTTCGGTGAGCGTCCAGCAGATGCTGCCTCTGGTAGTGCCCACTTCCTGATCAGCGAGCAGCGATGCCTTCCGCGACGTACCTGGCTCCGCGATCGAATTCTCCGACCACGTCGTAATCGGCGTCTTGCCGCCAGAAGCGGACCAACGCTCCGTACGTACCACCGATCATCTGTGCGAGAAAGAGCGGCGGGTAGTCCGATCTCACTTCGCCGGCTTCGATACCGGCAGTGACGATCCGGAGAAGTTCCACGTGGAACCGATGATCGTGGGCCGCCCCCGCTCCGGAGGAGGCGAAGTCGCGCTCGAGTTCTGCAGTCACCATGCGCAGATAGCGCGGATGCATGATCGCTTGCTGCGCAAAGTCCTGAAAAATCCGGGAGATCCGATCAGAAGTCGGCATCGGCGATTCCATGAGCTGATCCACCAGTGCCGCAAGCTGATCGAGATGATCACTGTGCAGCGCCTCGAGAACCGAGTCCTTGCCCTGGAAGTAATTGAAGAAGGTGGCTCGCGACACCTCGGCTCGCTCGGCGATGTCGTCGACGGTCGTGCTGGCGAAACCCTGCGCCGAGAACAGAATTCGAGCAGCCGAGAGCAACCTGTCGTTGGTATCGCGCTTGTTCTGTTCTCGTTTGGAAATCACGTCGACCTGCCCTTCTCCGCCTCAGAACACAGTCTTCGCCACAGTCCGGAATGTGTCCAATGTCCGTCCCGTCAGGTGACGCACCTCCGCCTCCGATAGGTGGACTACAGTCCAATTATGTCGACTGTTTCCACCGAACGCCATGACCGCGTTCTCATCGTCAGGATCGAACGCGAAGAACGCCGTAACGCGATCAACCGTGAGACTGCCGAGGGAATCGAAGCCGCGCTGAATCTTCTCGACGACGACCCTGATCTGTGGGTCGGCATCATCACCGGAACCCCCAACATCTTTTGCGCCGGAACCGATATCCGAGAGCGGGCCGACCTTCGCATGCCTCGCGGCGGTGAGTACGGCGTCATTCGGCGCCGGCGGAACAAGCCCCTGATCGCTGCAGTCGAGGGCTACGCGCTTGGTGGCGGTTTCGAAATCGCACTGGCCTGCGATCTGATCGTCGCCTCTGCCACAGCGCAATTCGGCCTTCCCGAAACCAAACGCGGTCTGGTTGCGACGTCCGGCGCACTCTTTCGGGCTCCTCGCGCGCTTCCGATCAACGTCGCCCGTGAACTCTTGATCACCGGCCGCACACTCGATCCCGAACGGGCAAAGGACCTCGGTGTCGTCAATGCAGTCACTGCCCCTGGTAAGGCACTCGACGAGGCACTGGTGATGGCAGCGGAGATCTGCGAGTCCTCCCCCACCTCCGTGAGTCTGAGTCTGAAGGCCATCGAGGCTCTCTACGCCGACGCCGACGCCGACGGATGGAAGGTCACCGACGACGCCAAGGACGCAGTGTTGCGCTCTCCGGACATCGCCGAAGGACTCGACGCTTTCGCCACTCGTCGGACACCCCGGTGGAGCGGACTGCCGCCCGCATGACAGACCACAATCCGAGACAGATTTCCTATACGTCTGGTCGGAAAGGGTATGAACCGGTTACAGTCTCTCCTGTGACGGGAATCGGCGCATACGAGACGGGCACGCTGCTGACGCGGCGGCGCCATGTCGACTTTGCGCATGTCTGTACATCCGGGTGTCCGATCTACTGATCGGACCTACGACGTGAGCGCCGCTCACGTCGATACTCGTATGTACACCCAGATCAGGGGACATTTCTGTCATGACCACCGCCTCCATCTCACACCTGAGTTCGGTCGTAGCAGCCAACGCCGACGCCATCGACAAAGACGCCAGCAAAGCGCACGTCGTATTCAAGGCTTCCGCCCAGGCGCACGACGCCGTTGCCAGCACCATTTCTCTCGGTAAGTACAGCGTCGAGGTCGACGAGCCGGCGGCCCTCGGCGGCGAGAACACCGCAGCCAATCCTGTCGAGTACTACCTTGCTTCCCTGCTCTCCTGCCAGGTGGTCACCTACCGCGTCTGGGCGGACAAACTCGGTATCGCTCTCGACGACATCTCGGCCAGAGCCGAAGGTGACCTCGACGTTCGTGGATTCTTCGGCTTCGACGACGCCGTCCGTCCGGGATTCTCCGAGGTCCGCGTGGTCGTCACCCTGACCGGCCCCGAAACCCGCGAGCGCTACCTGGAACTGCAGGAAACGGTCGACGCACACTGCCCCGTACTCGATCTCACCCGCAATCCCGTCCCAGTGCATACAGTCGTCGAAACCGCCTGACCCGCACCAACCCACCTTCACCACGGAGTATGAATTCATGAGCGAGAACACCCCCGTCGATACCGATCCGACCGCCGATTGGTCGTTCGAAACCAAGCAGGTCCACGCCGGACAGGGCCCGGACAGCGCCACCAACGCTCGGGCGCTTCCGATCTACCAGACCACCAGCTACGTCTTCGACAACACCGACCATGCGGCGGCGCTCTTCGGCCTCGCCGAGCCGGGCAACATCTACACCCGCATCATGAACCCGACGCAGGACGCCGTCGAGCAGCGCATCGCCGCCCTCGAAGGCGGAGTCGCGGCTCTGCTGGTTGCGTCCGGTCAGGCCGCCGAATCCTTCGCGATCCTCAACCTCGCCGAGGCCGGGGACCACATCGTCTCAAGCCCTCGCCTGTACGGCGGCACGTACAACCTCTTCCACTACACGCTGCCCAAGCTCGGTATCACCGTCGACTTCGTCGAGGACCCGGACAACCTCGATCACTGGCGTGAGGCAATCCGTCCGAACACCAAGGCGTTCTACGGCGAAACCATCTCCAACCCCAAGAACGACGTGTTCGACATCCCCGGCATCAGCGCAGTCGCCCATGAGCACGGCATCCCACTGATCGTGGACAACACGGTCGCAACTCCGTATCTCATTCAGCCGCTGAAGCACGGCGCCGACATCGTCGTCCACTCCGCCACCAAATACCTTGGCGGACACGGCACCGCGATCGCCGGCGTCATCGTCGACGGTGGCACCTTCGACTGGACCCAGGGACGCCACACCAACTTCACGACCCCCGACCCCAGCTACCACGGCGTCACCTTTGCCGATCTCGGTGCACCCGCCTACGCCCTCAAGGCACGCGTTCAGCTTCTGCGCGACCTCGGCTCGGCCATCGCACCGTTCAACGCCTTCCTCATCTCGCAGGGTATCGAGACACTGAGCCTGCGCATCGAGCGCCACGTGTCCAACGCCCAGAAGGTCGCGGAATTCCTCGAGGGCCGCGCCGAGGTCACGTCGGTCGCGTACGCCGGACTGGAATCCTCGCCCTGGCACGAGCGCGGAAAGCAGCTGGCTCCCAAGGGAACCGGCGCCATCGTCGCGTTCGAGCTCGCCGGTGGAGTCGACGCAGGCAAGAAGTTCGTCAACGCCCTGACGCTGCACAGCCACGTCGCCAACATCGGTGACGTTCGCTCACTCGTCATCCACCCCGCGTCGACGACGCACTCGCAGCTCACCCCCGAGGAGCAGCTCGCTTCGGGCGTCACGCCGGGGCTCGTCCGCCTCGCGGTCGGCATCGAAGGGATCGACGACATTCTCGCCGACCTCGAAACCGGTTTGGCCGCAGCAGCTTCCTGATCTATCGCACGAAAAAGCTCGGCCCCGATATGCATTGGGACCGAGCTTTTTCGTTGCGTAAGAGCTAGCTCTTGGGAGTGAACGCGGCCAGCGGTTCACTCTCGGACCAGTCATGGCCCCAGTAGCTGTCGGCCGTGATTTCCTCAGCGGTGTAGAAGGCTTCGTCAACAAGCATGCCTTCGCAACCGAACTCCAGATCCCATCCACCCGGTGCGCGCACGTAGAACGACACCATCTTGTCGTTCGTGTGGCGACCCAACGTCGAGGAGATCGAGAAGCCGAGCTTGGCAACACGATCGAGAGCCTGACCGACGGCGTCGAGAGTCTCGGCTTCCATCATCAGGTGCACGAGACCGGGCTCGTCAACCGGCGGCGCCGGGCACAACGCCAGGCTGTGGTGGCGCTGGTTGACACCCATGAAGCGAACGCGGCGAGCCGGCGGCGGCGCATCGATACCGCCGAGACGGATGGAACCGCGCGGGAGGAATCCGAGCACCTCGGTGTAGAAGGTGTATGCCTCGTCGAAACGCGTAACCGGAAGCACCACATGGCCGAGGCCCTGATCGCCGGTGACGAAACGGCCGCCGTGCGGGGTGACCAACGGGCTGTGGTCGAGTACCGGTCCGAAGAAGACCTCGACTCGGTTGCCGTTGGGATCGTCGAATGCGATGACCTGCTCGGCATCGCGGTAGCTGGCGTCGACCTCGGAAAGAACCTCGACCTCGACTCCGGCCTTCTCCACTGCTTCACGAACACGCTGGAGCGCGAACTGATCTCGCACTTCCCAGCCCACTGCGAGAGCCTTGTCCGTCTCACCGGGCAGGACGATCAGTCGCGCACGACGCTCGTCCAGGCGCAAGTAGAGGCCGTCGGCTTCCGGGCCACTACCGACCGCGAGGCCGAGTCCGTCGACCACGAGCTCGCGCCAGCGAGCCACGTCCTGCGTTTGGATCCTGAGATACCCCAGGCCCCGAATTTCAGTCATGCCTAACCGTCCTTGCTTCGAAAGTATTTGTGGGACTAGATCATCGAGCGGTGGATACCCTGCGGTTCGCCGCCGAGCTGCGAGAGCGTCGACGCATGGAAAATGGAACCGGGTACATGGATCGCGTGCGCGAGACCGGCATGAGCATCACGCCAGAACCGCTGCATCGGCGTGTTCAACTGCAAAGCCCCACCACCGGAACGAGCAAAGATCTCGTCCACCGCCCGCACCGCCCGCCACGCCGCAGCAGTCTGCGTACGCCGACCGATCGCACGAAGCTCGAACGAAACTTCCTGCCCCTTCTCGGTCATGTCCCAAAAACGATCCACCGTCTCCAAGATCGCAGCCCGAGAAGCAGCGATCTCGGCCGCCGCCTCACCGATCGCGAACAGCACGTACGGATCTTCCTTGATCGGAACACCACTGACCGTCACCCGCTCACGCTGCGCCGCCATGTTGCACGCCAACGCACCTTCGGCGATACCGATCAACGACGAAGTGATCCCCAACGGGAAAATGCACGAGAACGGGAACTTGTACAACGTCTCCGTACGACCCGCTTCCTTCCACGCCGTCCCGTCGTACACCTTTCCGGCGTCGATCGTGCGGTACGTCGGCAGGAATGCGTCCTTGACGATCAGATCCTTCGACCCGGTTCCGCGCAGGCCCACGACATTCCAGCTGTCCTGGTCGATGTCGTAATCGGAGCGCGGCAGCAGTACGTGCAGGTGCTTCGGCGGCATCAACGGCTTACCGGACTCGTCACCGACCATCGCGCCGATCATGATCCAGTCACAATGATCGGTACCGGAGGAGAACGACCAACGACCGTTGAGGATGTACCCACCCTCGACCGGCCTCGCCACGCCCATCGGCGCATACGGCGACGCCATCCACGTATCAGGATCGGTTCCCCACACCTCTTCCTGAGCCTTGCGGTCGAAGAACGCAAGCTCCCACGGATGAACACCGACGATGCCGCTGACCC
Source organism: Rhodococcus sp. KB6 (assembly GCF_001445685.1). Taxonomy (NCBI): domain Bacteria; kingdom Bacillati; phylum Actinomycetota; class Actinomycetes; order Mycobacteriales; family Nocardiaceae; genus Rhodococcus; species Rhodococcus sp. KB6. The sequence continues at coordinate 86,527 of NZ_LNAK01000043.1, read as the reverse complement.
AGCCCGTGGCACCATCCATCGCGCCGATAGCCATTGCCGTCTCGGCGAATTCACGCGGATGCGCCTCGAGGCCTCCGAACTCCTTCGGCTGGAACATCCGGATGACGCCGGAGTCGCGCAAACGCTTCGCGCTGCCGTCCGTCAAGCGCATCAGCTTGTCGCCCTCGACCCCGTCGGCGCGGATCTCGTCGGCGAACTGTGAGATGTTGTCCAGAACCTGACCCATGATTTTTCCGGCTTTCTGGTTTCGCTACCCGGCGAGTGCCTGGGCAGAATGAAAATCTGTTGGTGAAACGGTGGCAGGTAGCCCACCGAAGTGCAGAAACGCTTCCCGGTGAGTGGGAGCACCCCTGTGCGCCTTTTTGGTAGTGGGGGCTACCAAAAAGGCGCACCGTCCTTACTTGCCTTCTGGACGCGTCAGAAATGCCAGCACGGACGCGACCCAGGCGTCGCGAGCTTCGATCATCGTCCAGTGTCCGCAGTTGGGGAAGATGTGAACTTCGCCGTTGGGGATGTCGCGCATCGGCAGAATCGCCATGTCCACGGGGCTGACGCGGTCATCGCGTCCCCAGGTCAACAGCGTCGGCGCCTTGATCTTGTTCAGCTGCGCCCAGTACGGCACGGCGGTCGACGCAGCGGCAGCCGCGCCCATGGCGGCCATGGCCTTGCTGCTGTACATACGACGGGCGATCTCGAGCGTCGTCGGCTCGGTGGCCAGGGCCCAACGCTCTTCGATGAGCTGCTCGGTGACGACGGCGCGGTCGAAGACCATCGAATGCAACCAGCGGACCAGAGCTTCGCGGGTGGGGTTGTCGGTGAACTCCATGAGGAGTTTGATGCCTTCACCGGGGCCCGGCGAGAAGGTGTTCTTTCCCATGCCGCCGATGGTGACGAGCTTGCTCACCCGGTGCGGCTCGTCGATCGCGACCTTGGTGGCGACGATGCCGCCCATGGAGTTACCGATCATGTGGACCGGGCCGAGGCCGAGGCCGTCGAGGAACATCCCGACCGACGCCTGCGCCATCATCATCGGATGGTCGGGGCCGGGATCGCTGACGCCGAATCCGGGAAACTCGAGAACGTAGCAGTGGAAGTGCTCCGCGAAGTCCGCGAGAACGCCGCGGTAGTTACGCCAACCGGTGACGCCGGGGCCCGATCCGTGCAGCAGCAGGAGCGGCGGGCCGTCGCCGGCTTCGTGGTACCGGAGCACACCGAGATCGGTCTGCAGTTCCTTCAGAGTTCCCTCGTAGCTCAGTTCAGTCGTCATGGTCCGAACGGTGCCATCAGTACCGCTGAGCTGCTATGACTCGTCCCGATCAGCGAGACAAGTCGATCAAAATACGTCAGATCCAGTGGTCGGACGACGCTGCCAGCAGGCGATCCATCGTCTCCGCCGAGAACGTATTGGTCGGAACGGGAGGCGTTTTGCGGCCGCGGCGAGGAGCACCCAGTTCGGGGTACAGCGTCCGTGAGACCTCGCGAGCCGCGTCGACGACCAGCGGAGCAACTCGCTCGAGCTGAGCGGTCCGCATGTCACCACACAACGCGATGCTGCCGACGGGACCCTCGTGTCCGCGAATTGCCGAAGCCACACAAGCGACTCCACGCGCCGACTCCCCGCGTTCGAAGGCCAGTCCCCGACGCTGACGGATGCGGTTCAGTTCCTGGTGGAGCACAGCGACGTCGGTGATCGTGTTCTCGGTACAGCGGGGAAGAGAAGACCCGAACAGAGCGTCGACGCGCTCAGGGTCGATCCACGCCAGCATCGCCTTGCCACCAGCCGTCGAATGAGCGAGCACTCTGCCGCCGACGCGGGACGGGAGCGCCGCGGCGAATCGTCCGCCGACCTTGTCGAGATAGACGCTCTCGCGTCCGTCGAGCACCGACAGGTGAACGACCATGCCGGTCTGCAGGTGCAGTTCGTGCAGAAGCGGTGCAGCGGCTTCGCGGATCTGGCTGTGGCCGCCGTCGCCACCACCGAGGCCGAGCGCGCGACGCCCGAGGCAGTAGCCGAACGATGCGTGATCGACCCAGTCCAGCTTGACCAGCTGATCGAGAATGCGGTGGACCGTGGAGCGCGGCAACTGAGTACGGCACGCGACCTCTTCCAGCGTCAGCCGCGCGGCGCGGCCGTCGAAGGCGTCGAGAATCAGTGTCATCCGCTCGACCATCGACGGCGGCAGATCCTTCTTGGGTTGCCCACCGGCAGTCTGGACGGTGGACAGTGTGTCGTTCATGTCAACAATGGTCATGGACGCCTCCCGAAAACTGGAATTGATTCTACCGACTATAACCCAGGTCACAGTTTCTGGAAAGTGAATCGATCTTTTCGATCCCGATCAGCGGTAATTCACCTGCCACCGGGCGAGTGGGGACGCTATAAACGCCCGATGCACCTGGGAATCGTCACACCGGTCCTGATTCAGCACCCGAGCACGCGCTCGGAGTGGGAGGCAAGTGCTGACATCGGCGAGATCGCCACAGTGGCCGCCACGGCGGATCGACTCGGTTTCCATCATCTGACCTGCAGTGAACACGTGGCGGTCCCCGAGGAGATTGCCGCCGAGCGCGGCGGAACCTACTGGGATCCGCTCGCCACCCTTGGTTTTCTCGCCGCGCGTACATCAAGAATCCTGCTGGCGACCCAGGTGCTGGTGTTGGGCTACCACCACCCCCTCGAGATCGCCAAGCGTTACGGAACGCTTGATCGCGTCAGCAATGGACGCCTGATACTCGGCCTCGGGGTGGGGACTCTGAAACAAGAATTCGATCTCATAAATGGTCCATTTGCCGACCGAGGAGCGCGCGCTGACGATGCCTTGGCCGCACTTCGGGCATCACTGTCGACGCCGACTCCGGAGTATCACGGCGAGTTCTACGACTACTCCGGATTTGTCGTCGAACCCCACGCCGTCCAGAAACGGGTGCCGCTGTGGATCGGCGGCCGGACCAAGAGATCGCTGCGCCGGGCCACCACACACGGCGACGGGTGGGTGCCGTTCGGGCTGCGATTCTCCGAACTGAAGGAAATGCTCGACGCCACGACGCTCCCCGACGGATTCGACGTGGTGCTTCCCGCCGGTGCGCCGCTCGATCCCCTCGGCAATCGCGAATCCACCCTTCGCGCCTTGACTCGCGTCCGTGACGCCGGGGCGACCATCGCCAGTTGCTCGGTCGGCGCTCGAAGCGTCGAGCACTACTGCGAACAACTCGAAGAACTTCACCGAATCGCCCTCACCGAGGGCTTCGCTTTCACCACTTCCTGATTCCCCGACAATCCAATGCAAAGGACGTACCGATGACCGACTCGACCGCCCTGATCGAATCCCTGCTCGCCCGAGTGGAATTGCTCGAGGACAAGCTCGCGATCACCGAACTGCTGACCACATACAGCCCTGCCGTCGACAGCGGATCAGCCGACGAGGTCGCGAACCTGTGGCTCGAGGACGGCGTCTACGACGTCGATACCGGTGCGATGCACGGCCGCGGCGAACTGCGCGCGATGGTTCACAGCGCCTCACACCAGAACTGGATCATGAACGGCGCGGCTCACATGATGACACCCGCCCACATCCGCATCGACGGCAACAAGGCCGTCGCGACCTGCCATTCGCAGTTGGTCATCAAAGACCCCGAGAACCCGACGGGATTCAAGGTCCTCCGCATCACCGCGAACCGCTGGGAACTGATCAAGACGGACGGCGAGTGGAAGGTCGAACTGCGTACCAACGCCCTCCTCGACGGCCGACCCGAGGCTCGCGCTCTCCTGGCTGCCGGCGTGACGGCCTAACCGGCCTGTGCGCGGTTAGGGACCCTCTGCGGTCGCTAACCGCGCACAGCTGTTGAAAGTTCGGCTCCCCGAACTCTATAGTTCACTTATTCGAACCAACAGGTCCGAGTACGTGTGACCAGGAGACCGATGAGCACCAGTACGCAAGAGCCGACGACTCCGCGCCGACGACCCACGGGGAGATCCATCGCCCTGCTCGGTCCGGCGTTCGTCGCGGCAATCGCGTACGTCGATCCGGGCAACGTCGCCGCCAACCTCACCGCCGGCGCCAAGTACGGCTACCTCCTCATCTGGGTACTCGTACTCGCCAACGCGATGGCCGTCCTCGTGCAGTATCTGTCCGCGAAACTCGGTCTCGTCTCCGGCAGATCCCTGCCCGAAATGCTGGGTCAGCGCCTGCGTAAGAACAACCGCCGCGCCTTCTGGCTCCAGGCCGAGATGATGGCGATCGCGACCGACGTCGCCGAAGTCATCGGCGGCGCCATCGCACTCAACCTGCTCTTCAACATCCCGCTCTTCCTCGGCGGACTGATCACCGGATGCGTGTCGATGGTGATCCTGACGATCCAAAGTCGGCGCGGACAGCGCACTTTCGAGTTCGTGGTCATGGGATTGCTGGCCATCATCACCATCGGCTTCCTGACCGGGCTCGCCTTCACCGACGTCTCCGGCAGCGAGGCCGTCGCCGGACTGGTCCCCCGCTTCGAAGGAACCGAGACCGTACTGCTCGCCGCCAGCATGCTCGGAGCAACGGTCATGCCGCACGCGATCTACCTTCACTCCGCATTGGCACGTGATCGCCACGGCCACATCAAACCCGGCCCACGGTTGCAGCGACTACTCAAAGTCACCCGTTGGGATGTCGTCGTCGCGTTGATCATCGCCGGTGGCGTGAACATCGGCATGCTGCTGCTGGCCGCTTCGGCGCTGCGCGGAGTACCCGGCACCGACACCATCGACGGTGCGCATGCCGCGATCGAGAATTCGCTCGGCCCGGGCGTAGCCGTGGTGTTCGCGATCGGCCTCCTCGCCTCCGGACTCGCGTCGACCTCCGTGGGATGCGCGGCCGGCGCCGAGATCATGCATGGTCTTCTGGCCATTCGGATTCCGGTGATCACACGCCGGATCGTCACGCTCGTCCCGGCGCTGATCGTGCTCGGACTCGGCGTCGACCCGACGCTGGCGCTCGTACTCAGCCAAGTGGTCTTGAGCCTGTGCATCCCCTTCGCGATCATCCCACTGGTGCGAATGACCTCGGACCCCGAACTCATGGGCGACGCTCGCAATGCCCCGCTCACGACCGTCGCGGCGTGGATTGCGGCGGGCTTGATCGTTGCACTCAACGTCGCTCTGCTGGTTCTGACGGTGACAGGCTAGAGCACCGGAGCCACCCAACGCGTCCCTCACAAACGCGCTGGACGGCTCCGGCCGGACTAGGAGACTTGCTCGGCGAGAGTGGCCTTGGCCCAGCGATAGTCGGCCTTTCCGCTGGGAGAACGCCTGATCGACGGAACGTTCATGACGGTGCGCGGCACTTTGTACCGAGCGACCTGCGACGCGCAATGCTCACCGATCTCGGCAGCGTCCGGGACGTCGAAGCCTTCGCGGGTCGTGATGACCGCAGCGACGCGCTCACCGAACTTCGCATCCGGAATTCCCGCGACCAAAGCGTCGAGCACCGCCGGGTGACTCTTGAGCGCCTGCTCGACCTCTTCCGGATACACCTTCTCCCCGCCGGTGTTGATGCACTGAGAACCACGCCCCAGCAGGACGATCGAGCCGTCGGCTTCCACGCGCCCGACGTCGCCGAGCACCGACATCCGCACCCCGTCGATCACCGGGAACGTAGCCGCGGTCTTGACCGGATCATTGAAGTAGCCGACCGGCACGTGACCGCTGCGAGCGATGTAGCCGGTCTCGGGCGATCCCGGCTCCAGCGGCCGCATCCTTTCGTCCACGACGCGGGTCTCGTCGCGAGCGGCGATGCGCATCAGGCCGTCTTCGCCGATCTCCAGATTGCCGTCGACGCCCGACTCCGAGGAGCCGAATCCGTCGCGGATCACCAGGTTCGGAAGCATCGACTTGAGCTGCTCCCGCAGTGAGAGCGAGAACAAGGCTCCACCCGACGAGACCATTCCGACCGTGCTGAGGTCGTAATCTGCTGCGTTTGCTGCCAATTCGTCTGCGAGCGGACGTGCCATCGCGTCTCCGACGACGGTGATGGAGATTGCCTTCTCACTTCCGGCGAGCTGCAGCGTCGTCTTCGCGTCGAACCGCGCCATGAGAATTGCGTTGGCGCCCATGAAGAATCCGGTGAACAGCGAGTACGACGCCGCACCGTGCATCAGGGGTGCGGTACTGAGCATGTTCATCGCGGGGACGTTCGGCACCGCGGCGAACAGAGCCTCAGCGGTCGTGTGCGGCGGACCGAACGGATTTCCGCCGGTGAGCGCCGCGAAGTAGAAGTCTTCATGACGCCACATGACACCCTTGGGCATCCCCGTCGTGCCGCCGGTGTAGATGACGAAGAGGTCGTCGTTGCTGCGGGGCGCGAAGTCACGAGTAGCGGGCTGCTCCGCGGCAGCGTCGGCGTATCCAACGACGTCGACACCTTCGATATCGCGGACCACGGACTTGCCGACGACAACGACGTGTTTGATGCCGGGCGCGGCCGGGAGAACCGTCTCCACGACGGAAACGAACTCCTCGTCCACGATCAGTGCCACCGACTGCGAATCGTTGTACAGATAGGTCAGTTCGGCGTCGACGTAGCGATAGTTGACGTTGATCGGGACCGCACGAATCTTGAGGCAGCCGAGCAAACTCTCGACGAACTCGATGCTGTTGCGCATGTGCAGAGCAACGTGATCGCCGGGCCCGACACCGACGCTCGCCAGGTGGCGGGCGATGCGATTCGAGCCCTCGTCCAGCTCGACGTAGGTGCGACGACGACCATCGCACACGAGCGCCGTGCGGTCCGGAATCAGATCCGAGATGCCCTCGTACAGATCTGCCAAATTCAGTGACACTGCTGGTGCCTTCCTTGATGTCCGGCCCGGTGAATTCGGGGCCGACCGTACTGCGTTTTCGGTGGGAACTATCCGACCCTGGAGCCGACGAATGCGGCCGAGAACTGAGCGGATCGGTGGTGACGCAAACGCGTACGCGGTGGGATCGCCGCGTCGCCCCAAGGTGGCATGCAGCGCTCGTGACCCAGATCACCGCTCCCGCTGAGTGAGACTCCTCCTCAGTCGGCCAATCTTCTGTTCAAAACTAGAACTAATTCTGATTTCGCTCGAATGATTTTTTCGGAACGACTACCGAACTCTCGACTTCAAATTAGAATGAATACTAATTTTGCAAGACGTACCCGACCGCCCGGATCGAAGGAGCACGACATGACGCAATCACTGAGCTTGGAAGGCAAAGTTGCCGCCGTCACCGGCGCCGGCGCCGGCCTGGGTCGCGCCGAAGCACTCGGACTCGCGGCTGCCGGTGCAGCCGTCATCGTCAACGACATGGGTGCAGCGGCCAACGACGTGGTCGACGAGATCAAGGCCGCAGGTGGACAGGCACTCGCCATCACCGGCGACGTCTCCGACTGGTCGCTCGGCGGGCGCATCATCGAAGAGGCTGTCAAGAACTTCGGATCCTTCGACATCCTCGTCAACAATGCAGGCATCCTGCGCGACAAGATGATCTTCAACCTGACCGAATCCGATTGGGACGACGTCATCCGCGTGCACCTCAAGGGCCACGCCGCCACCTCGCACGCAGCCGCAGTCCACTGGCGCGCAGCCAGCAAGGCAGCCGACGCACCGGTCTACGGCCGCATCATCAACACCTCTTCCGAGGCCTTCCTCTTCGGCAGCGCCGGACAGCCCAACTACTCGGCAGCCAAGGCCGGCATCACCGCTCTGACGCTCTCGAGCGCAGCAGGTCTCTCCCGCTACGGCGTCCGCACCAACGCGATCTGCCCCCGTGCCCGCACCGCCATGACGGCAGAAGCCTTCGGCGAGAACAACACCGGCGTCGTCGGCCTCGATCCGCTTGCACCCGAGCGCGTCGCGACCCTGGTCAGCTACCTCGCATCCCCCGATTCCGACGAGATCAACGGACAGGTCTTCGTCGTCTACGGCAAGATGGTGGCGTTGATGGAAGCACCCAAGGTCGAGAACCGTTTCGACGCAGCCGGATCCGCGTTCACCGTCGAAGAACTCGGTGGCCAGCTCTCGTCTTACTTCTCCGGCCGTGGGCCGTACGAGACCTACGCCGCCTACAGCATCGCCGGCCTCGAAAAGATTGCACTTGCAGTCGACGAGACCGCAACAGTTTGAGCAGCACTTACAAAGAGGAGCGTTTCATGAGGTTGAACGGCAAGGTAGCGATCGTCACCGGCGGCGCCGGTGGAATCGGTCGCGCTGTCACCCGAGTCTTCGCCCGTGAAGGCGCGAAGGTCCTGTTCGTCGACATCAACGACGAGCAGGGCCAGGCCCTCGAACAAGAACTGGCCGGCTCCGGCAAGTTCCTGAACGTCGACCTTGCTGCCGCCGGTTCGGCCGAGCAGATCCGTGACGCCGCGCTCGAGGCTTTCGGCAAGCTCGACATCCTGGTGAACAACGCTCACGCGTCCCGTCAGGCTCCGTTGCTCGAAACCACGCAGGACATGTTCGACCTGTCCTTCAACACCGGTTTCTACCCCGTTGTCCACCTCATGCAGGCGTGCCACGACGAACTCGCGAAGACCAAGGGTTCGGTCGTCAACTTCGCGTCGGGTTCAGGTTTGGACGGAATGCCGACCCAGACGTCCTACGCTGCGGCCAAGGAAGCTGTGCGAGGCCTGACGCGCGTCGTCGCCAACGAGTGGGCGCCGGAAGGCATTCGGGTCAACGTGGTCTGCCCGTTCGCCGCCACCGAAGGCGTCGTCAAGTGGCAGGAAGCCTTCCCTGAGCGCGCAGCCGCATCGGTTGCCAAGGTGCCTCTCGGACGCATCGGTGATCCCGAAACCGACATCGCTCCCGTCGTGGTGTTCCTGGCGAGCGACGATTCCAAGTACATGACCGGACAGACGTTGATGGCCGACGGCGGCAGCATCAAATTGCGATGAGCGAAATACTTCTCGGTGGGCTCAGCTCACCGAGAAGAGTTTCGCAGCGTTGTCGTGCACGACGGCTCGCAGCCATTCGTCTCCGAGATCGAAGCGCGTAACCGCTTGCAAGGCTGTGAGATACGGGTACGGAATGTTCGGGAAGTCGCTACCGAACAGAATCCGGTCCTGCATGTCGACGAGCCGTGATACGTCCGCCTTCGGGAAGGCACACTGCTCTTCCGTGAAGTCGGTGAACGCCATGGTCGTATCCAGGCGGACATTACCGTAAGCCTCTGCCAGATCGAGGAATTCGCTGTACTCGGGCATCCCCATGTGGGCGACGATCAACGACAGGCGCGGGTACCGTGCGAGCAGCGAAGCAATGCGATCGGGTCCCGTGTACTCCCCCGGCGCCGGTCCCGATCCACAATGGATCACGATGGGCGTCTCGGAGTCCTCGAGCTGACCCCAGACCTTGTCGAGCAGAGGGTCGTTCGGGTCGTAGTTTCCGACCTGGATGTGGGACTTGAAGATTCGCGCGCCCGAATCCAGGGCCTTTCCGACGTACGACGCCGCCGACTCCTCGGGATAGAACGTGGCCGTGTGCAGGCAATCGGGCGTTTGCGCGGCAAATTCGACGGCCCACTGATTGAGCCACTCGGCCATCGCGTGCTTGTGCGGGTAGATCATCGACGTGAAAGCCCGGACACCGAACTCGCGGAGACGGTGTACCCGCTCCTCCTCGGCAAGTCGGTAGGCGATGGGCCAAGGACGACCGATCATCGGTCCCGCCGAATCGAAGTAGCCCCACACCTTGTCCATGACGCTCTTCGGCATGAAATGGGTGTGGACGTCGATCACGCCAGGAACACCCAACTCGCGCCAAAAAGCCCGAACCTCGGCGATCTCCTCCGGTCCGGTCGATGGGACCTCTTCGGTACACACGTCTGACACCCCTTTCGTTCGCTCGACCATACCGAGTGCCGTCGCGCTCACCGGGACAGGTCGTTGACGGCCCGCCCGGAGCACCCGAATGTGAACCCATCTTGCCGATCACCGTTGGAGGTTGAATGTCTCAGGCCGAGTCCGAAGTGGGGTCGATCAGTGCCGTCGAGGAACTGCTCGCAATCGAGGAAATCAAGCGTGTGTTCGCCGCGCGCCTACGCTGCATGGACACCAAGCAGTGGCACGTCTACCCAACCCTGCACACCGCAGACGTCGTCAGCGAGACGTGGGGCGGACTCCCGACAGACAAGCAACCCAAGACCGGCGACACCTCGAACCAGGTAGTGGGCATCGACAAACTCACCGCGGCAATTCGGAACATGCTCGACGGCGACATCCCCCTCACCACGGCGCACCACGCACACACTCCCGAAATCGTGCTGACCTCGCCCACCACCGCAACCGGCATCTGGGCGATGGAGGACATGCTGTGGTGGAACGACGGCGAGAAAGAACTGCACCTACACGGCTACGGCCACTACCACGAGAAATACCGCAAAGAAGACGGCAAGTGGCTGATCAGCTACCGAACCCTCACCCGGCTCCGTGTCGACCAGGACCCCGGATTCTTCCGATTCATGAAAGCGCTGTGACGAAGTGACCAACCCGCTGTTCCAACCGCTCCGCATCCGTTCGCTCGAACTGTCCAACCGCATAGTCATGTCGCCGATGACGCGCACGTACTCCATCGAAGGTGTGCCCGGCCGCGACGTTGCCGACTACTACCGCCGACGAGCTGAGGGCGGCACTGGACTGATCGTCACCGAAGGCGTCGCGATCGATCACGAGACTGCTGTCGACCACGCCAACGTCCCCAACCTCCACACTCCCGCTGCTCAGGCCGGATGGCGGAAGGTAGTCGACGACGTGCACGCTGCGGGCGGCAAGATCGTGCCTCAACTCTGGCACGTCGGACCTCTGTGGGGCGCGATGACGCAGATGGACCCCTCACTCAAGCCGATGCGCCCCTCAGGCGAATGGGGCCCGCTCGGCGTCACCTCGTACTCCGCTGCCTACGTCGAACGCGCACAGGCGAGCACCGAAGCGATGACCGAGCAGGACATCCAGGACGTCATCGACGCGTACGTCCGCAGCGCGAAGCACGCCGTCGAACTCGGCTTCGACGGCATCGCGATCCACGGCGGTCACGGCTACCTCCTCGATTCCTTCTTCTGGGAGGGCACCAACCAGCGCGACGACGCGTGGGGAGGCGACCTGGAGCGTCGTACCAGGTTCCCGGCCGCCGTCGTCGCCGCGATCCGCGCAGCCATCGGACCGGATCTGCCGATCATCTACCGTTTCTCACAGCACAAGCAGCAGGATTTCACCGCGAAGATCGCGGAAACCCCCGAAGAGTTGGGCGTCATCCTGAGCGCGCTGGTCGACGCCGGAGTCGACGTTCTCGACGCCAGCATCAGGCGTTTCGACGTGCCGGCCTTCGAAGGCAGCGATCTCTCGTTGGCGGGTTGGGCGAAGAAGCTGACCGGCGCCGTCACGATGGCCGTCGGCAGCGTCGGTATCGGAAAGTCGCTGCGGGACAGCCGCATCGAAGGCGTCGCACCTGTAGTCGACAACATCCCACAGCTCGAGGAGCGCATCGGCAGCGGAGAGTTCGATCTGATCGCGATCGGCCGTCTCCATCTCGCCGATCCTGCATTGGCAACTACCCTGCGCGCCGGTGGCCCGCTACCGGCGTTCGATCGAGCGGTGCATGAGGGCAGCTTGATCTAGGGGCTCCGCCCCTGTGCGCCTTTCCGGTAGTTCGCACTACCAAAAAGGCGCACAGGGCCGAAGGCCTTTATGTTCGACCCATGACTACTTTCAACGCCTGGGTCGCCCGCGACAGCGACGGCACCATCGACTTCGCCCCCGAAACCGTCGACGAATCCTTCCTCCCGGCAGGTGAGGTCACCATTCGCGTCGAGTATTCGAGCGTCAACTACAAGGACGCGCTCGCGGTCACGCCGAAAGGCGGGGTAGTTCGCGAGTACCCGATCGTCCCCGGCATCGACGTCGCCGGCGAGGTCATTGCCTCCGAGTCCGACGCATTCGCCCCGGGAGACAAGGTCGTCGCACATGGCTACGAGATCGGGACCGCCCGCAACGGCGGCTACGCCGAGATCGCCCGTTTGCCTGCCGAGTGGGTCGTGAAGCTCGACGGCATTTCCACCGCCGACGCTGCCGCGATCGGCACGGCAGGATTCACCGCAGCCATGAGCGTCCAAGCCATTCTGGCCAGCGGAGTGAAGCCCGCCGACGGTCCCGTCCTGGTGACGGGCGCGAGCGGCGGAGTCGGCACCGTCAGCGTCGACCTTCTGGCAAGCGCGGGCTTCGACGTGATCGCCTCCAGCGGCAAGCCCGGCGCGGCAGACCTTCTGACGTCACTCGGTGCGTCTTCGGTGATCGGCCGGCTTCCCGAGGATCCCGACGCCAAGCCTCGCCCGCTCGGAAAATCTCAGTGGGCGGCGGCCGTCGACTGCGTCGGTGGAAAGACCCTCGCTCACGTTCTGAGCACGATCAACTACGGCGGTGTTGTGGCCGCCAGCGGATTGACCGGTGGCGCCGCGCTGCCTACGACCGTGCTGCCGTTCATTCTCCGCGGAGTCTCACTGCTGGGCATGGACTCGGTATTGATGCCGATCGAGCCCCGTCGCGCGCTGTGGACCCGGCTGGGCTCAGACTTGGCGCCACGCCATCTGAAGGAGATCACGAACCTCGTTGCCGTCCGCGACGTCGTCTCGGTGATCGATCAGGTCCGCGAAGGCAAGTACACCGGCCGGGCGCTGGTTCAGGTTGCCGACGGGTTCTGAACCGCTCAGAAAAGTGTGAACAAATCTGCCGGTTCTTCGGCCGTCGTGGACTTCTCCTTGTAGGGGGAGTTCACGGCGGTCGGTTCCTTCTTCACCGGGGCAGCAAGCGGCACCGATGCGATGTCCCCCGAGACGATGGCGCGTGCGGCTTCGCCGGCCAGCTTGTCTGCCATTTCGTTGTAGTGGTTGCCGACGTGCCCGCGCACCCAGCGAAAGCGCACCGGACCGACTCGATCGGTGATGGCTCGATCGATACTCTGCACCAGTTCGAGGTTCTTGACCGCCCCGCCGCTCGCGGTCTTCCAGCCCTTGCGCTTCCAACTGGGCAACCATTCGGAAGCGCACTTGATGGCGTACTGCGAGTCGGATTCGATGAGCAGAGGATCAGCACCGGGATGGGCGACGACGGCCTCGAACAGAGCACGCAACTCGGCAATCTGATTGGTACCGGACGCTTCTCCGCCGGACATGCTCGGACCCTCGTGATTGACCCACGCCCAGCCGATAGCCCCACCGGGGTTTCGCAGACAGGATCCGTCGGTGCTCACGATGATCATGGCTCGGACAATACGTTGCGCCACCGACACACGCCTTAACGGAGGATGGACGGTGGCGATACGCTGACCTCGATGACGCCGCTATCTCCGGTCGACGAAGTCACGGTGACTTCTCAGCGACCGCTCGATGCCGCGCTGACGCTCAGCCCGCATCAGCGCGGACCCGGCGACCCCACACATCGACGGTCAGCCGACGGAGCGATCTGGCGAGTTTCCCGCCAACTTTCGGGTCCTGTGACCTACCGCATCACCCAGTCGGATCGCCATACGGTCCGGGTACAGGCCTGGGGTCCCGGCGCCACGGAATTCCTGACCGGCGCCGAAGCGCTGCTCGGTCTCGACGACGAAGCCGAAGATTTTGCCCCCGAACATCCCAAGCTCGCCGAAGCTCATCGACGCTTCCCTCATCTGCGCATCGGCCGCACCGGCCGCGTCATGGAAGCTCTCGTTCCCGCGATCCTCGAGCAACGAGTCCACGGCATCGACGCATTTGCCGCGTGGCGCCGCCTGCTGACCAAATTCGGGGAGCGCCCACCCGGCCCCGCGCCCGACGGAATGCGAGTTCCACTCACCGCGGACCAATGGCGTCGAATGCCGTCATGGGAATTCCATCGCGCGAACGTCGATCCAGCGAGGTCCAAGACGATCGTTCAGTGCGCTCGCGTCGCCGACCGCCTCGAGCAGGCATCCACGTTCCCCAGAACCGAGGCGACCAAACGGTTGCGAGCGGTACCCGGCGTCGGGATCTGGACTGCCGCCGAAGTGGCTCAGCGTGCATTCGGCGATTCAGATGCACTCTCGGTCGGCGACTACCACCTCGCTGCCGTCGTCGGGTGGTCACTGCTGGGTGAACCGATCGACGACGCCGAGATGGTGCAGTACCTCGCTCCCCTTCAACCGCATCGATACCGCGCCGTGAGGCTCCTGCAGGTCAGCGGGCAAGCCGTCAAACCCAAGTTCGGTCCGCGAACTGCCGTTGCCGACCACCGTTGGCACTGAGCATCAGGAGTTGGAAAATGTCGACCCGATACGCACACATCGCCTTCTCCCCCGCTGCGGTGGAGCGTCAGCGGTCGACCGGAAGTTTCACCGTGTACGGTTCGAAACTCGATCAGCCCGACGAAGGCCCGATGGAATTCGATTTCCGCGCGCAGGGATTCGTGAAATCCGTGGATTCCTTCTTCATGTCCACGGTGACGCCCGACGGTTGGCCGTACGTCCAACATCGCGGCGGCCCGCGCGGATTCCTGCATGTGTTGGGCCCGAATCGAATCGGATTCGCCGATCTCCCCGGCAATCAGCAATTCGTGACGCTCGGCAATCTGGAAGAGAACAATCGCATCTCGCTGTTCGTCATCGATTACCCGACGCGAACGAGATTGAAGATCTACGGGCGTGCGCAGGTGATCGAAGCGGACGAGGACCCTGCACTACTGCAACAGCTCTTGCAAGTCCCCGGCGGCACCATGACGGCAAAAGCCCAGCGTTCCATCGTCATCGACGTCGAAGCGTTCGACTGGAACTGCAGTCGAAACATCACGCCACGCTTCGACAAGGAGCGCATGGACGAATCCCTCGCTCTGGCACGCCAACCCCTGCAAGCCGAGGTAGATCGGCTTACTGCCGAGGTCGAAGAATTGCGTGCGCGGTTGTCGAAAAACGAATGAGACTAGGCGGTTTCAGGGCACTCGGAGTCGGGTAGCCACCAAACACGGCCCGTCGCGCGGAGACGACGGGTCCCGTTGTGCCCGAGGAGGTCCGCACGATCGATCCAGACGGTGGAGTTCTGGTTAACGAACTGCACCGCCACCATTCACGACTGGTTCCACACAGACAGATTGGCCGTCCCCATGAAACTGTCCCGAACTCTCACCATGTCCGTTCTCGTCGTCGCCGCAGTCGGCGCCGGAGCCGGCACCGCGGTCGCAGCGCCCCCGAATGCGGGCTTCGATCCGTCCCAACCCCTACTGACACCGACCGCAGAGTCGAACAGCCAGGCGGCGTTGATGCTCTTCCCCGGTAACGATCCGAAGCAGGCCGCGTTCGACACGATGGCCAACGAGGTCAATATCGGCTGGAACAACGGTGGTCTGCAGTCGACCCTGATCGGAGCCAACCTCGGCGTCGGAATCGGCTGCCTGTCGATCTTCCCGAACTTCATCGCCGGCTGCATCGTCGGTGGAGTCATCGGCACGGTTGCCGGAGTCGGCGCAGGAATCACCAACGGAAACCCGAACGCTGCGCCGGCCGTCGAGAAGTTCTTCGCGACTCCTTGAGTAGCGCTCAGCTGTGCGTGTGCCCGGGGGTGGGTGTCTCGTCGTGAAAATGTGTGGCGCCGATCGAATGCAGCAGCTGGTGAACGGTGTCGTCCGCCAGTTGGTATCGCATCGATCGGCCGTCGCGGGTCGCGCTCACCCACCCCTGGCTACGCAGTAGCCGCAGCGCATGTGAGACGGCTGTGCCGCTCATCCCCAGCGCCACGGACAAATCCGTGACGCAGATACCCGGTGCGTGATGAAGGCAGAGCAACAGACGCAGACGGTTGGTGTCGGAGAGAAGCTCGAAGCGACCGGACCAACTGGTGACGTCCAAACCCTCGAGTGCGGCCCTGGCGCGACGAACATCCTCGACGCTCAGCGCGCCACTGGTGTCTGCTGCGCCTGCATTCGTCAACCGACTGCCTCCGTAGAACTTCCGATCCCCCGCCGCAAGTGTACCCAGAAGCGAACCTCGTCAGGCAGACTCCACCACGGCCGCCATACCCTGGCCACCGCCGATACACATGGTCAACAGCGCTTTTCCGCCGCCGCGTCGGCCGAGTTCGTGAAGCGCGGTTGTTGCCATACGCGCACCCGTCGCTCCCACGGGGTGCCCGAGCGAGATGCCGGAACCGTTGACGTTCAGGCGATCGAGGTCCTCGAATCCCCATTCCTTCACGACGCCGAGAACCTGGCACGCAAACGCCTCGTTCAGCTCGACCAGATCGAAATCGGCAAAGCCTGCCCCGGTGCGAGCAAACAGTTTCGAGACGGCGGCAACCGGCCCGAGGCCCATCAGCGCCGGTTCACAACCGGCCGCGGCCCAACTGTCGAGGAACCCGATGGGTTCCAGCCCCAGCTCGTCCAGACGATCCTCGGCGACAACCAACATCGCTGCCGCAGCGTCGTTCTGTTGGCTGGCGTTACCGGCGGTCACGACGCCTCCCTCGGTTACCGCACGCAGCCGTGCCAAGGTTTCGAGTGAGGTATCCGGACGAATCCCCTCGTCAGCACGAAACTGTGTGACGTTCCCTTTTCGATCCGTCAGTTCGACGGCGACGATTTCGGCATCGAAGCGGCCGGATTCTCTTGCCAGTGTTGCCTTTCGGTGGCTGTCGACGGCGAAGGTGTCCGACTCTTCCCGCGTGATCCCGCAGCGTGTCGCGACGTTCTCGGCCGTTTCGATCATTCCGCTGATCCGACCGAATCGCCACTCGGGTTGCGAGCGCTCGCGGCCACGATCGAGGCGGTCGAACAGTTGCAGCCCACCGGATCTGGTGCCCCACCGCGCTCCGGTGGTGTAGTGCTCGATCCCGCTCATCGATTCGACGCCGCCCGCGAGAACCACGTCGGCCGCACCCGTCTGGACCATCATGGCCGCGGAAACGATGGCCTGCAGACCCGTTCCACATCGGCGATCCGTCTGGAAGCCGGCTACCGAAATCGGCAACCCGGCCTCGAGCGCCGCCCACCTTCCGATGCACGGTGCCTCCGAATTGGCATACGACTGCCCCATCGCGACGTCGTCGATGCGGGACGGATCGATTCCGCTACGACGCACGGTCTCCTTGACGACGGTGGCAGCCAGACTTTCCGCAGGCACGTCACGAAGTGCCCCTCCGAAACGGCCCACCGCGGTTCTGACCGGCGCGACCAATGCTGCTCGTTTCACAACTGACCTCGAATCTCGTTCTGGAAGAATGGAAAAGGATTCAGGAGACCAACAGGCGCACGGTATCCGCTACCAGCGCAGGTTTACCCGCTCCTTCGATTTCGATCGTGTACCGCACGACTATCGTCGCGCCCTTCGCGGTGCGCTCGAAGGAAAGAATCTCCGCACCTGCCCGCACCGAAGAACCGACCTTGACCGGTTCGGGGAATCGCACCTTGTTGCTTCCGTAGTTCACGGTCATGGAGATTCCGTCGACACGCATCACCTGAGCGCCGAGCACCGGCAACAACGAGAGAGTCAGATAGCCGTGGGCGATGGTGCCGCCGTACGGACCCTGCGCTGCGCGCTCGGGATCCACGTGAATCCACTGGTGATCCTCGGTGGCGTCGGCGAACTTGTCGATCCGATCCTGTGTGACCGGGAACCACGCGCTGTAGCCCAAGTGCTCACCGACAGCCGTCTCTACTTCGTCGATTCCGTTGAAAATTCGCATAGTTCTCTCCTGAAAGGTGTTGAACAGCAAAGAAAAGTGCAGCGCTAATGTGCGCCGCGGCGCAGCGTCAATGTGCGCCGCGGCGCAGCGTGACCCGATACGTGTACTGCTCCGGCAAGAAATAGCTCACCGACAACTCGTTGGCAACGCCCTGCGCGTTGGAGTACAAACGGTCCACCCGCAACATGGCGTGGCCGATTTCGCAATCGACGTCCCTGGCAACGTCCGCCGTGGCCGGGGACACCGTGATCGATTGTGCTGCTTCGACAATCGGACTGTCGATCAGCGGTTCCAGCAAGCCGATCACCGTATTGGCGCTCACCGCACCGGCCGCCATGGCGGGCAGGTCGATGATCTGCCGCGCGATCGCCTCCGGCAGATGCGCCGTCGTCTGCACGAACGGAACTCCCTCGTGTATCCGCCGGAAGACCACGGTGTACACGACGTCGGTGTCGAGCCGAAGCCGACTGGCCGCCTCGATGTCCACGCGCCGTTGCAGCGGTGACACAACTTCCATCGTCGTGTCCCGCGAAAGGTTCATGAGATCTTCGATGGATCCGAGATGACGGAGATAGCGGCCGCTGTTCTCGGTCACGAACGTTCCGCGCCCGGGTACTCGGTACACGATGCCCTCGGCAACCAGATCGTGAAAGGCTCGGCGGACCGTCTGCCGACTCACGCCGTGATGCTGCGCCAGTTCGGATTCGGTGGGCAGTTGAATGCCGTCGCGGTAGGTACCGGCAGAGATCTGCTGACGAAGCTCACGAGAGAGGCGTTGGTACGCCGGCTCCGTCTCTCTTTCCTTACCGCTCATAGCGACATGATCCTACTTGCTCACCGGTCCGTCACAGACCGCCGCGGGCAACCAGCTGCGAAACGATCACGTTGCGCTGAATTTCGTTGGTTCCCTCCCCGACGATCATCAGTGGTGCATCACGGAAATACCGCTCGACGTCGTACTCCGTCGAATAGCCGTAACCGCCGTGGATGCGGACGGCGGACAAAGCGATTTCCATCGCCACCTCGGAGGCGTACAGCTTGGCCATGCCTGCCTCCATGTCGCACCGCTCCCCACTGTCGTACATCTGCGCCGCGTGCCACGTCAGCTGCCGTGCGGCCGTCAGCTTCGTTGCCATGTCGGCGAGGTAATTGCCGATCGACTGGTGCTTCCAGATCGGCTGGCCGAAGCTCTCGCGCTGCTGCGCGTAGGCAAGTGAATCCTCGAGTGCGGCCGTGGCGACGCCCAGTGCGCGGCAAGCCACCTGGATACGGCCGGTCTCGAGCCCCTTCATCATCTGACCGAAACCCTTTCCGGGAGTACCGCCCAGAATGGCCGACTCGGAGATGCGGTAATTGTCGAAGGACAGTTCACAACTCTCGACGCCCTTGTATCCGAGCTTCGGGAGGTCGCGGGAGACGGTCAGCCCTTCGCCGTGCTCGACGAGAACGATCGAGATGCCCGCATGACGAGGGCTTGCGCTTGGATCGGTCTTGCACAGCAAGGCGATCACGCCGGATCGGCGGGCATTGGTGATCCATGTCTTGGCGCCGTTGACGACCAGATCTGTGCCGTCGCTCTTGGCGTTGGTTGTCATGGCCTGCAGATCGGAACCTCCGCCGGGCTCGGTGAGGGCCATCGTTGCCCGGATCTCGCCGGTTGCCATTCGCGGCAGGTACTTCACCTTCTGCTCTTCGGTACCGAACAGCGAGATGAGTTTCGCGACCACCGTGTGACCGCCCATCGCCCCCGCCAGGGACATCCATCCGCGTGACAGTTCCTGCGTCACCTGCGCATAACAGGGCATGGACACCGGCGATCCGCCGTACTCCTCGGGAATCGCGAGCCCGTAGATCCCGATCTGCTTCATCTGATCGATCCACTTCTCGGGATACTCGTTCGCGTGCTCCACCTCCTGGACCGTGGGCTTGACCTCTCGGTCGACGAACCGGCGCACGGTTTCGATCAGGAATGTCTCTTCGTCGTTGAGCTTGAGCATGAATCCGCCTCGACTTGAAATAAGTTTGTACGGCCATATTTCGATATTGTTCGTGCAATGTCAATACCGCGCCTTGACATCGATACGCAGCAACTGCCAGCATCGAGGCAGTTCGGTGCACATCAACGCCGTTCACGGCAGCTCATCCACTTCACAACTGGCCGTACATTTGATTTCCAGATCGAGGTAATCGACACACTATGGACGAGAACCACTACCGCGCCACCAGACGTCGCGCGTCCCTGGTCGCGCCGGGTTCAGACGAGCGCAAGGCACGCAAAGCACTCTTCTCGAACGCAGACGAGGTGATTCTCGACCTCGAAGATGCCGTCACTTCGGCGAACAAGGACCTGGCGCGAACCCTCGTGAGCACCTTGGTGCACGAGTTCGGTAGGGCGCGCACCATCTCGGTCCGAATCAACGGCCTGACCACACCATGGGCCCGCGACGACCTGATCGCCTGCGGCGCCCTCGGAGAATCGCTGACGAGCGTGATCGTCCCGAAGGTCGAGTCCGCCGACGAACTACTCGAGGCCGAGCACATCCTCTTCACTGCCGGTGGGCACCACACCACCCTGCAAGCCCTGATCGAAACTCCGCTCGGCGTCCAGAATGCCGACTCCATCGCCCGCGCGACTCCTCGTCTCCAAGCCGCGATCATCGGATACGCCGATCTCGGTGCAGCGCTCGGCCGTTCACGCTCGGCACTGCCTGAACACTGGCTTGCCGTCCAGGACAGAATCCTGATCGCCTGCCGCGCAGCCGGCGTCGCAGCCATCGACGGGCCCTTTCTCGGCATCACCGACGACGACGCTTTCCGCCGCGCCGCGCACTGGACCAGCGCTCTCGGGTTCGACGGCAAATGGGTCATCCACCCGGCGCAGATCGACTCGGCCACTACCGCATTCACTCCTTCGGACGACGCCGTCAATGACGCCCGACGGGTACTGACCGCACTCGAAGAAGCCGAAACCCTGGGTTCGGGTGCCGCCCAACTCGACGGCCAGATGCTCGACGAAGCTGTGGCCGTGGCAGCGCGTCGTACGCTTGCCCGAGCCGAAGGAGTCACCGTATGAGCGAGCACTACGTGGGAGGCCCGTACTTCGACGAGCTCACCCATGGTCAGATCTTCGACGAAGCCCCCGCGGTGACGTTGACCAGTGGACTCGCCGCCTCCCATCAGGCGATCCTCGGTGACCGCATGCGCTTGCCTCTCGACGCACACTTGTCGTCGAGCGTCACGGGTTCCGGTGCACCAGTGGCAAATCCAGGACTGGTCACCGACATCGCCATCGGCCAGTCAACCGTGGTCACACACCACGTCAAGGCGAACCTCTTCTACCGTGGACTGCGATTCCACCGTTTCCCGGTACTCGGCGACACCCTGTACACGCGCACCGAGGTTGTCGGTCTACGCGAGAACTCGGCCAAGCCGGGACGCGGCGCCACCGGACTTGCCGCGCTACGGATGACGTCTGCTGATCAGAACGGCAACACGGTCCTCGACTTCTACCGCTGCGCCATGCTCCCCCTGAGCCCCGACCCGATCGAGGCGAGAACTCGCCACGCCGACGACCTCGGGGCGATCGGTCCGTCCGAACCGGCTCCGTACGTATCACCTGACGGTTGGGACCTCGACACGTATCGAGAGCGGGTACCCGGCAGGCACTTCGATTCCGATTTGGTGGGCTCCGTCTTCCACAGCAGCGGCGACGTCGTCTCCAGCGCACCCGAACTTGCCCGGCTGAGCTTGAACATCGCAGCGACGCACCACGACGACCGCGTCGGCGCCCACGGTCGCCTCGTCTACGGCGGCCACACCATCGGGATCGCACTCGCCCAGGCGACTCGCGCTCTGCCCAACGTGGTGACGGTTCTCGGGTGGCACTCGTGCGATCACACCGGACCCGTTCACGAGGGCGATACCCTCACGAGCGAACTGCACGTCGAAAACTCGTCGCCCCTCGAACACGGAACCGCAGTGCAACTGCGTTCGCTCGTGTTCTCCCACAATGCTTCTGCAACACAAACTCCGGTTCTCGACTGGCGTTTCACCGTGTTGATGGCATGAACACACACTCTTCTATCACGGAGGACCACACATGACTCAGAGCCCAGGCCCGCTGTCCGGGCTTCGCATCGTCGAGGTCTCGAGCTTTGTCGCCGCGCCGCTGTGCGGACTGACGCTCTCCCAACTCGGCGCCGAGGTGATCCGGATCGACCCGATCGGAGGTGCCTCCGATTACAACCGCTGGCCCGTCACAGACAAGGGCGAGAGCATCTACTGGACCGGACTCAACAAAGGCAAACGGTCACTGTCAGTGGACATGCGCGCCGAACGCGGCCAAGAACTGATACGCCAACTGGTCACGGCGCCGGGACCTGGCGGCGGAATCCTGGTCACCAACGCCGGCGGCCGTAAGTGGATGAGCCACGACTCCCTGGCCCAGTTGCGTAGCGACGTCATCACCCTCGAGATCCTCGGACGCCGCGACGGCAGCCCCGGAGTCGACTACACGGTCAACGCCGCCTTGGGATTTCCACAGATCACCGGCCCCGCCGACTACGCCGGAGTTGTCAACCACGCACTGCCCGCCTGGGACGTCGCATGCGGGCTCTACGCCGCCCTGTCGATCACTGCCGCAGTGCGCCAACGTGACTCGACCGGACATGGATCTCGGATCACGCTCCCACTCGAAGACGTCGCATTGGCCACCGCGGGAACCCTCGGTTACCTCACCGAAGTACAAGTGAACGGTCGCAGTCGCGAGTCCGGCGGAAACGCCGTCTACGGCACGTACGGAATCGATTTCGTCTCCAGCGACAACGACCGGTTCATGATCGTTGCACTCACTACCCGCCATTTCCGCGACCTTGCGTCGGTCACCGGCACCACGGCGGCTGTCGACGCTGTCGAAGCTGCACTCGGAGCCGACTTCTCCACCGAAGCGGATCGCTACCGTCATCGAGAGGTACTCACTGCTCTGTTCTCACATTGGTTCCGGGAACACAGCGGCGCCGAGATCGCTGCAGCGCTGGACACATCGTCGGTTCTGTTCGAGAGGTACCGCAGTTTCGAGGAAGTGGTGAAATCTGGCGAACTGGAGAACAACCCGATGTTCTCCGCACTCGATCAACCTCGAATCGGAAGCTACCTGGCTGCCGCCAATCCTGCCTCGTTCGACGGCGCACACCTGGGTACCGGACCCGCCTCCGAGGTCGGCGGCGATTCGATCGCGGTGCTCGCCGACATCCTCGGAACCAACGCCGATCACGCCTCGACGCTGATCGCGGACGGCGTCGTCGGGGTTCCGGCGAACTGACCTACCCGGAAGATGTTTTCGGCCTCGGAACATTTGTTCCGAGGCCGAGAACATGTCGAGAGTGCGTCAGAGACCAAGATCCTTCGCGATGATGGTCTTCATGACTTCACTTGTGCCACCGTAGATTCGTGTGACACGCGTGTCTGCGTAAAGACGCGCGATGGGATACTCGGTGATGTAGCCGTACCCGCCGTGCAATTGGAGGCACTTGTCGATCACTCGACCTGCCGCCTCGGTGCAGAACAGTTTCGCCTTCGCTGCGTCGGGAATCGTCAGAGTGCCGCGGTCATGACATTCGAGTGCGTTGTCGGACACCAGCTGGATGGCATCAACCTCGGTAGCGCATTCGGCCAGAACGAATTTGGTGTTCTGGAAGGCCGCGACCGGCTTGCCGAACACCTTGCGGTCCTTGACGTAGTCGGTGGCAAAGCGAAGCGCTGCACTGGCAGTGGCGGCCGCTCCGAACGCGATGGTCAACCGCTCCTGAGCCAGGTTGTGGGTCAGATAGCTGAAGCCGTCGCCCTCTTCTCCGAGTCGGTCCTCGACGGGCACCTTGACGTCGACAAACGAAAGCTCCGCAGTGTCGGAGGTCTTGAGCCCGATCTTGTTGATCTTGCGCCCCACCGAGTATCCGGGCGACGACGTATCGATCACCAGAATCGACAACCCCGTGCGCCGGTTCTCCGCTGTGCTGGGCGCGGTACGGCACACCACCAGGACGCGGTCGGCAAGTACTCCACCGGTGATGAACGTCTTGGAACCATTGACCACGTAGTGCGTACCGTCCTCCGACAGCTTGGCCGTGGTCGCGATGTTCGCCAGATCCGATCCTGTTCCCGGTTCGGTCATCGCAATCGCGAACATCAGATCTCCGGAAGCGAAGCCCGGCAACCAGCGGCTCTTCTGTTCTTCGTTCGCGTACTCGAGCAGGTAGGGCAGGATCAGGTTCGTATGCACCGACTGCGAGCCGAACGACGCCCCGGCGGCAGCAACTTCCTCGGCGACGACGACGTTGAACTTGAGCGACTTCTCGCCGCCTCCGCCGTATTCCTCCGGCACCTGAATTCCGAGTACGCCCAGCTCTCCGAGTCGTCGGTAGAAGTCACGGGGCGGGTGACCGTCCTCTTCCCACTTCTCGTGGACCGGGGTTACTTCCTTCGCGATGAAATCGCGAACGGTTGCCCGGAATGCCTCGTGATCCTCGTTGAACACGGTGCGCTGCATGTATGAACTCCAGTCGGTCAAGGGGACAGGGTGATCCTGATCTCACCTTGCCTCAATGTTCCGCATTCGATCCAACACTCATCGGCTATGCGTCCGATAGGGCGTACCAATATGGCCTGACCTGCGATACATAGGCAACCGCTATCGTTCCGATCATCGACGCGACATTGCTCAAAGTGATCCAGAACACGTTGAATGAGTCAGCCGGCAAACACACCACCATCGATCGCTTCGAGGCCGCGCTTCGAGCACGATCGCATCCGCCCACCAGTCTCGAAGGGACGCCACGTGACCCCCATCGCGCCACAGCGTAACGACGTCCAGCCCGAAGCAACAGCAACGCCAGATTCGTCAGCAGTTCCCGTCTTCGGTACCCGCAAGCGTGCGTGGACGATGACCGGGCTCGTCGTTTTCCTCTACATCGTCAACTACGCGGACAAGGCAGTCCTCGGAATCATCGCTCAGCCCCTCGCTCGTGAGCTCGGACTGAAGTCTTCGCAAATCGGCATGGTCGGCTCGCTCTTCTTCCTGATGTTCTGCATCGGTGGATTCCTCGCCGGACCGCTCAACAAGTACCTGACCCTGCGTTGGGCGCTGTTGATCCTGGCCGCAATCTGGTCCGTGGTCATGCTCCCCCTCGTTCTCGGCGCCAGCCTCGCGATGTTGATCGTCTCGCGCATGCTCCTCGGATTTGCCGAAGGCCCCAGTTCGGCGCTGATGCACACCGCGGCGTACTCGTGGCACCCGCCGGCCAAGCGCGGCCTTCCCGGCGCAATGCTCGCCGGATCCGCCTCTGTCGCAAAGATCGCCCTCGCGCCGGTACTGACCTTCATCGCCGTTCATTACGGCTGGCGCGCAGCGGTTCTCTCGCTCTCCGTTCTCGGTCTCGTGTGGATGGGTTGCTGGCTGGCCGGTTGGTCCGAGGGCCCGTACACGAGCAAGGCCGTCAAGGCGACCAAGACTGCAGATACAGAAGCACCCGAGGCAGCCGGGACAGCCACGAAGGCGGTCACCGAGCCCAACGTTCCGTGGCGCAAGATCCTGCTCTCCCGCACCTTCGTCAGCTGCTGCTTCCTCATCGCGACCATCTACGCGCTGACCACCGTCGTTCTCACCTGGTTGCCGTCGTACTTCGAGGTCGGCCTCGGATACAGTGCTATGCAGGCCGGTTCGATGTTCGCGCTGCCCTCGATCGTCGGTCTCGTCCTCATGATCACCTCCGGTTCCGTCACGGACAAGTTGATCGGCCGCGGCTTCACCTCTCGTACGGTTCGCGTCATCGTTCCCTGTGTCGGCGTTCTGATCTGCGGATCGATTCTCCTGTTCCTGCCACAGATCTCCACTCCCATCGTCGCTGTCGCCATGGTCTCGATCGGCTACGGGTTCTCGGCAATCACCTTCCCGCTCATCAACGCTGCGATCTCGGAGCTGTGCCCGCCGCAGCAGACTGCCGGAACGATGGGATTCTTCCTCGCCATCATGTCGATCGGTGGCCTGATTGCTCCTTACGCAACGGGAGTCATCGTGGACAACGCTGCAACCCCGGCCGACGGTTACGCCCAGTCCTTCCAGGCAATCGGCGTCATCGGAGTGATCGCCGCGGTTCTGGTCCTCGTCTTCGCCAATCCCGAGCGCGATCGCAAGCTCATCCGAGGCTGAGTACTCCACGTATAGCCATTCGCTAACAAAGCCATTCACCGAAAGACATTGCCGGGTCGACCCGCTCGTGATCGACTCGAGACACGCCCCGACCGCACAGTCGCAGAACCGGGCACGAACAGCAGGAGAGATACATGCGAGATGCCGTCATCGTCGACGCAGTACGTACACCGATCGGCCGTCGCGGCCGCGCCCTCTCGGAGATCCATCCGGCCGAGTTGTCCGCCCATGTACTGCGTGCGCTCGCTGAACGGACCGGACTCGACGCGGCGACGGTCGACGACGTGATCTGGGGTTGCGTCAGTCAGGTCGGCGAGCAGGCCGGAAGCATCGCCCGCACAGCGGCACTCGCTGCCGGCTGGCCCGACAGCGTTCCCGGCGTCACGCTGACCCGGGCCTGCGGATCGAGCCAGCAGGCAGTTTCCTTTGCTGCGGCCACCGTCATCTCCGGTCAGAACGACGTGGTCGTAGCCGGAGGCGTCGAATCGATGTCACGAGTACCGATGGGTACCGCCAGCAAGAACGGTGAGCATTTTCCGGCTTCGGTACTCGAACGCTACGGGGTGGACGGTTTCAGCCAGGGGACCGGCGCCGAGATGATGGCCCGCAAATGGGCACTCACACGAACAGCTCTGGACGAATACTCCCTCCGCTCACACGAACTCGCGGCCCGTGCCACCGATGAAGGGGCATTCACCGGGCAGATCACTCCGATCGCGGGCTTGTCCCAGGACGAAGGCATTCGGCGAGGCGGAAGTGTGGAGTCGCTCGCGAAGTTGCCCCCGGCCTTCGACACCGACGGTGCCATCCACGCCGGCAACTCTTCTCAGATCTCCGACGGGGCGGGCGCCACACTCGTCACGACCAGCGAGTACGCCCGGGCACGCGGGTGGAAGCCGCTCGTTCGTATTCACACCGCAGTGGTCGCAGCCGACGACCCGGTCATCATGCTCACCGGTCCGATTGCCGCCACCGCAAAGGCATTGGACCGCTCCGGATTGTCCATCGACGACATCGGCGCCTTCGAGATCAACGAGGCATTCGCCCCCGTCCCGCTTGCCTGGCAGGCTGAAACCGGCGCAGCCATCGATCGTGTGAATCCGCTCGGCGGCGCTATCGCGGTCGGCCACCCACTCGGCGGATCAGGTGCGATCTTGATGACTCGCCTGGCACATCACATGCGCGACAACGGAATTCGATACGGTCTCCAGTCGATGTGCGAGGCCGGCGGCATGGCCAATGCGACCATTCTCGAATTGATCTGACCCGACAACGCTTTCGGGCCGACACGTCATCCAGCAGGAAAGAAGAATTGATTCATGAAACTCGAGGGACTTTCCACCGCGATCACCGGCGGCGCTTCAGGCCTCGGCCTGGCAACCGCTCGACGGTTGCTCGACGCCGGAGCGCAGGTCACGTTGATCGATCTGCCTTCGTCCGACGGTAAGCAGGTGGCGGCCGATCTCGGTGCTGCCGCACAATTCGCCCCGGCCGACGTCACCGACAGCGAACAATTCGCCGAAGCACTCGACGCGGCGCACGAGCGCGGCGGCCTCCGCGGCGTCGTCCACTGCGCGGGCGCCGGGCGTCGTATGCGCATTCTCGACAAGGACGGAAAAGCCGGATCGGTCGAAGATTTCGAGTTCGTCGTCAAGCTGAATCTTGTCGGTTCGTTCAACGCACTCCGTCTCGGCGCCGAGCGGATGGCGGAACTCGACGCAGTGGACGGTGAGCGAGGTGCCATCATCATGACGGCGTCGGTCGCAGCATTCGAAGGTCAGATCGGTCAGATCAACTACACAGCGTCCAAAGCCGGCATCGTCGGTATGACGGTCACCGCTGCCCGCGATCTCGCCAGCCGCGGAATCCGCGTAAACACCATTGCTCCCGGCATCATGGACACTCCCCTGCTGGCGCGCCTACGCGAAGACGTGCGCACGGCCCTCGAAGCCTCTGTTCCCAATCCCTCACGACTGGGTCGTCCGGACGAGTTCGGCCAGCTCGCCGTCTCGATGCTCGAGAACGGCTACCTCAACGGCGAGACCATCAGACTCGACGGCGCTATCCGAATGGCTCCCCGGTGACGGGCACCAGCGTGATCGCCAATCCACAACTGCGGCACAACATGCACTACCCGGATACCACCATGGCGTACTGGGCGCCCAGCATGGCGGCGCTCTACGGTGACCGCCTCGCCGTCGTGGACGGCGAGCGTACGTGCACCTTCCGCGAACTCGGTCAGCGCAGTGCGCAATTCGCCGGCGCACTGCGGCAAGCCGGGGTGGGCGTCGGCGACGTGGTGTTGATGCACCTCGGGAACTGCGTCGAGTTCCTCCAGGCTTACTACGGATGCCTACAGGCCGGGGCGACAGTCACATTGGTCAACCCACTGCAGCCAGAGCTCGGCCTGCGCAAGCAGATCGAAGAGACGTCCGCCGTTGCTGCAGTGACTCAGAGTTCGCAGCTGCACGTACTGCTCGCGGCCGCTTCAGGAACCTCCGTGCGTACGATCGTGATGGTCCAGGACACCGAGGGCGCGCTCGACACACCGGAGTCGGTCGTCGCATTCGACTCCTTCATCGCCGATCTACCCACCGAATTCACCCCTGCCTCGGTTCGTAGCGACGACATCGCACACATCGCGTTCACCGGCGGAACCACCGGAGTCTCCAAAGGTGTTCGTGTTCTTCACCGCAACGTCGTCGGCAACATCACGCAGATGTGTGGGTGGAGAACCGGTCACGAGTTGGAAGCAGGTCCTGACGGTCTCGTCACGCCTCGACGCATCGACGGCCTCGACGTGCTCGGTCCGACGCCCGGGACCGGGGCGACCATCGTGGTCTCCCCTCTCTTCCACGCACATTCGTTGCTCAACACGTCGTTCCTGTTGATTTCCGGTCTCACCCAGGTGTTCGCCGGTCGGTTCGAACCCGGCCGGATGCTCGAGCTGATCGAAAAGCACGAGGCCACCTATCTCACCGGGTCTCCCGCCATGTGGCACGCACTGTCGGTTCATCCCGACGCTACGGTGCGCAACACCGACAGCGTGTGCGTCGTGTCTTCGGGTGCCGCCCCGATCGACAGTGTCACGCTCGCCGCACTCCGCCGGGCATTTCCCAAAGCGCTCGTCGTCGAAGGGTACGGGCTGACCGAGGCCACCTGTGTGGTCACGGCCGCTCCGCTGATCAACGGCTCGGAATATCGGCAGAGCAGCGTCGGCCTCCCGATCTTCGACACCGAAATCCAGATTCGCGATCAGCTCGACCGGAAGACCGTTCTGGGCGAGAACGAACGCGGCGAACTGTGGGTGCGTGGGCCTCAGGTCACCGACGGCTATCTCGGACACCCGGAAACCACCGCAGAACAGTTCGTCGACGGCTGGTTGGACACGGGAGACATCGCGTACCTGGACTCGGACGGATACCTCTTCATCTGTGACCGGGCCAAGGACATGCTCATCTACAAGGGGTACAACGTCTATCCGCGGGAACTCGAAGAGATTCTGGTTTCGCACCCGGCGATCTCGACTGCCGCGGTTGTCGGCCGCGAAGTGGGGAGCAACGGCCAGGAGCCCGTAGCCTTCGTGGTGATGATTCCGGGTGCCGAGTTCGACGCCGAGCAGATCAAGGCGTTCGTCGCCGAGCAGGTGCTGCCGTACAAGAAGATTCGCGAAGTCGTCGAGGTAGAACTCCTTCCGACATCGGCTGCCGGTAAGGTCCTCAAGACCGACCTCCGCTCGAGACTTCTCGAATCCGTCGATCAGAAAGGCGGTTCCAGGTGACGACCTTCGCAGACCTGACGTCGCAACTGCGTGTCCCGGTTCTCGCTTCACCGATGTTCATCATCTCGACTCCTGACCTCGTCATCGCGCAGTGCACCTCTGGCATCATCGGGTCCTTCCCGGCACTGAATGCTCGTCCGCAGTCGGCACTTCGGGATTGGCTCAAACTGATCACCGTGGCTCGTGAGGAACATGATCGTGAGCACCCGGAGAATCCGTCGGCGCCATTTGCCGTCAACCTCATCGTCCACCGGTCCAACAACCGCCTGGAAGAGGATCTGGCGACCATCGCCGAGTTCGAGGTTCCGATCGTCATCACGTCCCTCGGCGCTCGCACCGACATCAACGACGCAGTCCACGCATACGGCGGAATCGTTCTCCATGACGTCATCGACAATCGCTTTGCACGCAAGGCGATCGAGAAGGGCGCCGACGGACTGATCGCGGTAGCTGCCGGGGCCGGTGGTCATGCCGGTAGGCAGTCACCGTTTGCCCTGATTCGGGAGATTCGTGAGTGGTTCGCCGGTCCACTGCTGTTGTCAGGTGCCATCGCTCATGGTGATTCGATTCTCGCTGCGCTCGCGGCCGGGGCCGATTTGGCATACGTCGGATCAGCTTTCATCGCAACCGAAGAGGCTAACGCGAATCCTGCGTACAAGGAGATGATCGTGGGTTCAGGGGCCTCCGACATCGTCTATTCCAACCTGTTCACCGGAGTACACGGAAACTACCTGCGGGGCAGCATCGTTGCCGCCGGCTTGGACCCCGACAACCTGGCCGAATCCGATCCATCCGCAATGAGTTTCGCGACCAACGACACCGATACCAAGGCCTGGCGTGACATCTGGGGCGCCGGACAGGGCATCGGAGCGATCGATGCAGTCCTTCCGACGCATGCAGTAGTAGAGCGTCTCGCCGCCGAGTACTCTGCCGCGCGAGAACGAATCTGCCGACTCTAGTGCTGTGACCGGCGTTCGTCGGACAGGTACTCGTGGATAAGGTTCACGAATACCTGTCCCACCGGCGACAACGTCGAGGGGTCGAAGGCGAGACCGTACGCACGCAGGAATCTCGGCTCGCAGGCCCGTTCCACCACCTGACCAGGCATCGATTTCGCCACCG
Source organism: Rhodococcus sp. KB6 (assembly GCF_001445685.1). Taxonomy (NCBI): domain Bacteria; kingdom Bacillati; phylum Actinomycetota; class Actinomycetes; order Mycobacteriales; family Nocardiaceae; genus Rhodococcus; species Rhodococcus sp. KB6. The sequence continues at coordinate 55,747 of NZ_LNAK01000043.1, read as the reverse complement.
AGCGCTCGACCAACGAACCGCCGAGTCCGGCGATGACCATCGGGAGCCGCGACTCCCGTTGCTCGGTCACCACCGCGAGTTCCGTTCTGGTACCGGCCTTTCGGATCGAATCTTCGATCGCGTCACCCATCGCTGCCCCGCGAGGAACGAATACCATGGGAATGTCCGGCATTTCCGAAAGGCGTACCGGCCCCTCGGGTAGTTCCGTTCCAGCCGGGTAGACCAGGCGGTATTCCTGCTCCCCCAATTCGACGATTTCGAGCCCTTCGCCCGCCTCGAGCGGCAGATGAGCCACCGCGAATTCGCAGTGGCCGTCCCGGATGAGACTTTCCAGATTGTCCTCACGCTCGAGTTCCGAGAATCTGACTCGTGCTTGCGGATACCGTCGACAGAACTCCGCAATCAGATCGACGATCGTCCCCGAGGTCAGTGCAGGGAAAGCCATGATGTCGAGGCGACCGACGATGGCGCCATCGGATGCCGTCAACTGTTCAGCCGCCGCAGCTACGTCTCGCAAAACCTGTCGACTCGGGCCGACCAGACTGCGACCGGCAGCACTGAGCACCATGCCGCGCCCGATGCGGTGGAACAGCCTCACTCCCAGTTCACGTTCGAGCCCGCGCAACGCTTGTGACACGGTCGGCTGAGCAACGCCGAGAGCCGCTGCGGCGCCGTTGATCCCCTTGTTCTCGACCACTGCGAGGAAGTACTCCATCTGCCGGAACTCCACAGTTCACTCCTCTTCCGTGGACGGAACGGCGGAGGTGGCCATTTCCGCAGCCGTCGCGATGAATGCAGCGGCCGCCGGGGATTGCTCGCCCGAGCGATAGACGATACCGACGTCGCGTGTCAGCGGCGGATCGAAGGAGAAGGCGCAGACGTCTGTCATCTGCTGTTGTGCAACCCTTCTCGGCACTACAGTGGCGCCGATTCCTCGACGCACGAGTTCCCACGTGGTCACAGGGTGGACACAGTCCACGACTACGTTCTCGGCGCCTTCGCTGAGCAAGCCCCGGAACTGATTCGATTGATCACCGAGATCGACCACAAGCGGCAAACTGTGCAAGAGCGCTCGCGGAACCGGATCCGCCAACGGCGTTGCAAGTCGGCCGGACAACGACGCATGGGTGGCGAGCACCAACTCCTGAGTGGCAATCGGAGCCGTGACCAAACCTTCGTACCCGATACTCAGATCGGTGACGCCGACCTCGGCCGACCCTCGCCGCAACGCATTGTCGACCCCGGCCGGGCCGTACGTGTCGAGAACACGCACGACGATCTTCGGGAAGTTGGCCCGGAATCGCCGGACCAACTCGACCATCGGATCGATCGAGAACGCCGAGTACGAGACGACGTCGACACGACCGAACTCGAGTTCGCGAACGGCGGTCACTTTCGCCTTCGCGCGCTCGACGTCGGCAAGGATTCTCCTGGCCGCGAGATCGAACGTGCGGCCCGCGTCGGTAAGAACCAACCGCCTGCCCGTCCGGTCGAACAGCGTGGCGCCGAGTCGACGCTCGAGCGTACGAATTGCCTGTGACAGCGAGGGCTGCGAAATGTAGAGAGCCTGAGCGGCCTTCGTTATCCCACCGTGGTCGACAACAGCGACGAAGTAGGTGACGAAGTGCAGATCCACTCATCCATCATACGACCAGCGATCCGTCGCTCACTCCACCCGAGTTGCCCCTGGTACGGCCCACTCTCCGGTGAAGATCGGCTCCCGCTTTTCCACGAAGGCACGAACCGCGTCGGTGGCATCCGTCGCAAAATTGACCGCTTGCGCCCTCGCCTCGTTGTCCAAGGCCTCCCGCAACGAGAGGGAGGTGTGACGTTCGAGCATGGCGGCAGACTGACTCAGTGCGGCCGGCGGGCCGGCGGCGAGCCGCTGCGCCAGTGTTGACGTGTGTTCGTCCAGCTCGGCCGGTTCGACCAGATAAGTCACCAACCCGAGCTCGTAGGCTTCCTGTGCGTCGATCGTCTCGGCAAGCATCACCAGTCGCTTGGCTTGTTGGAGGCCGACCAGTCTCGGCAGGATCCACGAACCACCGAAGTCGACAGACAACCCCCGTTTGGCAAAGATCTGGCTGAACTTCGCACCCTTGGCCGCCACGACGAAGTCGCAGAGCAACGCCATGTTCCATCCGGCTCCGACGGCAAACCCGTCGACCTTCGCCACCAGAGGTTTGGGAAACTCACTCAGTGCGATTGCCGTTGCGTTGATGACACGCATGCGATCGAGCGGGTGCGACGAGCCACGCTTGTCCAGATCGGAGCCCGCGCAGAAGGTCCCATCCGCGCCGGTCAGGATCACCGAGCGAATCTGCGCGTCCTCTTGAAGTTCGAGGACTGCTTCACGTAGAGCGATCCAGGCGTCGAGATCGAGAGCGTTGCGGCGGTGCGGCCGACAGAGAACAATCGTCGCGACAGCACCGTCTCGTTCGATGCTTACGGCCGCACGCTCGATCGTCTCGGCACTCATGAACCACTCCACACGGGAGAGCGCTTCTCGGCAAATGCCGTGGCGCCCTCCTTGGCATCACGAGAGGTGAAGACCGGATCGATGAATTCGCGTTGCGCGACAAAGGCATCCGGATCGGTGTACTTGGCGGACATTGCCAGTACCTGCTTGGTCGCGCGAACAGCCAGTGGACCGTTAGCCGCTACTCGGGCCGCAAGCTCGCGTGCGACGGTCAGCGCGTGTCCCGGTTCGGCGAGCCGATTGACCAAGCCGTGATGATGCGCCACGGTGGCACTGAGTGGATCCCCCGTGATCGCGATTTCCATGGCCAACTGATACGGAAGAATTTTCGGCAGACGTAGGAGTCCGCCGGCGGCCGCGGCAAGTCCCCGCTTCACTTCGGGCAGGCCGAATTTCGCGTCCGTGGACGCCACGATCAAGTCGGCTGCCAAGGCCAGTTCGCAACCGCCGGCGAGTGCCCAACCTTCGACGGCTGCGATCAGCGGCTTCGACGGCGGTGCCTCGGTCAGACCGGCAAAACCACGACCCGGTAGCGATGGCCGCTCTCCGCGCGCAAATCCCTTCAGATCCATACCGGCGCAGAAGGTTCCACCAGATCCGGTCAGAATGCCGATGGTGAGATCGGGGCGTTCCTCGAACTCGTCGATCGCGGCGGCGAGTGCCTGTGCGAGTTCCAGGTTGACCGCGTTCTTGGCCTCGGGACGATTGAGGGTGATGACGGCAACGCCGTCGGCGAAGTCGGTGAGCACGACGCTCATGTTCGGTTCCTACTTCCGTGATGAGATTCTTGAAAGGTCACTGCGCGCGAATGCTCCAGCGCACGGGTGTGCCGCCGGACGGTGTCACGATCTCCCGCTTGGCCAAAACAACAAGATGAGCCTGGGTTTCGCGGACTGCCAAGCGAAGTAGTCGCGGCGACATCTGTTCGAACGGGCGAGACCAGGAGATCGTGCGTGAGAGTTCCCAGGCCGTGGATTCAGGCTCATCCTGCACCGCAGCCACGATCTCCGCCAATCGCTCCTCGTGATGCCCCATCAATTGACGTGCACGATCGGCGATCCCACGGAATCGATATTCATGTGCCGGAAGCACTTCGCACTCGCCCAGTGTTGTCGTCGCCTCGAGCGAGAGAAGATAACGATGAAGTGGGTTCTCGAGTTCACCGGGAATCGTGGAGATGTTCGGGCTGATCCTCGGCAGCATGTGATCGCCGCTGAACAACAAGCCTCTGTCCTCTTCCACGAAACAGAGATGTCCGGGAGTGTGCCCCGGTGTCCATTGGGCGCGGAGATTCCAACCGGGCAGGTCGAGTGAATCCCCTTCTCCCAGAACAATGTCGATGGTTTCGTGCTCAGCGAACCGCACCAGGTCGACCCGAGACGCGTCGAGCACTTCGGCCGGTGCGCCGAGTTCGGACAACTGCAGGTTCCAGCCACTGATGTCGTCGCGGGTCTGTTCGGGCCCGTGGTACCCGAGGAGCGTCGCGTCGGCCACGTGCATCGCAAGTGTCGCGCCGCTGACCTGCCGAAGACGCGGCGCCAGGCCGAAGTGATCGGGATGCAGGTGCGTGATTGCCGCATAGCGCACTTCGGAAACGTGGTATCCGATCGATGCTATGCCGTCGACGAGAGCCTGCCAGGACTGTTCGTGATCCCAACCGACGTCGATGAGGGCAAGTCCGTCGTCGAGCGCGAGTGCGTAGACGAGTACGTAGCGCAAAGGGTTGTCCGGCATAGGAACAGGGATCGACCACAATCCGTCCCGCACCTGTTCGACCGGTGGAAGGACTTTGTTCGCCCATGCCTCACGTTGTGCGACACCGACGTCTTCGGTCACGATCATGATGCTTCTCCGCTCGCGTTCAGCATGGTCCGCAGGCTCGACTTGAGCAGTTTTCCGCTCGCGTTGCGAGGTAGGGAGTCCACGAAATGGATCTGGCGAGGTTTCTTGTACGACGCCAACTTCGCTGTGCTGAAAGCGATCAACTCGTCGACGCTCGGCACGTCGGCACCGTCGACCAGTTTGACCACTGCGGTCACGGATTCACCCCAGCGCTTGTCGGGAACCCCGACCACCGCGACCTCGGCGACCGAGGGGTGCTCGGCCAGAATGGATTCCACCTCGATCGGATAGACGTTCTCTCCGCCGGTGATGATCATGTCCTTGAGTCGATCGGTGACGAACAGATACCCCTCGTCGTCCAGATGGCCGGCGTCCCCCGTTCGGAGGAAACCGTCGTGGGTGAACAATTCGGCGGTCTCACGGTCACGTCGCCAGTATCCGCGAGTGTTGTTTCTACTGCGCGCGACGATCTCACCGGAATTATTGGGCGGCAATTCCTCACCAGTGGTGACGTCTCGAATCGAGATCTCGACGCCGATCATCGGCTTGCCCGCAGAGCGAAGCAACTCCGAACGCGGCCCGCTCACATGATGGTCGTAAGCACGAAGGACGGATACCGAACCCGTCGTCTCAGTCATCCCGTATCGCTGAACGAATTTGCAGTTCAAGACAGTCATCGCGTGGGCGAGGAGCGCCGGAGTGATCGGTGACGCCCCATAGGCGACCACCTCCAGGCTGGTCAGATCGAAACTGTCGAGAGTCGGCAGATCTACCAGCGTCTGAATGACTGCAGGCACCAGAAATGCGTGGGTGACGCGGTGGGTCGCGATGGCATCAGCGACCCGAGCCGGCGCCATGTCTCCGAGCAGCACCAAAGGCACTCCGGCCGACAAGCATGTACTCATCCAGCCGGCACCGGCGATGTGAAAGAGGGGAAGTGCATCGAGTGCGACTGCATTCGAACCGAATTCGTAGACATCGAACCCCTCGGGCTCGTTGTACAGATTCCGGTGCGTGGCCACGACGCCCTTGGGCCGGCCGGTTGTCCCGGACGTGTACAGCTGCAGAACTGCTGCGTCCGGATCGTGCCCGTGTCCGGGGTCGACACCGGTACCTGATGCCACGAACTCCGCCCAGGTTCGCGAATCCGGCAGGCCCCCTGCAGCTCCCACGGTTATGACCTCGATGTCCGGCAACGCTGCGGACATCGCCGCCGCCCCCGCGGCGAACTCGTCATCGACGATCAAGACGTCGAGCTCCGCGTCCTCGGCGATGTCGACGAGTTCGAGTGGGTTGAGCCGCCAGTTCAACGGTATGAACACAGCGCCTGCCTTCGCACATGCGATGAAGGTTTCCGCACCTTCGAGCCCCATACGCAGTAGCGCACCGACACGAGCACCCGTTGTGGTCACTTCTGCCAGCGCACTCGCCAAGGTGCTGGTCTCGCCATCCAGCTCAGCCCAAGTCAACGTTCGGTCGCCGCACGTGATTGCCGGATCGGACGGCCGTGTCGACGCCGAGTGGCGTATCCGGTTGGGTAGGTGAAGCTCGCTCACATCACGCTCCTGTGTTCCAGGTACTCACCGAGCACGAACCGCGGTCGGTGGTACTGGAACAGTCGACCATCGCTATGGCCTGCGCCACAAAGACGAGAAGGCGCACAGAGCCATAGCTCAGACCTATGTCCGCAGGTCGCAGCAAGTCACCGCCGCCAAGGCTCCGTCATCTGGGAGAATTCGTCAGATGCAGGCACCCGGCATGGACATACGCAGCGCGCAGTATCTCGTCGCGGTCGTCGATCACGGCAGCGTCACTGCCGCCGCGGACGTCCTGCGTATCTCGCAACCGTCCCTCTCGCAGGCCGTGCGCAACCTCGAACGAGCTCTCGGAGCCACACTCTTCGAGCGCACCACTCGCGGTCTGGCTCCCACCACGGTCGGACTGGCAGTTGCCGATTCTGCCCGTACGTTGCTCGCCGACGTTGCTCGGGCCGAGGCCGCGGTGGCTGCGGTAACCGCCTTGCGCGCCGGGGAACTCGCCATAGCAGTTCAGTCCGATCTCGCCATCGACCCTGTTGCAGAGGTCGCCGGACGCCTCCATCTGACGGCACCCGGAATTCGGTTCTCCACGAACGCCTCCGCCAACGCACAGGACGTGCGCGCGCTCGTCAGAGCAGGTACGTGTGAACTCGGGTTTCTCGAGACCCACCCGGGTACCGAAGTCTCCGACGGGCTTCGAGAAATTGCCGTGAGCACCCAGGAAACGGTCTTGTCGATCCCCATTCGCCTGGCCACAGACCTCCCCGATCCGGTTCCGCGCACCGTGGTCGCGCACCTGCCAATGGTGGTCGAGGCATCCGCAGTTCGGCGCGGGCACTCGATCGACGACGATCTGGAACTCACCGACGTCGTCGTGGAAGTGCCAGATCGCCTTGCTGTCCGGGAAATGGTCGGGCAAGGTGTAGGCGCCGCGCTGCTGCCCAGATCGATCGCCGAACAAGACTCACCGGCATCTGAGGTTCGCTCGCTTTTCCCACCGATCACCCGGCAGACGATCTTGGTCTACCGCGACGGCCCGCTCTCACCGGCCGGGTCTGCGTACATCGAGAACATCTCCCCACGTCACAAGCCCTCCACGAACAGCCTGCCCAACGGCGAGAGCGTCTCCGGATCGAACTCGACGCCGTAATTCAGTGAGATCGCCGGCTCCACCGGAAATATCTCCGCGCCGGACGCGACCGACCTCTCGGCCAACGAACGCTCCATGAATGCCATGCCCAAACCAGCAAAGACGAACGCGCCGACGGTCTCCCGCTGCGCCAACTCCGTCGACATCCGAGTCCGGGCCCCGGCGGCCTGCAGAGACGACTCGATGGCAAGCCGAGCCCGCGAGTGTTTGAGCACACCCACCACGGGGAGATCGGGCAATGCCGTCAATGACACCGGCTCTCCCGCAGCGGGTTTCACACCATTCGGCCAAACGTCGGGATGAACCCCCGACGGCACTGCCAGCCAGTACTCGTTCACCCCCAACACTTTCGTGGACAGCGCCGACATGTCGGGTGGCCAATAGCTGAAGACCACCTCGCACGCGCCGTCTGCCAACACCTGCTCAGACGTTGCACCCTGCGGCAACTCACCGACCCGAACGGTCACAGCAGGCCACCGCTCACGAAAGTCTGCCACGATGCGCGCGATCGGACCTTCGAGACCATGTGCCGCGGAGCAGATGTCGAGCCGGCCACGAGGCTCGTCGGCCGTACCGATCGCGACGTCGAACGCGGCCGCGCTGCTGCGAGTCATCTGCCTCGCCGGCCCTACCAACGCCCGACCTGCTGCCGTCAGCACCAAACCGCGACCGACACGGTGAAACAGTTCGACTCCGAGTTCGCGCTCGAGGCCACGAATACCCTGCGACAGCGACGGCTTGGTGACCGACAGATTCTGCGCAGCCGTCGACAAGGACTCACCACCGGCAACGGCAAGGAAGTACTCGATCTGACGTAGGTCCACTCCATCGACTTTGCCATAAACGCAGACAGGTATACCGGTACCAAGCACTGCAGGGTGTTCACACACGCTTCATTAATCGGACATTCAGGACACACCTTCTTCTACCCGGCGCCACCTACCGTAATTGGTCCAGACCAATTACGGATAGGTCTGAACCACCGCGTCGAAGACAAGGAATCCTCGTGAGACGTACGACCATCGCGATAGCAGCCGTGACAGCGGCTCTCGCCGTTCCCGGCATCGCCCCCGCCGAATCCCACGCCGAACCCGGCTGGGGCAGTTCGTCCTTCGAATGGGGCAGCTCTTCGGGCGAGAACAACACGCCGCCCGCAGCGCCCGGCGTCAGCGTCCCCGGCGGACGGTACGAGCACCCCGTCGACCTGACCTTCACCGCCGAGCGCGGCGCCACCGTCCGCTACACCCTGGACGGAACGACACCCACCACCGACAGCCAAGCTGACACGCCGGGACGTCCGCTGCACATCGCACAGGACACCAACGTCACTGTCGCAGCTTTCCGAGGCGATCACGCGAGTGCGGCCGTCTCGTTCGGCTACCTGATCAAGACCTCGGAAAAGCCGCTGGCTCAGGTCGTCGTGATGTCCGACGTCCACGTCGGCGATCACGCGAACAACGACAAGAAGTACGAAAGCTTCTTCGACACAATCGGTTCCATCTTCCCGAAACCCGACGCTATCCTCTCCAACGGGGACATGATCAACGACAACGGAGACGGCAAGGGGCCCGACCACAAGATCGTCGCAGAAATCTTCCAGGCAAACCTCGCCCGGAAGGGCATGAACGACACACAACTCCTGATCTCCAACGGCAATCACGATGCAAGTCTCGCGGCGATCAGAGCCGGATACCCGGCGGAGTGGTTCCCGGATTCCGGTGGCGGATACTACGAATCCGACGTCAATGGTGTCCATCTCTTCACGGTCAACACCGAAACCTACAACAATGATTCAGCGCAACGCAATTGGCTGAAGTCCCGCCTGACCGAAATCACCGCGGAGTCCGGGAACCTGACCAAGCCGATCCTGGTCCAGGGACACCGGCCGGCAAGCAACACAGCCATGGACGGGCAGCAGGCGTCGAACCCTCGATTGACCGAAGACCTGAGTGCCTTCCCTCAGGCAATCTTCTTCTCCGGGCACTCACATCTGAACAACAACGACGACCGGTCGATCCATCAGCGTGACTTCACGTCGGTCAACGACGGCTCGATGTCGTACATCGAAATCGATCACGGCTACCAGATGGTGACCGAGTCCGGTCTCGCGAACCGTTTCGAATCACCCACTGCCCAAGCGCTCTTCGTCGAGGTCTACCAGGACCGCACGGAAATCAACCGAATCAACATGGCGGCAGACAAGCACGACATCTACGCCGGTGGCGCGTGGTCAGCCAACTGGCAGCCGCCGTACTCGAGCGCGGGCACGCTGAGCGGTTCGGGGTGGACGGTCGAACTCGACGGGTCGACCAACCAGCAGATCAAGGACAACTTCCGCTACACCTCGGGCGCACGGAACACGCACGCGCCGGAGTTCACCTCGAGCACTCCGCTCTCGGTGACGACCGGCGAAAACGGTGCGACCGCACTGAGGATCGCGCAGGCCAAGGACGATCAGATGGTGCACCACTACGCCGTCGAGGTCACGGACACAGCCACCGGAGCGAAGGTGGTCTCGTCGAAGGTGCTCTCGGACTTCTACTTCATGCCGCGGCCGAACAGCCTCGACATTCCGATTCCCGATGCCGCAGCGGGCACCGCATACGAAGCCCGCGTCGAAGCCGTTGACGCATACGGCAACCGGTCACCGGTGACAACCCTGGCCTTCACCCGCTGACGTCCTCCCGCTGACCCGACACGACTAAGCGGCACCGCGCATATTCGCGGTGCCGCTTCTCGGCTCAGTTGTACGTGCGAAGCAGGCCCTTGCTGATGATCTGCTTCTGGATGTCGCTGGTGCCTTCACCGATCAGAAGGAACGGCGCCTCACGCATCAACCGCTCGATCTCGTATTCCTTGGAATAGCCGTATCCGCCGTGGATACGGAAGCTGTCCTGGGTGACCTCCGAGCAGAATTCACTCGCCAGATACTTCGCCATACCCGCGGCGACATCGTTGCGCTCACCCGAGTCCTTGAGCCTGGCAGCGTTGACCATCATCAGATGTGCCGCTTCGACTTTGGTGCCCATCTCGGCGATCCGGAACGCGATGGCCTGATGCTCGGCGATCGGCTTGCCGAAAGTCTCGCGTTGCTTGGCGTAGGTGACAGCCAGTTCGAAAGCGCGCTGGGCAATTCCGCAGGCACGCGCGGCGACGTTGACCCGGCCGACCTCGACGCCGTCCATCATGTGCCGAAATCCCGAGCCAGGGGTGCCACCGAGAACCTCCTCGGCTCCGATCTCGAAACCGTCGAAGATCATCTCCGTGGTGTCGATTCCCTTGTACCCCATCTTCTCGAGCTTGCCCGGAATGGTCAGGCCCGGGAGTACCTCGCCGAAACCTGCGGGTTTCTCGATCAATATCGTCGTCAGATTGTTGTGCGGCTTCTCCGCGCCCTCGTCCGTCTTGACCAGGACTGCCACCAAGGTCGAGGAACCCCCGTTGGTCAGCCACATCTTCTGGCCGGTGATCACGTAATCGCCGGAGTCCGTCCGCTTCGCCTTGGTCGATATGGCAGCAACATCGGAACCGAGGGCAGGCTCCGACATGGAAAATGCACCGGTGAGTTCCCCGGAAGCCAAACGCGGCAGGTACTTCGCCTTCTGTTCCGGCGTCCCGTGCGCCGAAATCATGTGAGCCACGATGAAATGCGTGTTGATGACACCGGACACGCTCATCCATCCACGGGCCAATTCTTCGACGCACAGCGCGTAGGTGAGCAATGATTCGCCGATACCCCCGTACTCGGGGTCGATGGTCAGTCCGAACAGACCCATGTCCTTCATCTGCTTGACGATGTCGGTCGGGTACGTATCCGAGTGTTCGAGTTCCTGCGCCGCGGGGATGACCACACGATCGACGAACTCGCGTACCGCCCCGACGATATCGGTCTGAGTTTCGGTCAATCCCGCCGTCTGCGCCAAACGAGTCACTGTTCCACCTGTCAGTCGGTACTTCGTGCCCTCCCGGTCGACGAAATTGATTCGACTCCAGGAACTTTCATCCCGCCGCGACGTGTGTGCGGCAGAGACGCTGTATCCATTCAATCCCCGAAGGGTATATGTGTCAAAGTCGATTTCGCATACGAACCGTATGGCGGAAACTATGTCCGAACAGGTCGTTCCTGCTGTTGACAACCGCGCCACGCGTGCTGGATATTCGAGTGGCCAGGTCGCGACGGGCCCTTCGATCGGCCCGTTCACGCGACGCATTCCCCACCTCTCCTCGAGACAGGCGCATTCCATGCACGACGCAGTCATCTGTGAACCCGTTCGCACCCCGGTGGGCGGATTCGGCGGAGTCTTCAAGGACGTTCCCGTCACCACTCTCGCCGGCACTGTTGTGCGTGGCCTCGTCGAACGAACCGGCATTGCGTCCACCGATGTCGACGACGTCATCTTCGGTCAGGGGTACGCCAACGGAGAGGCCGCGGCCATCGGGCGAATCGCGGCACTCGACGCCGGTCTCGACGTGTCCGTTCCCGGAATACAACTCGATCGCCGTTGCGGTTCGGGATTGCAGGCGATCATCTACGCCGCGATGCAGGTACAGACCGGGATGAGTGATCTGGTCATCGCCGGCGGCGCCGAGAGCATGAGCGGAACCGAGTTCTACTCCACCGACATGCGTTGGGGCACAAAGCGCCCTTCCGTCGAGTTCCACGACCGATTGGCCAAACCGCGCACGAACTCCGGCGGAGTCAACTTTCCGGTGGAAGGCGGCATGATCGAGACCGCCGAGAACTTGCGCCGGGAGTACTCGATCACCCGCGACGAGCAGGACCGATACGCGGTGCGATCGCACGAACGGGCCGTTCACGCCCAAGACAGTGGGTACTTCGACGACGAGACGATTCCCGTTTCGGTGCCCGGACGCCGTGGTGAGCAGACAGTCGTCACCCAAGACGAGCATCCGCGCCGAGGGATACAACTGTCCGATCTTGCTGCACTGCGCCCCATTCGAGGTCGCGTCGACCCTGAAGCAACAGTCACCGCCGGAAACGCCTGCGGCCAGAACGACGCCGGAGCCGCGGCCATCGTCACCACTGCGGCCAACGCCGAACGACTGGGCCTGCGGCCGTTCGCGAAACTGGTCAGCTGGGGTGTGGCCGGTGTGGAGCCGAACCGGATGGGCATCGGACCGGTGCCTGCCGTGGCGAAGGCTCTCTCCCGTGTCGATCTGTCGCTGGACGACATCGACCTCATCGAAGTCAACGAGGCCTTCGCCGCCCAGGTTCTCGCGTGCGCCAAGGCTTGGGGATTGAGCGCGCAGGACATCGAGGAGCGCTTCAACGTCAACGGTTCCGGGATCTCGCTCGGACATCCTGTCGGCGCTACCGGTGGGCGGATCCTCGCCAATCTGCTGCGCGAACTCGACCGGCGCCAGGCACGGTACGGGATCGAGACCATGTGTATCGGTGGCGGACAAGGGATTGCCGCGGTGTTCGAGAACCTGCGACGCTAGAAGCGTTAACCGATCGATCCGTCGCGGCGAAGTTCCGCGATCCGGTCGCCCGTAAGTCCCAACTCGGCCAGCAGAGAATCCGTCTGCTGGCCGAGTGCTGGAACGTCACCCATGCGCATTTCGACATCCGAATACGTCATCGGAGGCAGCACGGCATCGATCGGACCGTTCTCGGTGCCCACGGACCGCCACCTGGCACGCTTCTCCAGCTGCGGATGTTCCAGCAGACCGGCCATGTCGTTGAGTGCCGCGGCCGGAACACCAGCGGCGGCCAGACGCTGATCCAGATCTGTCGTCGAGTACAGACGCGTCAGAGAGCCCACCAATTCGTCTACCTCGCCACGGTTTTCGACGCGCACGATGTTGGTGCGGTAACGCGGATGATCGACCAGATCCTCTCGCTCGAACACGTCCACCATCAGCGCTCGCCATCCACGATCGTTCTGGACGCCGATCAGGATTTCGCCGTCGGCCGTGGGATACGAATCGTAGGGAACGATCGCGGCATGGCCGAGACCGACACGTGGAATCTGCTTGTCCGCATACATTTTCATGTACATCGGATGGCCCAGCCACTCGACGGTGGAATCGAACATCGAGACCTCGACGAGCGCTCCCTTGCCCGTTCGCTCTCTACGGAACAGGGCGCTCAGAATCGAAGTCAGCGCGTACATTCCTGCCGCGATGTCGGAGACCGGGATGCCGGTCTTGGTGGCCGTCTCCGGTGTGCCTGTCACGGAGATCATTCCGGTCTCGGCTTGGACCAACATGTCGTAGGCCTTGCGCTCGCGCCGCGGGCCGGCACTGCCGTAGCCGGACATGTCGATCACGATGAGCCGTGGGTATTTATCGCGCAGTTCCTCCGCGCCGAACCCCAGTCTCGCGGCTGCGTCGGGAGCCAGGTTCTGCAGGAACACATCGGCTCGCGCGACCAGATCGAGAAGGATCTGCCGGCCGGCTTCCGACTTCACGTCGACGGCGATCGATTCCTTGGAACGGTTGAGCCACACGAAGTGTGATGCCTGACCGTGAACCGCCTGGTCGTAGTGACGCGCGAAGTCACCCTCGCCGACGCGTTCTATCTTGATCACCCGCGCACCCATGTCCGCGAGATGTCTGGTGGCGAGCGGTGCCGCCACCGCCTGTTCGAGTGCAACTACGGTGATTCCGTCGAGCGGAAGATCCGAGTTCGGCTGTCCCATGTCAGTAGTCACCCCAGAAGTTTTACACCCAGAATTCTCACACTCTGAATTCTTGCACTCGAACAGGACGGATCAGATGTGGCGGCCGCCGGTGATCTCGAGAACCGTGCCGGTCATGTAGCTCGAGAGGTCGCTCGCGAGGAACAGCACAACCGAAGCAACTTCCGAAGGCTCGGCTGCGCGCCCCATCGGAATCTCGGCAAGCTTCTCGTTCCAGATCCGTTCGGGCATCGCCTCGGTCATCGCCGTGCGGACCAGTCCGGGCTGAACGGCGTTGACGCGAACGTTCTTGAACGCGACCTCTTTTGCCGCGGCCTTCGTCAGACCGACGATCCCGGCCTTCGCGGCCGAGTAGTTGGTCTGCCCGAGCATGCCCACCTTGCCGGAGATGGACGAGATGTTCACGATCGCGCCCGTCTCACGCTCGCGCATGCGGGCGGCGGCAGCGCGTGTTCCGTTCCAGGCGCCCTTGAGGTGAACGGCGATCACGTCGTCGAAGTCCTGCTCGGTCATCTTCCGCATCGTGGCGTCGCGCGTCATGCCGGCGTTGTTGACCATGACATCGACTGGACCGAAAGCGCTTTCGGCCAGATCGAGCATGGCCTCGACCTGTCCGGAGTCACGCACGTCGCAGGAAGCGAAACGGGCGACCGACTCTCCACCGAGTTCGGCGACCGCAGCCGTTCCCACGGTTTCGTTGATGTCGCCGAGAACGACGGTCGCGCCTTCCTTGATGAAGGTGCGCGCAATTTCGAGCCCGATGCCCTGGGCTCCGCCGGTCACTACCGCAACCTTGCCGTCCAACAATCCCATGTCCACTCCGTTCGTGAGGTTAAAGCTCGTCTGGAAAATGTGTCAGCGCTGGTTTTGCTTTTTCGCTTGCGCCACGAGCCCACCACCGAGAATCAGACGCTGGATCTCGCTGGTTCCCTCGTACAGGCGCAACAGGCGAACTTCACGGTAGATGCGTTCGACCGGAACACCGCGCATGTACCCGTTGCCCCCGTGGATCTGCACGGCGAGATCTGCGACCTTGCCCACCATCTCGGTGCAGAAAAGCTTTGCCGCCGAAGGCCCGAGACGGCGATCCTCACCGCTGACGTACCGCGCGGCCACCTCGCGCACCATCGCGCGCCCTGCCATCACACCGGCTTGCTGGTCTGCCAGCATCGCTTGAACCAGCTGGAAGTCGCCGATCGCGGTGCCGCCCTGTTCCGTGACCACGGAGAACGCGACAGATTCGTCGAGCGCTCGCTGTGCTGCTCCCACCGAGAGCGCCGCGATATGGACTCGTCCGCGCGCGAGAGACGTCATCGCTGCGCGGTATCCGGTGTCCTGGTCGCCACCGACGAGGGCCGACTCGGGAACTCGGACGTTGTCGAAGGTGACCTCGGAGGTCCAAGCACCTTCCTGACCCATCTTCTTGTCCTTGGGACCGACCGTGACACCTGGCGTGTCAGCCGGAACCAGGAACACTGCAATTCCCGGACCATCGGAATCCGCCGGGCGAGTGCGCGCGAACACCACGAACAGCTGCGCCAGTGGAGCATTGGTGATGAACCGCTTGTTGCCGTCGATCACCCAGTCGGATCCGTCCAGCACTGCCTTGGTCCGAAGGCCGGCCGGGTTGGAGCCCGCGCCCGGTTCGGTGAGAGCAAAGGAAGCCACGACATCACCGGAGGCGATGCGCTCGAGCCACTGAGCCTTCTGCTCGTCGGTACCGAAGCCGACCAGCACCTGTCCGGCAATTCCGTTGTTGGTACCGAACATCGAACGCAGCGCCAGAGACGTGTAGCCGAATTCCATTGCCAGTTCGACGTCTTGGGTGAGATCGAGTCCGAGCCCACCCCATTCCTGAGGGATCGCGTAACCGAAGAGCCCGATAGCTGCGGCCTTCTTGCGTATGTCCTCAGGAATGGCGTCGGTGTCGGCTATCTCCTGCTCACGCGGAACTACTTCCTTACGGATGAACTCCCGCGCAGTCGCCAAGATATCTGCGAAGTCATCTGCGTCGACCTGCATTCCCACCACTCACCTTGCTGTTTCCGAAGTCCATGCCGTCCCCCGAAGTCAATACCGTGAGGCAATCGGAGTCAAAGACCTGAAAACGAACCGAAGGTAAGGCAGAACCTATAGCAAGCTTCAGACGGTGCGCAGTTCCCGCTTCAGTAGCTTGCCGCTCTGGTTGCGCGGAAGCTCGGCCACGAAACGGACATGCTTGGGCACCTTGAACGGAGCGATTCGCTCCTTGACGTGGGCAATCAACGCCTCGGGCGTCAACGCGTCGTTGCCGTCCTTGAGCACGACGATCGCGGTGACGGCCTCGATCCACTTCTCGTCGGGCGTACCGATCACGGCAACTTCTGCCACGGCGGGGTGCGTGTAGACCGCATCTTCGACCTCGCGTGACGCCACCAGGATGCCGCCGGTGTTGATGACGTCCTTGATCCGGTCGACGACCGTGATGAACCCTTCTTCGTCCCGCACGACCAGATCGCCCGAATGGAACCAGCCGTCACGGAAGGCCTCGGCGGTGGCTTCCGGATTCTCCCAGTAGCCGTTGCACAGCTGCGGTGAGCGGTAGAGAACCTCGCCGGACTCACCGTCGGCAACATCGTTTCCGTCGGCGTCGACGACGCGGGTTTCGACGAAGAACACCGCGCGACCACAGGAAGACGGGCGATCAGCATGCTCGCTGGGCTGGAGAACTGTTGCCAGTGGGCCGATTTCGGACTGACCGAAGCAGTTGTAGAAACCGATGTCCGGGTAGCGCTCGCGCAGACGATTGAGCACGGTGACCGGCATGATCGAGGCGCCGTACTGCGCCTTCTTCAGCGAAGACAGATCGCGGGTCTCGAGGTCCGGATGGTTGGCCAGCGGTACCCACACGGTCGGCGCCAGGAACAGCGATCCGATCTTTTCGGCTTCGACGCGGCGCAGGATTTCCGGGATGTCCGGCGCCTGCATCAGACTGACCGTCGCGCCGACGGACAGGTACGGCAGCATGAAGACGTGCATGCCCGCGGAGTGGTACATCGGCATGCAGATCAGCGGGTTGTCGTTCTTGTCGAGGCCGAGCGCGATCACCGAGGACACGTACTCGTGAACCAGTGCACCGTGAGACATCATGGCGCCCTTGGGCTTCGAGGTGGTGCCAGAGGTGTACAGGAGTTGCGCCAGATCGGTCGACGTCGCACGCGGTTCGAAGACCGGCACCTCGCCCGCCTCACCGATCGTGACCACGGACAGTTCCGCGTCCCGCAGTGCGATCACGTGATCGAGATCGAGGTCGGAGCGTACCGAGTCGAGCGTCGGCGCCAATGCCGGATCCACCAACACCGCGCGGGCGCCTGACTGCGCCACGAGGTACCGGAGTTCCTCCCCCTTCAGTGCGTAATTGACCGGAACATGCACCAAACCTGCTCGTGCACAGGCAAGAAATCCGATTGCATAGGCGTCGGAGTTGGTTCCGTATGCCGCGACGCGGTCGCCGTGTTCGAGCCCCAGACCGAGCAAGTATGCGGCGACCCGCGTCACCGCGTCGTCGAGTTCGCGGTAGGTGCGAGTGCGATCTTCGAATACGACGGCTACACGGTCGGGGTACTTGGCTGCCGAGCGCCGAAGCACTCCGTCGACAGTGTTGGTGCGTGGATCCAGGCTCATGCGCCTCAGGTTATAGGACGTCCAACTAAACCGGAAGAGCGATCGTTACTTATTGCGCCATTCGGGCTTTCGCTTGTCCACAAAGGCCTGCATACCTTCCTGAGCGTCGCAGGTCACGGCGTTGGTTGCCATCGTTTCCGCCATCGCCTCGTACGCCTGCGCTTGCGGCAGATCGATCTGGCGATAGAACGCCTGCTTACCGATCTTCACCGTCAAGGGGCTGGCCGTCGTGATCTTGGCGGCCAGTTCGCGCACCTCTCGGTCCAGGTCTTCGGGCGCGACGACGAAGTTCACCAGACCCCAGTCCGCAGCGGTGTCGGCGTCGATCGTCTGCCCGGTGAGCAACATCTGCATCGAGCGCTTGCGCCCTACTGCCCTGCTCAGCGCCACCATGGGCGTCGAGCAGAACAGTCCGATCTTGACGCCCGGCGTGCCGAAGACAGCATTCGACGCAGCAACAACCAGATCACACGACGCGGCCAGTTGGCAGCCCGCCGCGATAGCCGGGCCCTGTACTGCGGCAATCACCGGCTGCGGAATCCGCTGTACGGTCTCCATCATCTCGGTACAGCCGTCGAAGATCGCCCGCTCGTCCTCGAGGGTTCTCCCGATCATCTCCGTCAGATCGTGTCCGGCGGAGAACACCGGGCCTTCGGCGCGCACGATCACGACCCGCACGCGCTCGTCTACAGACAATTCGACAAGGGCAGCCGTCACCTCACGCATGGTCTCCGCCGAGAGCGGATTGCGCCGCGCCGGCCGATCGAGCGTCAGGAAACCGAGTCCCACCGATTCCTCGACGGAAATCTTCACTGCAGTGTCTTCTACCTGTGTCTGCGACATGTGTTCTCTCTACCAATCGAATCCGTCCCGGTCAACGAGACGAAAAGGGCATCCACTCGCACCGCGTCGATACGGTCCGGTCAATACTTCGCCACTACGAGGAGTGCCCATGAGCACCGATGCCGCCGTCACCACTGATCTCGAAGAGATTCTGCGCGCTCAGCAGGAAGCAACTCGAGCCGCTGGTCTTCCGTCCGCGCAGACACGACGCGAGCGCATTCAACGCGTCGTCGATCTCCTGGTGGCAAACCACAAGGATCTGACCGAGGCGATCAACGAAGACTTCGGCGGCCGAATCCCGGCCTACTCGGTGATGAATGACGTTCTCGGGTCGATGGTTTCACTCAAGCACGTCCGTGATTCGCTCGAAGAGTGGATGATTCGCTCACCGAGAGCTACCGGAGCGATGCAGGACCAGTTGGGTGCCACGGCGTACGTGTCGTACCAGCCGAAGGGTTCGATCGGCATCATCGGAACCTGGAATGCTCCCCTGTTCACTCTCCTGAGCCCGCTCGCCTGCGCCCTCGGAGCAGGAAATCGCGCCGTTCTCAAACCGTCGGAGATCGTGCCCAATACTGCGGCCGTCCTGGCCGAGGCGGCGCGTCGAACTCTCGACCCCGTGGAGGTCGCGGTGGTGACCGGCGGCCCGGAAGTCGCTGATCTGCTGACGTCGCTGCCTTTCGACCACCTCGTCTTCACCGGCAGCACGACCGTCGGAAAGCTGGTCATGGCCAATGCTGCGAAGAACCTGGTGCCGGTCACCCTCGAACTCGGCGGCAAGTCACCGAGCGTCTTGAGCCGCAGTGCCGATATCAGCTCTGCTGCTTCGCGTTTGGCTATCGCGAAGTCCACCAACGCCGGTCAACTCTGTGTCTCTCCCGATCTGATCTACGTTCCGCGCGAGAACACGGAAGCATTCATCGACGCGTTCACCGACCAGTTCACGGGACTGTTTCCCACGATTGCCGACAACAAAGACATGGTCTCGATAGTCAGCGATCGTCACCTCGCACGCATCGAGGGGTACATCGCGGACGCCGAAGAACGTGGGGCACGAATCATCACCGTTCCCGACGAAGAACTCTCCGCAGACACTCGTCGTCGCCCACTGCGAATCGTGGTCGACCCTCCGACCGACGCGCAGATCATGAAGGAGGAGATCTTCGGGCCGGCCGTCGTCGTCTTGCCGTACGACCAACTCGACAACGTCGTCGCCGACATCAATTCACGACCGAAACCGTTGGCGTTGTACTACTTCGGAACCGATCTGGACGAGAAGGAATCCGTACTCGAACGCACCGTCTCGGGCGGCGTCACCATCAACGACGCGATGTCTCACCCCGGGCTGAGCGACGCACCCTTCGGCGGCGTCGGGGCTTCGGGCATCGGGCACTACCACGGCCGTGAGGGTTTCCTGGAGTTCAGTCACGCGCGAACGGTATTCGAAGCAGCGCAGCATGACCCACGCGGTGAATGGGGAATGCTCCCGCCGTACGGTGAGGGTTTCGAGCAGATGATGTTGGCTCAGGTAACGCCCTAGGGCCTCCGGCCCCGTGCGCCTTTTTGGTAGTTCGCGCTACCGGAAAGGCGCACCGGCAAGGCCGCGACTGAGGAACTCCACCAGCTGACCCGGCTCGGTGTCCTCGGACTCGATCAGTTGGATCAACTCCTTCTTGTCTTCTACCGCAAGCGGTTCGATGCCACCGAACGTGCGCATCGTGGACCCGGCCGGAAGAACACGAGCACACACGAGTGTGCCTGGCTCGAGGTTCAGCGAGCCCCACTCGTCCGTGACCTTCACCAGATGCCCGTTGCGGACGTCGCTGAGGGTCACCAACTGTCCCGGCTCCGTCGAGGCGACCTTGTACACCGAGCGCGGAATCGACAACCACTGATCGGCCAGTTCGCGTTCGTCGGCAGGCAGCAGTTCTCCGCGGCGCTCGACAAAAGCTGCGAAAATACCCGCATCGAACAAGGCAGCGTCGACGGCCAAACCACCTTCGACGGCCAGCGTCAGTGCTTCTTCGCTGTTGAACTGCTCTGCACGGATGAGCGCAAGATCGAACACGGCGTCGAAGTACTCCGGCGTGCGCGAGAACAACTGAGCCTTGACGTAGAGCCAGCTGGCCCGGTCGTCGAACGTCACCTCGGACTTACCGAGATGGCAAACCTTGAACTTTCGACCGGAACCGCACCAGCACTTGTCATTTCGTCCGAGTTCGGGGTGCTCGGCCGGGGCGTAGCGCTGAAGAACCTCGTGCAGAACCTCGGACTCGCCACCCTCGATTCGGCCCAGCAAAGCCAGCGCGCGCGTCACATCGCTTCGATCGGCGGCCAGTAGCGCCAGATCGAAGATCGCGGGAGTCCAGTCGGGATCGAGATCGTGCGCCGTTTCGTACGACGCCTCAGCGGCCAGGATCTTGCCGAGACGATCCGAAGCCTTGCCCGCCAGCCAGTGCGCTGCCGGCTTGACACGACGCGACCCTTTCTCGGCGAGAGCAGTTGCAACAGAATGCAATACGGAATCATGATCGTCGAGTTCGGACAACAGCTCCAACGCTGCCGCAGCCGCGGGCGGCTCGGCGAGGCCGGCGAAGGCCTGCGGATCCTCCTTGATCTGCTTGCGCGCCCAGTCCGAGACATCCTCGACGCCTTCGGCTTTCGCGGCCATGACCACATCGACGAAGGCGATCACCGACGCGGCTTCTTCGGGGTGCAGATTCTCGCGGACCTCGAGCATGCGGGCCCGGTTCGCCAGGTGGTATGCCTCGAAATCGAATCCGTCGACCGCAACGTAGTCACCGTCGCGGACGTAACCTGACGCCTCGAGCATCTCGCCCAGCGGGGCGGTCGGCTGACGGAACAGCGACGGCTCGTCGAGCATCAACTGCCAGACAATGGCGTCGAGGGTGTCAGCACCGATGTCGGCAAGGACCGTCGCCAGGTGCTCGCCGAATCCGGGTGCGGGATCCAGTACCTCGGGGATGGTGCAGAGCGTCAGCTCACGGTCAGCGACGAACAATCCGATCAAGTCACCTGCCGAGCACTCGGCAAGGGTGTCGGTGTCGAGCAGAAAGCCTTCGTCGTGTGGGAACTCCGGATCTTCGATCCCACGATCAGCCAACAGGTCGTCGTCTATCCCGCGGTGCACGACGCTGATGCCATGAATCTCGTCGTCGTCACGATCGAGGAACACCCGCAGCATCATCAGATCGGGGTTCGCGTCGAGAACGCCGGACTTTATTTCGGCTTCGGTGAGCCGATGAGTCAGCACTCGATGCTCGAACAACGTGTCGAGTGCGGCGTACCGCTCCTCACTCAAGTAGCCGAGCAGTGGGTCCTCGACGTACTCGACGAATTCGGCCATGTCGTCGGCTGTACCGTGGCCGGCATCGGCCAACAGGGTGCCCCAGTCCGCCGCTGTCTGCGGGCCGTGCTCACGCAACAACTCCATCGCGGCTTCGGCGATCAAGTCATTGGCATCCATCGGTTCGTTCACCTATCCAACTTTAACGGGGTCGACTCGATACATCGTCACCGGTCATCGGTCGAGTGATCGGCGCCTCCACGCAACTCGCGCACCAGTTCTTCGGCCTCGAGATCTTCGGAAGCGAGAACTTCGAGTACCCTCGCAGCCTGCGATTCCGTTGCCATGACCACAACACCCACCGCAAACGCGCCAGTGGGGGCCGTCAGGACCCGAGCACTGATCACATCACTTGGCTTGCCTTCGACCGAGTGAGCAACCGTGACGGTCTCCTTGGACCCACGATCGAGCAGCACGACGCCGGTGTCGGACGTTTCGATCACCTCGTACACCGACCTCCGGATTCCGAGCCACTGTGCGGCTGTCACAACTTCCGCCTCCGGAAGTAGTTCGCTGCGTCTGGCCAAGAATTCGGCAAAGATTCCACCCTCGAACAGAGCGACGTCCAGTGCCGATCCGTCGAAGATCGTGGCCGCGATCAGTTCGTCCTCGGAGAGATTTTCGTTTTCGAGATCGTCGAGCCCGGTCACGATGTCGACGAATTCGGAGGCAAACGCAAACAGGCATGCCTTCTTGTACAGCCACCGACCGTCCGCCTTGACGGATTCATCGGCCTTTCCGAGGTGGCAGACCTTGTATTTGCGGCCGGAACCGCACCAACACTTGTCGTTTCGCCCGAGTTCCGGGTGATCGGCTGGGACGAAGTCCTGCAGTACGGCGTAGAGATTCTCTTCGGTTCCGCCGTCGATCCGCCCGAGCAGTGACAGCGCCCGGGTCGCATCGCCGCGGTCCGACGCGAACTGAGCCAGCTCGAACAAGGCCGGACCCCAACCGGATTCGGCAAGGAGCGCTTTCTCGTAGTGCGCCTCCGCTTCGAGGACGCGCCCCAGCCGATCGACGGCCTTACCGGCGAGCCAATGAGCCGCCGCCCTGACCGACCGTGGCCCTCGCCCGGCCAGTTCGGAGGCAAGCGCTTCGAGGATTGCGTCGGTCACCGGGTCCTGATTCCGAAATCCGAGATCGAACACGGCCACTGCAGCACCCGGATCTGCCAGTGAGACAAAAGAGTCCGGAGCAGCGCTCACATGACGGTGGGCCCAGTCCGCGATATCGAAGTCGGCGATGACCGCGTCGGTGTATCCGCGGTCCGCCAGATCGACAAACGCAACGGCAGAGACTGCCTCGTCGTGGGTCAGGTCGTAGGTACTGGCCACCAAGGCTGTCCGAATCTGCAGGTCGTAGGCGTCGAAGTCGAATCCCCGCCGAGCCAGTAGCTCACGCTCGTGCTCGTAACCTGCCACCTCGAAGATCTCACCCAGCGGCGCAACAGGAACCGTGAAGAGTGACGGATCCTCGATCAGGAGTTGCCAGCACACAGAATCCAGGGCCTCGACTCCGTCCTCCTCGAAGAGTTCGCCGAGCGCCGGAGCAAGATCGGGTTCGTCCTCGATCTCGACCAGACGAAACGCAAGTGTTCCGTCTTCGACAGCCAAGCCGACGAGATCACCGTCGGCGCACTCGCCGAGGGTTCCGGCCGGAAGTACCACAACTCGTCGACTCCGGAAGGGAGCAGCTCCGCGTTCGGAGGCTGCTTCTTCCGCCAGGGCCACCCGGATCGCCCCGTCGTCGTCGCCGAATGCCAAGATCGGTTCCAGGTCGGGGCTCGCGTCAAGGATGTCCGACGCAATTTCGACTTCGCTGAGCCGGTGAGTGAACACGAGCCCTTCGAGGACCGTGTCGAGAGCGACGTACTTTCCGTTGGGCAGGTACCCGAGCATCGGTTCGGACAGGTACTCGAGTACATCGGCCAACTCGGTCGCAGTTCCGTACTCCTCGAGATGGGTCGCCCACTCTTCGAGACTCAGCGGGCCTTGCTCGCGCAGTACAGCCAAAGCAGCGGAGGCAATGGAACCGGCAGCGTCGTCGTCGAAATCAGTCACCCGCCAATGGTAGGCGACCTATTGCAGCCCACTGAGCCCCTCGCCCAGCACGGTCGCACCGAGGATCGTCAGGATGACCGTCATCATCACCGCGTTGTTGGCGGTCATCCATGCCTTCGCGGACGCGAGGATCTCGTCGGCACGCTTGCCGGAGAACACCTTCACCAGGATCGGCAACGCGATGCCGACGCTCGCGATGACCGTGAAGATCACCGCGGCAACAATCTGTTGGGCAACGACATTCGTGGCGACCGCGATAGTGGCCGCACCGGATACCGCCAGCGCTGCATTCTTGGGATTGACCGCCGCGGACAAGAACGCCAACCCGAACGCCTTCCGCGGAGTCAACCCGTCGACGCTCTTCATCCACTTCGGAACTGTCGGCTCACTCCCGTTTCGCGGACGCGCGCGCCACTGCTTGTATGCCAAGCCGAACAGGACAAGACCCAACACGATTCGTACGACGCTCGACCACACGGAAGTCTGCGACGACTGCGACTCCGCAAACGAATAGTCCGCGATCACGATGGTCACCGCGACGACTGCCGAGATTCCGAGGACCCACCCGAGTAGAAAAGATGCCGCCCCTCGATGTGCTCCAGCGGTGATCATGACGAGCACGATCACCGCCATGGGCATCGAGACGAAAAGCAGGCCGAGGGCAATCGGAAGAGACAGACCGATCGCAGCTAGCACCGAAAACCTCCAGTTGAATGCACGATCGACGATCGATTCGAGGTCGAAATCACGACGTCGGAGGCAGCATGACCTCGATGAGATGCGGGCCGGGTTCCGCCAGCGCTGCGGCAAACTGTTCGGCCAACTCCTCCGCTGTGTTCGCCCGCGACGCGGGCACTCCCAACCCCTCGGAGATCTTGACGTAGTCCATGTTCGGAGATGACAGATCCAGCATCGACTGTGCGACGACGCCGCCACCTTCTGCGCCGACTCGTTGCAGTTCGCCACGCAGGATGGCGTATGCGCGATTGTTGAGCAGAATCGTCGTGACGTTCAACATCTCTCGCGCCTGCGTCCACAACGCCGTGATGGTGTACATCGCGCTTCCGTCGGCTTCGAGATTGATCACCGGTCGCTCCGGCGCTGCCACAGCGGCGCCCGTCGCCACCGGGATGCCCTGGCCGATGGCACCTCCGGTGAGCGTGAGCACGTCGTGGCGCGGCGCTCCGGCAAGGGCGATCGGGATCGCCCAACCGGAAGTCGCCGCCTCGTCGGAGATGATGGCGTCGCCTGGCAGCAGGGCGCCGATCACGTCGGCCCAATTTCGAACGTCCAGAGGCCCGCTCGGCAGCGCCGGCCGATTCGCTTCCTGCAAAACAGGTTCGACTCCCGGTGCCACGAGTTCGGCCACTGCTTCCAGTGCACCGGCAACATCGTCGCCGACGCTTGCCAGCGTTGTCACCGCAGCACCCTCCGGTGCCAGATCGCTCGGTTTTCCGGGATACGCAAAGAACGAGACCGGCGAAACCGCTCCGGCCAGAACCAGCTGAGTTGTTCCGCGAAGTTGTTCGGTGGCGTGCTCGGCGAAGTATCCCAAGCGCTCGAATGACGGTAGCCCCGCACCTCGTTGAAGCCTGGCTGGAAAAGTCTCGATCAGAATCTGTGCACCGGTCGCGACCGCAATTCGGGAAGCGGCGCGCAGCCCAGCTTCGGAACAGGCTGCGCCGCCCAGCAGTAGCGTGGCGCGACCCTCGGCATTGAGCGCGCCTACCACCGAGTCGATCTGTTTTGCAGAAACTTCCGCCCGCGGCGGTATGTCCCGAGGACCCGCAAGAACTCCACCTTCGCCCCACGAGACGTCGGCAGGGAGGACAAGTGTGGCAATGCGTCCGGGCGGATTCATCGAGGCGGCAACGGCGTCGGCCGCGTCGCTACCGACGGTCGCGGTGGATTCGGAACGTCGACTCCACCCCTCCAACCATTCGGTCAGCGCATCGATGTTCGATTCGAGAGGAGCGTCGAAACCGTGGTGGTAGGTCGCGTGGTCCCCGACGATGTTCACGATCGGTGTGTGGGCGCGGCGCGCGTTGTGAAGGTTCGCCAGTCCGTTCGCCATACCGGGGCCCAGATGGAGCAGCGTCGCGGCAGGCTTTCCGGCGATCCGTGCGTAGCCGTCCGCGGCACCGGTCACGGCGCCCTCGAACAAGCCGAGTACCGCCCGCATCTGCGGAACGGAATCGAGTGCGGCGACAAAATGCATCTCGGACGTTCCTGGATTGCCGAAGCACACCTCGACGCCCGAGTCGACCAGGCTTTGGATGAGCGACTGTGCACCGTTCATTTCGATCACCTCTTCTTCATGAAAAGCTGCGAATGCTTCCTGCGCTTCATCGTGAGCAACCGAACTCCCGGTGCGTGCTCCTCGATCCGAACAGTCATCCGTACCTCCGTCGTGGCCGAGAGTCTCGATTCAAGCTACTCGGTCGGGAGTTCAGCGTTCGTAGCCCTTGCGCATATCGTCGACGATGCGTGGCCGGTCGAGCGTCGAGGGTTCCAACTCCCGCCTCGGGCGATCGCGAGGAAACACCGAGGCCGACGCCAGCGTCGGCTCGTCGAGGAACCGTAGTTCCGGCACATCAGCGGGCAGACGAAGCTCGGGCGGCGTGGAACCTCTTTGCGCGAGCACATATCCCCAGTCACCGAAGCTCGGCACGAAAACGTGATAGGGCGAGACGCTCAGTCCGACAGCCGATACCGTCGACACCGTTCTCCAGTACGCATCCGGTGTCGAGTACGGGCTGCCGGACTGGACGACCATCAGCCCGCCCGGATTCATCGCGGCAGCGGCAAGTCCGTAGAACTCCATCGAATACAAGCGGCCAAGTGCGGGGGTGTCAGGATCCGGGAGGTCGACGATCACCGCATCGAAACCCGGTTCCGGACGCTCTCGCAGCCACCGAAACGCGTCGTCGAGTACGACGTCCACCCGTGGATCCTCGAGCCCTCCCTCGTTCAGATCACGAAGACGCGTGTTGGCCAACTCGATGACTGCCGGATCGAGTTCCACTTGAACGATCTGCTCGACGCTGTTCATTCGCAGCACTTCCCGTGCAGCGAGGCCGTCACCGCCGCCCAGAATCAGCACGCGCCGGGGGTCGTTCACCAGGGCCGGATACACCAGCGACTCCGTGTACCGATGCTCGTCGACACTGGAGAACTGCAGGTCTCCGTCGAGGAACAGGCGCACGTCGTTCCCCCGCTCGGTGACGACGATTTCCTGGTACACCGATCGCTCGGCGGCCACCACGGGATCGGTGTAGAGCCGCTGCCTCGACGTGGTCTCGATGTCCGATGCTGCGATCAGCAACCATCCGATCAAACTTGCTGCCAACAGCATTGCGACGACGGCGATCGATCGTGCGCGCAGGCTGAGCTGCCACCGAAGGAGTATCAGCGCGACCACTGCCGCAGCCACGAGATTGATCATGCCGGTGAGTGCGGCACCGCGAATCATTCCCGCCCACGGCAACAGTACGAACGGCCACAGCAGACCACCGATCAATGCGCCGAGGTAGTCGGCGGCATTGAGGTTGGCCAGTACCTTTCCGGTGCTCTGTGCGTCGTTGTCGCTGCGACCGGACTGCAAGAGCGTCATCAGCAGAGGCACTTCGGCACCGACGAGGATGCCGATCAGCGCGGTCGCCGCCACCAGAACTGCTGCGCTGGAACCGAAGAACGTGAAGGTCACGTACAGCGTGACGGCACTGAATCCGCCGATCAGCCCGAGCAGTATCTCGACCGTCACGAACGAAACGGCAGCGTGTCCCAGCAGAGGTTTGGCGGCCAGCGCTCCGATACCCAGAGCCGCAACAAATCCCGCGACGATCAACGACGTCTGGGTGATGCCGCCGCCGGTCAGACTCACGCTGAGTGTCAACAGGGCCAGCTCGTAGATCAGGCCACACGCAGCGCACGCCGCAACAGCCGCAAGGAGAAGGACGCGTGCGCGCGGGCCGAGCATCGTCGAACGCTCGTCAACTGTCACATCGGGATCAGCGGCAACCATCAGGTGAGCGCTGCGGCGTTCACCAAACCGATGGACAGCAAGCTCACACCCACAGCCCACGCGGCGCCACACATCTTCGGATCCTGCACCAGCGCAACCAACTTGCCGGGAAGGAATGCGTTCATCAATCGCAGCGCGATCGCTTGCAACACGATCGCGAACAGTCCGTAGACCGCGGAGTCGGCGAGTCCCTGAGCAAAGCCGTCCGAACTGGTCAGGATTGCCGTCACCACGATGATCGCCAGCGCAAGATGATTGGAGGCCAACAGAATCGCAGCGTTCGGGTTCTTGTCGACGTAAACCTGGTGGCGGAGATTTCCGGGTGTCATGAGGTCGAGGACCAGGAATCCCGTCGCCAGAACCGCTGCACCGACGACGAAGTAGGCGAGGGTGCCGAGAACGCCCCCGACGAGCAATGCCGGATCCACCGTTCCGATCTCGACGGAAGTGGATGCAAAGATGTTCGTCACGCCGTTCTCCTTCTCATTGAGCATTACCGTCATTTGGCACTACCCGAGCCGCCGCTGCCACTGCTTCCACCCGCCGGGGATCCCGGGTTGAAGCCCGGTCCCAGGTACGCGTATCCGCCGCTGCGATACGTGCCGTCGATGTCCTCTACCTTGATGGTGCTGCCACCGCCCGAAGCCGAACTGACAGTGACGATGTCGTCGTCGTAGCGCAGGTATTCGTTGCCGCCGTCAGCACTTCGCGCCGCTGGTTCGTCCGCGTCGACAATCCGTGAGACGGTCGTGCCCACTGGATCTTTCGACGAGTACAACACGACGTCGCCATCCTGGGACGTCTTGGAATAGTTGTCCGCGATGAAGTCTTTGGCTCCACCACCGCACGCCGACAAGACAATTGCGGCCGCCAGCATCACCGGAGCCAACCACGTCCGCCCCCTCACGGCTGCCACCTGCTGCGTGTCTTCACGATCACTCCTGTCCCCTCCCCCGGGTACAAATGCCAACTCTGCCAACTCCACCCCTGGCGGTCTCGCACGCCATACAAAGCGGTCAAAGCCGTGTCGTCACCGGGAAAGGATCCGCAGATCCAACCGTCGTGGCCGGCGGACTCTTTCAACGACGCAGCTTCCGAGTCGAATTCGACCCGAACCATCACCAGTGAGGAAGACTCGAACCGGTAGTTTTGCGTGGACTCCACTGCGGGCAGTGGTTCACCGCCGACTGCAAGAGCATCGCACGAAACCTGTTCGGTCAG
Source organism: Rhodococcus sp. KB6 (assembly GCF_001445685.1). Taxonomy (NCBI): domain Bacteria; kingdom Bacillati; phylum Actinomycetota; class Actinomycetes; order Mycobacteriales; family Nocardiaceae; genus Rhodococcus; species Rhodococcus sp. KB6. Next base: position 26,895 of record NZ_LNAK01000043.1, on the reverse strand, counting down.
TTTCTTTCCCGACGCCCAGGCCGTCACCACGTGCGAAGCCCCCAGCACTCCGAGGGTCAGCGTCGCGTCGGAAGTTCCGATCACCAACTCGGCGAGGGTCGGTGGCGCAGGAGCTCCCAGTACCAACCCCAGTGCCGAGGCATCCACGTCGGTCGGCTCCACGTCGAGTAGATACAGGCTCATTCCGGGGGGCCCGAGTGGATGACAGTGAGTTCGCTGCGAGTGACCGCCCGTCCCGTGGAAACCTCCCACGACTGTCCGCGCGCCCACTTCTCGAATGCAATCAGGCCGGTCTTGTCTGCGGTCGCATAGTCCGCGTATTCCATCGAGCCGGAAGGGGCCGTACCCGTCGTACCCTCGGCCGTGAACTTCGCCGTTCCACTTTCGATCTTGCGGTGAACCTTGTCGTCGAGAATGACGTCGCCGTTCGGGACCAGGTTGGTTCCTTCTCGACGCATCCAGAGAGTCATCTCCAATTCGCCCTCGTCGTCCTCGACCGTCAACCAACGACGACCGGTCGAACCGTCGAGAAGGTGCTCACGCCAGATGTACCCCTCTTCGTCGAGCGTGATGGTCCCTCGAACAACATGGTCGATACCCGCGTACGTGATGATGTCGCCGACCCCGATCTTGTGGGGGTCGTACACCTCGGGATAGTCGGCGAGCGGGTCGACGCGAGCACTCGGCTTACCCTGGCGTCCACGCAGGACCACAAACACGACGGCAGCGATCACTACGAGTATCAGGACAACTATCAGCACGTTGGTCAACGGTTTCTCCGAAATCGTCTCGGCAGGGTTGCCGCGGGCCATACCCTACCGATCCGTTCTCAGCCTTTTCGGATGAGACTGCCGGCAATCCGGCCTGTCGCCGACCGGACAGGTCTCCAGCGCCGCGGGCAGATCGAAAGACTGCCCCGGCGCACCTTTGCGTTTACGCTCAGCCCGAGGAACTCCGCGCGAACGAAAGCCGGTCGACTGACGATGAGCAAGAACACGGAGCCGTCTGCCCGCACCGTCATGCACACACCACGATTCTGGTTGACACCATTGATAGTGGTCACCCTCTTGATGTCTGCGCTGGCAGCGTTGTACATGGGCGGAATACTCGACCCCAAGAAACACCTGGACCAGTTCCCGATCGCCCTGGTCAACCAGGACGAGGGCGACACCCTCCCCGGTGGCGACCCCGCCGACCGCAAGAACTTCGGAAACGACATCGTCGCCGGCCTCGAAAGCGGAATCGACCACCAGAAGATCGACCTGCAGCAGATCGGTATCGCCGAAGCCCAATCGCGGTTGAACTCCGGCACGCTGTACGGCGCGATCGTGATTCCCAGTGATTTCACGAAGAGGACGATCATCCTGGCGGAGGCCAGCGTCCTCGCCGGTGACGTAGAGCAACCGATCATCACGATCTACACCAATCCTCGCGCCGGTTCCGTCTCGGCATCGCTGGTCCAGTCGATCGGAACCACAGCCCTCGCCTCGGTCAACAAGAACATGGGCGAGCAACTCACCGCCCTTGTCACCGCGCAGTTGGAAGCGGGAGGCAACGGAACCCAGATCTCCGGAGCGAGCCGCCTGCTGCTCGAAAACCCGGTGAACGTACTCACGGTTGCCCACGATCCGCTTCCCGACGGAACCGGATTCGGTTTGGTGGCATTCTATTTCGCGCTGCTGTTGGTCCTTGCGGGATTCACCGGAGCAACCGTGGTCAATTCCTTGGTGGACGGCATGCTCGGATACGCGCCTACCGAATTCGGTCCACTCTTCGTTCAGAACGACGTTGTGGGTATCAACAGGTTTCGAACGCTGCTCGTCAAATGGGCATTCATGATCGTGTTGTCCGGCATAGTCTCCGCGTTGTTCCAGTGGATCAGTCGCGCCCTCGGAATGCCGGTCACTCACGGGCTTGCATTGTGGGAGTACGGCGCGCTGGTCATCACAGCGGTGGGCATCACGGCGATGTCGGTGATGGCCGCGTTCGGCTCGTTGGGCATGTTGATCAACCTGTTCGTGTTCGTCATTCTCGCGCTGCCCTCGTCCGGTGGCACCATCCCCCTCGAAGCCAGCCCCAGGTTGTATGCCTGGCTGGCGCAATTCGAGCCGATGCACCAGATCTACATGGGCACGCGATCGATCCTGTTCTTCGGCGCACGCGGTGAGGCAGGCCTGCTGCATGCCGTCTGGATGACGTTGGTGGGTCTACTGATCGGCGTCGTACTCGGCATCGTGACCACCCGTTTCTACGACCGCAAGGGCTACGAGCGCACCCATCGCCGCAAGGTGGCGTGACATGGTACCCAGGCGGGATTTGATCGAAACCTGTTGAGCCGATTCAATGTGATTGCGCGTTTCGGGAATCTTCGAGCCCCTTCCGCACGTTGTACAACTATGGCTAATTACAAAACAGTCAATCCCGCGACAGGTGAAACCGTCAGGGAATTCGATACTTTGGATGACGCCGGAGTTGAAGCCGCACTTGCGAACACGCATCGCGGCTACTTGACCTGGCGCAACAGTGCGCCACAGCAGCGTGCGGCAGTCCTGAGCAAGACCGCCGAACTGTACACAGAGCGCGCAGACGAACTGGCCCGAATGATCTCCTTGGAGATGGGTAAGCCGGTCCGCGAGGCCAAGGGCGAAGTACAACTCTCGGCCGCGATCTATCAGTGGTATGCAGACCACGGTCCGGCACTGCTCGAGGAAGAACGACTCGACGTTCCCGGGGCCGAGGAGTCGGTTGTGTACCGGCGACCGATCGGCGCTCTCATCGGCGTCATGCCGTGGAACTTCCCGTACTACCAAGTCGCCCGCTTCGCGGCACCGAATCTGATGCTCGGTAACACGATCATTCTCAAGCACGCGTCGAACTGTCCGCAGTCGGCGCTGCTGATGGAAGAGATTCTGCGACAAGCCGGATTGCCGGACGACGCCTACGTCAACGTCTTCGCGACCAACGAGCAGATCGCGGACATGATCGCCGATCCCCGAGTTCAAGGTGTGTCACTGACCGGCAGCGAACGCGCCGGAACCAGCGTCGCCGAAACTGCCGGACGCAATCTCAAGAAGGTCGTCCTCGAACTCGGCGGATCAGACGTGTTCATCGTCCTCGATTCCGACGACATGGATGCCACCGTCAAGTCCGCAACCAAGGCACGTCTGTCCAATGCCGGCCAGGCCTGCAACGCGGCCAAGCGTTTCATCGTCACCGAAGATTTCTACGACGACTTCACCGACAAGTTGGCGACGTCCTTCGAATCCGTCACTGCCGGTGACCCGTTGGACGAATCCACAGTCTTGGGTCCACTCTCTTCGCAGAGCGCGGCAGATACTCTGATCGAGCAGATCGACGACGCTGTGTCCAAGGGTGCCACACTGCTGACCGGTGGAAAGAAGATCGACGGCCCGGGCGCCTACGTTCAACCGACATTGCTCGCAGACGTGACACCGGACATGCGGGCCTACAGCGAAGAACTGTTCGGACCTGCCGGAGTCGTCTACAAGGTCAAGTCGGCCAGCGAGGCTGTGGAACTTGCCAATTCGTCGGTCTACGGTCTGAGCGGATCCGTCTGGAGCAGCGATCTCGATTCCGCCCGGTCGGTCGCCGCAGATCTCGACGTGGGAATGGCGTTCGTCAACGAGCACGGAACGACGTTGCCCGGTCTGCCCTTCGGCGGAGTCAAGCGCTCCGGAGTCGGCCGCGAGCTGGGTCCGTGGGGAATGGACGAGTTCGTCAACAAGAAGCTGCTCCGCGTCTCGAAGAAGTAGTTCGACACAGAAGTAGCTCGACACAGAAGTAGCTCGGCGCAAAGAAAGGCCCTGACCTCGATGGAGGTCGGGGCCTTTCCTCATAACCCACGGACCAGCAAGCGGGTCCGCTGCCTGGTCACTCGCTTGCCGGCGTGGCACCCCCACGAGTGAGGCTCCACCCGAACCTCGTCGCGATGACAGCTGACCCCCAGCCCAACAGTGCACCCACCAGTGGAGCAGCGACGGCGGTGTAGATCGCCTCGTTGGAAACACCAACCGACACGGCGGAGTCACCGACGAAGGCGAAATCGGTTCGGGAGGCGAAGGACGCCCACTCGATCAGGCCGGAGACAACAATAATCAGGAACCCCAGCAGGAAGCCGAAGCCGGCCAGCAGAACGTGAAGTGCGCGCATCCGGTCAGTCTGCCTGTAACACCCACCCAGATAAAACCGACCTGCTGGTATGACACTTTCACGAATCGCTCGAACTACCGTAGTCGCCGCTGCCCTCTGCGCGAGTGCAGCCATCTGTTCCGCGACGTCAGCTTCCGCGGACGTAGTCGACGTCACGATCCTTCCGGGTCTCAGCAGCGGGCCGACGACGTCGTACGGAGCGGGCTGCACGTATCTGGTGGTTGCCAGGACAGCAGCGTTGAACGAGCCGAACGTCTCGATTGTCGACATGAACCGAGCGTCGACCATGTTCCCGCAGGAACTGATCTGGGACACCGTCAATCCCTACTTCACCTTGCCGGTCGTACTCGGCCACGCCGTCACGCTGTGGACTCCGACTGCACCGGGCGAACACTCTCTGATGGCCTACCAGACGTCCGCGGGCGGGCCGGTCACAACGGTCGATGTCAATCCGGCGACACCGATCGGTCCGGGGTGCGTCGTCGCACCCTGATCCGCTAGCCCTCCAAGAAGTCGACGAGCACCCGGTTGATTTCATCGGCGGGAACCATCGGAATGCTGTGATGCGAAGAAGCTTTCAGCACCTCGACACGCGCTGCGGGAACCCTCTCCCGCACTGACTTCGACACGGTTTCCGCATCATGCACCCGTCCGTCTTGTGCGAGGACCACCAGCAACTCGACATCCAGTGCGCTCAAGGCCTCCTTCGAAGGACGTCGAGGCACTACGAGATCGGGTCGCGGTAGATCCGAAGTGCCCACTTCCACAAGAGACAGCCAGTCGGAGTCGATACTCAACTCACCTGTCTCCCAATCCAACAGTCGCCGTCGGCGCGCTCGCGACGGGGAGAGCAACAGCGGAAGCGCACGCAGAAGGTAGCCCGCCTTCATGCCGGAGAAACTCGAATTAGGATCGAGCAGAACAAGTTTCCCGACACGATTCGGTCGATGCAGCGCAAAGGCCAACGCAATCATTGCGCCATAGGAATGTCCGATCACATCAACGGTGCCGGCCCCGGTGCAATCGACTATCGAGTCCATCCACTCGATCAGATCGTCGACGGACTTCATCGGATCACCATTCGGAACGCTCCGCCCGGCATCGCCCATGGTGTCGACAGCAAAGACACGCCGGGATTTCGACAGCGCCCCAACATTGTCGAACCACACCGTCGAAGTGGCACCTCCCCCGGACAGAAGGATCAACGGCCGCGAGTCTGCATGCCCACAGACGTTCACATGCGTGTTACCGAACCGCCCCGCGAGATCCACACCCAGCGGTTTCTGCGGCCATTTGGTCAGTACAGCGTCGTATGCGCGATTGAAGTCCATCCCCCACCCCCATTTCTCTCGATTATCGAGATAGTAGACAATCGAGAGACAACACACCAGGGCTGGAGGCATCCTTGAGCGTCGGCGATGCAGAAGACGAAGCGATGGCGATCGTCCACTCGCTTCGCGCACTGACCGTCGACTTGAACGTGGCGGTTTCCGGCTTTGCGAACAAGTACAAAATGCACTCCACCGACGTGCGCGCGTTGATCTGCCTTCTCGATGCCGAGCGCTCGAACACATCGGCGACGCCAGGTTGGTTGGGCTCACAGCTCGGGATCAACTCGGCGTCGGTGACTGCACTGGTCGACCGGATGGTCAAAGCGGGGCACGTAGCTCGGGAGCGGGACTCAGCAGACCGTCGACGGGTGCTCTTGCAGGTCACACCATCGGCGGTCACTCTGGGCGAGAGCTTCTTCGGCCCCCTCATTTCACGCGCTGCGAGCACCGTCGGGAATTACACCGCCACAGAGCGAGCCACCATCGAGAGTTTCATCGCCGCGATGCGAGCGGACGTGGAGCGGACTCGAGTCGATAGGGAGCCCTCCCTGTGACTCGCATACTTCCCGCGGGAGAACGCGCATTGCTCGTGGACTTCGATTCCGAAGCTGGCGTTCTCGCGTTCACCGAAGCACTGACGCGTAACACCCCGGTCGGGGTCGAAGACTTCCTCCCCGCAGCTCGCACGGTCCTGGTCACGTGCACCCCGGCGGCAGATCTCACGTACGTCCGAAAGCGCTTGAACGATCTCGAGCAGACCGATTCTGCCGCGACCACAGACGAGCATTTCGAGATGGATGCACTCACCATCGCCGTCAGGTACGACGGGCCCGACCTCGACGACGTCGCACAGTCACTTGGTATGAGCCGATCCGAGGTGGTTGCGGCCCACACCGGGGCAATGTGGCGTTGCGCCTTCATCGGATTCGCACCCGGCTTCGCCTACCTGACTTCAGGCGACACTCGGCTCGACGTTCCGCGTCGAACGCAATCACGAACCGCTGTGCCTGCCGGTTCCGTCGCCCTGGCCGCTGGATACAGCGCGGTCTACCCGCGTGCATCACCGGGTGGCTGGCAGATCATCGGGAGCACCGATGCCGTGATGTGGGATCTGAACGCCACACCACCGGCCACCGTTCAGCCCGGCAGACGCGTGCGCTTCGTGAACGAGGAACAACGATGAACGGCCTCGAGATACTCGACACCGGGCCGCTGAGCCTGATCCAGGACCTCGGACGGATAGGTCATCTTCGCTCGGGTGTCGGGGTTTCCGGTGCGGCAGACAGGCGATCTCTCAGGCTTGGCAATCGGCTCGTCGGCAACAACGAGGGCGCAGCCGGTGTCGAGGTCCTCCTGGGTGGGCTGAGTCTTCGGGCGCAGCAACCGACAACGATCGCGTTCACCGGTGCGCCTGCACAGGCCTACCGCGACGGCATTCCGGTCGGGCATTCGAGCGTGATCGATCTGCGGGCTGGGCAGACCGTCCGCCTGGACTACGCACCGAGTGGACTGCGGACGTATCTGACCGTCCGAGGCGGCATTGTGGTTCCCGAGATCCTGGGATCGCGCAGCACCGACACGATGTCCGGGATCGGTCCGGCGCCTCTCGAGCCTGGTGTTTTTCTCCCGATCGGGCCATCGCCGACCACGTTCTCAGCCGTCGACCTCGCACCGGTGCCGCCGATGGCAAACGAGACTCTCGCCATTCGAGTGGTGTTCGGTCCTCGCGCAGATCGATTCACCAACCCCGAAACACTCCTCCATGGCCGATGGGCGATCTCGACCGACTCGGACCGAATCGGCGCACGCGTCGATCGCGTCGGCGCCGACGAACTACTTCGAAGAACAGACGACACCGAACTTCCCACCGAAGGCGTGGCACTCGGATCGATCCAGGTCCCACCCAGCGGCCAACCTGTCGTGTTCCTCGCCGATCACCCCATCACCGGCGGCTATCCGGTGGTGGGAGTGGTCGCGGACGCAGATATCGACCGACTCGGCCAAGCCCGCCCGGGTCAACACATCCGGTTCGTCAGGGCCTGAGCACGCCGAGCGATGGCGTGTCGGACCCAGCCGTCACACTGATGTCGTGCGAGTTGTCCTGGTCCCCGGTAGTACGACGTCCACGGGAGCTGTGACGGCAACTGTCCTACGGACCGATCCCGCTGGAACGCCGCTCGACGATCCCGTCGAATACCCCGACTTGATCGCAGCGGTACGCACCATCGAGGAAGCCGAGCACCCGCGGTGGGTGTGGCCGAGTACGGCGACCGTGTACCCACCTCTACTGCGGGCAGGCGTAAGGGTTCAGCGGTGCCACGACATCTCCCTGACCCGCGCGATACTCGGAATGCGCGCCGGCAAACCGTCACCGCCCGCCGAGGAGTTCGACGACGATCGACTCGGACTCTTCGACACTGCACCCGTTCTCGATCCCCTCGCCGTCGTCACCGAATTCGCCGAGCAGCGCGCAACCATCGGCGCGGACGCTCGACTGGACTTGTTGATCGCAGCAGAATCGGCCGGCGCTCTCAGCGCCGCCGAGATGACGCACACGGGCCTTCCGTTCTCGACGCAGAAGCATCGCGAACTCCTCGAAGAACGGCTGGGGCCGCGGCCGACGGGATACGACCTCCCCGCTCGTATGCAGGAACTTGCCGCACAGATCAGTGAGGTCTTCGGGCGCACCGTCAATCCTTCGTCTTCGGTGGAGATCACCGAGGCGTTCGGTCGTCAGGGCATCGAACTTCCGTCGACGCGCAAGTGGTTTCTGCAGGAGATCGATCATCCGGCTGTGCCGCTACTCCTTCGTCATCGCGAACTCGCCAAGCTGTACAGCACCAACGGTTGGCAGTGGATGGACAGTTGGGTGCGGGGAGATCGATTCCGTCCGATCTACGTTCCCGGTGGTGTCGTGTCCGGCAGGTGGGCGAGTCGAGGCGGCGGGGCCCTCCAGATTCCGAAGAGCATGCGCTCGAGCGTCGTCGCCGATCCGGGCCACGTGTTCGTCGTCGCCGACGCCGGTCAGCTCGAGCCCCGAATTCTGGCCGCCATGTCCGGCGACCGCCGCATGATGGCCGCCGCCGGGGACGACGACCTGTACGCACTTGTCGGTGCCGAAGCCTTCGGCGGTGATCGCGCAAAAGCCAAGGTCGCAATCCTCGGAGTCCTGTACGGGGCGACGGCGGGTGAAGCCAAAGCACTGCTCGTCTTGTTGCGGAAGCGATTCCCGGTCGCCGTCGAGTACGTCGAGCAAGCTGCCAAGGCAGGTGAGCGCGGCGAGGTGGTGAAGTCACTGCTCGGCCGGGCCTGTCCCCCACCGTCTCCCGACTTCTACTCCCACGGCGACGCTCACGCCCGCGGTCGTTTCACGCGCAACTTCGTCGTGCAGGCCACTGCGTCCGAGTGGGCGCTGTGCCTCCTGGCCGACCTCAGGCGCCGCCTCGCCGAAGATCCGGACGGCGAGTTGGTCTTCTTCCAGCACGACGAGGTAGTCGTGCATACCCGAAATCCTGAGTCAGGTACCGCCCACGTGCTGGCCGCCGCGGCTTCGGCAACTCGATTGTTGTTCGGAGAAACAGTCGTCCGTTTTCCCATGGACGTCGCAGCCCGCGAGACATACGGCAAAGGCACTTCGTAGCGTCGTCAATTCCACGCCAAGTGGTTCCACCGCGCCCGTATTGCGTGTTCTACTGGAAAATGTTGCTTTGTTGGTGCTGGTCGACTGCGTTCGAGGAGAACCATGACCAAGCTGGACACAACTGACGCAGAACGGAACGAGCGCGGAGCCGTGAAGCGCCTTCGCGTGCCGATCTTCACCGTGATCGCCCTTGCGATCTTCGCCTTCGTCGCAGGCGGATTCGGCGGTTCTTTCCAGGGCAAACTCGCCGAGGTTCAAAAGAACGACAACGCCTCGTACCTCCCGAGTTCCGCCGAATCGACAATCGTCAGCAACCAATCCGCGAACTTCCTCGCAGTCGAGACGATCCCTGGATTTGTTCTGTTCCATCGAGATTCGGCCCTCACCGAGGCGGACAAATCTGCAATCAACTCGGCCTACGGCGCCATTGCCGGCATCTCCGGGGTAGACGCCGACGGTATGCAGCCCACTCAGTACTCCGCCGACGGCACAACTGCGTCGATCTTCGTGCCACTCGTCGCCAAGGACGGAGACACATCCGTGGCAGGCGATGTCCTGGCGACCACCGAGCAGAACGTCATCGACGCAGCAAAACAAGCAGCTGGTGATGTCGAGGTACTCCCAGCCGGGCCAGGTGGGCTACTCGTTGCGTTCATCGACGCCTTTGCCGGTCTGGACGGAGCGCTCCTTGGCGCGGCACTCCTGGTCGTGATCCTCATCCTGCTTGTCGTGTACCGATCGCCGGTGTTGTGGTTCTTCCCGCTGTTCTCCGCGCTCCTCGCCATCGGCTTGTCGTCGATGGTGATCTATTTTCTCGCGAAAGCCGAATTACTCACTCTGACCGGACAATCTCAAGGCATCCTTTTCGTGTTGGTGATCGGTGCCGGTACCGACTACGCCCTACTCTTGATCTCTCGCTATCGCGAAGAATTGCACACGTATCCCAACCGCTTCGACGCGATGATCAAGGCCTGGCGCGAGTCTGCGCCGGCCATCACCGCTTCGGCTGTCACCGTGATTCTCGGTCTGCTTTGCCTGACGTTCTCTCAACTCAACTCCAACAAGAGCCTCGGACCCGTCGCCGCCATCGGGATCGCCTGCACCTATCTGGTGATGATGACGTTCATGCCGGTCGCTCTGGCCGCCACCGGACGGTGGGTCTTCTGGCCGCGCAAGCCCAAGGTCGATCACGCCGCAGACCTTACGACGCACGGGATGTGGGGCAAGATCGCCGAGGCCGTCGGTAGCAAGGACCGCCCACTGTGGATCGGCGCCACAGTGTTGTTGATCATCCTGTTCGCGGCCGGGATCGGCAGTCTCAAAACCGATGGCCTGACGTCTACCGAAAGCTTCACCAATCGTCCCGACGCCGTTGTCGGACAGGAACTCTACGACTCGAAGTTCGATCCCGGAGCCGGCGCACCGGCCGTGATCACCGCAAACGCCGACCAGGCCGACGCCGTCATCAAAGCAGCCAGCGGCGTCGAAGGTATCTCGCAGGATCCCGGCGCCGTCTGCACCCAGGTGGACGTCGCAAAGGTCAGCGATTTGATCAAGACCAACCCCGCTGCCGTCGCACAAGCCGCCGCTGCGGGTTGCGCCCCTGCGGCTTTCACCGTTGCACCGATCGACGGCCGAACCATGATCAATGCAACCCTCGCCGACTCTTACGATTCGCCGCAGGCACTCGAAACTGTCAAGCGACTGCGGACTGCCGTCCACGACGTGCCCGGCGCCGACGCGCTCGTCGGCGGCAGCACGGCCACCACCCTTGATGTCCAGGCGGCCTCGGTCCGCGACAGAAACCTGATCATCCCGATCGTGTTGGTGGTGATCTTCCTGGTTCTGGCCGCTTTGCTCCGCGCTCTGCTGATCCCGGTGATTCTCATTGTCACCGTGGTGCTTTCCTTCGCGGCGACCCTCGGTGTGAGCGGATTCTTCTTCACACACGTATTCGGGTTCGCCGGGGCGGATCAATCGTTCCCGCTGTTCGCCTTCGTCTTCCTCGTCGCACTGGGTATCGACTACAACATCTTCCTGATGACCAGAGTCCGGGAGGAGACCGGAGAATTCGGTACCCGTGCAGGTGTCCTGCGCGGTCTTGCGGTGACCGGGGGTGTGATCACCTCAGCCGGAATCGTCTTGGCCGCAACATTTGCCGTACTGGGCATCCTGCCGCTGGTCTTCCTCGCCGAGATCGGATTTGCCGTGGCCTTCGGTGTGTTGCTCGATACGATCATCGTGCGCAGTGTCCTGGTGCCTGCGCTCTCTCACGACATCGGGAAACGTATTTGGTGGCCGTCCGAACTGGCCCGCGCGAAAGACTGACCGACTACAGAAACGCTTCCTTTGTCCACAGATGAAAGAGTGCGTACGCTCGCCAGGGTCGCCAGCGCTCGGACAACGCTGCGGCTTCTTTGCCCGACGAAACCCCCAACGCTCGCTTCAACACCAGATCGTCGGGTACGAATGCGTCGCGATCACCGAGAATTCGAACAGTGAGATAGTCAGCGGTCCACGGTCCGATTCCCTTTAGCGTCAACAGCTCTCGCCGAAATTGGACAGGATCCGCATTCCAGGAGAGATCGAGGCCGTTCGCTGCCGCAGTTGCCAGCGTGTGCACTGTCCTTGCGCGCGCTGTGGTCAATCCGACGGCTTTCTGTATGCCCTCGGTTGATTGCGCTGCAACCACGTCCGGATCAGGGAAGGCAAGAAAATCCCCTTGCACCGGTACCCCGAATGCGCTGACAAAACGACCACCGAACGTCCTCGCTGCGGCGAGCGAAACCTGTTGCCCCAGAACGGTGAGCACTGCGGTCTCGAAACCGTCCACCGAGCCGAGCACCCGCAATCCTGGACGGGCGGCAACGAGTGGGGCCAACAACTCATCGCTACCGAACGCCGCTTCGACAGCAGTGTGATCGGCGTCGAGGTCGAGCCAACGGCGCACGATCACCTCCAGCACTGCGGAATCCGTTACCGGCACATCGGAATCCACGACGACACCGTCGTCGGTCCACGACACCGACACGACAACGGGTCCGGAAGGCAACGGTACGACTCTGGTGTGAACACCGTCGTCGTGACGCTCGAGGCCTGCGACGCAGTGAGCCCGCAGGGCACCGGTGAGCGGTTCGACTGCATAGGGCGCCTGAAAGCGCAGCGTCACTGCGCTCACCGGCCGGCTTCCAGATCCAGCAGAATCGCTTTCAGTTCGGGGCCACCCGCGTACTGCCCGAGGCTGCCGTCGCTGCGCACCACCCGGTGACACGGGACCACCAACGGCAGCGGGTTCTTTGCACATGCGGTCCCTACGGCACGCACCGCACGTGGGCTTCCCGACGCTGCCGCGACCACCGAATAGCTTGCAGTGTGGCCGTATTCGATCTCGGGAAGATGACGCAACACTTCGCGTCGAAACCCTTTCGCGAGTTGGAAATCCAAGCGCAGATCGAATTCTCGACGCGCACCGGCAAAGTACTCGTCCAACTCGCGAGCGACAGTGTCCAGCCTGCGCGGGTAATGAAGCACACGAGGGCTGACGGTGTCCGCCAATCGTTCCAGAACGAGGTCGTGCCCTTCGACGGCAAAGGCAACCCGCACCAGGCCGACATCAGTTGCCGCCAGCAGCAGCTTTCCGACCGGCGAATCGACGGTTCGATATGCCACGTCGATCAATTCGGCTTCGGACGCCTGCGCAGCCAGGCGCGCCCGTAGGCGGATCATGGCGTCGGCGTCAACGGCTGGAAGTGCCTCGAACACATCGTTACTCATGAGTGACTCCCTTCCGCAGCGGTAGCGGACAAGTAGGTTCTTCGTAGGGTGGCGATACCGTCGGCACCCGCGCGTCTGGCGGCTGCCGGCGTGTTGCCGAGGATGTCCGCGATCTCTGCGTACGGCAGCCCACCCAGAAAGTGATAGGCGACCGCCGCACGTTGTTTGAGTGGTAGTTGTTCGAGTGCGTCCCAGAGTTCGTGATCCCACGTGCCCGGCACGCCGATTCGCGTCGGCAACTCCGGAACGTCGTCTGTCGGCACGGCCACGCGGGCACGCACTCGGGTGATGTCGATCGCCTTGCGGTGCGCGATGGTGACCAGCCAGGCTTCGATGTTCGCGTCCGGGTTCAGATCCGGGTATGCCCGCATCGCCGCGATGAACGTCTCGGACCACGCGTCCTCGGCGTCGACGGGCCCGACCACCGCGCGGCAGACACGGAGGACCACTGCACCGTATTCGGTCACGACGTCTTCGAACGGTTTGAGTGTCACGACCGGTAGACGTTCCCGATCACCGAATTGTGAGCCGAGCGCATCAGAAGAGGACATCCGATTCGCCGCCGTGCTCGCGGTCGAGCAGGAACCGCTTACGTTCGAGGCCGCCGGCGAAACCGGTCAGACTTCCGTCGCTACCGACCACGCGATGACAGGGAACGATGATGCTGATCGGATTCTTGCCGTTTGCCGCGGCGGCAGCACGGATCGCAAGCGGGTTACCCAAAGTTTGCGCGAGCTCCATGTAGGTCCAGGTTTCGCCGTACGGGATCGTTCGCAAGGTGTCCCACACCCGCTTCTGGAACTCGGTGCCCACGGGCGCCAGCGGAACGGAGAACTCCGTGCGATCACCCTCGAAGTACTCGGTGAGCTGCGATTCGACTTCACCGAAGACCGCCGCGGAACGATCACCGAACGTGGACTCGTCCGGCTTGTGGCGATGCTCCGCCATGTACAGCCCGCAGAGGTCGTCACCTGCTGCTACCAGCGTCAACTCCCCGATCGGCGAGTCGATCACGGTGTGCGTACGGATAGCCGTCATGTCTCGATCCTTCCAGGTTGCGCGGTGCAGCAGGCAGCGAGTGAATTGATTGTCCGCGCCGGCACCGACACCTCGAAGACGCCGCTGGCCTCGTGAATGTGAGATTTACCTGTACTTTGACGTCACATCAGGCAGTATCGAGGGATGGCTCTAGTTTTGCCCGGCAGCTCCACCGTCGTCCGCTCCGTCGGCGACGTGGTGCACTGGTCCCTGTCCACGGTCGCTTTTGCGGTCACCCTGCCCACTCGACTCGAGGCGCTCCTCTTCTCGGTCGAGAGGTTGGTGGCACGCATCAACCAGATCGCCGACAACGCCGACCGCGTCGTCATCGGAGCCGCCGCCGTGACCGTTCGCGCTGAGACACTGGTCGAGGCCGTCGAGCAGACCTCGGACATCGCGGGACAACTCCTCGAGATCTACGAGCCCATCGCCCTACAGCTCGCGCCGCTGGCTGCCAGGTTCGCCGACGACCTTTCCGAGGCAGAGGTCAGCGCCGCGATCAAGCTGATCGACCAACTACCGGAGCTCACCGACCGGGTGGCCGCGGTGCTGCCCATCCTCGGAACCTTGGACTCCGTCTCGCCCGAGATCCACGAACTCCTCGGAGTGGTCAAGGACCTGCGGCAGGCGATCGTCGGGGTGCCCGGCTTTCACTTCTTTCGCAAGCGGGGCGAAGCCAAGCTGGATTGAAATTTCAGGCGGAGTAGCCGTTGGTCCCGGCCCGCGCCATGACGACCTTCGGAACGACCGCTCGAGACGAGAGCTTGAGCAGACCGTCCACCAACTCCACGATGTCGTCGACCTTGATCATGGTGTCCGGTGTGATCCGATCGTGTGTCCATGCCGACATGTCGGTGTCGACGTAACCGGGAGCGATGGCCGTCGCACTGACGCCGTTTCCGGATTCCTCGGCGTTGAGTGCCTCGACCATCGAAATCAGCGCAGCTTTGGTGGCTCCGTAGACGGCCAGGCCGCTCTCGGCATACACACCGGCCATCGAGGCGAGAGCGATCACCTTCGCTCCGCCGGCAAGGTCCGCGTCCGCCGCTGTACGCAGGAGCGGCAGCGACGCTTGCAATAGTGCAAACGGTGTTCGGAGATTGACGGCAACGGTCTTGTCGAAACGTCGCATCGGGTAATCCGCTACTCGCCCACTGGTTCCCACTCCGGCGTTGAGGACGAGAGCCCTCATGGAGCCGAATCGCTCATTGTGTGTGGCGACGAGTGCTGCGGCGAAGTTCTCGTCCGCCATGTCGCCGGCCGAGACGACGACGTCCGGCGATCCGGCGCGCGTAAGTTCTTCGGCGACAACGGCGAGCCGCTCGGTATCACGCGCTGTGATGGTCAGCCCGTACCCTTGCGAAGCCAAGCGTGTTGCGATGCCGAGCCCGATTCCCTTGGAGGCGCCGGTGACCAGTGCTGATCGAGTCATTCGAATTTCCCTTGCAGTGCGTTGAGTCCGGCCGAGATCAGTTCCGGCACAGAAGATCCAGCCTTGTCGAATCCCCCGCCGACGGTGGCTCCTGCTCGGAATCGGTGATCGATGCCCTGCGCCACGACGGCGAGTTTGAAGAACCCGAGCGCCGTGTAGAAGTTCCAATGCGCCAGTTCACGACCCGAAACGGACGAATACCGTTGCGCCAGATCGACAACGGACGGTAGCGACGGGCTCGTCCACGCAGCAGGCTCACCCAGAACCAGATCCAGCGCGGGATGCCGATAGACGCACATCATCGCGATGTCCGCCAGCGGATCGCCCAGCGTCGACAGTTCCCAGTCCACCACTGCGGCAACCTTGGTGACGTCGTTCGCCGCGAGAATCGTGTTGTCGATCCGGTAGTCGCCGTGCACGATCGACGAGGCTGATTCCGCCGGAATCAATTCCGCGAGGCTCGACGCCAACCTGTCCACATCGGCCGAGTCCTCGGTCTTGACGCGTGACCATTGACCGGCCCACAACTTCACCTGGCGGGCTACGTAACCGTCGGGTCTGCCGAGTTCGCCGAGACCCACTGCGGTGTAGTCGACGTCGTGCAGTGCAGCGAGAACACGCACCAACTCGTCGGTGCACTGCGTGACCTGCGCTGCCGGAACAGCTTCCAACTCGGTTTTGGTTCGGATCACTTGACCGGTGACGAACTCGACCACCGTGAACGACGCACCCATCACCGAGGCGTCCTCGCACAGCACGACGGTCGGCGCGACCGGCACGGCGGTGTTCTGCAACGCCGAGGTGATTCGGAACTCGCGCGCAACATCGTGCGCCGACGGCGTGAGGCCGGCCGTGGGTGGACGACGGAGAATCCACTTCGAGTTGTCGTCGAAGATTCCGTAGGTGAGATTGGATTTGCCGCCTGAAATCAGTTCGGCTCGCAACTCTCCGCTCACCTCGACGCCAGCGGCTTGCAGATACTTGTGGAGCGCCGCGAGATCGAGTCCTGGAAAGTCCGTCACTTCGACTCCTCCCGAGCAGCGCGCTTCGCAGCTCCGACAACACGTTTCGCAATTGCCCAGCGATGAACCTCGGACGGGCCGTCGTAGACGCGGAAGGGACGCACTTCGCGGGACAAGCGTGCCAGCGGCAGATCGCCGGACACGCCCATTCCGCCACACATCTGAATGGAGCGGTCCACGATCCGGAAGATCGCCTCGGCAGCGTAAGTCTTGGCGATGGACGTCGCGTTGCTCGCGTGCCCGCCCTGATCGAGTTCGAAGCAGGCCTGCACCAGAAGTGCGCGGCTGGCTGCGATGTCGATCTCGTTGTCGGCGACCATCTTCTGGATCATTCCGAGATCACCGAGTTTCGAGCCGAAGCCTTCTCGTTCGGCAACTCTGGCCACGGCGACGTCGTGGCCGCGGCGCGCTGCACCGAGCCAGCGCATCACGTGCGTCATGCGGGCGGGACCGAGGCGAACCTGCGCGTAGGCGAAACCTTGATCGACCTCACCGAGAACGGCCTCGTCGGGTACGAAGAGATCCTCGAACGTGACCTCGCAGTGCCCACCGATCATGGCCTTGTCGAGGGTGTCGATGTGTCGACCCACTACCAGGCCGGGAGTGTCCGTCGGCGCCAGGAACATGGTCGCTCCGCCGCGCTGCCCGGGCTCACCGGACGTGCGCGCCATGATGATGAAGAACCCGGCGCCGTCGGCGCCGGTGATGAACCATTTCTTACCGTTGATCTTCCAGCCACCGGGGACTTTTTCGGCGCGGGTGTTCAAAGCCGAGGGATCGGAACCCGCTCCCGGCGCGGGTTCGGTCATGGCGAATGCCGACCGCATGTCCCCGCTTGCGAGCGGCGCGAGGAACTGCTGCTTCTGTGCTTCGTTCGCCACGTGGGCCAGCATGTGAACGTTGCCCTCGTCCGGCGCCGCGATGTTGAGCGCCGTCGGCCCGAATAGCGAGTAGCCGGCTTCCTCGAAGACCGGCGCGCGATCACTCATGTTGAGTCCGTGTCCGCCGTACTCGATCGGCGCATGCGGGGCGAAGACACCGGCTTCTTTTGCTGCCGACTGCATCTCGATGCGGATTGCATCGCCACCCGCTACAGCGATGTCACCGGCGTGTTCGTCTTCGATGGGGAGCACTACGTTGCGCGTGAAGTCGCGCGTCTTCTCGATCAGCGCCACCACCTCGGGCGCGTACGTCAGATCGATTGCCACCAGCCACCTCCGAAAGAACATCCCGACCGAGCGATCGCTCGGTATCAGCACTCTCGCACACGCCGACGCGTCGGGTCAACAATCCTCGAGCATTGCCTCGCCCTGATCGAGCCGGCCGGCAACCACCATGTCGCGGTACAGATCGTCCTTGTCCATGAGCTCGTCATGGTTGCCGATGTTGCGGATCCGACCGTCTTCCATGACCACGATCCAGTCGGCGTCACGCACCGTCGAGAGCCGGTGAGCGATAGTCACCACGGCCCCGGTGCGCGCACGTTCGTTGATCGCGTCGACAATCGCGGCTTCGGTGAGCGTGTCGACCTGGGCAGTGGCTTCGTCGAGCAGAAGCAAAGCACTCGGCCGCAGAACTGCGCGCGCCATCGCGATCCGCTGACGTTGGCCGCCCGACAGCGAAGTGGCCGTCAGAGCGGTGTCGAGTCCGTTGGGCAGGGCCTCGATCGCGTCGTCGAGCCGGAGCAAGCGCAGAACGGCCTGGACTTCTTCGTCCGTCGCATCGGGATGGCTGAAGACGACGTTCTCCCGAATCGTTCCGGGCACCACCGGTGTCTCCTGCTCCACGTATGCGAGACTCTCGCGCACAGCGCGGTGATCGAGCGCGTCGTAACCGACTCCATGCAGGAGAACCTCACCCGATCGCGGTTCGACAAATCGCAGCACGGTCGAGAGCAAGGTCGTCTTTCCTGCACCCGACGGGCCGACGATGGCCATGTGCCCACGCGTCGGAATGACCAGCGAGACATCGCGCAACGCCGGCTGGTTCGATCCGTGGTAGCTCACGGTGACGTCGCGCAACTCGATCAGCGGCGCGGCAGCGTTGGTTTTCGCGACCACGTCCACGACCTCGTCGTACTGCTCGGTGGGCAACGACTGCATCTCGCGAATCCGGATAGCTGCCGCGATTCCCGACTGAACGGAGGTCACGTTCTGCGCAAGCTCCGACACCGGCCCCATCAGGGTGAAGGCGTAGAGCAGAAACGCGATGAGCGTCGAGACTGCCATTTCGCCGTCGGCGACTCGCCAGGCACCAAAGCCGAGGATGGCAATGATCGATCCTTGAATGGCGGTCCACGCGACAGTCCACGCGGTTGCCGACACTCGAACTGCCGTGATCGCATGCTTTTTCGCATCGGACGCATTGTTCGTCACCAGAGCCCCGACGCGATCCTCGGCGAGGGAAACCTTGACCGTCCGGATCGCACGCAAGCCACCCTCGAGAACGCCGCCGAGCTGACCGAGCGATTCCTGGGTTCGCGCTTCCGCTGCGGAAATCCGAGGCATCAGAACCGCAAAGAGTATGGAGGCGAACACGATTGCCACCATGGTGACGCCCAACAACGGCAGATCCAGTACGCCCATCAGAACAATCGTTCCGATGGTCAACGCGGCTGCGTTCAGAATATTCACCGCGGCCGACGACGCAGCCTCCCGCAGCAGCAAGGTGTCAGACGTGACCCGGGTGACCAATTCACCCACGGATCGCGATTGCAGCGAAGGTACGGTCGCCGCCAGGAATCGCTTCACCAGCGACGACCTGGCGTCGAAGACAACCTTCTCGGCGGCGGTTCCGAGAACGATCCACTGAGCACAACCGAGCACGGCACCGACGATCAGAAGGACGACGAGCGTGAGGATAGGTCCTTTCAGCGACGCACCGGTATCGAGGGTGTCGAGAACCCACTTGGTGACCATCGGCGTTGCCAGCGTCGCCGCCGAGCCGCACAGCGCCAGTACCAATCCGAGAAGGAGCGACGGCAGATGCGGTCGAGCGAACTCCGAGAGGACGCGGAGATTGCTCCATTTCGGTGCGGGCTGAGAAGCGTCGGATTCAAGCATGAATTTATGGAACACGAATGTTCCATAAAGGGCAAGAGAAATTCCGATTCGGAAACACTGGATACCGAAACCGGACACGGCTACGCTTCGGATTCGTGACAACGATCCACAGTGCACCAGAACAAAGCGCGACCCGCGAGCGCACACGGAAGGCCATCCTCGATGCTGCCGTTTCGGTGTTCGCATCCAAGCCTGCTGCGACCCTCAGCGAGATCGCTTCGGCCGCAAAGGTCGGCCGGACCACTTTGCACCGCTACTTTCCCGAACGGTCAGACCTGGTCGACGCAGTCGCGGCCGAGGCCACCCGCGCCGTCGGAGAGGCAGCAGCAGCAGCTCGACTCGGCGAGGGTACCGGAGCCGAAGCGCTGGTTCGCCTGTGCCATGAATACTTCGAACTGGCCGACCTCTTGACGGTCCTGTTCTTCACTCCCGGTGTGTATCAGGAAGATTCGTTTGCCGAGTCCGCGTCGAACGACGACTCAGTCACCGATGCCATCGAGCGCGGACACTCCGACGGTTCCATCGACCCCGACATGGGTTCGGACTGGGTGCAGAACCTGCTGTGGTCACTGCTCTACACGTCGATGGACTACGTGAACCGTGGTTCCGGGACGCGCCTACAAGCCTTGGACCTGACGGTTCGCAGCCTCCGCCGCGGAATCGCCCCCGATCCCGCGGTCTAGGTTGTCGGCTGCTTGAACAGCGGCACGCCGTTTGGTCACGCCTAGTTTGCGGTAGATCGAGCGAATGTGAGTCTTCACAGTGGGATAGGCGATGCCGAGGTGCGCAGCGATCTCGTCTGCAGTCATCGTAGTTCGCAGAAAAGTGAGGATCTCTTTCTCACGTTCCGTCAGGACTCCGGCGAGTTTGGCAGAGAGCTGGCCCCGTTTTTCCAGAATCGTGCGCAGGAGCTCCTGGTGTCTCGACCCCTGTGTTGCGTGCGCGTTCAACAGATCGACGATTACCGGATCGCCGCTCAGAAATGGGGCGAGAATCCGCTCGGGGATTGCTTCCGCCAGCGCACGATCCAACTGCTCGTGCGCCTGCGGTCCACGCCCGGCGACGGAGCTCAGGGCGGCAGACGTGACAAGGGTGCTCACCAGCGCATATCGCGGCAGCGCGGCCGAGGTTGCCAAGCGAAGCGCTTGAGCCGACGGGCCCGGATCCCCCATGACTCGGTAGAGCTCCGCGAGAAGCGCGTGAGCGACCGCAGCACCTGTTCTGGTCAGCGTGGGCATTGCGATGCGGCGAGCTTGCTCGTCCTGTCCTTGAGCGTGGGCGAGCCAGGCCGTGGTGACGCGCCGCAGCGTATCCCAAGGAATGCCGTGCTTGTCCGCAGTGCTCACGCCTCGCAGCAGACGAGCGGCGTTGTGGTACCGGTCTTCCCGGTTCAGAGCGATCAGGCTCATTACCAGGTACAGACGGGCGAGCGCCTCGAAGTTGGTTCCGGGACTGCCCTCCTCGATGATCGAGTCGAACTGAGCGATCGCCTCGTCGAAGTCACCACGCCAGTAGGCGATGCACCCTCGATTCGACTGTGGGAGACCGCCTTCGAAGCGTTCCCAGTCGGACGCCACCTCTCGAGCAGGAAGGCCGTCGAGGATCTGTTCGGCTTCGGTGAATATCCCTGCGTGGGTGAGTGCGAAAGCCAAATTGGATTGTGCGAGACGCAACGTCTCCGTACGCGACTGCAACTGCGCCTCGTCGCCGGCCGAGCGAAGTAGCGCGATGGCACGAGGAAGGTCACGACGAAGCCTGACCTCGGTCCATCCGAGGAGGAAAAGCGCGGACGGGTAATCGTCCTCGGGCTCGCACTGGGCGAGCGCGTGACGCGCGCGATCGGCGATGACGGCCTTGGTCGAGGTGTCCGGAGCGAGCAGCAGGTCGGTGAAGCAGACGACAAAATCGTCGGACGCCACCCGCAGACCCTGCCCGCGGAGAAACTCAGCGCCGTACGGATCACCGCTGAGATCGCGGCAGCACGCCCGTATCAGCAGGATGTGCGGATCGTGGGGATCGGGATGAGCAAGGCAGAGCTGCTCGAGTTCCCTGGTGTGAGATTCGAGAATCAAACGAAGCCAGTTTTTCCGCAGGACTCGTCGAGCCTGCTCCGCCTCACCAGAGGCGAGTGCGTCACGCACGGCTTCGATCATGTGTCGAAGATACTCGAGACGTTCGATGTCCGTGAAAATCCGGTCTCATCCGCTTCGGATGAGACCGCGATCGAAGCCCCCCGATACCGGTGAGAATTGCCGGAATCAACCGAAATGCGTGAGTCAGCGGAATACCGTGTGCGCAGGCCTGACACGAAACGGATAAGACACATGAGCTTCTGGGAAAGCCTCGGCTGGATGCTGTGGGCGACCGTCTTCATCGGATATCTCTTCGCGCTGTTCGCGATCATCGCCGACCTGTTCCGCGACCACAAGCTGAACGGCTGGTTGAAGGCCGTTTGGGTGTTCTTCCTGCTCTTCCTGCCCATCCTCACCGCGCTCGTCTATCTCGTCGCCCGCGGCGAAGGGATGACGGAACGCAGCAACAAAGCCGCGCGCGACGCCGAGAATGCCGCCGAATCGTATATCCGCCAGATCGCAGGAAAAAGTCCCAGCGAGGAAATCGCCACAGCTGCAGCACTCCTCGAAGCCGGATCGATCAGCGAGGACGAGTTTGCCGCGCTCAAGCTGAAGGTGCTCTCGTGAGTGCCGCGCGTTTCGGCCCCGTCGACTTCTACCTTCTCGGCCTGCCTGGACAGAGCCTCGACCCGGCCGCACTCTCCGCGCTGACCGACCTCACCGACACCGGCCTGGTACGACTACTCGACCTGATCGTCATCTCCAAGTCCGAGGACGGTGAACTCGTCCTCGTCGAGGTCGAGGAGTTGCCGAACGGCTTCGAGATCAACGTCGAGATGCTCGGCGCGTCCGGTCTGCTCGGGCATGAGGACATCACCGAACTCGCGGCAGCCATTCCCACCGGTGCCACAGCGCTGCTGGTCGCGCTCGAGCTGGTCTATCAGCGCGAACTCGCCGCCCGCACCGCTGCGTCAGGCGCGGTGCTACTGGGTTACGAGCGGATACCCGCACCCGTCGTCAATGCCCTCATGGACACGATCATCCCGAAATTGGAGGTCTGACATGCCGTACATCCCGAGACGAGGCCGCCCCGGACTACTGGGCCTCGCCGCCCGCACCGCGGTCGTCACCGGTACTGCGACCGCCGTCAGCGACGGTATGGCCACCCGCCGGCAAAGGAGAGCTCAGACCGACTACGAGCAGGCGCAGTACGAATTCGCCCAGCAGCATGCCGCACTCCCGATGCCCACACCCGCACCCGCGGCCCCGGTCGATCTCGTCGCCGAGTTGCAGAAACTCGGCGACCTCAAATCACAAGGCCTGCTGAGTGAGGCCGAGTTCCAAGCCGCCAAAGCGCGACTGCTCGGCTGATTCACCCCGACAGAGGCGAGGGATTCCCGCGCCCGCTTCCGTACCCGACACCGAATGGAACCCGCTATGTCCACGATCGCCGTCAACGTCCTGAACTTCAATCGGGCAGAATCCGATCTCATGTTCGCTCGCCTGGCCGCGGGCGTCGGCCTGGGCACGTGGAACCACACTCGTGATCTCGGGTCACTCGACAACCAGCCGATCATCCGCCAGAACCGCGACACTCTGTACAGCAGCGCGATCATCGACGTGCGCGAGAACGTCACGATCACGGTGCCCGATACCGGCAAGCGCTACATCTCCGTGTGGGTGGTCAGTCAAGATCATTACGGTCCCGTCATCCTGCGCGACCCGGGAGAGCACCTGCTCACGCGTGAATTGGTCGGGACCGACTACGCCGCACTGATCGTGCGCATCCTCGTCGATCCGAACAGCCCCGAAGACGTCGCCGAGGTGAACCGGTTGCAAGACGCCCTCAACATCGACGGCGGCGGAACGGGAGAGTTCCCGTTGCCCGACTACGACGAGCAATCGCAGACCGAGACCCGCGACGCACTCCTCGCACTCGCGCGTGGCATCACCACGTACGACCATTCATTCGGTACCGCTGCGGAAGTCGATCCGATCAGGCACCTGCTCGGTACCGCATCCGGCTGGGGTGGCCTTCCCGAGTACGAGGCCACCTACGTCAACTTCGACGAACGTCTCCCGGTCGGGGAATACCGTCTCCGCCTGAACGATGTTCCCGTGGATGCGTTCTGGTCGGTCTCGCTGTACAACGCGGCCGGATACTTCGAAGAGAACGCTCTGGGCGTCAACAGCATCAACAGCCTCACGGCCACCCCAGACTCCGACGGCAGCACCACCATTCGCTTCGGGGTCCATCTCGACGGCGTCGCGAACGCACTGCCCATCATGCCCGGGTGGAACTACGTACTGCGCCTGTACCGCCCCCGTCCCTCCGTGCTCGACGGCACCTGGACGGCGCCTCGTCCCGAAGCCCTGCAGCAAAGCGTTCCCCACGCACACACCACTCTCGGGTGACTCGACCTGATCACGGAGGTACAAGCCATGCGTCTGTTATTTCAGCTCGTTTCGCAATGTGTTCTCGGCGCGATCGCGCTGATCGTCGTGCATTTTGCTCTTCCCGGGGTCAGCCTGAGCGTGAACGGCTTCTTGGCCGCTATCGGTGTATTAACCCTCGCACACATGATCCTCGGCCCATTCGTGCTCAGCGTGGCACTGCACTACGCGGCTCCGCTCGCGGGTGGTGTCGGCTTGGTCGCCACACTGCTCGCGCTCTGGGTTGCGACCCTGGTCCCCGACGGTATCGAGATCAGCGGCGTCGGGTCCTGGATCCTCGCCCCGATCATCGTGTGGGTGATCACGGCATTGGGCGGGTGGATCTTCATGGCTCTCGTCATCGACAAGTGGATCAAGAGACGCAATGCCGAAAAGCTCGTGCGCAGTGTGCAGAAGGCATGAATGATCAGTTCGGAAACGGAACCCACAAGGAGTCAGCCATGCCAACTCACCCGCTCGATCGCCGCGTTCTCCTGAAGACCGCTCCGAACTTCCGGGACCTCGGTGGCATTCCTGTTGCGGCCGGCACCGTCCGCGCGGGCGCGCTCTATCGTTCGGCGACTCTGGCGAAACTCGACGGCGACGACCTTGCCGCGGTCGCCGACTTGGACGTCCGGACGGTATACGACCTGAGGACCGCCGCCGAGCGCGACGGCGCACTCGACAATCTCCCTGACTCGACGCGCACAGTCTGGCTCGACGTACTTGCCGACAATGCCCAAAACGCCGCGGCCACTGGACTACTCATGACGGACCCGGTCGCATACGCCGAGACCATCAGCGATGGACGTGGGATCGCACAGATGGAGGAAGCCAACCGCAACTTCGTCAGCCTGCCGTCCGCTCTCGACGCCTATCGCACGTTCTACCTCGACCTCATCGACGAAAAACGCACCGGGGCAGCACTTTTCCACTGCACCACCGGCAAGGATCGAACCGGGTGGGCCGCGACCTCTTTCCTACTCCTCCTCGGGGCCGACGAAGCCGATGTACGCGCCGACTACCTGGAGACGAACACCGATCTGGCCCCCATGACAGAACCGATCCTCGACTTCGCCGCGAGCAAAGGCGTTGACGCAGAAGTGCTACGACCCCTCCTCGGAGTCCGTGACAGCTATTTCGACGCAGCTCTCGACGAAATGCGCACGCACTTCGGCACCGTCGAGGACTACGCAATCAACGGACTGAAGCTCACCGCAGAGCAACTCACCGCGCTCCGCGAGCGGTTCACATCCCGATCGGCCTTCATCAGCGCGACGTGATCGAAGCTCTCGGCGGGCAGGAATCCGTGCCCTCGTCCTGCTTCTTCGGGCGATTGCCCACCCGGGTGACCACGACGACGGCGACGATGCCCACCGCCAAGCCGAGCGCGGTGAACGGAGTGAAGGATTCTCCGAACATCAGTGCACCCCAGACCGCGGTGACGGGGGCGATCAAGAACATCAGGGTGTTGACGGACGTAATGCCGATGCGGCGGAGCAACAGCCAGTACAGCCCGTAACCACCGAAGGTGGACAACACGATCAACCAGAGCAACGCGATCCAGAATGTGCTGACACTCGGCGGTACGGCAGCATCCGAGACGATCGCCAGAGTTGTGAAAACTATTGCGCTGGTTGAGCAGTGGATGACCAAAGCCTGCAGTGGCGGTGTGGACGTGGGAGCGCGTTGCTGGACGAAGGTGGATGCAACCAGGCTGAGCATCCCCAGGAACGGAATCGCGTACGCCCACCACTGCGCCGATGTGCCGGCCCCGGCATCGGCTGCCGTGACCATCACGACGCCGCCCATTCCGATGGCCAACCCGATCCACTGCATACGCGGGACTGCGACACCGAGGACCGGACCGAGCAGTGCGGCAGCCACCAGCGGCTGAATACCGTCGATCAGCGCTGTGGTTCCGGTGTTCACGCCGAGATCGACTGCCCAGTACACCGACAACAGGTAGCCACTCTGGGAGAGCATCCCGATCACCACCTGCCTGCCGAGAGCCCGTGGTGTCGGCATCGTGTTCTGGCGCCGGGCGGAGAACCAGACAATCGGGAGCAGTACCACCGCGAGCGGGAGAAAACGCCACATCAGCAGCGTGGGGACCCCGGCACTGCCGGCGCCTAGTTTGGCTCCGATGAATCCCGAACTCCAGCACGCGACGAACAGGACCGACAAGGTAGCCGTCACGGCAGATCTCGAGGTCACGATCCGAGGTATACCGATCTGTTTACTCATGAGCCCGACTATACAGATCGGTATACTTTTGTCCATGGCAGAGGAATCCACACCCGAATTGACTCCGAAAGCGCGTCGCATTCTGGAGTCTGCGTCGAAGCTGTTCTACGAAAAGGGGGTTCATGCCGTAGGCGTGGATACCGTCGCACTGGACGCCGGCGTCACGAAGAAGACTTTGTACGAACGGTTCGGCTCGAAAGACGGTCTCGTCGTTGAATACCTGAGGGCTCGAGATCGGCGGTGGCGAATCTTTCGCGACGAGAAGCTCGCATCAGCCGGAGCTAGCCGCGCCGAACAGTTGAGTGCGGTATTCGACGCTTCCGCCTCCTGGTCCAAGGCGAGCGGAGGCAAAGGGTGCAGCATGATCAACGCGCACGCCGAGTTCAGCGATCACTCACATCCGGTGTTCGCTGTCATCGCCGAACAAAAGCGGGAGATGTCAGACCTTTTCCGGCGCGTTCTGGCGACGGACGGACTAGCCGACGAACGTCTCGTCGAGGCAATCATGCTGCTTCACGAAGGTGCCCTCGTCGCAGACGGGATCGGTATCGGCACCGACCCCTTCGGCGCCGGCCGGGACGCGGCGCTCGAATTGCTCAAAAATTCAGACTGATTCGCGCAGTTGCCCCCACAGTCACTCCCCCACCCGCTTCGCCCCCACAGTCACTCCCCCA